>CAJTFE010000148.1 GCA_910575725.1 Clostridia bacterium | reverse complement strand
CCCCAGCTCCTTTGCCTTCTCTGCCGACATCACCACCACGGCAGCCGCGCCGTCATTTAAGCTGGAGGAGTTTCCTGCCGTCACCGTGCCGTCCTTTACAAAACACGGGCGAAGCTTTGCCAGCTTCTCTATGGTCTGACCGTCCCTGGGGCCTTCGTCCGTATCAAATACCGTGACATTGCCCTTCCGGTCTTTCAGCTCTACCGGAAGAATCTCCTCCTTAAACTTCCCGGCCTTGATAGCGGCGCAGGCCTTCTGATGGCTTTCCAGGGCAAACTGATCCTGCTCTTCCCTTGTCACATGATACTTCTCAGCCACA
>CAJTFE010000147.1 GCA_910575725.1 Clostridia bacterium | reverse complement strand
GCCAGGCCAAATTCGTCCAGGGCTGCAAAAACCTCCTCTTCTGTAAACCCAAAGCTGTCTGCATACTTTTCCGAAGTGGTTGTTACCACCTCAAGATTATTGAGATCCGAAAAAATGGATTCCCTGCTTACACGGGTGATTCCTGTCATAACCGCCCGCTCCATATACGGGTTTGTCTTAAAGGTGGAATTAAACAGCGTTCTGATAAATGCTGCCAGCTCCTCCCAGTAACCGTTTACATAGGCTTCCTGCATAGGCGTGTCGTATTCGTCCAAAAGGATTATCACCTTTTTCCCGTAATAACGGCTCAGATAATTCGACAGCAG
>CAJTFE010000146.1 GCA_910575725.1 Clostridia bacterium | reverse complement strand
AAGGCATTTGAAGAAGACGCCTTTGGGAAGATGTGGCAGGCCGATACCTGTTACCTGCCTTATATCACGGAGCACGGCCAGCGCAGGAGAGTCTACTGCATTATGATTATTGATGACCATTCTCGTTTTCTGGTGGGCGGCGGCCTCTTCTATAACGATAATGCCTATAACTTCCAGAAGGTGCTCAAGGATGCCGTGGCAGCCCATGGAATCCCATCAAAGCTCTATGTCGATAACGGCTGCAGCTACTCGAATGAGCAGCTCTCCCTCATCTGCGGATCCATCGGAACCGTCCTTTTACATACAAAAGTACGTGACGGAGCCTCCAA
>CAJTFE010000145.1 GCA_910575725.1 Clostridia bacterium | reverse complement strand
TTTGTAAAGGACGGCACGGTGACGGCAGGAAACTCCTCCAGCTTAAATGACGGCGCGGCTGCCGTGGTGGTGATGTCGGCAGAGAAGGCAAAGGAGCTGGGGGTAACGCCGAAGCTTAAGATAGAAGGCTTTGCAGTGGCAGGCTTTGACGCGGAGCTTATGGGGTATTCCCCGAAGTTTTCCAGTGAGAAGCTTGCAGACAGGCTTAGGCTGAATCTGAAAGAGATTGATATGTTCGAGATCAATGAGGCCTTTGCCAGCCAGGCTTATGCGGTGAGCCGGGATCTGGGGCTTGACAAGAATAAGGTGAATATCTATGGAGGCGGAATTTCCATCGGTCATC
>CAJTFE010000144.1 GCA_910575725.1 Clostridia bacterium | reverse complement strand
TTATATGCAGAATTGATTGCTGAGAATGGAAAGAAGTTATAGTATAAATTAGAATAACTAATATATTGGTTATATTTTTCGTAGAGGAACTTGCTCTACGAAGGAAAAAGAGTTATTAGCAAAGATTTTCAATAGAATATATTCATATAAATCTAAAATTTCTATATTTATTTCAATAGTAACAAAGATTTTTATCTCGAAAGTTCAAAATTATATTCCAAATAATTAAATAAAAATCCATATCTCCCCAGTTAATAATTATATTTTTCGTAGAGCAAGTTCCTCTACGAAATTTTTTGTAAAAATTAGATTCATATTTACTTTGGAGTGCTATGCCTAGATTATTCACGGCACAGCCGTGAAAGTGT
>CAJTFE010000143.1 GCA_910575725.1 Clostridia bacterium | reverse complement strand
TGCAGCTCTTACCGTATCGGACAAGTCCTTCTCATCCTCCGGATCCTGTACTTTGAACTCCAGAATGACTGCGTCGTCGTCTCCCTTTGGCTCCATCATCACGTCATACCGGCCAAAGCCGCTTTCACGGTTAGAGCTTACGGTATAGCGGTCAGACAGCTCTACCAGCAGTCCCAGCACAAAGCCGTGGTAAAAGCGTTCCGGCTCTGCGGATTCTGAAGGCTTGTTTCCGGCGTCGAAGATACTGAAGGTTGCTAGAGCTACCTTATTAATGTAGAAGTTCATCCCCTTCACGTCGTCCTCCAGTAATGCCTGGATAAATCCGTTATATTCCTTCCGGCTTTTGCGGAACCAGCTTTTTACCATGA
>CAJTFE010000142.1 GCA_910575725.1 Clostridia bacterium | reverse complement strand
CTGGAAGGTTAAGGGGAGAGGTTAGCGGAAACGCGAAGCTTTGAACTTAAGCCCCAGTAAACGGCGGCCGTAACTATAACGGTCCTAAGGTAGCGAAATTCCTTGTCGGGTAAGTTCCGACCCGCACGAAAGGCGTAATGATTTGAGCGCTGTCTCAACAATGCATCCGGTGAAATTGAAGTACCAGTGAAGATGCTGGTTACCCGCGCCAGGACGGAAAGACCCCATGGAGCTTTACTCCAGCTTGATACTGGGATTCGGTACTGCATGTACAGGATAGGTGGGAGGCTGAGAAGTGGTGACGCCAGTTGCCATGGAGCCGCTGTTGGGATACCACCCTTGCAGTATTGGGTTTCTAACCAGCCGCCGTGAACCGGCGGTGGGACAATGTCAGGCGGGGAGTTT
>CAJTFE010000141.1 GCA_910575725.1 Clostridia bacterium | reverse complement strand
GAGCTTCCTGTATAATTCAAGTATAGGGAATTCCAAGAAAGAAGGTTGAGAAAAAAATACCTCAGAGTAAAATAAGATTACTGACTTGCAGGTTAGTGAAAATCTTATTGAACAGAGAGGTATCTAAAATGAATTGTAACACACAAAACGCAAAAATTGCATCCATAACTGAAAAAACTTTGATTGTTGGAATCGATGTAGGAAGTGAAACCCACTATGCCAGGGCATTCGACTGGCGCAACTATGAATATACCAGAAAGCCACTGGAATTCAGTAACACAGAGACAGGGTTCCAGACATTCAAAGCATGGATGGAGGATATAGCGGCGAAACACGGTAAAACTGCTGTAATACCGGGTATGGAGCCGACAGGACATTACTGGTTTGCCCTGGGGAAATTCCTGCAGGACAG
>CAJTFE010000140.1 GCA_910575725.1 Clostridia bacterium | reverse complement strand
TGCTGGAAGGTTAAGGGGAGAGGTTAGCGGAAACGCGAAGCTTTGAACTTAAGCCCCAGTAAACGGCGGCCGTAACTATAACGGTCCTAAGGTAGCGAAATTCCTTGTCGGGTAAGTTCCGACCCGCACGAAAGGCGTAATGATTTGAGCGCTGTCTCAACAATGCATCCGGTGAAATTGAAGTGCCAGTGAAGATGCTGGCTACCCGCGCCAGGACGGAAAGACCCCATGGAGCTTTACTCCAGCTTGATACTGGGATTCGGTACTGCATGTACAGGATAGGCGGGAGGCTAGGAAATGGTGACGCCAGTTGCCATGGAGCCGCTGTTGGGATACCACCCTTGCAGTATTGGGTTTCTAACCAGCCGCCGTGAACCGGCGGTGGGACAATGTCAGGCGGGGAGTTTGACTGG
>CAJTFE010000139.1 GCA_910575725.1 Clostridia bacterium | reverse complement strand
TTTTTAAAGAATATGGATAATATATGTTTGAAAAATGAGGGAAAAACAGTCAGTTCAAGCTATCCGCCGAGGAGTTCGAATAGTAAACAGAAAGCCGGGAAGCCGCATAAACAGTGGGCTTTCCGGCTTTTGATGTGGGGTGTGATACCTTTTTGATACCTAAATCAATAAATATTTGATATGTTAAAATAGACCAGTAATATCATCAATGCCTTCAACAAAGCCACCCAAAATGTCATTTACATTATTAGCTTGGCGTTCTACGATTCTATATAATCTAAGCAAATTGCTTTGATTTTCTAAATCACTTTCACAAATTTCAGTCAGTATTTCATAACTTATAGAGCAGACAGAAATTACGCCTGCGGTTGTAGTATAGGAGTCGCCGTATGGGTCAATATCACTATATTGTATTTTT
>CAJTFE010000138.1 GCA_910575725.1 Clostridia bacterium | reverse complement strand
TAACCGTTCCTTCCCTTCGGGGCATCCGAGACAGGTGGTGCATGGTTGTCGTCAGCTCGTGTCGTGAGATGTTGGGTTAAGTCCCGCAACGAGCGCAACCCTTATCTTTAGTAGCCAGCGGAAGAAGCCGGGCACTCTAGAGAGACTGCCAGGGATAACCTGGAGGAAGGTGGGGATGACGTCAAATCATCATGCCCCTTATGATTTGGGCTACACACGTGCTACAATGGCGTAAACAAAGGGAAGCGAGCGTGTGAATGTAAGCAAATCTCAAAAATAACGTCTCAGTTCGGATTGTAGTCTGCAACTCGACTACATGAAGCTGGAATCGCTAGTAATCGCGAATCAGCATGTCGCGGTGAATACGTTCCCGGGTCTTGTACACACCGCCCGTCACACCATGGGAGTTGGTAACGCCCGAAGCCAGTGACCCAACC
>CAJTFE010000137.1 GCA_910575725.1 Clostridia bacterium | reverse complement strand
GGCTCTGAACCGGAAGGGCGCTTTCCTGTATCAAAATAACTGAAGGTCGCAAGCGCTACCCGGTTCATATAGGCATTCATGGCCTTTAAATCATTTTTCAGCAAGGCTTTTATAAATTCGTTATAGCTGCTGTCGGAACCGGAAAACCAGCCGCGGATCATATTGGAAAACATAATGCCCACTTCTTTATTGGTCAGTACCAGACTGTAATTCCACTGTCCGTTTTCCTCCGTGAATTCCACCTCAAGGGTTTTCAGATAACCGCTTGCAAGCAGAAGGCTCCAGATAGAATTCTTCTTGCCGTAAAGCTCCCCGTACACAATCTGCTCATCTATCTCTACCTTGAGCGTTCCGCCTTTTAACAGATTTTCAAATTCCTGCTTGATTTCCTTATTTCCTTCCCGTATCAGCTTTCCTATCAGACTGTTGGAGCTGGAGTT
>CAJTFE010000136.1 GCA_910575725.1 Clostridia bacterium | reverse complement strand
CCAAAACAGTCCGCATAGGCGTCGGAGGTGGTTGTGACTACCATCAGATTATTCAGATCCGAAAAAACGGACTCCTTGCTCACCCGGGTAATCCCTGTCATAATGGCCCGTTCCAGGTATGGATTCGTCTTAAAGGCGGCGTTAAATAAGCTTCGGGTAAAAGAAACCATTTCCTCCCAAAAGCCGCCTACATAAGCCTCCTGCATGGGCGTGTCATACTCGTCCAGAAGAAAAATCACCTTTCTTCCATAATAACGGGACAAATAGTCGCAAAGATATTTTAAGGAATCAACTGCCAGATAATCCTCCATTTCGGCAGAAATCTTTCGATAAAGCTCCTTTTCCCCCTCTCGCAGGCAATTTCCCTCCAGCAGGAAATCATATCTGTCATAAAGGCGCCGGATGTTCTGACATATTCTTTTTCTTGCCTGCGAAAAACAATTCTCCTTGATGTCCGCAAA
>CAJTFE010000135.1 GCA_910575725.1 Clostridia bacterium | reverse complement strand
TCTATCTGGGCTATGATTGACTGGCCGGAAATAAGGGCTTCAAAGTCCTGCTTGATATCCGTGCCGCTTTCCCTAAGCAGCTTTCCTACCAGGCTGTTGGAGCTGGAATTGGCCCAATAAGTATCTAATTTTCCTTTGTCCAGATAATTTAAAATAGACCAGGGATTGTAGATATCTGTGCAATTTCCAAAGGTAAACCCGTCATACCAGCTTTTTACTTCCAGCTTTTTATCAGACATCCCGAATTCATCTAACGCTGCAAAAACCTCTTTCTCTGTAAAACCAAAGCTGTCTGCGTATTTTTCAGAAGTAGCCGTCACGACCTCCAGGTTATTCAAATCTGAAAAGACAGACTCTCTGCTCACCCTTGTAATGCCTGTCATAATAGCCCTATCCAGATGGGGATTTGTCTTAAAGGTGGAATTAAACATACTTCTGGTAAAGGAAACCAGCTCCTCCCAGTAT
>CAJTFE010000134.1 GCA_910575725.1 Clostridia bacterium | reverse complement strand
TGTAGCCCAGCAAACTAAAGTTCCTGTCTCCCGCACAAAAACGTCAAATTTAATTCTCAAGTGTCAAATACTATCTACAAGAGCGTGCTGTAGGATGCGGCACGTTTCCCTCTTGACCATCCCATGCCATTCCGATATAGTTTTTATGGAACAAAAAAGAGAAAGAACAGCACCTCCTACAGTTCGTTCTTTCTCTCACATACCAGTGTGCCTGCCGTATACGGGATCGTGTCCCACTTGTGAGGCTCCGGCACCACCGACATATACTATGATAAGAGAAAACTCCCTGTTTTGCAAGCTAATCCGCATAAAAAGTTCATCAAAAGCCCTGTTTGATTCCTTTATGAAGGGGTTCCGCCCTGAACTGCAGACATGTCCCTGCTGTGGGGCCAGGGGTTCCTGCCGCATCCATGCCTATTATGGCCGTTCCCTGGTGGATTTCATAAGTGGTGCCCCTGTCCGCCACAGCCTCTGC
>CAJTFE010000133.1 GCA_910575725.1 Clostridia bacterium | reverse complement strand
GCCCCATACGCCCAAGCTCCTTGTAATTGCGGTCTACCCATGCGGCTACGGAACAAAAGCCCGTTTTCTTCAGAAAATGGTATATCCTCTGCCCATAGGCTCTCGCACCGTAGAGAACAATCCTGGAACCTCTTTTCACCCTGGGAAAGGGAAACAGAAAATCAAGCTCCCCATATCCATCATACAACCCGTCTGCCCGGGCTGTCATCAGAAACAAAACATAAGTTTTCCACTGCTGTCTCAAATCAAAGATGCCCTTATGACGCTCAAAGCTCCTGTTTACGGTCTGGTACAGAATGCGGCATAGATACTTTCTGCATTCAGCAGGCAGGGATAGGTGCAGGCCGCATCCTCTCCCATTACAATGCGCTCATCCACCTCATACTGGAACCTTTGCTCTCAATCCAAGAACTATGCTCACCCGATGAGAACCTTCTTCCCTTCAAAGGCAAACCCATACTTCCAAATCCGCTCTGGG
>CAJTFE010000132.1 GCA_910575725.1 Clostridia bacterium | reverse complement strand
GCCCCATACGCCCAAGCTCCTTGTAATTGCGGTCTACCCATGCGGCTACGGAACAAAAGCCCGTTTTCTTCAGAAAATGGTATATCCTCTGCCCATAGGCTCCCGCACCGTAGAGAACAATCCTGGAACCTCTTTTCACCCTGGGAAAGGGAAACAGAAAATCAAGCTCCCCATATCCATCATACAACCCGTCTGCCCGGGCTGTCATCAGAAACAAAACATAGGTTTTCCACTGCTGTCTCAAATCAAAGATACCCTTATGACGCTCAAAGCTCCTGTTTACGGTCTGGTACAGAATGCGGCATAGATACTTTCTGCATTCAGCAGGCAGGGATAGGTGCAGGCCGCATCCTCTCCCATCACAATCCGCTCATCCACCTCATACTGGAACCTTTGCTCTCAATCCAAGAACTATGCTCACCCGATGAGAACCTTCTTCCCTTCAAAGGCAAACCCATACTTCCAAATCCGCTCTGGGGCGAT
>CAJTFE010000131.1 GCA_910575725.1 Clostridia bacterium | reverse complement strand
ATTTCCTGAACCACGGCAAGTGGAATGATTCCGCTCTCCAGGATACTTTGAAAAATGCCGTCATACAGGTTATTTATCAGGAAGCGCAACGCTTAGGACAGCCTGTTTTCTGTATTGTAGATGATACGATTGCTTCGCATACCAGGCCTTCGTCACAGGCCGGGCATCCAATTGAAGCAGCGTACTTCCATCAATCCCATTTAAAGGGCTGTCAGGATTATGGGCATCAGATTGTTTCCGTCATGCTTTCCTGTAATGGACTCATACTGAATTATGCCAATATCCTGTATGACAAATCAAGATCAAAGATACAGAGTGTCCAGGAGATTGCAGATGAGCTTCCCGTGGCACCGGTGATTTCCTATTTCCTTTGCGACAGCTAGTATACCTCCGTAAAGGTAATGGACAGTTTTATCCGGAAAGGGTTTTATACGATCGGAGCGCTGAAGACCAACCGGGTCATCTATCCATGCGGGATCCGTCAGAAAG
>CAJTFE010000130.1 GCA_910575725.1 Clostridia bacterium | reverse complement strand
GCATAGAATATATCTGAAGAGAAAAAGAAGAAGTAATCCTCGATAGCTCAATGGTAGAGCACGCGGCTGTTAACCGCGGGGTTGTTGGTTCGAGCCCAACTCGGGGAGTTTCCGTATTGAATGAAGAAAATATTTTTTATTCAGCGTAAGGCCCAAGGGCCGGAAGGAACAAGGCTCCTTGGTCAAGCGGTTAAGACATCGCCCTTTCACGGCGGTAACACGGGTTCGATTCCCGTAGGAGTCATTTTTGATATTGACGTATCAAAAAGTTTTTGTTAGAATATAATAAGTGTATGGCGACATAGCCAAGTGGTAAGGCGTGGGTCTGCAACACCCTGATCACCAGTTCAAATCTGGTTGTCGCCTCTCAGAAAACCTTGAAAAACATTGATTTTTCGAGGTTTTTGCTTTGCCTAAATTTTTAGTCTGGAACTTTTAGACCCTTCTTCTCGTTTATTTTACCCACATTTTTTCTCGATATCATCATCTCCCGA
>CAJTFE010000129.1 GCA_910575725.1 Clostridia bacterium | reverse complement strand
CAATACTCATAAAGGGCTCCTTTTGTTGGTATTATTTGAGATTAGACACCTTAATTTTATCACAAGTGGATGCTCTTTTTTCATTCACTTGACAGGTGAAAAGCAATATTCAGTTAAAATACAGCAACTATGTGGCTTTCAGACACTTTCACGGCTGTGCCGTGAATAATCTAGGCATAGCACTCCAAAGTAAATATGAATCTAATTTTTACAAAAAATTTCGTAGAGGAACTTGCTCTACGAAGGAAAAAGAGTTATTAGCAAAGATTTTCAATAGAATATATTCATATAAATCTAAAATTTCTATATTTATTTCAATAGTAACAAAGATTTTTATCTCGAAAGTTCAAAATTATATTCCAAATAATTAAATAAAAATCCATATCTCCCCAGTTAATAATTATATTTTTCGTAGAGCAAGTTCCTCTACGAAAAATATAACCAATATATTAGTTATTCTAATTTATACTATAACTTCTTTCCATTCTCAGCAATCAATTCTGCATATAA
>CAJTFE010000128.1 GCA_910575725.1 Clostridia bacterium | reverse complement strand
GAGTACATTTTATGGGTACAAAAACCATCTGGCAATGACGGAGGAAAGGCTGATTGCAGGGATAAGCGTAACGTTAATAGCGAAAACAAATCCTGCGGTCGCGGCTGCTGCGGATAAGTGCCCGCTAAAAGGACAGTGTAAAGTAGGGAAGGGAAAAACCCACAGCTATAGTATTACTCAAGCAAGCGAAAAGAACCGGAGCAGGCTGGAATTTGAAGCAAGCGAAAAATTTCAGGAACGCCTGAAGATCCGGCACCGGATTGAAGAAAAGAATGGGGAATTAAAAGAAGCCCACGGATTAGGCAGAGCAGATTCAGTGGGATTGTTTGCTATGGAAGTGCAAATGCAAATGTATTTTACGGCATTCGCGGCAAATATTAAGAGAATAACGAAGTTGATTGCACTGGCCGGATGATAAAACGGCCTATGTTTTTTAGTGAATCATAATCTCTGACATTGTATTATAGAAGAAAGAAAAACTCCCGCTAAAAAATGGGAGTTTTTCAGTGCCCTCGAAAA
>CAJTFE010000127.1 GCA_910575725.1 Clostridia bacterium | reverse complement strand
CGAGAGTGCAGGTCAAAAAACGCAGACGTAGTGGTGCTACGGCGAGGCTTTTTGACCTGTGCTATCGGAGAAATAGACCGGAAATATGCACAAGGATTTCCGATACGGACTACTAGCAGCTATGTACCTGCGTCTTTCAAGGGACGACAATGATGCTGCTGCGGCATCCCTCTGAGGGTGTATCTATGCCATACGGCAGGAAAGCGGAAACACCCTCCGGGTATACCTCTATGCCATACGGCAGGAAAGCGGAAACACCCTCCGGGTATACCTCTATGCCATACGACAGAAAAGCGGAAAGCAACAGCGTTGGAAATCAGAGGGAGCTGATCAGAGCCTTTATCCATGAACAGCAGGATATGGAACTTTATGATATCTATGTTGAAGAGTATCTGCTGAGATTGCTAAAAGCTTTGCCGAGAGTGAATTTGAAAAATACAGAATAATGCAGGATAAACTGTATCAAAATGATTTTGATAAGTTATTGCTTGGAATTGGTGATGGGGAGTAGGAAAGTTTTTTCAATCCGAAAAGAACTTGACAATAATTCATCATCAATTTTGTTTTAACTTGGCAATACCCT
>CAJTFE010000126.1 GCA_910575725.1 Clostridia bacterium | reverse complement strand
TTTTCGAGGTTTTTGCTTTGCCTAAATTTTTAGTCTGGAACTTTTAGACCCTTCTTCTCGTTTATTTTACCCACATTTTTTCTCGATATCATCATCTCCCGATTCATGTAATGTTTGAAGAAGATACCGGTTTTTATATGAGAAACATTGACGAAAATGAAGAAAGCCATGAATATGAGGTCATAGAACGGACAGGGCAGGAAACGGGTGGAGGATAAAGAAAGGGAAATGCAGGAAGCGGGCCTGTTTAAAAGGTGAAAACGATGTATGCAATTGAAAAGGAACTGAGGATACTCCGGCAGTTTATCAGCCCGAAGCATATGGAGGGCTTGAAAAAATGGAAATGTTATTCAGAGGATGAGATCCTGGCGGCAGCGGCAGCGTATCAGAAATACTGGAAAAAGCGGAATATCCCTTTGCTCCACGCTTCCTTGAACATTCATAAGCTGGAACATGAACCCAGGTTTAACCATGCCCCGGACGCATATGGGCTGTTCCTGGTGATTCATGCCATCCGTGAATGGGAGGAGATGTCATGGCGTGAACATGCCAATGATCGAACCTGCCTGTTCAGTGATTTTTTTC
>CAJTFE010000125.1 GCA_910575725.1 Clostridia bacterium | reverse complement strand
TTGAACAGGCTCCGGATAAAGCTTACCGCCTCATCCCAGTATCCGCTTATATAAGCCTCCTGCATGGGCGTATCGTATTCGTCCAAAAGAAGAATCACCTTTTTCCCATAATAACGGGACAAATATTCCGTCAGCTGGTTCACTGCCAGCACCGCGTCTACATCCCCCATATCCTTTGTCTTTCTTAAAAAGGAAGCCTTTTCCTCCTCTGTCAGACAGGAACCCTCCAGCAAAAATGCGTTTCTCGCATATTCCCGGGCAATCAGTTCACACATCATCATCCGCATATTGTAAAAATCACTGCTTTTTACATCTGCAAAGCTTAAAAAGATTACCGGATAAGTTCCCTGGAGCTTCCGGTACTTCTCCTCCTCCCAGATGGCAAGGCCTTCAAACAGCTCTCCCCTTCCTGCGTATTTTACAGAAAAAAACTGTTCTGTCATGCTCATAGTCAGTGTTTTCCCAAAACGTCTGGGACGGGTAATCAAGGTAACGTCATCCCTGTTCTCCCACCACTCCTTGATAAATCCCGTCTTATCCACGTAAAAACAATTATTTTCTCTTATTTTCTCAAAGCTCTGAAGTCCGATTCCTACGGTTCTTGCCAT
>CAJTFE010000124.1 GCA_910575725.1 Clostridia bacterium | reverse complement strand
GTACCAGATACAGAGAAATGTCCATCATCGTGGCTCATTCATCTGAGATATGTAACTAAAAATTCCTTGAAAATCAAGGAAAAAAGACTTGACTAAATAGGGAGGCAAAAGGATGGCAAGAACCGTAGGAATCGGACTTCAGAGCTTTGAGAAAATAAGAGAAAATAATTGTTTTTACGTGGATAAGACGGGATTTATCAAGGAGTGGTGGGAGAACAGGGATGACGTTACCTTGATTACCCGTCCCAGACGTTTTGGAAAGACACTGATGATGAATACCCTGGAGCGGTTTTTTTCCACAGAGTATGCAGGGCAGGGCGAACTGTTTGAGGGGCTTGCCATCTGGGAGGAAGAGAAGTACCGGAAGCTTCAGGGAACTTATCCGGTGATATTCTTAAGCTTTGCGGAAATCAAAGAGAGTAACTATCAAGATGTCCGCAGAAGAATCAATCAGATACTGACAGGGCTTTATGCAAGGCACTATTATCTAAGGGACAAGGATGTCTTGACAGAGGCCGACAGGCGGTTCTTTGACAGCGTCCGGGAAGATATGGGGGATGTTGAGGCGTCCATGGCCCTTCAGAAGCTGTCGGAGTATCTGTACCGGTATCA
>CAJTFE010000123.1 GCA_910575725.1 Clostridia bacterium | reverse complement strand
TTCGCCGTGCGTTGGCGGGAAGCATCGTGGGAATCTTTTCCGGGGCGTCAACCTTAATGCTGGCGGATGCGGGGCTGTTAGCTACGATGGGAAGCGGATTTGCGGAAGGGTTTGCAGGAGAGGCTATTACGCAAAAGCTGCTGAATGAGAATGGAGAAATAGACTGGGCACAGTGCATCCGGAGTGGTTTGTTTACGGCTGTTATGGATGGTGGGCTGTATGCTATGAGAGCTGGGGGAACAGTAGAAAATGGTATAAGGGCTAGGGATGAAAACGGAGCTAAAGGGGATATTTTAATTAATACTGGAGAAAGTGGTTGGAATTTTGGACAATTAAGTCCAGAATCATCTTTAAATAATAGACAAAGAGAACTTCTTAATCTATTAAGCAATTCTGGTGACACAGCTTTTGTTCGTAAGAAATCAGTTTCGATGAATGATTTACGTCAGTTAACAAATGTAACCGGAGATGAATTTAATATGTTTACTATAGGAGCTTCCTGTATAATTCAAGTATAGGGAATTCCAAGAAAGAAGGTTGAGAAAAAAATACCTCAGAGTAAAATAAGATTACTGACTTGCAGGTTAGTGAAAATCTTATTGAACAGAGAGGTATCTAAAATGAATTGTAACACACAAAACG
>CAJTFE010000122.1 GCA_910575725.1 Clostridia bacterium | reverse complement strand
CTATAAATGAGCAAATATAGAAATTTGCACAAAACTACCCTACCAATTTCAAAACAGCTTCAAGTGACGCACCATTTTTTATGAACTGGTGCAGATTACCGATTCGCTCTGTTTTGACTTGATCTTGAAAATACCAGTATCCTTCCTCGAAGGTATTGTATTTCCCGGAATACATACAGCACATGTAATGAACCAATGACATAATCAGCCAGTACCGCTCGATTCCCTGCCGTGAGCGGATCTGATATTTGTCCAGCGCGAGTCTGTTTTTGCTCTGACGGAAAAATAATTCGATTGCCCACCGTTCTGTATATGTGTCAAGGATTTCCTGTGTGGATATTCCGGCATTTGTGGATATAAATACCCTCAGCGCTTTCGGATCTCCAAAAGATTCCCGGGGATAGCTGATAATAACCACCGCGTTTGGAATATCATTGAGTTCTCCTTCGTAGCGGTACACATAGAATTCACGGCCGCCAACGGTCACAAGGCTGACAGCACGGTCTGTTTTTCTCAAATGAAGGGCAAACTCACTGACTTTCTGACGGATCCCGCATGGATAGATGACCCGGTTGGTCTTCAGCGCTCCGATCGTATAAAACCCTTTCCGGATAAAACTGTCCATTACCTTTACGGAGGTATAC
>CAJTFE010000121.1 GCA_910575725.1 Clostridia bacterium | reverse complement strand
CAGGAACACAACGGTGAATTATCGGCGCTGATGAACAGAATTCTTGACTCCTTAAAGAAGGGCTGACCACATGAACGCTTCCTTTGAATACACCACCACTCTTGAATACAGGCTGAAAGCGGCCAACGCACAGATATGCGCTTTCAAATCCGGTGAAATATATGTCCGCATGCAGGAGGAATACCTGAAAGAATTACGTTCTTTGGAACGGGAAATCCGGAAATTGAAGGACGAGCTTTCACGTGCCCGCAGTGAAACCGTTTCCGTCCGCAATCAATGGTTTGAGATATTTGAAGAACTTCAAAAGGAATGCGAGCGAAAGCTGTCGGCCTTGCGAAAAGAATTGGAACGAATGGAAAGGCGTGCCATAAAGGCAGAAAGACAGAGAGACGCCGCACTGGACAAGGCAACCCGGCAGCGCCATAAGATCTATGGGCTGGAAACGGCGCTGGAAGAGGAAAAGGGCAGGAACTTGAAGCTGAGGGCGCAAATCAACCGGGATTATGAAAATTCCTCCATCCCTTCTTCCAAAACGCTCCGCCGCAAGAAGATCTCCAACGGCCGGGAAAAAAGCGGCCGTAAGCCGGGCGCCCAGCCGGGACATCCGGGACACGGCAGGAAAAAGCAGATCCCTGCCACGGATCCGGTTCTGC
>CAJTFE010000120.1 GCA_910575725.1 Clostridia bacterium | reverse complement strand
TTGATATCTCTATCTTAAGGATAATCACCTCGGATGTCTTGTTCAGATTCTCTCTTTCGATTGAATCTGACTTAGATATTTTCAGTATATAGTTTTCAAGGTACATGGCTACACGATAGTCCGAAGTGCCGCTCGAGTCCGCCCTGCGGCCTCTCGCTCACGGGCTTCGCCCTATAAAATTTGAAAACCCTGTCTGCTTACGTGTGAGCACGACGCAGCCATGCTTTCCAAATTTTGCACTTCTCATTGCCTTCGTGTAAATGGAGATGGAGAGATTCGAACTCTTGACCCCCTGCTTGCAAGGCAGGTGCTCTCCCAACTGAGCTACACCCCCACGAAAGGAACTCTATTCGTTTCTTTCCGACTGGTGCGGGTCTTTCCTTCCAGTCATTGGATTTGACAATCTTCTTTTTAATTCTCAAATCCTATGGGCTTAAGTGGACTCGAACCACCGACCTCACGCTTATCAGGCGTGCGCTCTAACCGGCTGAGCTATAAGCCCTCTTGCTTTCTATCAAACACTCTCTCGAGCTGTTCTCTTTTGATAATCTGGCAGCCACCTGCTCTCCCATATCGTCTCCAATATAGTACCATCGGCCGCTTAAGGCTTAACCATCGTGTTCGGGATGGGTACGGGTGTGCCCCCTAAACGTATCGCCACCAGATAT
>CAJTFE010000119.1 GCA_910575725.1 Clostridia bacterium | reverse complement strand
TATGTAAAGGATGCCCGGTGGGGCGCAAGGATGGGGCACAAGAGCTTCGAGGACGGGGTGATTGACATTCTGACCTGGCCCTTAGACGGCAATCATAACGGGGTGACGGCGGAGAATGTGGCTGAGAAGTATCATGTGACAAGGGAAGAGCAGGATCAGTTTGCCCTGGAAAGCCATCAGAAGGCCTGCGCCGCTATCAAGGCCGGGAAGTTTAAGGAGGAGATTCTTCCGGTAGAGCTGAAAGACCGGAAGGGCAATGTCACGGTATTTGATACGGACGAAGGCCCCAGGGACGGTCAGACCATAGAGAAGCTGGCAAAGCTTCGCCCGTGTTTTGTAAAGGACGGCACGGTGACGGCAGGAAACTCCTCCAGCTTAAATGACGGCGCGGCTGCCGTGGTGGTGATGTCGGCAGAGAAGGCAAAGGAGCTGGGGGTAACGCCGAAGCTTAAGATAGAAGGCTTTGCAGTGGCAGGCTTTGACGCGGAGCTTATGGGGTATTCCCCGAAGCTCTCCAGTGAGAAGCTTGCAGACAGGCTTGGGCTGAATCTGAAAGAGATTGATATGTTTGAGATCAATGAGGCCTTTGCCAGCCAGGCTTATGCGGTGAGCCGGGATCTGGGGCTTGACAAGAATAAGGTGAATATCTATGGAGGCGGAATTTCCATCGGT
>CAJTFE010000118.1 GCA_910575725.1 Clostridia bacterium | reverse complement strand
ATCTCCGGATCATTGGATATTTGCTCCTCCCCGAAGCTTTTCGCAGCTTATCACGTCTTTCATCGGCTCTTAGTGCCAAGGCATCCACCCTGCGCTCTTTATGCTTGACCATTCAGACAGCGGCAGTATGGCAGGAAGATTCTTGATTCTTCCCATTCCCTTTCCGCTCTCTGCCCGTGCATAGCGTTGCACGTTTGGTCATAGGGTTATTTTTTTAAGAAGTTTTCTTCTTCTAATGACTATTCTCTTGATATTTCTATCTTAAGGATAATCACCTCGGATGTCTTGTTCAGATTCTTTCTTTCGATTGAATCTGACTTAGATATTTTCAGTATATAGTTTTCAAGGTGCAATGTTGACTGAAATTTTAATCAGTCATTAGAAATCTTAATTACTTAAAATCTCTAATCACTGGTTAAAACCAGTTATATAGAACAGCACTTCCCTGCTGGTAGGGTTAACATATCTTTTGACACAGATTTCATCATTTTTTCCATCCATTCAGATATGTCTGTATCTATATAAACACTCTTGCGAGTTGTTTTCTTTTGATAATCTGGCAGCCACCTGCTCTCCCATATCGTCTCCAATATAGTACCATCGGCCGCTTAAGGCTTAACCATCGTGTTCGGGATGGGTACGGGTGTGCCCCCTAAACGTATCGCCACCAGATAT
>CAJTFE010000117.1 GCA_910575725.1 Clostridia bacterium | reverse complement strand
TATCACTTCCCATCAGGCTTTCCATCTGTTTTTGTAAAACCTCCGCCGTAACATTGGACGTCCTGTTTCCGGATGTGTCCGTAAGGATAAACTGGCTGTCTGGTGCCTGCTCCTTTTTTTTATCCGGCCTCACCAGATCACGCACTCCGTCCCATATCCCCAGCAAGCCAAAGCCCGCCATGCCAATCCCAATCAGGAGCCGGACAATGCCGATCACTTCTTTCATTTCAGCAAGTCCGATCACGATCAGACCAAAACCCAGAAATGCAGCATAGCCTCCCAATATCAGAGGGGTCAGCCGCAGCCGTTTTCCTGTTTTGTTATTTTTTTTCATCATCTGCTCCCTGCCAGCTTTCTCATTTTTCTGTCCTGCCGGCTTGTCCCTAAAATCCCACATGAAAAGCCAGGCCTGTCTGTTCCTGAACCTTTTCAAGCAAGCCGCTCCCTGCAGCTGCCTTTGTCAGCAGCATAAAGCAGACCGGCTCCTGCCCCAGAATCAACAAAGCGTCCTGATTTTTGTAGGCATATGCCATCTGCAAAGGAAAACCGCCCAAATCGATCAGTTCCGGATGGTCTGAAAGGGGCTTAAAATCATCCTTGATCCGGTCAGCTATCCTTTGGAAATACTCCATCGAAAACTCTCCAGAAAAAAATCACTGAACAGGCAGGTTCGATCATTGGCATGTTCACGCCATGACATCTCCTCCCATTCACGGATGGCATGAATCACCAGGAACAGCCCATATG
>CAJTFE010000116.1 GCA_910575725.1 Clostridia bacterium | reverse complement strand
TATCACTTCCCATCAGGCTTTCCATCTGTTTTTGTAAAACCTCCGCCGTAACATTGGACGTCCTGTTTCCGGATGTGTCCGTAAGGATAAACTGGCTGTCTGATGCCTGCTCCTTTTTTTTATCCGGCCTCACCAGATCACGCACTCCGTCCCATATCCCCAGCAAGCCAAAGCCCGCCATGCCAATCCCAAACAGGAGCCGGACAATGCCGCTCACTTCTTTCATTTCAGCAAGTCCGATCACGATCAGACCAAAACCCAGAAATGCAGCATAGCCTCCCAATATCAGAGGGGTCAGCCGCAGCCGTTTTCCTGTTTTGTTATTTTTTTTCATCATCTGCTCCCTGCCAGCTTTCTCATTTTTCTGTCCTGCCGGCTTGTCCCTAAAATCCCACATGAAAAGCCAGGCCTGTCTGTTCCTGAACCTTTTCAAGCAAGCCGCTCCCTGCAGCTGCCTTTGTCAGCAGCATAAAGCAGACCGGCTCCTGCACCAGAATCAACAAAGCGTCCTGATTTTTGTAGGCATATGCCATCTGCAAAGGAAAACCGCCCAAATCGATCAGTTCCGGATGGTCTGAAAGGGGCTTAAAATCATCCTTGATCCGGTCAGCTATCCTTTGGAAATACTCCATCGAAAACTCTCCAGGAAAAAAATCACTGAACAGGCAGGTTCGATCATTGGCATGTTCACGCCATGACATCTCCTCCCATTCACGGATGGCATGAATCACCAGGAACAGCCCATATG
>CAJTFE010000115.1 GCA_910575725.1 Clostridia bacterium | reverse complement strand
GAAAACAGGCTGTCCTAAGCGTTGCGCTTCCTGATAAATAACCTGTATGACGGCATTTTTCAAAGTATCCTGGAGAGCGGAATCATTCCACTTGCCGTGGTTCAGGAAATAGGCGGTTGTGGTTCTGTGCTGGTTACTTTCTTCGGCGAAATCTACAGTTTTCCCCCTGTAACCACGGAGGAAAACGGAAACAATGATAGTCATCAGATGGTTTAGGTACACATCGGATAGTTACTGTTCACTCCCTACATTTGACGATTGTGAAAAGTGACGAAATTTAAATTTTTTATATGTGGATAAATAAAGCGGACAGAAAAATGATGTTTATAGTTTTTCTGTCCGCTTTATTTATCAGAAAGTTATCCACATTTCTGTCTTCCGTTTCGTCCCAGGCATGCTTCCTTGCCCTCTTTTTCACCTGATATTTACTCGTTTTTTAAAATTATCCACCGTCAAATTGACCATGCCCTCAAATACGGAAATTCGCATTTTGAGGGCATCTATAGTATAATTACCTTATGAAAACGGAGGATTGAGAGAATGAAAAACATGGAAGATGAAATCGTCCTGCTTAACAAGGCTGTTGCCTGTCTCGAAGAGGAAGTCCAGGCCAAAAATGAAATCATCAGGCAGCAGGAACGCATCATTAAGGCCCAGCAGGAACACAACGGTGAATTATCGGCGCTGATGAACAGAATTCTTGACTCCTTAAAGAAGGGCTGACCACATGAACGCTTCCTTTGAATACACCACCACTCTT
>CAJTFE010000114.1 GCA_910575725.1 Clostridia bacterium | reverse complement strand
TGGTTGTAAAAAATTTCAATTGTGTGTTCCGTTACCCGTACATCAACCTTCTTTTTGATGTATTCATATGGCACGGAGTATAACATTTTGTCTATACTTATGTGATAATGAAATCGTATCTATATCCCCCATTTGAAATGGGGGCCGAGGCAAAGCCGTAGCGTTACCTAGAGTAAAAAAATCCTCCTATGTTACAATGATATTGGTTTCGCAGGCCATATCAAAACATAGGAGGTATCCAAAATGGATAATCAAAGTATACAACATACTCGTTGGAATTGCACGTATCATATAGTGTTTATTCCAAAATATCGTAGAAAAATTATGTATGGAGAAACAAAAAGAGACATAGTGGAAATTATTAAGAAACTATGTGAGATGAAACAGGTACAGTTAATCGATGGGAAAGTATGTGTGGATCATATTCACATGTATGTGGCGATACCGCCCAAAATGTGTGTTTCGGAATTTATGTCATACCTAAAAGGTAAAAGTACACTGATGTTGTTTGACAGACACCCAGAGTATCGAAGTAAATATGGGGATAGACATTTCTGGGCAAGAGGATATTACGTTTCAACAGTGGGAAATGTGAATGAAGAGACAGTACGCAGATACATTCAGGAACAAGAAGAGAATGATAAACTAGAGGACGGAAGAAAGTAGTGAGCCCTACATAGGAGGGCAACCAGAAATAATGGTACTGCAAAATCCCGCCTCTGGCGGAACCAGTAATAATCCCCGGAGGGGTAAAATCTAAACCCCCATTTGAAATGGGGGTTGCTAACTTTGAACTGGACGGTAGCCTGTCTCCAGTCTGCCAGTTCAAAGTGGGTAGCAGGCAGCGGTGTCAGAAATGGCTTTTCTTCCTCAAGAAACAAGCGGATCCGGCTGCCCTCTTTCTTTTGGAAGAGTTTGTGGTTGAACAGTTCCAGCTTC
>CAJTFE010000113.1 GCA_910575725.1 Clostridia bacterium | reverse complement strand
TTTTCCTCCTTGATCATTGCAGGGAACATCCTTTTCCCCTTAAAAGTTATGGTAGTTATGATTCGGATGCCTCATAAGTGCCTCTGCGGACTGCCGGCTGTTGTCCGGTAAAGTACACTTAAGTAGATGGAATCTGCCAAGCTGCTGTTTACACACCACTGTTGAGTACAAGTGAATTCAAATAACGAATAACCATTGAATCAACAGCCTGAAGTTGTTATACTGAGAGCAACGAATCATTTTTCAATTATTTTTGTCAATACTGGTATACAGTAAAAAGCACAGGAAAGGATGGTGCAAAGATGGCAAGAACCGTAGGAATCGGATATCAGAATTTTGAACAACTGATTACAAATGATAATTTTTATATTGATAAAACCAAGTTTATCAAGGAGTGGTGGGAAAATCAGGATATGGTGACGCTGATTACCCGTCCCAGGCGCTTTGGAAAGACGCTAACTATGAGCATGACTGAGCAGTTCTTTTCCATAAAATATACCGGGCGAGGAGATCTGTTTGAAAGACTTTCTATCTGGGAGGATGAAAAGTACAGGAAACTGCAGGGAACTTACCCGGTGATTAGCCTTTCATTTGCCAATGTAAAGGAAAGCAGCTATGAGTCGACCGTGCAGAGAATCAATCAGATTCTTACGAATCTGTATTATGAGTATAATTTTTTGCTGGAGGGCGATGCTCTGTTATCTGAGGAAAAAGAAGATTTTCGCAGCGTTTCTAAAGGCATGCCGGAGGTTACGGCCACAATGGCTCTTCACCAATTATCAAGATTTTTGTATAAATATTATCATAAAAAGGTGATTATTCTTCTGGATGAGTATGATACTCCTATGCAGGAAGCCTATGTAAACGGATACTGGGAGGAGCTGGTTTCCTTTACCAGAAGTATGTTTAATTCCACCTTTAAGACAAATCCCCATCTGGATAGG
>CAJTFE010000112.1 GCA_910575725.1 Clostridia bacterium | reverse complement strand
GTAAGCGTCAAATCCTTCGCTCCCTATAAATTGAAGCGCCGCTTATTTGCGGCGCTTACTGTAGCAGTCAGCTGGAAGTGTCTTTGACCACGGCATGAGCGGTTCCAGTCTTGATTCTTCTATCTTTCCATTTGCATAGATGAGTTGGGGCAGCTCTGTCAATAGATGTCTCACATAATAATAAATATTTAGATCGTTCGCACGGGCGGTTTCGGTAAGGCTGTAGATAATGGCACTTGCCTGTGCTCCCCGTACTGTATTTATCGTTACCCAGTTCTTGCGTCCGATTGTAAAATTTCTCAGGGCCCGTTCACTGGCTGAATCGTCAATCGGTACTTCTCCATCCGTGAGAAATACTTTGAGATATTTCTCCTGATTCAGACAATAGTTTAATCCTTTGGCTGTTTCTCCTTTCGGCAGGACTTTCTGGTCAGCCAGTGTTTCACGGATCCACGCAAAGAACTCCTCAACCAGCGGTTTGATTGAGGCCTGTCGTTCTTTTAAACGTTCTTCCGGGGTCAGGTCTTTCAGCGCTCCCTCCAGATCATAGATGGCTCCGATTCTTACGAGCGCCTTGTATGCAATGGATGACCGGACTGCTTTCTGGTTCCCTTTGCCGAGTGCTTTGATGGCATTGGCAAAATGGCGCCTTGCATGTGCCATGCAGTTCGCGTTTGTCACCCCTTCCAGATCCCGTTCCAGTTTATGGTACTGTTCCAGACCGTCCGTCATGAGGAATCCGGTAAAATCTTTATAATACTCTTTGGGGTGGTCGCTGTGCCTTGTCTTCTGGTATTCATATATAATGATCTTCGGCACAGGACTGAGTTCGCCAGTGAGATGAACCCACATATAACTCTTGCTCCCGGCAGGCCTGCCGTCATGGATTACCTCTAAAGGCGTTTCATCACACTGATTCACATGGGCTTCAAGCTGCCGCTTTTTCATCCATTCATACA
>CAJTFE010000111.1 GCA_910575725.1 Clostridia bacterium | reverse complement strand
GTATCGGACAAGTCCTTCTCATCCTCCGGATCCTGTACTTTGAACTCCAGAATGACTGCGTCGTCGTCTCCCTTTGGCTCCATCATCACATCATACCGGCCAAAGCCGCTTTCACGGTTAGAGCTTACGGTATAGCGGTCGGACAGTTCCACCAGCAGCCCCAGCACAAAGCCGTGGTAAAAGCGTTCCGGCTCCGCGGCTTCTGAAGGCTTGTTTCCGGCGTCGAAAATACTGAAGGTTGCTAGAGCTACCTTATTAATGTAGAAGTTCATCCCCTTCACGTCATCCTCCAGTAATGCCTGGATAAATCCGTTATACTCCTTCCGGCTTTTGCGGAACCAGCTTTTTACCATGACGCGGAACATCTTTCTTACTTCCCGGTTTGTCAGACACAGTTCATAGTCCAATTCGTCCACATCTTCATTGTTGTACTCGCCGTATCGCAGTACCTTTAGATAACCGCTGGCCAGCAGAAGGCTGAAGATTCCTTCTGCGCTTCCGTCCAGCTCCCCGTACACAATCTGTTCGTCTATCTGGGCTATGATTGACTGGCCGGAAATAAGGGCTTCAAAATCCTGCTTGATATCCGTGCCGCTTTCCCTGAGCAGCTTTCCTACCAGGCTGTTGGAGCTGGAATTGGCCCAGTAGGTATCCAGCTTTCCGGTATCCAGATAATTCAGAATCGACCAAGGATTATAGATATCTGTATGGGTTCCAAAGATAAATCCGTCATACCAGCTTTTTACTTCCTGCATTTTATCAGACATTCCAAATTCATCCAAGGCTGCAAAAACCTCTTCTTCCGTAAATCCGAAGCAATCCGCATACTCAGCGGAGGTTGTTGTAACTACCTTCAGATTATTTAAATCTGAAAAGATAGATTCCCTGCTCACCCTTGTAATGCCTGTCATAATGGCCCGATCCAGATGGGGATTTGTCTTAAAAGTTGAATTAAACATGCTTCTGGTAAAGGAAACCAGCTCCTCCCAGTATCCGTTTACATAGGCTTCCTGCATAGGGGTATCATACTCATCCAGAAGAATAATCACTTTTTTTCCATAA
>CAJTFE010000110.1 GCA_910575725.1 Clostridia bacterium | reverse complement strand
GTTGTCCGAGATAAAGTCAAAGGGGACAGTTTTGCATATATAGCGGTACAGGGGGGCTGATTCCGGGTGCTGCATTTTCTTTCTGGCCCTGGACCGGGAAAGGATAACTTCTGTCCATCCATCCGGTCCGTCAGGCTGTCGGCTGCAAGGAGACGTTTTATGTTGATGTCTTTGGTGCGGATGGCAAAGAAACAGCCTTTTTCAATGGCATGTGCAAAGACGTTATAGCTGGAAAACCCCCTGTCAGCCACGAAGATTGGGAAACCGCCATAAATATAGCGGTCAATGAGCTGGCAGATAGCGTGAAATTCATTTTTGAGTTTTCCCGGCTGGAGAACCACATCCAAAAACCTCTTGGAAAGCAGGTCATACAGAGAAATGGTATGGAGAGAGTTGAAGCCTCTTTTAGACCTTCCGCTTGTAGGATGGAAGGTGGAAGGGTCCCCAGGGTTCCGGGCAATGTTAAATTCACAGCCGTCTACGGCAATGAGGGAATACTTGCCCCAAAGCCCTTTTGCCGGGAAACGAAGGTTAAACTGCGTGAGGACATGTCGGAAAGCTTCGGGAAGGAGCTTGGCCCGCTGTTGGATGAAGGAGGAAGCAGAGGGGATTTCATCGGGAAGGAAATAAAAATATTTCAATAGTTCGTGGTTGATGCAGCCGCCTTCCATAGAGAGAAAGAAACGGATGAGTTGAGCAAAGCCCAGCTTACGGTTACGGGTAAAGTCCTTTTTTGGTTTTTTAACGAAGCAGGCAGTGTTGCAGGCCATGTTGTCCACGATCGCCCAAAGAGTGGACTTGACCTTTTGAGGAAATGACATATAAGTACCTTGAAATTGAAATAATAGTTTTGTCTTCAATTTCAAGGGCCGCTCTCGCCGCCTCTTAAAATATAATCAGCAGCGAGAGCGGCCGCACATTTTAGGCTCTGTGTCAACCACTTTTTGAGAAATTTATTGATAAATTTGAGTTAGACCATAGGATAAGATTTTTTCAATCAGCTTAACTTAATGACATTGGTTCACTCCCTACATTTGACGATTGTGAAAAGTGACGAAATTTAAATTTTTTATATGTGGATAAATAAAGCGGACAGAAAAATGATGTTTATAGTTTTTCTGTCCGCTTTATTTATCAGAAAGTTATCC
>CAJTFE010000109.1 GCA_910575725.1 Clostridia bacterium | reverse complement strand
TGGGATCCATGGCCTTTTATATTTCAGGAAGGAATTCATGCTCTGGCAGCGTGCCATATTTTCGGTAGGATTGTGCATTTACAGACAGCACTGCGCAGTCAATTGGATAAAGGTTGGAAAAATAATTCGTCATTTGCGTCTCCCTCAATTCGCCGTCCGACAGTAGGTGTCAACAAGGCTGTCAATCTTTTCATGGTACATGGGGTCTACACGCTTTTTCTGGTGTTCCGCAATCTCCACGGCTTTGTCTACCATTTGTCTGTATTCTGCGGTTGCGCTGCCGGGCTTATAGTCGTAAAAGCTGTTTACGTCATTTGCACGGCGGGCAGCTCCCTCATTGATTGCGTAATAAATGGTTTTCGCTTCCGGGGCTGCCTGCTGTGCTTCGCTGCGCTCCGCAAGCGTCTTTTCCGCACGTTCCCGCACTTCATCACGGACGGGCAGCGAATACAGGCTAGAGGTTGAGGAAAAGCCTGTGTTGTTGAAAACATAGTCAACGTCACTTTCTTTCAATGCCCCTGCCACAAAATAATCTTCCTTTGTCGGCATTTCGCTTACTTTCCCGTCCAGTATGGCATAATTCAGCCCGGTTTCTATGTGGGAGTGGATTTTACCGCCAACGGCTAACGTCACATAATACCACCCCATATGCCCGCTGCTTTTCTCGTCCGTGCCGTCATTAAATTCCACATTGAGCAGGGTGTAGGGCTTCAAGCCTTTCTGTGCTGCAATCTCATTGTCCTTTGCTTCCCGCTTCCTAAGTGCGCTGGTGGCGGCTTCCTTTGTTGCCTTGATAATCTCCGGGTTATACCGTACCAACGCACTGTTGATACATTCATTCTGTACCTTTGCGGTTTTTGCTTGCGGTGTCCTGTGGTTGCCGATAAAGAGGGAAGTGCCATTGTCAAACTTGATAGAAATGTCGCTTGTTCCACGCCATTTCCCGGTACAGGGGGACGTTCCAATCCTGCCGGACGTGCAGCCGAATGACTGTGCGATAATGCCAATCCGTTCCTGCATAGACAGCTTTTCATATCCTTTTGCTGTGTCTACCGCCTTTTGCTGTAATTCTGTTAATTGGGCGGTGTCCTGTTCCTGTCCGGCGGTCTTGGCGGTTTCTTCCTGCTGTATTGTAGCCCAGCAAACTAAAGTTCCTGTCTCCCGCACAAAAACGTCAAATTTAATTCTCAAGTGTCAAATACTATCTACAAGAGCGTGCTGTAGGATGCGGCACGTTTCCCTCTTGACCATCCC
>CAJTFE010000108.1 GCA_910575725.1 Clostridia bacterium | reverse complement strand
TGTGGAATGGCTATTCAAATAGAGTTCGGTTGATGTATAGAACATTGGGATCAGACGAAAAAATTCATTATTATAGTACAGAAATGAATCTGGATGGGCAGAGATGTAATTTTGTAAATGAAGTTACGGAAGAAATATATGAAAGATTTAAGCTTATATCTGTGAAAATGATGTGAGACAATCCATTTATTTCTATTAGCAGTGGGCCGGAGGGTCAATACAGGCCGGACCAATGAACAGCTTAAGCAATGGCATGTATTTCATGTCACAGCTTATGGGCTATACAATAGGCAGCAAGCTGGGGGAAATGGAATATTATCTGGCAGGCCAGATAGTAGGAGATAAAATAAGTTCCGTTGCAGGCGGTCTAATTCAGGCAGCCGGAAAAACCATAAGCGATTTTGGAACTGCATTAGATCTGTATCTGCTGTTTAACGGTATAGGAGGCGGTTCATCTGTAGGACAGATCGTAGGCGGAGGAAGCGCAGTCATAGAGGGCGCGGCAACTGTCGGCGGTTTAGGAACTATTGCGGGGACTGCCATAGGAGGTGCAATTAGCGCTTTTGGAGAGAAACTGAAGGAGAATGCTGAAAGCGACGGGGCATTTCATGAGGAACAGTTAGAAAAGCTATTAGAAGAGAAATCTGGGATATACAAGGAAGTAAATATACATGGAGAGATTAATACAGAATTGGACGAAGTTGATCTCAAAAATGGCATAATATATGAAGATAAGAATGCTTCAAAATTGTATATGGAAAATCCAGACTATCCACAGACAGAAATGCAGTGGGCAGAAAAGCAAATATATAAAAAGGGAAAAAATCGGATTGATGCACTTATGCAAGATGAATTTAGTTTATCAAGCAAATATTCTTTCAGCTTACCAGATGCAGAGGCTTTAAAAGAGATAAAAAATTATATATTTAGAATTGATGCAGATACGCCTGAGTTAAGAAATGCAGTGCAAGTACAGTTAGATAAGCTTTCAAATTTATATCCTGAGTTTAATTTTGATGCTACGTTTGGAGGGTAATAGAATATGTCAATCAGCGTGAATAGAGAAGGAAATTTAGATGGAACAATTGATTTAACTATTAGTATCGCTACTACAGATTTCTTTAATACTTATTGGGAAAAAGCGATAAAAGATACGAATGTGAAAATTTTTAAAGAGAATAGTTGTTTCAAAAAAAGTCAGATAGAAGATGTCCTAAAAGAGTTGGAAGCCATAAAAAACTGGGCGCTGCAAAATCTTATGGAAAGGGAATTGGAATATATGCAGGAAAGAATAAAAAATTTAATTGAATCTATACCAGAGGCATTTGATAAAGATGATACGGTTTTATATATATATTAAAAGATAACGGAAAAGGCAGATGTAG
>CAJTFE010000107.1 GCA_910575725.1 Clostridia bacterium | reverse complement strand
TAAAGGATGCCCGGTGGGGCGCAAGGATGGGGCACAAGAGCTTCGAGGACGGGGTGATTGACATTCTGACCTGGCCCTTAGACGGCAATCATAACGGGGTGACGGCGGAAAATGTGGCTGAGAAGTATCATGTGACAAGGGAAGAGCAGGATCAGTTTGCCCTGGAAAGCCATCAGAAGGCCTGCGCCGCTATCAAGGCCGGGAAGTTTAAGGAAGAGATTCTTCCGGTAGAGCTGAAAGACCGGAAGGGCAATGTCACGGTATTTGATACGGACGAAGGCCCCAGGGACGGACAGACCATGGAGAAGCTGGCAAAGCTTAAGCCCTGCTTTGTAAAGGACGGCACGGTGACGGCAGGAAACTCCTCCAGCTTAAATGACGGCGCGGCTGCCGTGGTGGTGATGTCGGCAGAGAAGGCAAAGGAGCTGGGGGTAACGCCGAAGCTTAAGATAGAAGGCTTTGCAGTGGCAGGCTTTGACGCGGAGCTTATGGGGTATTCCCCGAAGTTTTCCAGTGAGAAGCTTGCAGACAGGCTTAGGCTGAATCTGAAAGAGATTGATATGTTCGAGATCAATGAGGCCTTTGCCAGCCAGGCTTATGCGGTGAGCCGGGATCTGGGGCTTGACAAGAATAAGGTGAATATCTATGGAGGCGGAATTTCCATCGGTCATCCTATCGGGGCAACCGGGGCTATACTGACTGTGAAAGTATTGTATGAATTATTGCGGACGGATAAAAAAGATGCTATGATCAGTATGTGCATCGGAGGGGGACAGGGGATCTCTATGTACTTTACAAAATGTTAGACAGGCCATTGCAGGCAGTAAGCAGGGCGGACGTCTGATGCGTCCGCCTGATTTGCTGACAGCGGCCGGGAGACGGAGCCGGAAGGGAGAATATAAAACAGGTATGAGAGTTGTAATTGCGATTGATTCACTAAAGGGAAGTCTTTCTTCCTTAGAAGCAGGCAGTACCATAGCAGAGGGCATCAAAAAAGTATACCCGGATGCGGAGATCCGGATAAGCCCCCTGGCCGACGGCGGCGAAGGGACGGCGGAGGCTCTGACCTCAGGGCTTAAAGGAACCTGGCAGAGCTTAAGCGTGACGGGGCCTCTGGGAGAACCGCAGCCAGCCTCTTACGGCATTCTCCCCGATGGAAAGACGGCTGTCCTGGAGATGGCTTCGGCGGCAGGAATTACGCTGGTAGAGCCGGAAAAGCGCAATCCCATGAAAACAACAACTTACGGCGTGGGAGAGATGATCCGAGATGCGATCGAAAAGGGATGCCGCCATTTCATTGTCGGAATCGGCGGAAGCGCGACCAACGACGGCGGAATCGGGATGCTGCAGGCGCTGGGATTCGAAATGCTGGACAAAGAAGGAAATCAGGTGCCCTTCGGAGGGGAAGGCCTTTCGGTACTCCATAAAATCAAAGCGGAGCATGTCATGGAGGAACTGAAGGAATGCACCTTCCGCGTTGCCTGCGACGTGACGAATCCCCTCTGCGGCCCCATAGGGGCCAGCGCCGTGTACGGCCCTCAGAAGGGAGCGGACGCAGAGATGGTTACGAAGCTGGACGGCCTCCTGGGCCGCTGCGCATTTTT
>CAJTFE010000106.1 GCA_910575725.1 Clostridia bacterium | reverse complement strand
AAGTTTGAAACTGAGAGGTAGCGGTTAGAGAGAAAGTGAATTGCGCCACAAACAAGCCATCATGTGGTGGCTTCGAAAAAATGAATATAGACACAACACCTAATTTAGAACCGGAGCAGAATCGGAGATAACATATCCCCGTTGCTTCAACAAGCTAAGTGCCTGCGCAGTAGTCAGTACCTTTGACTTTTCCGCAGGACGTGGTTCAACGAAGCCGTCTGGTGTATAGGGCTTTAAATCTGAGAGTATGTGCCAGATAGCGGTCAGGAGCATACGGCAGACAGCGATGATGGCTTTCTTGTGACCACGACGTGCTTTTATACGCCTGTAACGATTGGTGATTTCAGGATGGTCCTTTGATCTTGTCAAAGCACTTGCAACCTGCACCAGAACTGGTTTAAAATAAGAACCAGCACGGGAAATCCGAGTGGATTTGATTTTGCCGGCACTCTGGTCGTTACGGGGACAGCATCCTGCCCATGAAACGAGGTGTTTTGCTGTGGGGAAGACAGACATATCACCACCGATTTCAGAAAGGATCTGGATTGCAGTCATAGGATTTTTGTCAAAGCCCGGAACGGTACGGACCAAATCAAGGGCGGCCTGGTATTTATCACTGAGACGAAGGATTTCCTGTTGCACTTTTTCTATATGCATCTCCAGTTCGTCTATGTGGTCCAGGCACTGACGGAGTTTGACAGCCTGTTCAGGAGAAACAGCTCCATCAATGGCAGCCTGGATTTCTCCAATCGGAGTCTTGCACCGTCTGTCAACAAAAGGTGCCACATCAAAAGTTTCCCCAGGATGGGCAAGTATTTGTTCCGTGATGGAACGGGAGGACTTTCCAAAAACGTCACTGAAGACATCATCCAGCTTGAGGTTGGATACGGTAAGACAGTTCTGCGCACGGTTCTTCTCGCCAGTAATCATACAGGTGAGCTTGAACCGGTAGCGTACCAGATCCCGCAGATGGCGGATGTCAGCAGGCGGAATAAAGGAAGGTTTGATCATGTCACACATGAAGAGGTCACAGATCCATTTGGCATCCTTACGGTCTGTCTTGTTTCCTTTTTGCGGTTTGGTGTATTTGGGATGGGCAAGGGTGACAAAGAGCCCTGCTTTTTCCAGGATATTGAAAACAGGGATCCAATACTTACCGGAAGATTCCATACAAACTTCAAAACAGCGGTATTTTGCAAGCCAGTCAGCCAGTTCCTTAAGCCCTTTGGAGAAGGACGAGAAACGAGCCTGCTTATACTCAGTTCGGCCGTTTGTGTCGGTAATCCCGATGCAGGCATAGATCCATGTTTTGTGGACATCAAGCCCACAACAGTTTTTACGAAAGATTTTAAAAGCCAAGAAAATAACCTCCTGAGATTTATAGTTGCAAGCTGACAGGGACTGGCCATCCGGCAAAATCGAGTCGACTTTGGAAGAGATAAGTTTACGGGCTACGGGAATGCGCCATTCATTGATGCCTTAACGGATGACCGACACATATAACCATACGAGGTTGCCGCTATACAGCCCCGCCACTCACCTCCACGTGTTGTGTAGTGTGTCAGCCTTACAACGATAATATATCAGGAAAATTTGAAGAGTGAAAGCCACAAATGAGTTTCATAACCCCATTGGTGCCTTTCGCAGAAAGGTGGATTATAACCATG
>CAJTFE010000105.1 GCA_910575725.1 Clostridia bacterium | reverse complement strand
CACACCGGTAATGAGAGAAACTTTTATTCGAAAAAGCACTCATAAAAGTTCCTCTCGTGCGCCTTTGCAGCTTTACCGTCCAGCAGAAATTATTTTTCAAAAGCACTTGACATTTCTTAGCTGGACTATTTAAAGTTCCGTAATATCCCAGTTTCGTAATTTTATTCTAGTTCTGACAAACTGTTTAAAATCCGCTCTAAAAGGCCGGAGAGCTGGCTGCGTTCTTCTGCTGTCATACAGCTGTAGATTTTATCGTCCATCTGCCACATTTCCTCACACATCTCCTGCATCAGGCAGCGGCTTTTTTCCGTCAGCTCTATCATACGAAAGCGCTTGTCGTTTTCTTTCGTTTTCCGCACGATAAATCCCTTTTCCTCCAGCCGGTTCAAGATGCCTGTGACGGTTGGATTCTTTAGACGGAACCATTTTTCTATCTCACGCTGATGAATCGGCTCTCCCTCGTGGAAGCCCAGGTAAAAAAGAATTTCCTGCTGGGATGAGGTAAGATTGTATTTTGATAAATGTTTGTTTCTTCTTTCTTCAAAGGTTTTTTGAATCATTTTGAGCTGTTTATTGATGGTGTTGGGCTCTCTTTGCATGGGGCTGTCACCTCCTTTAAAGTCCTGAGCGCAAAAATATATAGCGTAGTATATACCAAATATATATTACGCTATATACTAATACCCATATGTTGGATTGTCAATAATAGAATTATGAAAATTTTGTGAAATTCATCTTCTGTCCGATTACAATTGCCTTTGCATTGGTATTGTGGCCGATTTCATTTGTCTTGGCAATGGGCAGTTCTTTTCCTGCATAACGCTTTACCAGCTCTGGCATAGACGGGTAAGTTTTTTCCTCTTCCATCTTTGTAAAGGTTCCAAGAAGGATTCCATTGATCTGTTCAAATACACCCATCTGTTTTAGCTGATTCAGATAGGCTGTCATCTGGGGAACAAGGCCGCCGAGACTTTCCAAAAGCAGGATTTTCCCGTTCATATCCGGCCAGTACGGGGTGCCTGCCAGCTTCAAAAGGCAGCGGATATTTCCGCCCACTACTGTGCCCTCCATGGAATCTTTTTGAATCATTTCATAATGGAACGAAAATAAATCCGGCTTTCCTTCTAAGAAGCTTGCGGAAAAATTGGCTTTCTGCTCCTTGGCGTGTAAAGAGATAAGGTTTCGGACTTGGTAGAGTACGGATTGCTTTCCGGTTTTTGTAAAGATTGCGTTTATGACTGTTGTCAGATCGCTGTAGCCCCAGAATACTGCATTGCTTTTGGCGATTACATCATAGTCCAGATAGGGCAGAATCTCGTTGGCAATGTCTCCTCCAGAGATATCAAAAATTGCCCGGATCTCTGGATCACGGTAAAAGCTCATCAGGCTCTCGGCTCGCTCTTTTGCCGTACCGCTAAAGACGGATTCCCTTTCGTAGATGCAGTCTCCGAAGACGGGGAGCAGGCCTAGAGATGAAAGAGTGGTTTTTAAAACGGTTAACTTTTCGCTGTTCGCACGGGGCTGGGCGTTGGAGCAGGATATTAGGGCGGTTTTGCTTGGTTTTTTCATTTTGGGGGACTTCCTTGTTTTTTATTATGTATTTTAGCTTAATAGGGACTGTCGTGTCTAGTGGGATATGTAGTGGTTTTAAGGCTTTGTTTAAATTAAATGGATATTAATAAAGGATAATTCCCGATTATTGATAA
>CAJTFE010000104.1 GCA_910575725.1 Clostridia bacterium | reverse complement strand
GCCGTGTAGGGAGAGGGAAATCAAAGGAACGAAGTTACAGCATTACCCAGGCAAGCGAAAAGAACCTGGAAAGACTAAAATTTGAGGAGAGTGAATATTTCAGGGAACGGATGAAGATTCGGCATCGGATTGAAGAAAAGAATGGGGAATTAAAAGAAGCCCACGGATTACGCAGAGCGGATTCGAGAGGGCTGTTTGCCATGGAACTGCAAATGTATATCACAGCATTTGTGGCAAATGTCAAGAGAATCACGAGACTGACGGAGCCGGTTATGCAGTAAGGAAACGCTTTTCCTTGCATGCTTTGGAGCAAATTTGTACACAGATGCTGTTTATATAGAGATAAGAAAACTCCCAACAAAAAAGTGGGAGTTTTTCAGTGCCCTCGTGCTGCAAGGATTTCCGCCGTTTTTCGGATGACCTGGCAGATGTGGGATTTTGAAACGCTACCGGACAGGGATGAAGCGGTATCCGGCTCCTCCGCTATGTAAATCTGCTCTTCTCTGACAGCAGTATTTTCTGGAATGGAAGCATTCTCTGTAATATGGACAGGAACCTGGAATGTCATGGAAACCTCCTCTTTGTCGATCATGACGTCACTGATATTGAACATGGTAGACAAGTAACTGCACAGATAGATCACACTTCCATGCCGCCCGGTAAAGGAAACCAAGGAAAGATATTCCTTCTCCTGCAGCTTATTGAGTATCCGGCTGGCAGTCGCTTTCGAGATGCCCCAGCGCAGGGAAAGGTCGCTGCAGCTGGTCAGCGGATTGCCGGTGCAGTTGCGGAAATAGACCACGGGGCCGAGTTCAGAGCCCTGGACCTGGCTGTCGTTGTAGATGGCGTGTACCCAGAGATCCAGTACAATATCCATTTCCGAGCATCTGCCCATGCTGATCAGCTCATGGACAGCGGCAACCGGGAAAAAGAAAAAGCCCACATCCTTCAGACATGGGTAGTTGTAATCAAGAGCGGTATTATGCTTTTTCCATCCGGTGATGCAGAATTTGATCAGGTGCCCCCTGCCGAGCCGGGTATAGGTTATGTAGTTCTGCTCCTGAAGAAAATCAAGGATGGAAAGCGCCTGGTGCTGGAACCTTGTGCGGAACCAGTCGGACAGCTCTGAAGTCCTGCAGATCCATTCTCCGGGACCGACCAGATAGGAAATGCCATCCAGCCTCTGATAGGAAGAACGGAAGTTTGCGTAGGAGCAGAGTGTCATGTAATAAAAAAGATAGGAGCTTCCGTTTGTACGGATGTTCCTATCCTCCATGAGTGTGCGGATGAATTCCCGGTAGATGCGGCACCGGGGATAATCCACGGTCTGTTTGATTTCTAATTGATAGTCCATAGTGGCCTCCTGTTAATATTGTAGGAAAAAATCTGTCATAACAGAATCCACCCGTATAAATCCATTGAATTATGCGGGTGAAAATGTTATAATTTCCTTGTGTTTGAGCGATAAAGTGGCCTTTTCGCGATAAGGTGGCGATAAAGTGGTCACATGAGGCGGCAGGCGGCTGAAACTGTGATAAAATAAGGGTTTGAAGAAGTAGTGGCTTACGTCTGCAACACCCTGATCACCAGTTCAAATCTGGTTGTCGCCTCTCAGAAAACCTTGAAAAACATTGATTTTCGAGGTTTTTGCTTTGCCTAAATTTTTAGTCTGGAACTTTTAGACCCTTCTTCTCGTTTATTTTACCCACATTTTTTCTCGATATCATCATCTCCCGA
>CAJTFE010000103.1 GCA_910575725.1 Clostridia bacterium | reverse complement strand
GGGAAGTGCTGGAAGATCCGGATTTCAAAAAGACTTCAAAAACGATCGTGAAACAGCTGGTCAACATACGTACGATACTGGAGGTCACGGAATACCACGCAGATGTGTATTATAATTCCAAAACCGGCGAGCGGATCCATGCGGAGTTTCCTCCCGGCGTTGTGGACGAGGTGAATTATGGTGGAAGCGTCAAGGCCTTCCTGTTTCTGTTGAATAACGACTGCTGCACTTCCATCGACAAAAGCAGGAAATTCCTTTCCGATTTGACTGATGGCAGGCTCAGCATATCCAAGGGCATGGTTAATAAGCTTGGCAGGGAATTTGCCAAAAAAACGGAACAGGAACGAAAAGCGACGTTTGCCGATCTGCTGCTTAGCCCCGTCCTTCATACGGATTGTACCAACGCAAGGGAAAACGGGAAAAATGCCTATGTATTTGTATGCGCTGCCCCGGATGGAAAAGCGATGTATTTTGCACGAAGGAAAAAAGGGTACGAAGGAGTAAAAGGCACCCAGGTCGAAGATTACCAGGGAATCCTGGTTCACGATCATGAGAAAACCTTTTATAACTATGGTGCACAACACCAGGAGTGTCTTGCGCATGTCCTCCGCTATCTGAAGGACAGCATAGATAATGAAGCTGACCGGACCTGGAACAAGGAAATGCGTGCTCTGATACAGGAAACGATTCATTACCGGAACAGCCTGCCGGAGGGAGCGCCTCCCGATCCCGAAAAGGTGGGGGAGTTTGAGGAACGCTGCCGTGCAATACTGAAAAAGGCGAAGGAGGAATACGAATACATTCCGGCAAGTGAGTATTATAAGGACGGATACAACCTGTATCTTAGGATGGAAGGATACATGTCCAATCACCTTCTGTTCCTGCATGATCACAGAGTTCCGGCTACAAACAATGAAGCGGAGCGTCTGCTTAGAGGATATAAGCGCAAGCAGCAGCAGGCTGTGTCATTCAGGGGATTCGAGTCCATCGAGTATCTCTGTGAATGCATGAGCATGCTTATTCAGATACGCCAAAACGAAGAATCAAATTTATATAACAGAGTATCCGAGATATTTGGATAAAGAAAACCGATGGTTTCGACTAAGATTAGTCTACACCATCGGTTTATTTATCACAAGCTGACCTCTGAACCAATGTCATTAAGTTAAACAAGGCTTGTCAGAGGAACCCTGCCATAAATCAGCCATATATTGTGATGATATGAGGATTCTGTTAGCTGTCAGAAGTTCTATAAGCTGATCNACCCACATGGTCTGAAAGGAATGCAAAGCATATTTTTATTGCCATAGACAAATTGACTTGATATTCCCATTTCTCCGTTCTCTTTTCTATGGGAACCTCCATGGTTATAATCGTGCAAAAATTATACAGGGTCATCCGGCTAAGAATCTCGAACTCGATGTATTCCGGAGACTTGGAATGAAAGTTTGCGGTTCCGATTGTATGCTTCAAATCACGGAAAGAAGTTTCCTGGCCCCACCGGAGATAGTAAAGTCGCTTTATCTCTTCCAATGAAAATTCATCCGAGGGGAGATTGGTAAGGATATTCTCAAAAACCCCTTCCGCTATCTGAAAACGAACCACACGCAGCCGCATATGGTATTCCGGAGAGTTGTCCGAGATAAAGTCAAAGGGGACAGTTTTGCATATATAGCGGTACAGGGGGGCTGATTCCGGGTGCTGCATTTTCTTTCTGGCCCTGGACCGGGAAAGGATAACTTCTGTCCA
>CAJTFE010000102.1 GCA_910575725.1 Clostridia bacterium | reverse complement strand
AAATCTTTGTAAAGGTTTACCCCTGATTATGCAAAGTTCAAAAGAGCCTATACCCTATAAAATCAGCAAAAGTGTAGGCTCAACTTTGCATAATAACTTACTTTTCATAACCCACACCTCCCTTTTGGTTGGCGATGGCGATGATTTGCGTGTTCAAGATAATCACCTCGTTTCTTGGTATGAAAAAAGGGAGAATGTGACCGGAATCAACATTCTCCCTTAGAAACGATATGTGATTGTGCAATAATCTGTCTTTTGTGAGGTTAGCTTTTGAGAGCCATCTCGCCGCAAACCCGCATGAATACTGGATTTTTGCCTGTTTGCTTTCCCTTTCCCCAATAACCTGTGTTCAATGATTTTTACGCCAAAGATACAAGTAAAAAAGTACGGGCAATCAAACGGGCGCAAGGACAGGCGGGGGAACATCTGACAAAGCCGCCTTACGGCTACATGGTAAGCCCTGCGGACAAAAAGCTATGGATTGTGGACGAGGAAGCCGCTGCTGTGGTGAAACGCATTTTTGATTTATGTATCGGCGGGAAAGGCCCTATGCAGATAGCAAAAATCCTCAAGAAAGATAAAGTACCGACTGCCAAAGCCTACTATGCCGAGAAAAAGGGGAAAGCACTTCCCGAAAATCCGTACAACTGGAAAGACAGCACGATTGTCGGCATTTTGGAACGTATGGACTATTGCGGACATACCGTAAATTTCAAAAGCTATTCCAAATCCCACAAATTAAAGAAGCGGATTCCAACCACAAAAGAACAGCAGGCAATTTTCTATAATACCCATGAAGCGATTGTAGAGGACGCTGTTTTTGAACGGATACAAGAACTAAGAGCGAACAAACGCCGCCCCACAAAAGCGGACAGACAGGGGTTGTTTTCCGGCTTGGTATATTGTGCGGACTGTGGGAGTAAGCTACATTTCGCTACTTGTAAAAGTTTTAACGGTTCACAAGACCATTACCGCTGTGCAAAGTACAAGAGCAATACGGGAAGCTGTACGGCTCACTTTATCCGCGAGGAAGTGTTGAAGCAAATCGTATGGAGCAGGATATTTGACGTGACTGCCCTTTTCTTTGATGACATCATGGCTTTCCATGAAATGATGTATCAGCAACGCTCCGCTGAAACAGAAAAGGAAATGAAGCGCAGGAAACGTGAGGTCGGACAGGCGAGGAAGCGGATAGCGGAACTTGACCGTATCTTCAAGCGGATTTATGAGGACGACATAAGCGGAACAATCAGTCATGACAGGTTTTTGAAGCTGTCCGCAGAATATGAAGCGGAACAGCGGGAACTGGAAGAAAAGGTCAAGGCAGACCAGCAGGAAGTCAATACCTACGAACAGAACAAAAGCGATTTTGACAGCTTCGCCGCGATTATCCGCAAATATGTGGGGATAAAGGAACTCACCCCCACAATCGTCAATGAATTTATCAAGAAAATCATAGTCCATGCGCCGGAAAAGGTGGACGGGAAACGGGTACAGAAAGTGGATATTGTTTTCAACTTTGTAGGGGAAATCAATTTTCTTTCTGCCACGCAGCCGAAACGGCAAGGCGCATAGGAACTCGAAAAGACGGTACAGCCCTTGTAATTGGGGCTATACCGCCCAATCTGAAATTACTTCCCTCTAACCGTAAACATTTAGGTTTGTTAGCTTTTTATGTATGAATGAAACGACAGTTAATATTAAGCCTGAATTATTCACGGAACAGTATTTGAACTGATAACTGTACCATGAATCTGAAAATTGATCCTTGCAACCATAACATCACTCAATTAACCCGTCAAAAGGGCATAAAATCCCCGTGACAGAGTTCAGAGCAGT
>CAJTFE010000101.1 GCA_910575725.1 Clostridia bacterium | reverse complement strand
TAAAGGATAATTCCCGATTATTGATAATTGATAAGTGGTTAGAGAATATGTAGAAACTTAAATTGTGATTTATAATCATACAATATAATTAGGAAAATAAAGGTATTTAAAACATATGGATAAGTTAGATGGAGCAAAAATACAAAAATTCTATGAAGAAGTTGAGTGTGTATGGCCAACAAACGATAAATGGCACGAGTATAATCAAAAAGAAATAAAAAAATTCATCCATCAATTTCGTTTTGAAAGCTGTGAAATCCTAAATGCTGGTTCTGGTGGAAACGATTACGGCTTGTGCAATGATATGTGCCATGTTGATATTGCTGAAAATAAAATCAAAAACTTCAAACGTCATTATGTAAGCAATATAGAACAAATGCCCTTTAATGATTCAAGTTTCGATATTGTTATTTGTGTAGGTAGTGTTATCAATTATTGTGATGCCATAATAGCACTTAATGAAATTGCAAGAGTTTTAAAAAAGAATGGTATATTAATATTAGAGTTTGAAAATAGTTATAGTTTTGAATTCAAAGATACTGAAGCTTTTAAGGCTAATGCTTCAATTGTTTCAACTCAATATTTTAACCAATCCCATAAGATGTGGGTTTATTCATTAAATTATATCACAAATATATTGCGCAACAATAATATAGCCGTTAATACAGTTTACCCGTTCCATATTCTTAGTTCGCTTGCTTATTACTACAATAAAAATGAAAATAAAGCAGCAAAATATGCAGTATTAGATATATTATTCCGATATATTCCAATACTTCGCAAATATTCTGGAAATTTAATTTTACTAGGCAATAAGAAGTGAATTATTTATTACTGCCTAACTTAATTGCAAAATAGGATACAAGAGTAGCTATTATCCCACTAATAAAAGTACTGATGTTATTAAAATCAATATTTAAAAGTGGAAATATTGCATTGTACATAACTGCCAAAATGATAGGTGTAATAATAATAGCAAGCAACAAAAACGGAACTTGTGCATAGCGTTTTCTCTTTTTAGAAGGAACCGTACCAGATGTCTTATTGGCTGTACCTGAAAAAAATAAAGGGCATTGTATATAATTAATATTAATATGCACAGCTTCGCAATTGTACTTTTCTATGGAAGAATAATATTTATCAAGTTTCGCTTTGTATAAATGTACTTCATCATTATTAATAAACTCTGAATACCAAACATAATAATATTCATAACATATTGCATGGACAATATTCATAAATGTTTCTTTGCTAATATATGAAATATTATCATTTGTCTTTAGGTACATTAAAGATTCAAATTCACTTTCACAGTTATCAAGTCCTAATGGAAAATTATAGTATTTACTCATTACTTGTCCATAACCTTCCAGACAAATAATTCGCTTGTAGAATGCGCTTTCACGATCAATATGTTCACCATTATCTTTGTTACCAATTTCAGCCAAGTAATAAGTAATCTCCTTATTAGCAGCAACAAGATAATTTTGCATCATACTTAAAAAAATTAGAAATACAGAGTTTTTTCTGTATGGTGACTTAAGTGAAATATAATCCCAAATAACAATTTGCTGACTTCTAATATAAGTCAATTGAGAAAATCCTATCAAAACATCATCTAAAAATAGAACAAATACCATAATTTCAAAAGATTTAGTTGTTCTCTTTTTATCTAACCAGTGAGATATTTCATTGGTATTTGTTCGGATTTCTTTTGGAGTCTCCTCTACGTAAATTTGCAAAGCTTTTATGTAATCTTCATCTGTCGACTTTGTAATAGGCTTTAAAAAAAAGTGATTTTCATAATTATTCATATCAAATCTCTCTTGGTTTTGCTCCCTAACTACTTATCAATTTATCAATAATCGGGAATTATCCTTTA
>CAJTFE010000100.1 GCA_910575725.1 Clostridia bacterium | reverse complement strand
ACGCGGCAGAAAGGATATATTTATGGCATTTTTCAATAGCGCAGTAGACGTTTTGCAGACCCTTGTTGTAGCACTTGGAGCCGGGCTTGGTATCTGGGGCGTAATCAATCTGATGGAGGGCTACGGCAACGACAATCCGGGCGCGAATGCTCATGTGCGGTAAAGTAACAAGCAAAGATTTTGATAGGCAGCCGCCCGCTATTCCGTAAATATTTCTAAATCTTTATTTCACAAAATGCAAGAAATATGTTATACTTACAAGCGCATGAGAAAACAAAATGGAGAAAGGCGGTGAGCCAGTGGCGAACAAGAATCAATACCACTTTGACAGTAAAATTCATATATATCGAGCCACAAAAAGAATGACACAACAAGAGCTTGCCGATTTGGTGGGCGTTTCAAGACAAACGATTATGCAGCTTGAAAGAAACCGATACAATCCCTCTATGCTGTTGGCTTATGCTATTGCAAGAGTATTTGACGTTTCGATTGAAGAATTATTTGATTTTTGGGAGGACGAAAAATGATTGAAATATTAAATGAGATTGCCAACAGCACAACACTATTCATTGTGGGCGCATGGTTTGGATTAGTAATTACAATCGTTCTAATCATATTGTTTTTCGTTAAATCTTCCCGTGATGAAAGAGGTCGGTCTATTATCGGCAAAGCAAGCATTATTTCTACGATTGTATTTATCGTTCTTGTAAATTTTGTTTGTAAAATATTGGATAATATTGAAATTAACTACGTTACTATGGGCTTTTGTTTTCAATGGATTTATGATATTGTCCTTGCCGTAGAGGTTATTGCAATTCTGATTTACAAAAGAATTGAATAGACGATAACCGAAAAATTCAGCGGTTGCTTTCAAAATGCCGCTGAATTTTTTTGTTTTATAATGTATGAAATACTTTACTTTGAGCAAGAAATATGATATGATAGCGTTGGTCGGAAAGACTGAAGAAATTATGGAGGTAATGATATGATTGAAACGATTATCGAGGTACTTATCATTGCAGGAACATTAGTCTGTGCCAGCCTGCAAATGAGAAAGGACGCACTGAAAGCCAGACGAGTGTACGCCATAGCGTTTGTTTTAATGATTGCCGTCTGCATTGCTTTTGGCATTGCACAGGGCGCAGTTGCCGCAGGAATATTCTATACTACATTGTCCTTTTCTCCTATTGAGGTATTATCTCTCCTTGCAGTTATCTACTGGATTTCCTTAATAACCGAAAAAGGGAAAATGTTCAACAAGGTAATCGGAGAATGAAATAGCAAAACCAGCCGAGCCAGTCAACGGCAAGATGAACGGGCTGCGCCCGCCGTTGACAGCCCCGACTGTTTTCGCTGATAGGCAGCTAAGGGGCGACAGCAAAAAGTGCTGCCGCCCTTTACTATCATAAAAATCAAATTTCAATCCACGCATTTGTAGAGGAAAGGGGGAAATTTCCATGACCTGTACAGAAGAATACAAGGAGCCTATCGTTTACACATTCCATGCCTTTTGACAACTGAATAACCGCCGCCAGAGGACGGCACACCGAGCAGGAAATCAGCAACAAGGTTTCCTGCTTTTTTTGCGCTTTGCGGTTGCCGGAATCGCCCTCTTTGCATTACTTATGCAGAGCCAGTCACAGCTAAAAGCAATCTACAAGGACAACGCCGATACGCTGCCTTGCGGCAGCTACCCCTTTGTGAACTTGCGGGAAGCGAACACCTTGCTATGCAAGCTATTCACTTCCCGCAAGTCTGAATAATACCCGTCCGGCAGCACAGCGGGACACCGAAAGGAGGAATGGAAGCAATCACATATATCAATATCGGCTACATGATACGCGCCCCTACTTTCCGGCGCAGTACACAGCGGCAGGAGCCGCACCCCTTACAACTGAATACCGCCGCGCCGCAGAACTTACGCAGCGCGGGGACAGCCGCCTTTACCAGAGGGCGGTTTTTTTGTGCGGCGGCATATGCTGACCGCCTTTTGTCCGCTTGCCGGACAGCCGCAGACGCGGCAGAAAGGA
>CAJTFE010000099.1 GCA_910575725.1 Clostridia bacterium | reverse complement strand
AGAGAATCTGCTAAAAGAGAATGTCAGTAAAAATATATTTATTACAGGCAATACAGTAATTGATGCATTTAAAACCACAGTAAAGGATGATTATAAATTCAGCAATCCGGTTTTGCAGGAAATGGATTATGCAAAGCATAGGGTGATTCTTGTTACAGCCCATAGAAGGGAGAATCTCGGTGAGCCGCTGAAACAGATTTGCCGGGCTGTCAAAGGGCTGACGGAGAAGTATCCGGATATAAAGGTAGTTTACCCCGTACATTTGAATCCGGCTGTACGGGAAACAGTGTATCAGATTTTAAGTAACAATTCCCAAGTGGAACTGCTGGAACCGCTGGATGTACTGGACATGCATAATCTGATTGCCCGGAGTTTTATGGTAATGACGGATTCCGGAGGACTGCAGGAGGAAGCGCCTTCTTTTGGAAAGCCGGTTCTGGTTATGCGGACAGAAACGGAACGACCAGAGGCTGTGGAGGCCGGGACAGTGAAGGTGGCCGGCGTGGAGGAAGAGGATATCTTTGCACTGGCCAGCGAATTGCTGAGTGATCCGGAAAAGTATCTGGCGATGGCAAAAGCGGTGAACCCGTATGGAGATGGACATGCCAGTGAGAGGATAGTGGATGTTATTTTAAAACAAATTTAAAAGGTTATTTGAGTAATGAAGAGGATTCAGACTTTATATTTTTCATAGCAGATTTTTCAAGATTTAGCCAAAAGCCAAAAGACTTATTGAAGCTTTTTTATAAGGGGCTTGTAGGAAGAGAGAAAACCAAGTATAATAAAAAATAATATCACAGAACTTTGATATTAAGAGATTTGTGCCACAGTGCAAGGAAAGGAAGAAAAGATGATAGATACAAATCTGGCACAGGCAATTGAGGCAGCAAATGCTTCAAGCACCTACGATACGAATATAAAATTCCTACTTGCAGATAAACAAATACTGGCACGGATTTTAAAGTATGCCGTACAGGAATTTAAGGATATGGCTGTTGGTGATATTATGAACAGCATTGGCTCACATATCGATATTGGGACGCATCCGCTGGATGCAGGGCTGTCGAATATGGGACGTGTAAATGCAGACAACACAGAGGATAATATTCCGGGAGAAGGAAAAATTTTCTTTGATATCCGTTTTACAGCATATCATAAAGAGACGGAAATGAAGTTTTTGATCAATATCGAAGCACAAAAATCATCAGATCCCGGTAAGTTGGGCTATCATTTGGAAAACAGAATCATATTTTACCTGGCAAGGATGATTTCGGCACAAAAACAGACGGAATTTTATCATAGTGACTACGATAATTTGAAAAAAGTCCGGAGCATCTGGATTTGTATGGATAATAGTGAAGAGGGCGATTCAATTGAGGAAATTAATCTTAGCAGAAATTGTGTTTTCGGAAATAAAATGAATCCATACAACATAGATTTAATACGCGGTATCGTTATCAATGTAAGAAGTGGGAAGAATCTAGGAGATTCCCAGAATATATTGATTTCTATGCTGGAGAAGCTGCTCTCTCAAGCAAGTATAGATGAAAAGAAACGTATACTTACAGAGAAATATGGAATGATAATGACAGCTGAACTGGAAGGGAGGATACAGACCATGTGCAATCTGTCGGAAAATATTAAAGCCATAGGAATTGAAGAAGGAATTGAGCAAGGAATTGAACAAGGAATTGAACAAGGAATTGAACAGGGAATCGAGCAGGGAATAAAAAAGGAGCGGCTTGATGCGATTGCGAGAATGATTCGAGCAGGCGCTATGAAAGAGCAGATTATATCATTCGGGTATACAGAACAAGAGTTAGCAGAGGCAGAAAATATTTCGTGTGCAAATGCATAATGAGGTGAAATACAAAGCGAAATGCAAACGGGCAGCAGTTCCATAGTGAATTGCTGCCCGTTTTACGTCCCTGCCCGTCTACAGAAGCCTAAAATCCCCCTCCCGCCTATACACCGTAAGCGTCAAATCCTTCGCTCCCTATAAATTGAAGCGCCGCTTATTTGCGGCGCTTACTGTAGCAGTCAGCTGGAAGTGTCTTTGACCACGGCATGAGCGGTTCCAGTCTTGATT
>CAJTFE010000098.1 GCA_910575725.1 Clostridia bacterium | reverse complement strand
ATCTCTGCCCATCCAGATTCATTTCTGTACTATAATAATGAATTTTTTCGTCTGATCCCAATGTTCTATACATCAACCGAACTCTATTTGAATAGCCATTCCACAAACCCAGATATATTTCTGCCCCTGTGGGGAAATAAAATTGTTTATTTATACAAAGCTCGAAGTCTTGATATATTTTTGTACTCTGCAAATCTTCCAGCTTGTATCTGGGCTGTTTTGCCTGGGGCCACTCATAATTTTCAATTGTTTTCACATAATTTAGTGTGCATTTCCTTATTCGTTCCATCTCGTTCAATGTTGCTTGAAGGTTGTCCCAAGAATCCAGATATCTTCCCCCTGTTGCTGCTAATTCTTTTATGTTTCCATTTAAAACATTATATTCTGTAATATAGATAAAATAATACTCATCACCCTTTTCATTAACAAAAGCCACCTTGTCTAATGGAACAACAACAATATGTTCTATGTTCTCTATATCATCTACATATATGTCTAAAGAAAGCGGTCCTTTGGTTTTACGTTGTGTCTCAAATAGCCAGTACTCTTCTGACATATTTGCATTAATTTGATCTAGCAATCTATTGATAGCAATATCCGACTGCATTCCTATTCTCTCTCTTTCATCAGCCTCCTTTTTCAAGATTTCATCTGCTCTTAAATATATTTGTCTGCAAGTATTATTTAAATGCATCACTAAAATATCATCACCAACTGATTGTATGAAAAAAGCACTCCCTATACAGAGGGCTATTATGATAATTTTTAATAAAGTATCATATTTTTTCAATGCATCGTTCTCCGTTAATCGTAATATTCAAAAAATATATTTCCATTTTGAAGTACATAATTAGACTTTATTCTTTTACCTTCATAATAATAAGTTCTCTAGCTCATTTTTATAGATATCTGTTTAAACCGTTCATAAACATCTTTTGTGGTTTCGTTTATATATCCACGTACTGAGCCATCCAATCCAATCTCAATCATATAATAGTTCGTATTCCCTTTATTTGATTTCATTTTATACATTAATCTAATCTCTTGAGAGTAACCATTCCACAAACCAAGGCAGCCTTCTGCTAAATTAGCATCAATCTGGGCAAGCAGGTTTTTTATAATTATATCCAGCGTTTCTTCATTCTCACTCGATGTTTTTTGTATTTCTTCTGACTGCCCGTTGATGCGATTTTCTTTGTATTCGTTACCATTTTCTTTATGGCACTTATTTCTGCCTCCGCATGGCTGGTTTTCAATCCTTGTATATACCTTGCAAATTTAACATACGATTAATTTTATTTTGAAATTCCATATGTTGATTATTGAAAGCGTCAATTGGTTCTTTTTGCAATCTAATATAACAGCTATCCTTCAATACTTCATATTCATAAACACTTTCCAACATCTTTTCATTAATTTTAAAATTATTTATAATATCTTCTCCCCAATAATTTACCCCAAAAAGTAAAACATGCTAAAACAAGGATTAAAACTATCATAATGAATGTTTTTTTCCGCATTTTCCATTCTTTTTTATACACCACTCTCAAATCTCTCTTTTGCATGATAATTTTCATAATTTTGCCCCATGATTACCCATTTTATAATAAATACCTCGGCCTTGTTCCCATAAGTTTCTGCTAATTTTCCAATTTCAAATTGCACTCCTTCAAACCACAATTGATGCCTTGATTCTGCGGTCTCTATGGCTGCACTTCCAAAATTACTTATGGTTTTTCCAGATGCCAGCATTAAGTTACCTGCAGCTGAGTTTATTTTGTCTGGTTCTTCAGATAATATTGCATTTCTCCGGCATATCTGAGAGAGGTAGATTTCCATCTGTATGAACAGTTATTAATTTTTCATACAAGCTATTGATTCATCTTTACTTAATGGCATTCCTATCTCTATAAATTTTGTTATTGGTAAAATCATTCTCTACACCAATTTGATCTATTTTTCCGTCTCCAGATATCCAAGATTTGGCAAATACTTAAAACATTGGTATTAATCTACATCTGCCTTTTCCGTTATCTTTTAATATATATATAAAACCGTATCATCTTTATCAAATGCCTCTGGTATAGATTCAATTAAATTTTTTATTCTTTCCTGCATATATTCCAATTC
>CAJTFE010000097.1 GCA_910575725.1 Clostridia bacterium | reverse complement strand
CTTTTGTTGGTATTATTTGAGATTAGACACCTTAATTTTATCACAAGTGGATGCTCTTTTTTCATTCACTTGACAGGTGAAAAGCAATATTCAGTTAAAATACAGCAACTATGTGGCTTTCAGACACTTTCACGGCTGTGCCGTGAATAATCTAGGAATATGGTTGTGGTGAATGAAAGAGAGGCGGAAATTGTGCGTTATATTTTTTCTCTGGCTATGGAGGGGAAAAGCAGTACGCAGATAGCAAAGCAGCTTTATGAAGAACAGATACCGGCCATAGCACAGATCCGAAAGCCGGACAGGGAGACATCGGATAAAAGGATTTATACCTGGAGCAGCCAGACAATCCGGCGTATCTTAAATAACCGATTTTATCTTGGGAAAATGGCCTATGGAAAAACCATCAGAAAGTCCGTAGGGAGCAGAAGCGGAACCGCCGTGCCTAGGGAAGAGTGGAAAGTCATACCAGGCTGCCATGAGGCATTGATTTCCAAAGAAATCTTTGAGCAGGTATCGACATTTCGGCCGGGCCATTCTACAAAACGGAACAGGGAGAAGCATCCGCTGACCGGAAAACTGTACTGCGGCGGCTGCGGATATTCCCTGAATTATAAGCCAATCCGGGAAAAAAATAAGCACCGGTATTTCGAGTGCCGGAAGCATGCGCTTCTTCAGATACCGGAGTGCTGCACCTATATGAATGCGGATCTCTTAGAAGAAACCGTACTTTTGATGTTGAATAAGGAGCTGATGCTTCGGGGAAACGCTATGAGGCAGAAGGACAATTTATATTCCTTTCAGAAAGCAGGCATCCGGGCTTTGGAAAAGCGCCTTGAGAATTACGGAGCGGAGAAAAGGCGGATGAGGGCAGAAAAGGGCAGGAGAACTGGAGGAGAGATTATCTCTTTTATCCGATGCAGAGGCAGAAGCTGCGAAAAGGCTTCATTGGCTTGAGGATGAATACCAGAAAGCAGAGGCGGATATGAGACAGATTATCCGGTATTCCCATATAGAAAAGCTGACGGAGGAAGTGGCTGATGTTTTTATAAAAAGAATTTATGTTTATAAAGGCAGGAAGATAGAGATCGAGTGGAATTTCTGCGTAGACAGAGGAAGCAGTTAGGGTGAAGGAAGGTAGAATTATATGTATGCAATTTTTACTGCATTAAGTACTACACCAATAAAGACATACTGGTTTTCAGGCTTTTGAGATAAAAAATTATGTTTCTGTAGACCAAGGTTTGTGATAGAATAATAGAGAATTTTGGCGCTCTAATCTCGTTAGAAAATTTTATAGACTAAGGGATAAGGTCAATGATAAGTTGGCGTAATAAGGTTAGGTGATTTTATGGATAAAAAAATGCAGATCAGAAATAGTACGACGGACTTTCTTGTTTTTACAAAACAGAATAGTGAAGACAGCATTGAGGTTAGAGTACATGATGAAGATGTATGGCTTACACAAAAGAGCATGGCACAGCTTTTTGATTGCTCAACAGACAATATTGGTTTACATTTAAAAAATATTTTTGCCAGCGGAGAGCTAGATACAGAAGCAGTTACCGAGGAATCCTCGGCAACTGCTTCCGATGGCAAAAAGTATAGGATGAAATTTTATAATCTTGACGCAATTATCTCCGTAGGCTATCGAATTAATTCCATTCGTGCAACCCAATTCAGGCAGTGGGCGACAAAGGTGTTAAAGACCTTTACGGTTCAGGGGTATGTGTTGGATAAAAAGCGTCTTGAAAACGGACAGATATTTGACGAGGAATATTTTGAACATTTACTTGATGAAATCAGGGAGATTCGTGCAAGCGAGAGGAAATTTTATCAAAAGATAACAGATATCTATACAACAGCGGTGGATTATTCTCCTACGGCGGCAACTTCAAAGGATTTTTTTGCTATGGTCCAGAATAAGCTGCATTATGCCATTCATCATCATACGGCTGCGGAGGTGATTGTAGAACGTGCAGATCATAGAAAAGAGTATATGGGGCTGACTACTTGGAAGAATGCACCAAGGGGTAAAATAGTGAAAGCGGATGTCAGCATAGCGAAGAATTATTTGACAAAAGAGGAAATGCAGGACTTAAATCAGTTTGTTAACATGTATTTGGACTATGCGGAGAGACAGGCAAGACGGCAGATTCCCATGACTATGGAAGATTGGGCAAAAAAGTTGGATGTATTTCTTGAATTTAATGAAGAAGAAGTATTGAAAGATAAGGGAAGAGTATCTGCTGAGATTGCTAAAAGCTTTGCCGAGAGTGAATTTGAGAAATATAGGATTATGCAGGATAAATTGTATCAAAGTGATTTTGATAAGTTATTGCTTGGAATTGGTGATGGGGAGTAGGAAAGTTTTTTCAATCCGAAAAGAACTTGACAATAATTCATCATCAATTTTGTTTTAACTTGGCAATACCCTG
>CAJTFE010000096.1:2113-2497 GCA_910575725.1 Clostridia bacterium | reverse complement strand
AGTGAATATTCCGGCTTTCGTGTCCCTGCTGTCCGGTGATAGGAAACCGCAAATCCGTTTTTAAGGAAACCGCCATTCCGGATATGGAAACCATTAACATATATTCCTTAGAATGTAAGCATGCGCCATAAGGTGTAAATACATTCTAAGGAGGGTCATTATCATGACCAAGTATCGAGAGATTCTGAGATTATCAAATCTCGGTCTCAGCCAGCAGAGCATCGCTGACAGCTGTGGTGTCTCCAAGAAAACGGTTAATCGTGTCCTCAAGAAGGCCAAAGAGCTAAACATTTCCTGGCCGCTTGATGCAAACGACACCGATGCTGTGCTTGCAGAAAAGCTATTCCCATCTGCAGACAAACCCATTGCATCCAATAAACGGAT
>CAJTFE010000096.1:0-2106 GCA_910575725.1 Clostridia bacterium | reverse complement strand
TTTGCTTACATCCGTAAGGAACTTCTGCGTAATGGTGTAAGCAAAAAACTGTTATGGACTGAGTACATGGAGGACTGCCGTGCAAATGGCGAAGAACCTCTCATGTATTCCCAGTTCTGCTACCATATCCAGCAGGATGAGCAGAAACACCGCGCAACCATGCATATCAGCCGGAAACCCGGCGAGCAGGTTGAGGTTGACTGGGCAGGTGACCCTGCCACGGTCATCGACCCGGATACAGGCGAGATCCTGAAAGCCTATGTCTTTGTCGGTGTCATGACCTACAGCCAGTATGCATATGTCGAAGCGTTTCTGGACATGAAGCAGAAATCCTGGATCTCTGCCCATGTACATATGTATGAATACTTTGGCGGCGTTGCCAAAATCTTAGTGCCGGATAACTGTAAGACTGCCGTTGTCCACAATGGCGGCTGGAAAGACCAGCAGATTAATGAGACCTACCAGGAAATGGCGGAGCATTATGGAACAGCCATCATCCCGGCACGTGTCAGGACCCCAAAGGACAAGCCCAATGCGGAGGGAACTGTAGGGATGATATCCACATGGATCACCGCAGCCCTCCGGGATGAACAGTTCTTTTCCCTTGCCGAATTGAACCGGGCGATAAAGGAGAAGCTGGAACTGTTCAACCACAAACTCTTCCAAAAGAAAGAGGGCAGCCGGATCCGCTTGTTTCTTGAGGAAGAAAAGCCATTTCTGACACCGCTGCCTGCTACCCGCTTTGAACTGGCAGACTGGAGACAGGCTACCGTCCAGTTCAATTATCACATAAGTATAGACAAAATGTTATACTCCGTGCCATATGAATACATCAAAAAGAAGGTTGATGTACGGGTAACGGAACACACAATTGAAATTTTTTACAACCATAACCGCATCGCTTCCCACCGCCGCCTTACCGGGCGTCCCGGACAGTACAGCACCATCACGGAGCATATGCCGCAGGAGCACCAGAGATATCTGGAATGGAACGGCGACCGTTTCCGCAAATGGGCTGAGCGGATTGGCATAAACACGTACACTGTGGTAAATGCAATACTTACCTCCAAACCCGTGGAACAGCAGACCTATCGGAGTTGTATGGGGCTCCTGAAACTGGCCGAGAAATATTCAGACAGCAGACTGGAAGCCGCCTGTAAGAAGGCGCTGTCCTTTACAGCTTCGCCCAGTTACAAGAGCATAAGTAACATTCTTGCAACCGATGCTGACAGGACAGGTTCATTCGAAAATGAATCCGGAACCACGAAACAGAAATCAAAAGGCATCACCCGTGGTGCCGATTACTATCGGAGGTAAATACATATGACCAATCAGAGTACGATTGATAAATTAATTGAAATGCGCCTCACCTCAATGGCGGATGCATTCCGCAGCCAGCTGGATGAGCCTAAGCTAAGGGATGTCCCCTTCGACGACCGTTTTGGCATGCTGGTGGATATCGAATTCAGCAGCCGCAAGAACAATCGTTTAAAGAGGCTGATCCGGAATGCCGCGTTCGACCAGCCTGATGCCAGCATTATGGATATCAACTACACATCCGGGCGCAAGCTGAACAGGGAGCTCATTAAACGCCTTGCCACCTGCGAGTATATCGCTGAACACCGGAATCTTTTCATCACCGGTGCAACAGGCTGCGGGAAGACTTACATGGCCTGTGCCTTTGGCATGGAGGCATGTAAACAGTATTTCAACACCAGGTATGTCCGTTTGCCCGATCTGCTCATTGATTTGGAAATGGCACGGTCTGACGGCAGCTACAAGAAGATGATGGCCAAGTACGCCAATCCTGTGGTACTGATCCTGGATGAATGGCTTCTCCTGAGACCCACAGAGACGGAGCAGAGGGATATCTTCGAACTCCTTCACAGGAGGCGGAAGAAATCGTCTACCATCTTCTGTTCCCAGTATGAGTATTCTGACTGGTATGAACAGCTTGGCGGGGACGACAGTCCCCTTGCTGATGCTATCATAGACAGAATCGCTCATGACAGTTATATGATCAACATCACCAGCATTGATCCTCAGAATGACAAATCAATGCGTGAGGTATATGGCTTAGATAAAGCATTACGCGAGTAAACTCGC
>CAJTFE010000095.1 GCA_910575725.1 Clostridia bacterium | reverse complement strand
ATGCTTACATTCTAAGGAATATATGTTAATGGTTTCCATATCCGGAATGGCGGTTTCCTTAAAAACGGATTTGCGGTTTCCTATCACCGGACAGCAGGGACACGAAAGCCGGAATATTCACTCCCTCTCTGGAATGTATCTCCCCACGGCGTTTTATCAGATCCTGCTGCAACTCATAGGTAAAGCATTCCGGCTTTTTACCCGGATTGCTGCTGTCATATTCATAGGACTGTTCATAGAATGCAAGAAATTGATCCAGAGTAAACAGCTTCTTTTTAAATGCATCTTCCAGATCAGCCGTTGCATAAGCAATGTCATCTGCCGCCTCCAGTAAATAGGTCAGAGGATGCCGGCAAATCTCATCATTTTCGTTAACTGTGCCAAGTAATCGGGAAATCTGTAGAAATGTCTGTTCCTCGGCAGAATAGAAACCAAGCTTGTGCTTTTTAATATCTGTACTTCCCTCGTCAAAGGACAAGGAGTCGTTGGGGTATTTTACCAGCGCGCCGATGACAGCTGCGGACAGGTTAGTTTCCGAACCGAAGCGAGATTTTAAAAGTATCCGGAGAGCTTGTGCATTTCCTTCAAAATGTTCCAAATCATGAATCATTTAATCGGTAAGATGGCTGCGCAGGGAATTCCCCTTATAAAAAATTTTCCCCAGATTCTCTTTGAACCAGTCTCCTATGGTAGTTTCTCCAAAATGGCCAAAGGGCGGATTGCCCAGATCATGAAGAAGTCCGGCGCACAGTAATACGGAGGGAATGGCTTCTGCTTTCACAGTTCCGATGTCTTCCGGGCGATACGGACTTGTATCCTGGGTTACCATAATTCCAAGCTGTCTTGCTATTGTGGATACCTCAATGGAATGAGTCAGCCTTGTCCTCACGAAATCACTTTTATCCAAAGGGAAAACCTGTGTTTTATCCTGAAGCCTGCGAAAGGCAGCGCTGGAAACTATTTTGTTGTAGTCTTTTTCAAACTCGTTGATTGGGTAACGCCCAAAACACCTTGGTTCTTCCGGTTCCTCTTCCAGCTTATTTATTGACAGCAATGCTTCCCAGTTCATATTCATGCGCTTTATCCTCCGTTTCTTTTTATCTCATCCGTACCATGCACTCCTTCTTTCGGCAGGCGATCCTATCTTTCCAATCCATAGTGGTATTATACGTTATTTCATACTGAATTGCCAGATATCTGCCGTATATTTTACAATTTTGCAAATAAACAGGACATTAAATCGTAAGCGTCAAATCAATTGTTTACGTTTAATTTTTTTAAGGGACTTTTTTAAATAGATTTTTTTCAAACGACTTTTTGGAAAATGTATAGATTTTTTGTTTAGAACTTCTAATAGATGACAGCGCAGAACGATGCCTGCTTTTGATATCACTCCTATGCCGTTAAAAGTAGAAAATTGACTGAATTTTCCTTCGTGATGAAATAGACTTTATTTTTTTAATATGCTATACTGTTTCCTGTAAAGGACATAATCACATAAAAACCGCAAAGGAGTGTGAAAGTGATGCCATTAACCAGCGAAGATCTTCTGGCAATCTCTCAATTATTAGACACGAAATTAAAACCGCTTGAAGATAGAACAAAAAATATAGAACTGCTGCTTGAAAATGATACTTTGCCAAGGCTTCAGAATATCGAAGCCTGTTACACTTCCACATATCGCCGATATGCTAATGGTATCAATCAGCTCGAGGTAATGGAAACGGATATTGGTATGATTAAAAAAGCAGTCACTGAACATAGCAGGAAGCTTCAGGCTTTGGGGTAGATGTTTATGAATCTAGTTTTATTTTCAAAGGGCCTGTGACAAAAACTACGTTTTTGCCCCAGACCCCAGTCTTTTTAAATTTGTTTTAAAATAACATCCACTATCCTCTCACTGGCGTGTCCGTCTCCATAAGGATTCACTGCCCTCGCCATCTCAGCATATTTTCCCGTATCACTCAGCAAATCACCAGCCATATTGAAAATATCCTCTTCCTCCACGCCGGCCACCTTCACCGTCCCGGCCTCCACTGCCTCTGGCCGTTCCGTTTCTGTCCGCATAACCAGAACCGGCTTTCCAAAGGAAGGCGCTTCCTCCTGCAGTCCTCCGGAATCTGTCATTACCATAAAACTCCGGGCAATCAGATTATGCATGTCCAGTACATCCAGCGGTTCCAGCAGTTCTACTTGGGAATTGTTACTTAAAATCTGATACACTGTTTCTCGTACAGCCGGATTCAAATGTACGGGGTAAACTACCTTTATATCCGGATACTTCTCCGTCAGCCCTTTGACAGCCCGGCAAATCTGTTTTAGCGGCTCGCCAAGATTCTCCCTTCTATGGGCCGTAACAAGAATCACCCTATGCTTTGCATAATCCATTTCCTGCAAAACCGGATTACTGAATTTATAATCATCCTTTACTGTGGTTTTAAATGCATCAATTACTGTATTGCCTGTAATAAATATATTTTTACTGACATTCTCTTTTAGCAGATTCTCT
>CAJTFE010000094.1 GCA_910575725.1 Clostridia bacterium | reverse complement strand
TGATTTTGATAAGTTATTGCTTGGAATTGGTGATGGGGAGTAGGAAAGTTTTTTCAATCCGAAAAGAACTTGACAATAATTCATCATCAATTTTGTTTTAACTTGGCAATACCCTGCCATGCTCCCTATGAAATTAAGCGGATTCTAGCGATTTTGGCTTAAAGAAAGTGAAAAAAATTCATGGCAAAAGCTTGACATGAACGGGTTGGGGGGCGCTGTGTGTGAGGGACAGCCTGCCAGTATAAATTGCCTTTTTTGTATAATTTCAGAAAAATAAAACTGCCTTTTATGAGTGTAATGATACTAAAGAAGGAAGGAGAATAGATTTTATATGAAAAAGCAGGAGGGTAAAAAAATTATAAGAGACTGGCAGACTTACTTCATTCTCTTTTCAAAATACAGGAAATAGTCCATACCGTATCTGTTATCTTCAGACTCCTGTTCTTCACAGAGTTTCGGATCCTTGTGGTATGGATTAACAAATTCTGTTATATGAAAACCACATTTATTTACATAAAAATGAATATTGCGTTTTTCAAAATAAGGTGTACACGTTTCCCACACTTCCGTTTCAGGATGGAGCTGCTCAATCAACTGCCAGGCGGCAAGCCCAATCCCCTTGCTGTGTTCATTTACATTAACATATAAAAGAGATAACGCATTGCGGTTCGTATCAGGGTGAATCTTGATAACCGCTCCCCCGACAATCTGCCCGTCACGGACAATATGGTAGCTTTCCGCACCTTCAGCGTGAAATGACTGCTCCACCTCCTTTTTTGAGATTACTTCGTCATCGCTGTCTCCAAATTCTTCCATAGCAGCTTTTTTAAAGGCCACTTGAATATCGGTAATAAATTTTTCTTTTTCATGTTCCCTGAGGGAAGTGAGCGTAATGCTCCCGTTTTTCTTTTCCATAAAAATCTCCATTCCGCCGCCTTTCAGTTGGCGGCACAAATAGTAATGAAAGTTTTCCGAACCTCTACTTTGTGCGATATAATAATTCCCAAGAAGCTATACTACAAAGCACGGTAGGAGGAGTTGTAAAAACTTTCTTCGTTTTAGACGGCATAAAAATCAGTGTAAGTTCTGCCTTTTCAAGCACAAATGAGTGGTATTATGAATCCGTACACTAAGAATTGTTTAAGCGCCTTAGTTTAATTGTGCGGCAGTTCAGTCAATGGCTTCTTATCTTTTTCGAAAGGAGTCTAACTATGAAAGTTACTTACCAAACCTGTTGTGGTGTCGATGTTCACAAATCTTTCCTCGTTGCCACAATCATTAAAACTACTGGTGGTATTGAGCCTTCTTATCAAAAGAAACGGTTTTCCACCTTCAACAATTCCATTCTTGAATTCAAGCGGTGGCTGTTAGAGAATAACTGCCGTGATGTCTGTATGGAATCTACCGGTAAATATTGGGTTCCTGTCTTTAACCTCTTGGAAGATGAAATAAATGTCACGATTGCTAATCCCAAATGGGTAAAAGCTGTTAAAGGCAACAAGGATGACACCAAGGATCCTAAATGGATTGGGGATTTGTTCCGTCTTGGATTGGTGAAAGGCAGTTATGTCCCTTGTAAAGCTGTCCGTATTCTTAGAGAATACACAAGGTATCGCTACAAGCTTGTTTCCTGCCGTTCCAGTGAAAAAAATAGATATCAGAACGCACTTACTGTTTGTAATGTCGCTTTAGATTCTGTTGTTTCCGATATCTTTGGGAAGTCATCCACATCCATTATTGACTATCTGCTTGAACAATCGGGTACATCCATTAACCACGAAGAAATCGCATCTAAGCTTCTTAGGAGCCTCAAATCCGACAAATCTCCTTATTACAAAAAGAAATATGATTCGCTTGTTAAACGCCGTGGCAAAAAAAGAGCCATTATTGCCATTGCCCGCATGATTCTTACCGCCATCTACCAGATGCTGTCTGCTGGTGAGCTGTGGAATCCGAGCGATCTTTACAAAATCGATATGTCTGTAGCTCTTGTTGAAAAACAAAAGGCAAAAGCTATCAAGCAAGCCAAGAAACTGTTGCAACAAGAAGGATTACTTCCTCCTGACGAACCATTAGCTTCTTGATTTAATTTCCTAACTCTATAACACTTCAAAAAGTTGCCTGCCCTAGGCAGCTTATTAAAGTGCACCTATTTATGGTCTTCCTCTACTTTCTTTCACACTAAGCATCCTGGAACTTCTGGTAAAAAATCTAAGCTCAAGGGAGGTGTCAAAAGTTTTAGGTGTATCCGGAAACACCGTTGCCGAGGTTCAGGCATTCCCATCCCAGGAACATAAACAGTACAAAAGAGCTCACAGAATTTAAGGGAAAAAATCGGAAATTCGGAAGCTTCAAGAGCTTCTGACAATAGCAGGAGCTTCTCTTTTTGCGGAGCAGACAAACAACCTTTTTTTGCACCGCATCGGCGATTATATCGTAAAGATCCGGTTTCAGAAAGAGGAGCCGGATATCAATGATAAGATGGAGGAATATCTGCGTCATTTGGCAGAAATATATCTAAAAAAGAAAAAAGCCTCGAAAGAATTACGAGGTTATGTTAACTTTAAATCAGGACAAATCAGTGGCTGCTTTTGATTTATGGTTAATGCTCACAAATAATCATAAGTTGGGAGTGACAATATGAAACATTATCTAGTAGTCCGTACTGGAAATCCTTGTGCATATTTCTGAGGATATTTTTCCGAGAGTGCAGGTCAAAAAACGCAGACGTAGTGGTGCTACGGCGAGGCTTTTTGACCTGTGCTATCGGAGAAATAGACCGGAAATATGCACAAGGATTTCCGATAC
>CAJTFE010000093.1 GCA_910575725.1 Clostridia bacterium | reverse complement strand
AATGCACAATCCTACCGAAAATATGGCACGCTGCCAGAGCATGAATTCCTTCCTGAAATATAAAAGGCCATGGATCCCATCAAGAGACCCACAGCCCTATGAAGCATTCAGTTCTTCAGCTGTCCGGCAGCCAGGGCGGGCAGATGGATCAGGCCGGTGGCGACAGTCACCGCATCCACCTTCCGCATCAGGGAGCCGATCCTTTCTTCATTCCAAAAGATATCGGAGAAATCGGAGAGCTCGCACCCTACATCATGGTTAGGGATGCACAGGTAGTTCCCATATTTATGCCGTCCGGCGAGGATGTGGAAGTAAGTCCCCCGCCCATTGATCTCAGCTTCATACCATCCGTTCCCCATGCTCAGCAGGATGATCTGCCCCGTCCAGGTCTCCCTGCGGGAGCCGTTTTTCAGGATACAGGTATAATTCATGTTCCATGCCTCCTATCCGAGATTCTGGCTGCTGACGGAGGCCAGGATGACATCCGTATCAATGACCTTCTTCTCCATCTGCGCCCCCAGTGTCAGTGCGTCGGTCATCAGGTTGTCCACCAGGCGGGGGCTCCCCTGGGAGTGGCTGTGGACGGCGGAAAGCGCGGCCTGGTCGATGATGGAGGCGGCCCCTCCGGCACAGGCAATCTTGTGGAGGACGTACTGCGCCACTTCGGAGTCTGAGAGCCCGGAAAAGTTGTAGTGCACTGTGATCCTCTGGCGCAAGGCCTCATGGACGGGCTTTTTCAGGGTGCTGTTCAGGTGGGGCTCCCCGCAGAGGATGAGCGTGAAGCAGTTCAGGGAGTCATACCCGTAGTTCATGAGCATCTTGATATCCTCCAGGATGCCGGTGGAGAGGTACTGTGCCTCATCGACTGCCAGGAGGAGGGGCTGCTTCTTGTCCTTGTAAAGGTAGAGGATCTGCTCCTGCACGGCACGGAACATGCCGGGCTTGCCGCCCCTCGGCTCTACCCCCAGGACAGAGCAGAGCTGGCGGTAGAACTCCATGACGCTGACGGTGGAGAGGCAGATGTACTCCATGTGGTAGAGGTTTGGGTTGAGGCTCTTTGCAAAGCAGCGCAGGGCGAAGGACTTGCCCATGCCGGGGCGTGCGGTAAAGAGCCCTATGCCTCTTGTGTCCTTTAAGTAGTCCAGGCGGGACGTCATCTCCGAGATGTCCTTTGAGAGGAACCGGTCCTTTTCCCTGGCGTTCTGCTTGTCGAAAGGGTTGAAGGAAAGCCCATAGTAGGAACGGAACATCAGCCCTCACCCCCGATCCTTGAATAATCGATGGACGGCGTGTTGTTGCGTTTCGTCCTGCAGTTCTCGTTCTTATCCGTAGGCCGGATGGGGTAATGCTCCCCTTCACAAAGGATGAAGGCGGAGGACATGTCGTCCGGCAGGAAACGGATCTCCACTTTTGAGGAGATGAACTGCATGGGGACGTCATAGGACACCTTGTCGATGGAGACGGTGGAGTCCTTGTTCACCTTTCTGGTAATACGGTTCAGGAAACACTCTTCCAGCCATTCCCTGGACTTAGGGCTCCGGATGGCGGAACGGGTCTGCTGGTAGCGTTCCATGGGTGTGGTGCCGATACCGGAATGGACGGACGTATTGTAGGAGCGCATGTAATCCTTAAGAAGCCTATTGAACTGATCCAGGGAGGTGATGGAATCCATGTCCAGGGTATAAAGCCAAGTCTCCTTCAGTGTCCTGAACTGGCGCTCGATCTTGGCCTTGGAGGCTCCGTCACGTACTTTTGTATGTAAAAGGACGGTTCCGATGGATCCGCAGATGAGGGAGAGCTGCTCATTCGAGTAGCTGCAGCCGTTATCGACATAGAGCTTTGATGGGATTCCATGGGCTGCCACGGCATCCTTGAGCACCTTCTGGAAGTTATAGGCATTATCGTTATAGAAGAGGCCGCCGCCCACCAGAAAACGAGAATGGTCATCAATAATCATAATGCAGTAGACTCTCCTGCGCTGGCCGTGCTCCGTGATATAAGGCAGGTAACAGGTATCGGCCTGCCACATCTTCCCAAAGGCGTCTTCTTCAAATGCCTTCCTGTCCCGCATGCCGGGGTTGCGTGCCGATTTCAGGTCATGTTTCTTGACGAAGCGCTGGACGGCGCAGACGCTGACTGTGGCAGGGATGAAGGCTTCTTCAACGAGGTGCCGGTGGATCTGTGTAGAGTTCAGCCGTGGGAAGGCTTCCTTGAGGCGGTAGATCTCTTCGATGGCCGTGTCCGGGAGCACCCGGGTGGAGCCCTTATCGGAGCGTTCCTGGGGCATGAGGGCGTCGATGCCGCCGTTCTGGTAGAGGGACACCCATTTGCTGAGGGTCTTGGGGCTGTACTGGAACGCGGAGCCGTCAGGCAGGGTGAGGGGCTTTTCCGTGACTCTCTGGTAATAGGCGTTCCTGGACGCATCCGGATAAAGGCCATGGATGACCGGCGCTATGAGAGCGAGGCGGAACTGCGCCATGGCGGCTGCGTCCGAAAGGTTTTTTGGATTGTTGTCCATAGAAATGTCCTCCTTAAGTGGTTTTCCCCCATTATGGAGCAGAAACGGGAGGAAAGCCATGCTCATGGCGTGTGGTTGCAGGAAAACAGTTCATGGGCCGAACACCTGCTGGCAGTAAGGCGCCGGATTTTTATGAGACTGGAGGAAGGACTTTGTAAAACGGCGGACAAAGGCGGAGGCGAAATCCGAATAGGCCGTCTGGGTGAGAAGGCCCTTCAGGAAGGAAAGGCCGGAAGCCTCCATGGAAGAAAGCACGCCGAGCCACTCCTCCTTCTGCGTCTGGAAGAGCCGCAGCCAGCGGCGCAGCTGGGAAATGGTGACGGAGAAGCGTTCGCAGAGCTTCTCCACAGTGGAAAGGCGCAGGAAATACTCCGCCAGGACGCGGAGGAAGAAGAACAGGCCATATCCGGAGTAAGGGATGATGAAGTCCGGGAGGATGGCATGGGTATGGCCGCAGGTACAGATGAGGCGCATGATGCAGAGGCTGTGGCGGACAGGGGCACCACTTATGAAATCCACCAGGGAACGGCCATAATAGGCATGGATGCGGCAGGAACCCCTGGCCCCACAGCAGGGACATGTCTGCAGTTCAGGGCGG
>CAJTFE010000092.1 GCA_910575725.1 Clostridia bacterium | reverse complement strand
AAAAAATATTGATGAAGTCTACCAATCAGGTTATCTTTGTTGTATAATGAGTTTATCGTACAGGGTCACTTTCCTTTGTAAAGGTTGTAGCAAACTCATTATACATCAGAAAGTCCTGTACGATACTTTTTTTATTAAAAAACTTGTAAAGTGGTGAAGATAAAATAAAAAAATGAACAAAAAAATTCGAGATCTGTTGTAAAAATTGTTACTATGTGCTAATATAAAGACGCAATAAGGAACAAAAACGAAAAATTTCAATCAAAAGGAGGAAGAAAAATGAAAAGGAAACTGTTATCGATGGCGTTGGCGTTTGTGCTGGTGTTTGCGGCAGGCTGCGGTAAGAGCGGTGGAGAAGGCGCGGCAGAACCGGCTGACAATGCTCCGGCAGCAGAAGAGGCGGAGGCGGAAGCCCCGGAAGAGTCAGGCACAGAAGATGCGGCAGGAGAAAGCTTTTCCGTTGGATTTGCTTTAAGAACGGCCAACGGCTCCTACTATGCGGCCATCGGAGAGGTAGTAAAGGCAAAATGCGAGGAGCTGGGCTGGGAATGCACCATTCTGGATGCGAACAACGATACGACAAAAGAGCTTGAGAATATGGAGAGCCTGGCAGCCTCCGGTGTGGATCTGATTTTCTTAGACTGCGTGGATCCCAGTGCGGCAACGGCCAGCCAGAAGGTGGCTGCAGACGCGGGGATTCCTCTGATCAACCTGGATTCCGGCGTAGATGATATGAGCATGCAGATTACCACGGTATACTCCAACAATGAGCAGAACGGTCTGGAAGTAGGGAAGTATTACGCAGCCACATTGGCGGATGATTTTGAGATCAGCGCAGTGATGCTCAGCGGAAATACAGGCTCTATCGCCGGAACCCAGCGGCGCGACGGCATGTTTGCCGGAATCATTATGGAGCGTACCGGCTGCACCGAAGAGGAAGCATGGACGGCGGCAGAAGAGATGGAGGCATCCCTTGTGAGCACCGGAAAAGCTTCCAATGCAGATGCGAAGTTTACCATCACAGGCCAGGGCTGGGGGAACTGGACCATTGACGAGGGCCTGATAGCGGCGGAGGATCTGATTACGGCGAATCCCAGTCTCAATCTCATCATGGGTGAGAATGACCCCATGCTTATCGGAGCGCTGACGGCTCTGGACAATGCAGGCATTACCTACGGAGCAGAGGGAACCGTGCAGCTGATCAGTGCGGCGGACGGAAGCAAGGACGGATATGATCGGGTAAAGGCCGGGGATATCATGGCCATAGGAGAAAACAGCCCCTCCAAGATTGGAGAGCTGGGCGTGGAGATTGCAAAGGATATTCTTGTAAACGGCGCTTCCCCCGACAGCTATGAGGACATTACCATGACAGAGGCAGTTGCGGTTACGGCTGACAATGTGGAAGAGCGTTATGAATTTGGCTTTTAATCAATAAAAATCAAGGTCAGTGTGGCTGTCGCAAAATCAGCCATCAGTCATTTCCGTATCCAGGAAAAGTCTGCAGTCTTATTTTGCGACAGTCCTATATAGGGGTGAGAATATGGGAAAAGGACAATACCGCCTGGAAATGGAGAATATCAGTAAGCATTTTGGAGGCACCCGGGCGCTGAATGAGGTCTCTGTCCGGGTAGAGCCGGGAGAGATTCATGCACTGATTGGGGAAAACGGCGCCGGGAAATCTACGCTGATCAAGATTTTATCCGGCGCTTACACAAAGGATCAGGGGACGATACGGATAGACGGAGCGCCTGTGAGCATCAGTTCTCCGCTGGATGCCAAGAACCTGGGAGTGGCCGTTATCTATCAAGAGTTCATGCTTGCGCCGGATTTAAGCGTTGCAGAGAATATCTTTATTGACCGGCTGTCTGAGAAGGGAAAGCTTATCAATTGGAAGAAGCTTAACAGCGATGCCAGAGAACGTCTGGAGGGCCTGGGCTTTGGAAACATTTCTCCGCAGAAAAAGGTGGGAAGCTTAAGCGTGGCCCACCAGCAGATTGTTGAAATCTGCAAATGCCTGACCCGGAACGCCAAAATCCTGATTCTGGACGAGCCTACGGCGGTGCTGACAGTGGCGGAGATTGAGAAGCTGTTCCGTTTGATTGGCTTTTTGAAGGAGCAGGGAGTGAGCATTCTCTTTGTTTCCCATCATATGAATGAGATTTTCGAGCTGTGCGATTCCTACACGGTGCTCAAGGACGGATGCTTTGTGAGCACCGGAAAGGTAAAGGACGTCCATAACGATGATTTGATTCATATGATGATTGGAAGAGAGCTTAAGAACATGTATCCGGAACGGAACGCCAGGAAGGGAGACGTGGTCTTAAGGGTTGAAAACCTGAACGCCGGCGACCGGGTCCGCAATATCAGCTTTGAAGTCTGTGCCGGCGAGGTTCTGGGATTTTCGGGCCTTGTGGGATCCGGGCGGACGGAAACCCTGCGCGCTGTATTCGGCGTGGACAAGAGGGATTCCGGGAAGATTGTATTTCTGGGGGAAGAGGTTGATTTCAAGGAGCCAAGGGATGCAGTGAAAAAAGGGCTGGGATATTTATCTGAGAACCGTAAAACTCTGGGTCTGCTGGTCAATCAGAGCATACGGATCAACACGACCATGTCTTCCTTAGGAAAGGTTACAAGAAGAGGCTTTTTGAAGCATAAGAAGGAAAAAGAATACGTAAAAGAGCTTTTGTCGAAGCTGTCAACAAAATACGGCTCTATGGAGGATGACGTCAGCAGCTTAAGCGGAGGAAACCAGCAGAAGATTAGTTTTGCCAAATGGGTATCCGCAGACTGCAGATGCATTGTGTTTGACGAACCCACCCGGGGCGTTGACGTGGGGGCAAAGGTTGAGATATATGAGATTATCAACAGTCTGGCAGAGCAGGGGGTGGCTGTTATTATTATTTCCTCTGAGATGACAGAAATCATCGGAATGTGCGACCGGGCGCTTATTATGGCGCAGGGAAGGATTACCGGAGAAGTGGGGAAGGAATTCTTAAATGAAGATACAATTATCAAACTGGCAATGGAGGGTTAAAGTTTGAAACTGAGAGGTAGCGGTTAGAGAGAAAGTGAATTGCGCCACAAACAAGCCATCATGTGGTGGCTTCGAAAAAATGAATATAGACACAACACC
>CAJTFE010000091.1 GCA_910575725.1 Clostridia bacterium | reverse complement strand
CAGACAGCCAGTTTATCCTTACGGACACATCCGGAAACAGGACGTCCAATGTTACGGCGGAGGTTTTACAAAAACAGATGGAAAGCCTGATGGGAAGTGATAAAGGGGGCGTTTTCAAACTCGAGCTCCTGCCGCCTTTTGCCATACAGGAGATAGGGAACATAAGCCAGATTTTCTGTATGTACTACGAGGCCTTTCGATTGACGGCATTTTTAGAGGTATCGGAAGGCGGATATGAATCGTACCATAAAAGCGCAGAGCTTGACGAGGCGAGGGACTGGTTTGAAAAACTCCTGACTGGCAGCGCTGCTCTTTCAGGGTGGGAAAAAATAGAGAATGGATATGACGACGAAGACGAGAGCGGCGAGGAAGAGGACACCGAATGGGAGGAAAACGGCATCAGTCCCGGCGAAGCTGAGGACAGCCCGGAAGATACAGATGGGGAATCAGATCCGATTGCTGATTTTGACAAACCAGGCTCTTTGATAAATACAGAAGAAGCTGTGGAGGGGAAGAGCAAGGTTGATTCCCAAGAGACTGAGGAACACATAAAATCTTTCTGGCAGCAGCTTCAAAGAGAACAGAAAGGCCAAATGCGTAACTGGCGTCAGCTTCTGGTGATTTTTGGAGAGAGCTGGCATGATGAACACACATTTTTCTCCGCCAGAGATGTGGAACTGGCCATTGACGGCATACATGAAGGAACATACACAAAGGTATTCCTGGAATGGGGAACACGGGCAATCGATCTCTTCCCTGGCGTTCAAAATGACCTGATGGTGATCTGGTGTACCAATAACACGGGAAAAGGGGATACCAGGTTTCTGGCGAAAGAAGGAACCGTGACGCAGGTGAAATTCTGGCTGGTCAATTATTTGAATTCCGGTGCTTTTGAAGAAATGAGCGGATGGACTGATATTACTGACCAGATAGAAAAAGCAAACAGAAAGGGCAAAAAGAAACATGGGAAAGTATTTTAGCGATGTGGTGGATAAAGCCATTGAGGATCTTTATTATTGCTGTGATAACGACAAGGCAGCAGCTGCGGCGGACGCACTGCTGCTTGCGGCAAAGGAAGACGATGGGGATGCCTGCTATATCCTCTCCCGCTGTTTTTCCGGCTCCTGTTACAGCTGGGAATACCATCCCTTTGAAGAAAACGAGGCGGCTGCCTACGCCATGCTCCATCAGGCAATCTCCCTGGGCAGCGCCGCTGCGGTTCTGGGGGCGCTGCGTATGGATATGCTGACGCCGGAGCTGCGGGAGATCATGCCTTTTGAGAGTATAAAAGAAGCATGGGATGTCATCTATGAAAAAGCCGAAAACGGATGTGCTTTCTGCCAGTACATGATTGGGAACACCTATTATTTTCTGGACATCATAGAGATTGAAGATCAAAAGGAAAGTAACTTCGCAAATAAGAGAGCCTGGAACGAATGGAAACGCCTGCAGATAAAACAGTGCCTCCCCTGGTTTGAGAAAGCATTTTCCGGCGGCATGATACTGGCGGGGCGGAATTACGGTCAATATTACCAGTATGGACGGGGAGAATACATTCCGCCGGAGCCGGGAAAGGAAGTTCCCATTCTGCGCCAGGGCGCAGAATGGGGCTACCCGGAGTGGATGTATGCCTATGCCCATTATCTGGCCTATACAGAGGATAACGATAAAGAAGCTCTTCCCTGGGCGCTGAAAGCGGCAGAGGCAGGACATCTCTGGAGCTGGCATATCATAGGAGATATTTATTGGAACGGCAAGGCAGTGGAGCGCAATCTGCCTTATGCTTTAGAGTGCTACAAAAAGACTGCCAGCTATGGTAACGACAGCTATGCCTGCCGACAGTTGGGACGTTTGTATTTCAACGGCTGGGGTACGGCTGTGGACTATGCGCAGGCGGTTCAATGGCTGGAGAGAGATAAGGAGCCGGAAGGTATCAAATATGATCTGCTGGGAATCTGCTATCTGCTGGGGCATGGCTGCAGACAAGATCCGGCGAGAGGGAAGGCGTTATTGGAGAGAAGTGAAAAATCCTGTTATAAAAGTTATGGTCTGGGGATGATGTATGCTGAGGGAATCGGTGTGAGGGAGGATATTGAAAAAGGTGTAGAGTATCTGAAAGCGGCGGGAAATTACGAGCCGGCAATGGAGGCGCTGAAGCATTACAAGAAAAGCCTGTTTGGTGTCTGGCGGAGAAAATAAAAATGTTTGGAAAAGGAGCTTCCTGTATAATTCAAGTATAGGGAATTCCAAGAAAGAAGGTTGAGAAAAAAATACCTCAGAGTAAAATAAGATTACTGACTTGCAGGTTAGTGAAAATCTTATTGAACAGAGAGGTATCTAAAATGAATTGTAACACACAAAACGCAAAAATTGCATCCATAACTGAAAAAACTTTGATTGTTGGAATCGATGTAGGAAGTGAAACCCACTATGCCAGGGCATTCGACTGGCGCAACTATGAATATACCAGAAAGCCACTGGAATTCAGTAACACAGAGACAGGGTTCCAGACATTCAAAGCATGGATGGAGGATATAGCGGCGAAACACGGTAAAACTGCTGTAATACCGGGTATGGAGCCGACAGGACATTACTGGTTTGCCCTGGGGAAATTCCTGCAGGACAGTGGGATGAGGCCTGTGCATGTGAATCCCCACCACGTGAAAAAATCAAAAGAACTGGATGACAACAACCCCAACAAAAATGACCGTAAAGACCCAAAGACGATCGCTGCGCTTGTCAACGAGGGACGGTTCTCGTACCCTTACATACCAACCGGTATCTATGCAGAGATCAGGAGCCTGTCAAACCTGCGCTTCCAGACGCAGGAGGAGCTCACGAGGATCAAGAACCGCCTGGCCAGATGGTTCGCCATCTACTTCCCTGAATATAAAGACGTTTATGGGGATTTGAAGGCGGTGAGCGGGAGGATGGTACTGAAGGAGGCACCGCTGCCGGAGGACATCAGAAAACTGGGGGGTGGAAGGTGTGAACCGGATATGGAGGAACGCAAAGCTCAGAGGCGCCGGAATGAAGAGGGCAAAGACCCTGGTATCGGCAGCGGGGCACAGCGTAGGAAGTAAGGAAGCACCGGGAGCGGCAAGGATGGAACTGAAGAACCTGCTCAACGACATGGATGTATATAC
>CAJTFE010000090.1 GCA_910575725.1 Clostridia bacterium | reverse complement strand
CTCCTGCGGTACTAAAAAAATTTTTTCATTACGAAAAACGGCCCGTATAACCTATGTAGACAAATCGGCTCAAAGCCCTAATTGAGAGGCTTTGAGCCGTCTTTTTTCCAAACTTGAGGTAAAAGTATACCATGGATTTTTGAAAAGTCAACATGAAATTGTCCATGTTTTCTTTTTTCTGGTATGGTTTAACTGCTAACTACCGTTCTTTTCAATAAATTTATCGTGTATCTGTTCAAGTAATGAAAAATCAACGGTACTTTTCAAGTATCCTATAGCAGAATTGTTTTCCTTTTTCTGCTTATAAAGAATTTTGGCATTCTGGATGATCTTGTTTTTATTTTTACGGATAAAAAGCATTTCCTTATGTATGAGGGCCTTGTAGGATAAGTCGGGTTCATATTCCATATCATACAGGGTTAATTCCGATGCAGGAACAGGAATCATATTGCTCAGCTTTAATGTCCCCTGAATTTGGAATTGCTTAGCAGCATATAGACCCAGCAGCCCTTGTGATTGCTGGTATTTTTTTGTCAATATGTTGTATATTTTACATAGGTTATATTGATTTATTCTTCGATTTGTGGTATACTAATATCCAGGGAGGGGTCTACTATGCATGTCAAAGTTATTACATCAAAAGGTGTTTCCCGTTTGTATATATACGAAACCTATTACGATAAAGATACTACTACTGGAAAAGGCAGAGTCCGAAGCAAAATGCTCGAAAGTCTGGGGCGGCTTGATGAACTCCAAAAAATTTATGACGATCCTGTCGCACATTTCAAAACAGTATGCGAACTGCGCACTGCCCAAAACAGGGAAATCCGTAAGCAGTCCGTCATCATTGATCTGGATGCGAAAATATCCATAGGCGAAGACAGTCTTAAAAATATCGGCTATGGGATTCTTAAAGCGCTTTATAAGGAATTAGAACTCGATAAGTTCTGGAACTGGAAAACAAGGCATCTTTCGATTGATTACAGCATTGACAAGATTTTCCGCCTTCTTGTATTTTCCAGAATACTCTACCCCGGTTCTAAGAAAAAAGCCTATGACAGGCGGAATATTTTCTTTGAGGGTTTCAACGGCTTCTGTCTCGATGATGTTTACTATTCTCTTGACATCATTGCCAGAAACCAGGAAGCCCTCCAAAAATGGATCTTTGACCATTCCGGAAAAATCTCGGAACGCGACCTTTCGGTTGCTTATTTTGACTGTACCAACTATTACTTTGATATCGGCCGCCCCGATGCAGACATTTTGAATGATGACGGAAAACCGGTTGATAAAAACGGCATCCCTATGGCCTACGACCTGTTTCCTGGAAATGAGTCGGAAAAACTCCATATGCGCCCTATTATAAACCGCTTAAAGAAAGATTATTCCAATACCCGTACCATATTCGTAGCGGACCGCGGGCTCAACACGTCGGACAATATCTATTGGATTAATGGAAGCAACAAAGGGGATAACAATCAACGTGATGGTTATGTATACGGACAATCCGTCCGGGGCGCCGACGCGGAATTTAAAGCATGGGTGCTCGCAGAAGATTATATAATCGATAAAGTAAAGGACGACGCCGGGAAAGAGATTGCGTTCAAGCATAAATCGCGCATATATCCAAAAGAATTGCATGTAAACACAACAAAACCCGGAAGCAAAAAAACTTCTAAGAAAACAGTCCGCGCTGACCAGAAGCAGATGGCTTACTATTCTGAAAAATATGCGAAAAAACAGAAAGCAGATCGTGACGTTATGGTTGCACGTGCCAGGGATCTGATTAAACACCCTAAAAAATACGACAAAGTGACTTCTGCCGGAAGTGCTGCATATGTAAAAAATATATCGTTTGATAAAACCACGGGGGAAATCCTGGAAGGAAAGGTTCTTGAGCTGGATGAAGAAAAGATCCGGGAACAGGAACTTTATGACGGATACTATGCAATCGTTACAAGCGAATTGAATATGAGTGATTTTGAACTGCGGGACATATACCGAGGCCTTATACACATTGAAGATACTTTTAAGGTTTCTAAATCGGACTTCAAATCTCGCCCGGTCTATGTATCTACGAATGACCACATAGACGCACATTTTTCCACATGCTTCACCGCTTTAGTTCTGATACGTCTTCTTCAGGCAAAGCTTGGGAACAAATATCCTGTTGGAAGAATACTTGACAGTCTCCGTAAATACAATTGCACCAAGATAGACACCGGACTGTATCAACTTCTGTATTTTGACGAGATACTCAAAGATTGCGGGGATATCTTCCATATAGATCTTAATAACAAGTACAGGACTCAGCTGCAAATGAAGAAGCTCCTGCGGTACTAAAAAAATTTTTTCATTACGAAAAACGGCCCGTATAACCTATGTAGACAAATCGGCTCAAAGCCCTAATTGAGAGGCTTTGAGCCGTCTTTTTTCCAAACTTGAGATTTATCTCCTTTTGTAAAGCTTCCCGTGGAATGCCGTTTGCCATTTTTTACTGCCGCAATAATTAAGCCAGAACATGTATACCTGTAATACAGGTAAAATAAGAGCCAGTACACCGCCGCCCATATCCGAGGACTCTGCAGCCTCCTGTCACATGGCAATATCCCGGAGGTTTCTTTGATTAGAATCTCCGGGATACATCATATGGCTTTTGTTGATTTATAGCTTGAACTATCAGGTGTAAACCAGGCTTGCCTTTGCATATCCCAAGATTGCGTCAACCGGATCCGATCCGCTTGACGTTGCAGAAAATACCAGCATCAGCTTTGTGTTCTTCTCTACCAGTCTGTTCGTCGTAACCTCGCCTCTCAGCTCAGCCCAGGAAGGCGTTGCTTCCGTAACGGAGGGCGTCAGGGTAACCAGCGTTTCTTCAATAGCTGAAAATATATTGCTCATCTCCTTGGCCTCGTAAAGTTGTGCTCTTATTGTGATAGCAGAGGTAGTCTGAAGGGACAAGGGATAGGTGTGGAAAAAAGCCATCAAGCTATGGATCTCAATTGTGAAAGGAACCGTAAAGTAAAACCTAATAAAATATTCGGTTAGATTTTCCATATTTATCGTAGAGGTTAACGGCGAGGGCCCCTGTCCGCTAGCGATAAAACCAACCAAAGCCGGTATGCCTGAGAGACCGCCCTGAATCGTTGACATCGTAGCAAGACCCTCTGAAGCAAAGAAGAGCATCTTTTCTCCTGCTCCTATACCTGCTGGTCCTGTAGCTCCGGTAGGTCCGGTGGCTCCGGTTGGACCCGTGGCCCC
>CAJTFE010000089.1 GCA_910575725.1 Clostridia bacterium | reverse complement strand
GCATTTCCTTATGTATGAGGGCCTTGTAGGATAAGTCGGGTTCATATTCCATATCATACAGGGTTAATTCCGATGCAGGAACAGGAATCATATTGCTCAGCTTTAATGTCCCCTTTAATTCCAGTTCTCCGGATGAGGATTTGGAAGTAATGCGGATAATGGGAATAATGCTCCTGCGGATCTTCTGTATTCCATTTTCCATCCGGTAATCAGAATTTTTAGGGGAAGAAAGCGGAATATAGTAATGATATCCGTTAATGCTGTATACAATGCCAAGATATTTCCGCGTATGGTTTCGATCATTTTCTTTTGAGGAAAAAACATTTTTTTCAATGGTACTGATATATGAAATGTATTCCTCGGATATTTCATATAATTTTAATTCGCTCATTCGAATCTCCTACACAAAAAGGGTGATCATAGCGATCACCCTTCGATTTTAAAGTTTCCCACTGTCTGGCAGGAACTCTCCCGAATATAAAGTTTTCCACTATCTGGCAGGAACTCTCCTGACGATGGTTTCCCATCTCTGATATTATTATATGTTTTTGTGAGAAATATGTCAACAAAAACAAAAAAACCCTTTATAATTCCCCTCCTCATCCCAATCCAATTCATAAAGCTGTCCGTCTGTGGACAGCGCAGGATTCTTCCGCACCTCCTCTATCATGCTCTCCGACACATAGAATTCCCCCAGATGCAGCGTATCTTTCGCCCATACAATTTTCACCGGCCCGCCCTGACTTAAACAAGTCTGTATACAAAAGGCCAGAGCAAGCCTGTCATTTTCCATAACAGGCGGCATTTTCATATAATAGACCGTCCTTGCCGTGATGCCGTTGGGATACGTCTCCTCAAAGGATGCCTTCTCAAGCACGCGCCGGGTGGTAACATCTGCATTTCCAATGCCCATAAAATTAGCCCCCGACTTTGACGACAGATCCAGCACCCCGATTCTCTGTAAAAACGGCTTCTCCGTCCAGCTGCAGGAGCGTCCCACTACATTGGTATCCATGCCGCAGCCGCTGATATCCTTTCCAATCTGCTCCAGGATCAGCACATCCGCCTTGTCAAAGGGAATCCCTGCCTGCAGCTCTTTCGCCTTCTCAAGCAGTCTGGGCTCCTCTTCCTCTATGTACTCCGACGGTATTGCATGAATGGCATAGGTCTGATGATAATGATTCTCCAGGATTCCCACCCCAAAGGGAATGCTGCAGTTTTCCAGACAGCAGCGGCCGAACGCCGGCACATTCTTATGCATCTGCGCCATTCCCTGCTGATGGCAGATACCAGCGCCGTGCTGTTTGCCCAGGCCGATTGCCAGCATCTTCATAATGCCGCTCTCAAAGCTTCCCCGAAAATCCGTGTGGGGCTTAATCCGCCCCACAGGTACAATATAGTCGCAGGATAACGCAAATGCGTCCAGGCGCACCTCCAGCCCCTCCGGCGTATATCCCACATGGCCGGTTTCCATTGTGGCCGCAATCTCACAGCCGCAGGCCTCTTCCGTAATTCCATAATGCTCAAGGATGGCTCTCTGGCCTTCGGCGGAGGCTCCTCCGTGGCTGCCCATCCCCGGTACAATATAAGGCACCGCGCCGACGCGCTTCACCTCCTCCGCCAGCGTTCTTAGGATCACAGCGCTGCCTGCAATCTCACGGCTGGATGCCGAAAAGCATACCGTACTGCCTGCCCGAATCCGTCCCAGCGTCCCCTCCCGCTTCAATGCTTCACGCACTGCCTGCGCCGCGTCCTCCGTATGGGTATCCTCCATGTGATTTCTCACTTTATAAAATCCCGGGATCTCCACATCCCTCAGCAGTTCAGCAATAACCCTCATCAAAATCTCCTTTTTATATGAAACCGAACATTCTCGGAAGCCCCAGTACCAGCTCCGGGAACACACTGATGCACACAAGAATCACCAGATCTACAATCAAAAACGGCAGTACCTCCCGAATCAGATTTACCATGGCACATTTTCCTACGGACTGGGTCGTATATAATGCCATTCCAAAAGGCGGCGTCAGCATCCCAATCATCAGGTTTGTTACGACAATCACGCCAAAGTGAACGGGATTGATACCGGCAACCGCTGCAACTGGATACAGGATCGGCACCAGCACCAGAATAGACGGCGCCGTATCCATGAACATTCCCCAGACTAAAAGAATCACGTTGATAAGAAGCAGCACCAGCGCTGTAGAGTGGGAAAAAGCGCCCAGAAGAGCAGACAGACGGGCCGGGACATTCTCAATAGCCAGCACATAGGAAAATGTGGTTGCTCCTGCAATGATGAGATAAATCACAGCCGTCTGAATCAATACATTCTGACACATCCCATAGAACTCTTTTAAGGAAATCCGGTTGTAAAGCAAGGTGGTAATAAGCAGCGCATAAGCCAGCGCCACCGCCGCAGCCTCCGTAGGCGTAAAAATACCGCTGTTCATACCTATCAGAATAATAACAACCGTCATCAACGGAAGAAGAGAGCTGACGATTACCCGGACAGCTTCCTTTAGGGGAATTTTCTCCGTCCTTTTGGGAAATGCTCTAAAACGACCTTTTACAAAAATAACAGCCGCAGCCCCCAGTCCGATCAAGACTCCCGGCACTGCGCCGCCCCAGAACAGCGCTCCTGTGGAAAGCCCTGTTGCAGAGGCCACCAGCACTGCCGGTATACTGGGCGGAATCAAGGGGCCCTGAATTGCAGTCGCCGCCGTAACCGCACAGGAAAAATCCTTGTCAAAGCCCTGTTCTTCCATAGAAGGAATCAGAATCGATCCCAGAGAGGCAATGTCCGAAAGGGCGGATCCGGTAATCCCGGCAAAAAATGTGCTGGCAAGGGTATTGACATATGCCAGTCCGCCGCGCACCCGTCCAATCAAGAGATCTGAAAACCGTACTATCGCCCTGGTAATGCCGCCCCGGTTCATAACCTCTCCGCACATAATGAACATCGGAATCGCCAGCAGCACAAAGCTGTCCATGCCCCGGAACATTTTCTCTATCACAACCATCAGAAACATGAGCTTTCCTGCCGCAATGCAATAGCTCAGACTGGAAAAAGCCATTACAAATACGATTGGCATGCCCAAAAACATTAAAACAGCAAATACTATCAATGCAGCAACAAGCGGATTCATTCCTTCAACCTCCTATTCCAGTTCCGCAGAGCCCATCCAGCACATCCTCATCCAGAAGAATTTCCGACCGCAAAAAACTGCGTTCGTAAATCCTTCTATGCGCTGGATGGGCTCTGCTGTTTATTTTCCAGTTCCGCAGAGCCCATCCAGCACATCCTCATCCAGAAGAATTTCCGACCGCAAAAAACTGCGTTCGTAAATCCTTCTATGCGCTGGATGGGCTCTGCTGTTTATTTTCCAGTTCCGCA
>CAJTFE010000088.1 GCA_910575725.1 Clostridia bacterium | reverse complement strand
GGTTATGAAAAGTAAGTTATTATGCAAAGTTGAGCCTACACTTTTGCTGATTTTATAGGGTATAGGCTCTTTTGAACTTTGCATAATCAGGGGTAAACCTTTACAAAGATTTCAACCAATCAAGAAGGTCTTTATCCTTTTTCCACGCTGGCAGTTCGTCAGATGATGGACTGTTGTAAGCTTCCATCAATGCTTTTCGCTTCATTTTTTCGTCTGCCCGTGCGTAGATTTCGGTTGTTGAAATATCAGAATGTCCCAGTAGATCTCTGATATAAACAAGATTGACTCCGGACTGAAGCAGATGCATTGCTTTGCTATGCCTCAGCCAATGCGGTGTGATTTCATCGGAGATATCCTTTATTCCCATTGCCTGAGCCTGTGCAGCATATTTTTTCAAAATATATGTCACTCCGGCTCTCGTCAGGGGTTTATTGCTGCGGTTGGTAAATAACGGATTGCGACCATATACAGGCGAAGTCAGACCAGAACCTTCCATATACTGCTTCAGCAATTCCCCGGTTGGTTTCATGACTGGAACAATGCGGCTTTTACCGCCTTTGCCTGTCAGTATGATGGTGACAGTATCATTTAAAGCAACATCACAAACTTTTAGATCTACAAGCTCCTGAACCCTTGCTCCGGTATCATATAAAAGTGACAGCAGAACAGCATCCCTTTTCCCCTGGATCGTTGTTCTGTCGGGTTGTTCTAACAGACCCTTGATGCTATCCAATGGAAGATACATAAGTGGCACCGTATCCGTTTTTTTCATTGGAATAGCCAGGATTTTCTGGCTTTGCTGTATATACTGTGGTTCTTCTACCATTAAAAAGCTGAAAAATGAATGGATTGCAGCGAGACGTTGATTCCTTGTCGCCGCTTTGCAGTTACGTTCTTCCTCCAGCCATTGCAGAAAGCGGAGGATCAGCTCCCTGTTTATTTTTGCAACTGTCAGCTTTTCCGGCAAAAGGTTCTCCTGATCTCTGCAGTATCTTAAAAATAATGAGAATGAGTCCCTGTATGCTATCTGGGTATTACGTTTGCTGCCGACCTGGCAGGGCAGATATACTGACAGGAACTGCGTTAAATACTGTGCAAAATCAGTTTCCTTCATGGCATACCTCCGGGATGACGTATGCACATGACCTTTCCACTTCCCTCATCAGGTCTGGATAAACTTCCGCTGTCAGGCGCAGATACCTTGCTGTTGAGCGTATTGTTTTGTGCCCCATATATGTGGAAAGAATCGGGAGCATAGCCGTTAAATCGGCTTCTTCCCTGATCCACTTTTGTAAAACATGAACCGCGAATGTATGGCGTACATCATGCAGACGGGGTCCCTGCCCTTTTCCACCATGTGAAATCCCTGCCGCTTCCAGATACCTGCGGTACCTTTGATAGATCGTCATTGGGCTGAGCATGGTCTTATCAGGAGCAGGGAAGAAAAAGTCGCTGTCTTTTTCCCACCAGATTTTATCTGCATAGGATATACAGGCTTCTTTTACGGAATCTGATAATGGGATATACCGGTCACGGTCAGTCTTTGCTTCACGGATCGTAAGAATCCCATCTTTGAGATTCACATCCCTGCAGCGAAGTCCGACAACTTCTGACACACGAAGCCCACAGCCATAAAGAATCCGGAAGATCACTGGTAATGCCAGATGCATATTTCTTGCAACTTCTTTGGGTTCTGTTTCATCAGCGGCTTTGATCACAGCTGCTATCTGCTCATGCGTAAATATATATGGTACAAATGAACTGTGATTCAAACCCTTCACTTCCGGCACGATATAAGCGTCATAACCAAGGTTATTAAGGTATATGGCAAACTGTCTTATGCAGGTAATGCGGTGTGACCGGCTTTTTTCGGATTCACCTGCCCGGGGCGCTGTCCATTTTTCTGCAAGGGAGCGGGATATTTTTATTTCTGTGACACCCTGTTCTTCACTGAAACGGCAAAACCGGGATAAACATTTCGGTTCATCTGCATATTTAAAACCTGTGCTTCTTTTGTACTGAATGAATTCCTGGGCAACTTCCGCAAATGAACCTGTCATGGATGGGGATTTTCTGACTCTTGTCATTAGATTGCCACCTCCAATGCGCATTTCCGAAGCTCGGTGATATCAATACGAAGATATGCCATTGTAGTTTCAGTAGTTGTGTGTCCCAGGATTTCTGAAATGACCGGAAGCGGAATCTCATGCTCCAACAGGCGACTCGCAAGGCTGTGGCGGAGTGTGTGGGAGCCTTTCTTTTTCCCTTCAAGATGGATTCCCGCTCTCTGGAGACGTACCCTTACAAGGGCGCCGACCGCACCCGGATTGAAATCCGTGTAAGGAGGAACCTGCCTCACAAAAACGTGATCCGAATCGGTTTTAGGCCTTGCGTTCTTTAGATAGTTAATGATCGCTTCGCCAATATCTTCTAAAAGAGGAAGTTCTAACGGATTTCCTGTTTTTACCTGGTTTAAATGGATTACTTCTCTTTCCCAGTCGATATTGGAAAACCTTAAATTTGCGACATCGCTGCTGCGCAGTCCAAGTCTTGCAATCAGAAGAATGATTGCATAATCACGGATTCCGCAGGGATTCCCAAGGTCAATCGAATCAAGAAGTTTCGTCACCTCATTCGCTGAATACGAAGAAGGTAATCGGCTCTGCCTGTTGTAATGAGGGTTTGGAAGTTTTGAAAACATCTCCTGCTCCATAAGACCATGTTCATAGCAGTATTTCAGATAATAGCGCACCGCACGCATTGTATGATTTATGGTTGGCTTTTCATAACAGTTCAAAGATGCCATGAAATCCAAAACGTCTTTGAGAGACAGTGTATCTAAAGAAGCAATGTTCTTCCTGCTTAAAAACGCAAAAAAGCGCTCCAGATATAAACTGAAAATCTTATTTGATTTTTTTATTATCCCGATATCTTCTCGATGGGAAATATATGCTTCTGCGCTATATCTAAATCCCTCTGGGAAAGTGTACGCTCTTTTATCCATGGCAAGATAAAGAACTACATTCCCTGAACGCTGGTATTCTGCCAAAGCATTTATACAACGGGAATAGGCGGTACACCATTTTTTCAACGCTATTTTAGATGACATAGAATAATGGTCTTCTAAAAACTGTAATCCAAAATCCATGCTGAAAGAATCAGTACCTTGTTCGTGGGAGTAGAACAAAAGCTGTTTGGTAAGAGTTTTAAATACTTTTTGGTAATAGCTGGATGCACCTGCCTGTACGAGTGCTTCCCCGGTTTGGTTGACCAGTTGCTGCAAAGTTAATTTTTCCATCGTGCGTTCCTCCTTAAGTGAATTGATAAAATACACTTAAATCTTGATGGATTATGGAAAGTAAATCAACTAAAGAATCCTTTATTTATAAGGATTTCTATCATTAACTTTGCATAATGTATAGCTTTTCATAACC
>CAJTFE010000087.1 GCA_910575725.1 Clostridia bacterium | reverse complement strand
AAAATAAAAGAAACAATTCAAAAATGTATTGCACGTAATAATTAATCTAAAAATAGCGACAGGGATTTTATAAAGAATAATCAGGAATTATCCTTCAATGACAAAACTGGATAATTATGGTATATTATCCTTATCAATACTAATGATACGGAGGAAAAGCGAATGTCACTGGAAAGGTTACAATCAGCTTTTAAGTGCCTAAATAGGTGCGAGGCCTGGTCAATTCAGCTATTTAGAATAAAAACAAGTAAAACTAAGGGGACAGAGTATGCAGCTTTTTCAATCAATTTATCTCCCCAAGGGAAACTAAATCAATTTGTTGAGGAAATTTCGAATCATTATATTAAGGGAGACAAGTGTGAATTGAATTCTTCTTTAAGGGTGCAGGCGTATGATGGTACTATGGATGGGAATACCGTTTATACATTGAAGACACAAGATTCGTTAATTGTCGAAGAATACTCAGCCTTTGTTACAGCGTTAGCTAATGCTGAGCAGGAAGCAGATCCATTAAGCCAAAGATTGCAGGCATATGTTATACAAGGGAGAGTGATAATAGATACTGAGGAGATAAGTGTAAAATTGATTTCTATGCAGAACCCAGTTACTACGCTCAAACACAAATTTCTACATGAGAAGAATGCTTTTAAAGAAATTGAAACAAAGGTACTTTCATTACGTCCAGCCATTGATGTTATGATTTTAAATGATAAGATATATTTTATAACAATGTCTGGAGAAAGATTATTTAATATGGAACGGGCATATAGGACAGTCTGTAATAATAAAGTGACTATGTTGGAACAGAGTGGGATTCTCTCTGATGGTAATGTTTTTGGAAATGTTGCAAGGACAGGTCATCATCCGAGAATGTTTGTTTCCTTCAATGAAGGACGCTTTCGAAGATTAACAGATGAAAGCGCGAGAAGACAGTATTCTGAATTATTTGAAATTCCATTAAAAGATGGAGCGTTTGATACATCAATTATTGAGGCGGCTGACAAACTGGTGAGGTTATTATGTAATAGAGGAATGGTTGATCCGTTTGAGGAACAGCCAGTAGAAGTTTCAAGTGCAAGAAAGTGGAAATGAGCAGGTAGGTGTAATATATGTCAAGATTTTTTTCGATTAGCTTATATTTTGTTTCGTTTATGCCCCTATGGATTTCAGTATTATTTCTAGACATATTAAGTATATTGGAAAATACGACAAATAAAATGACAGAATATATCAGTATGTTTTGTATATTAGCTGGTATGTGTATAAGTCTTGCGGTTATATATTGCGAGATTCATAGGCAAGGAAAAGAAGGCGCTACAATATATACGCTAAAACTTGCGAAGGAGGAAAAGGCGATAACAGCTGAGTACTTGTTATCTTATATATTACCGCTGTTTGCATTTGATTTTACACTATGGCATCAAGTTGTCTTGTTTTTAGTATTCTTTGTTACACTTGGATATTTGTGTATAAGGCATAATTATTATAGTATCAATATTGCGTTAGAGATTGCAGGATATCGTATATACCAATGTGTGCTGAGCAACGATGATAATATAGTAATAGAGCAGTTAGTAATGAGCAAACAGCGGTTAAATGCACTGATAGGTATGGAAGTGCATATATCGGCACTTAACAATGATTATGGATTAGATGTCAGTAAAAGTTAAACTTTTGTTTTCATGTAATTTCTTGGATGTTTGTGTATTAAAATATCTTTTTGCTTTGTATTGGACACATGCGTATAAATTTCAGTCGTGCTGATAGAACTGTGTCCTAACATTCTCTGTATATACCGGATATCCACATCCTGCTCTAAAAGCAGAGTAGCAAAAGAATGCCGGAACATATGCGGTGTCAAATGCTGTTCAATTCCAGCAAGTTGAGCATAACGTGTAATCATATAGCGAACGGACTGATCTGACAATTTCTTCTGCAGTCTGTTCACAAAGAAATATCCACAAATATCAATATCAGACTTAAAAGTCTCATGGTATAAAGAAAGAGCCGAGAGGACCTCTGGATTACCGATTTGCAGGATTCTCTCCTTGGCTCCTTTGCCATAGATTAATATATTATTGCTGACTAAATCTATATTCGATGGGCGCAGGGAGCACAGTTCAGATATACGCATACCCGTAGCAAATAAAAGTTCTATAACAGCAATATCCCGTATACAGCAACGAAGCTGGTATGTTGATGTGGCCTGTGCTTTTTGCTGATATAAGGTGGAAAGGAAGGTTTGTAAGGAGTGAAAAGGAATTGTCTTAGGCAAAAGTTTTGCTTCTCGAAAGCGGATATCCAGTTTGGTAAATGGGTTTTCCGATAAAATCTCTTTGTACTCCATATAATGAAAAAATGCCTTTAAACTTGCAATCTTACGTTTGACTGTTTTCGGCTTATACTGCTTATGTAGATGGGTAATATATTTATCAAGGTTATCCTTGAAATAAAACTCAGAGATATTTTGAAGATAATATACATACTGTTTCAGATCAATCCGATACGCTTTCAATGTTTTCCGGTCAAGGCGCTTCCTGTATTCACAATATTCAATATATTCCGCAACATAATCATTTAAAATATTCATAGACTGACACTCTCCTGTTTTTTAGACCATTATGAGTGCCAGTCTATGAAATGTCTATTATTTCCCTTCCGGAAAGAACTTATCAAGCATCTCTAGACAACCTCTTGAGGTATATCCCCACAGAATGGAACTGAGTGCCTGCACTGCCTCCGGGCGTTTCCGGTAATAGGTTCTGGGGGATATATTCGCAATATGCGGGCGCAGGTTCTCAATAATCTCATCCGTATTCTGAAGCTGTTGGGGAGACAGATAGCTGTAGTAGAGGATCCAGTAATACTGTTCTCCGTGCTTATGCTTACTCCGCAGGATATCCACAGCAGAGTTTAAGAGTGTGAGCATCTTATTGCTCCGCTCAATGCTCTTTGCATAGTTCTCTAGTTTGGTTCCTCCTACATCCGCACCTGCGATATACATGGAATCCAGAAATTCCTCAATGCTGCTCCCGTACTCAATCTCAAAGGTGCTCCGTACCTGCTGGACAGCCAGTTCCAGGTTCCAGACGGCATCCCTGTAATTCTTCAGCAGCTTCCAGGTATCATGGAACAGGGGGTTCTCCTCCTGTGTCGGAATGTTTTTGTTCGGTCTTGTGTTTGCCATAGTATCTATCTCCTCTCTGCATGGATGGGTGTTGTTTCGGGACTTTGTTCTTCAATGGGGATGGCGGTGCTGCCAGAGGGCCGGACCGGGGAAAGCGTCAGCTCAAACTGGTAAGGGATGCTTCCATCCGGACAGCATATCTTCAGCGAATACCTAAAATCAGTTTCCCTGCAGTCGGATAAGGGATATAACTTATACAGGGTTTCGGGGCATTCACAGCATGGAACCCCTTGTGCTGCGAGGGCACTGAAAAAGTCTGATTCTTTGAAAAAGAATTGGGCTTTTTTCAGTGTAGGTATTATAATAGAAGTATAGGGAAGGAGGACTCCGAAATGCTGAAAGATCATTCACAGTTGAAATTACCATTATCACCTTATC
>CAJTFE010000086.1 GCA_910575725.1 Clostridia bacterium | reverse complement strand
TCTACTTTGTATACCCAACACCTCTATTTTCGTACCAGATACAAAGAAATGTCCATTATCTTGGCTCATTCATCTGAGATATATAACTAAAAAATCCTTGAAAAATAAGGAAAAAGACTTGACTAAATAGGGAGGACAAAATGGCACAGCAAATTTCTGAATCCGAACTGGTACTAATGAAAATTATTTGGAAGAATGGAGGGGCAGCTTTATACTCCCTCATCATGGAGGAATTGGAAAAAGACAAGAATGAATGGAAGAATAATACTGTACTCACGTTGCTTTCCCGATTAGGAGAAAAAAAGTTTTTGAAAGTCAAAAAAATCGGCAGAAAGAATGAGTATGTAGCTATGGTAACAGAAGCAGAATACCAGACCATGCAGACCCACAGCTTTCTTGATAAAGTCTACGGTGGGAATGTGAAAAATTTAGTGTCAACCTTGTTGCGGCAGGATATTCTTTCAGCAGACGAGTTGAAAGAAATAGAAATCTTTTGGAGAAAAGAAAATGAATGAATTTATGAAAATATTATTGTCGCTGTCTGTTTCCGGCACACTGCTATTACTTCTCATTTTGGGATTGAAACAGATATATAAAAACACATTTAGCAGACGCTGGCAGTATTATATTTGGGTAATTGTTGTATTGCGCTTCGTGATTCCTTTTACTCCTGATACTATGAATGTTAGAAACCTGTTTGAATTGCTTAACACAACGGTTATAACAAATGATAGTCCTGTTCGCCCGAATATATCTGCGGCAGTAGATACAAATGACGATGTAGCGGAACAGTTGCAGATACCATCAAGTGAAAACGTAGTTGTGAACGACACTACTACACAGAAGTCGCCTAATGTATATTTTTATATATTTTTTGTATGGTTAGCATTGGCACTGGTTCTTTTTGTGCGTAAGGTAACGATTTATCAAGGATTTATCCAATACATCAAGGCTGGTAATACAGAAGTGTCGGATATTAAGACCTTAAATTTGCTATCTGATTGTGAGGAAAAACTGAATATCAAAACGAGAGTAGAATTACATCATAATGCAATGATTACATCACCTATTATGATTGGTTTCTTCCGTCCAAGTATTGTTTTGCCTGTTGGAGAATTGGAAGATAAAGAATTGTTTTACATTTTTATGCACGAATTACGACATTATAAACAACGGGATATGTTTTATAAATGGCTGGTACAGATTGTGGTTTGTATCCATTGGTTCAATCCTTTTGTTTATTTACTTGAAAAAGAGGTAAATAAAACGTGTGAATTGTCATGTGATGAAGCGGTTATATCCATACTTGACGATAAGGCAAGGCGTGAATATGGAGATACATTGATTTGCTTTTTGAAGTCGAATAATCTTTATAAAAATCCTTTAGCTTCCGTTACTTTGACCGAGAACGCAAAACAATTAAAAGAAAGGTTGGATGTTATTATGAATTTTAAAGAAAAAAGCAAGATAATTCATTTTTTAATGGGTATATTGACATTGTGCATTATCTTTGGAGCAGCTTTTGTTGGTGTTTATCCTGTTGCCGCAGCAAACCATTCAGACCCGGTTGAAGCAGACAAACCGACCATATCGGAGAAGAATAGCCGTAAAACGGACACATATATTTATGACGAAAATTTAGATTCCGGCTGGTATTTGGATGATGAAGATTGGGATGATAAGGATTGGGATTTTGACTGGGATGATGAAGATTGGGATTGGGATGATAAAGCACTTATTGAATCGTATGCAGCCTTTGGCATTGAAAAAAGTGGAAAATCTTATTACTACCAAAATGAATTAGTAAATATTATTAAGGATCAGCGCCCCGATAGTTCGTTTTATATGCTTGACATAAATTCAAAAGGAACGGTGAGCATCAAAGTTATCCGGAATACAGAGGGAGAAATTACTGGTGTTTCTTATATGACCGAAGAAGAAATAGCGGAAATATTAGAACGGTCTACCGGGGATATAGAGGAAATACCTGTAATCAATACAAAGGAATGGGATAGCTCGTCAATTTTAGCGGTTGAAATATATTATGAAACAGATAATATTTATATCTTGCCGAGTACAACAAACAAAATTATTTTAAAAGAATATTTGACAGAAGATAAATCCAACTATTACGCCAGTACAGAGATTAAAAATGATGAACTTACTATTTACGCTGGTGATAGACCCACGAGTAATTACAAGTCATATATTGAAATTTACATTCCGAATGATGTTCTTGATAATGTCAAAGTCGAAACGGTTAGTGGTGCAATTACAGTAGATGATTGCGCAGGTGTGATTACACTGTCTACAACAAGCGGCGGGATAAATATTTTTGATTCAAATATAGCGGGAAATGTTAATACAGTTTCGGGTACTATTGGGCTATATCCTTCTGATATGTTGGGAAATTTGAATGTTAATTCACACAGCGGAAAAATATCAGCTATTTTGCCAACTTCTATCAGTTATAACATAAAGGCAGAAACAGCCACGGGAAAAATTAAAGGCAGTTATTTTGATACACAATCCGGGAATGAAAAAGAATTTTCGGGAATTGTTGGGGAGAATCCCAAGTGTACAATCACGCTGAAAACATTTTCTGCAAACATAGAGATGAATTAAGACAATCCAAAAGACGACAGCCTAAAGTGCAATCGTTCTCTGAATCATAATCATGCAACCGTAAACCATACACCGCCCTAAAGCCCGACCCGTCCGGCAGTCAGCCGGACAGGGAACGGCAAAATTTTTTACACTTCTTTTACTTCTTTATCTCACATGAGCAAAAATTCAGGAAAACCCGCATTACAGAAGATATTCTTGAAGAGCTGTTAAAGGAAACGATCCGGCAGGCTTTGGATAAAGGTCTGATAAAATCAGGAACCATTATCGTAGATTCCACCCATACAAGCGCATCTGTCCGTGCGAAATCCCCTACACAGATTTTGCGGGATATGAGTAAACAGCTCCGGAAGGAAATCTATAAAAATGCTTTTGATTTATCAGAAAAATTCCCCGAAAAACCATCCCTGGAAGCCGGACTGGAGGAAGAGATTGCATATACAAAAAATCTGCTAAAGGCTCTGGAGGAAGGGATAGCAGCCTGTGGCAGCGGGAAGATACAGGAGCTTGCCAGGGAAATGAAGGAACTGCTTGAGGATGAAAAGATCAGGGATATACGTTCAAAGGATGACAAAGATGCACGGTTTGGGCACAAAACGCCAACGAGCACATTTTACGGATATAAAAACCACCTGGCAATGACAGAGGAACGTCTGATTGCGGGGATAAGCGTAACGCATGGAGGTGCGCCGGACGGCCAGGAGTTACCGGGACTGATAGAAAAGGTGCAGGAAACAGGGATAGAAGTGACAGAAGTAATAGGGGATATGGCATATGTCAGCGATGATAATCTGGAAGCCTGTGGCGAAGGGATTACATTAATTGCACGGACAAATACGGCGTTGGCAGCGGCAGCAAACGGAAAACTGGAAGAAGGATTCTGTTACAATAAGGATGCCGGAAATGCCCGTTAAGAGAAAGCTGCCGTGTAGGGAGAGGGAAATCAAAGGAACGGAGTTACAGCATTACCCAGGCAAGCGAAAAGAACCTGGAAAGACTAAAATTTGAGGAGAGTGAATATTTCAGGGAACGGATGAAGATTCGGCATCGGATTGAA
>CAJTFE010000085.1 GCA_910575725.1 Clostridia bacterium | reverse complement strand
TATAATACTCTTTGGGGTGGTCGCTGTGCCTTGTCTTCTGGTATTCATATATAATGATCTTCGGCACAGGACTGAGTTCGCCAGTGAGATGAACCCACATATTATGTGAGTAGTCACATAATATGTGTTATGCGCTGAGTTTTTGATGAGGGGCTAAATACACAGAAATGGCCTATTAGAACCATTTTTCTTTAAAACTCATAACATAATAATAGTATCTCCTTTATGATGTAATAGTATCAAAAACATCATTTAAGGAGGATTTTTATGTTGAAAGAAAAAGCAAAACCGTGCTCCGAGTTATCTGAAAAAGTACTCAATGAAATGTGCTCGGATGGATATTCCGCCAAAAGTGTGGAACACCATGTCAGGCCTATCTATAATAGACTGGCAGGGTATTGTGAAGAACATTTTGAGGGAATGTATTCTGTTGACGCTGGTAAAGCCTTCATACAGATGATCCAAAGGAAAAAACAGTCAAAGGAGCAGACAGACCTGAACCGAAATTCGGTTGAGCGGTTAGACCATGCGCTGGACGGAGATTTTCATTGGAGACCTGCGAAGTCGAAGTTAAAGCCGTATGCATCTTCGTGCTATGATGCGGCCGTTGCTAGATATGAGGCTTATCTTATCCAGACAGGAAAAACCATTACCAACACCAGGCACCATATACATTTAATTGCCGGATTTCTGGCATATATGGAGTCAATAGGGATATCCAGCCTCCCTATGATAAAAGCAGAACATATCCATGAAAGGTTTATAGCGGCAAACGATAAGGCAGGTTTCCGCAAGGCAGTGAAGATGTTTTTCCGGTACGCCTGCAGGTACGGATTGATTGAAAATGACATCAGCCATTGGATTCCGTCAGTACCGCGCCATAAGCCGGTTCCCTCTGTCTATACGAAAGATGAAGTAGAAAAAATACTGGGTTCCATAGACCGGACTACAAGCCTTGGCAAAAGAAACTACTGCATTATTCTAATAGCTGCAAGACTGGGGATTCGCTCCTGTGATATAGCTGGGCTAAAGCTTGAAGACATCCGGCACGGGGAAGGCCTTATCCGTGTAACGCAGCAAAAGACGGGTGTTCCTGTTGAATACCCGATACTGGACGAAATATATGCAGCCATGAGGGACTATCTGGACAATGCAAGGCCTGATTCTGACCTTCCCTATGTGTTCCTGACACAGCCCAGGCCGATTTCCTCTGCTTTAAGCACACAGGGGATTCATGCCGTTGTGTCCGGAGCTATTGCATGGGCCGGCATAGATACGTCTTCCAGAAGACATGGCGCCCATGCCCTGAGATCAAGTCTGGCATCACATCTTCTTGCAGAAGGAAAAAACTATCCAGAGATCCAGCAGGTATTAGGCCAGACTTCTCCCGATGCCGCCAGGCACTATATCCGTGTTGAGGCGGAACGGCTGAGGGAATGCGCTATGGAAGTGCCCGTTTTTCCTAATGAGCTGATCACTTATTTCCGGGGAAGGCGGTGAATTAACATATGAAAAATACCATCTGCTTTGAAAGCTGCCTGAAGGAAAAATTAAATTCTTATATGGAACTAAGAGAAAGCCAAGGCCATAAAACTTCAAAAATGCGTCATATTTTCATCTCACTTGACCAGTATTTACAGAAAGCTGGCCTTGGAGGCCGGAGCCTGCCGCCAGCTGCCATTGATGGCTGGATTGCATCCCTTCCAGAGAAACTCAGTGTAAATACAGTTAATATTTATATTTCAACGTATATACAGTTTGCAAAATATCTGCGGTCACTTGGATACTGTGCTTTTATACCGGAGAAAGCAGTCAGCAGCAGGAATTATTCCCCGCATATATTTCATGAAGATGACCTGGCTGCATTGATACAGGCCTCAGACATCCTGGTGTTTTCTGCTTCTGAAAAACGCCGTCACAATGCCGCCTGTTTCAGCGTAATGCTGAGAATGTATATCGGTTGCGGATTCCGGTTAAACGAAATAAGGCTGCTGAAGACGAAAGATGTTGATCTGGAGCACGGTATTATCCATGTACGGAATGCAAAGGGAAACCGGGACAGAATCGTTCCTATGCACAAAACGCTGACGGAGAATGTAAAGATATATTCAATAAGCGGAATTCCCCAAAAAGAAAACTGGTTTTTTCCTTCCAGGACCGGAAATCCCATTTCATGTTCCTGGATAAGGGATGCTTTTCTGAAATGTATCCAGTATATCGGTATAGAGAAACCAGACCTCCCAAAACATGCCAGAAATATCTGCCTGCATTGTCTCCGCCATAGCTTTGCAGTGGCAGCTTTCCGCCAGATGGATAACAATGGCCTGGATATGTACAACGAGATTCCGGTGCTTTCCACATATATGGGGCATGAAAATCTTTACGGAACCGAAAAATATCTTCATATGACAGCCGAAAACAGCCGGGATATCCTGGATAAAATGGAGGAATTCAATAAAGGGCTCTTTCCGGAGGTGCTTGAATGAAACAGACTTTATTTACAAAGCAGCTTGCGGAATATTTCAACGTGTATTTACCATTAAACAAAAAATGTTCAAAAAATACCATATCCTCATATGCAGATGGATTTGTGGCTTTGTTCCAGTTTTTCAAGGAGATAAAAGACATTCCGCATTACAGGATCAACTATTCGGATATCACCACAAAGACCATGGATGAATATCTGCTGTGGCTCCAAAGTGAAAAGAATTATAGTGCGGCTTCCCAAAAACAGCGCATATCGGCATTGTCTTCATTTCTGAAATATGCGTCTGGCCGTGAGATAGCTTCACTTGGGGCATACAATGCAGTTTCCCAGGCACAGACCCCAAAGATTCCAAAGACAGTTTTTCCGTATTTTTCCGCGGAAGAGATCAGAATTTTATTGGGCATTCCAACAACCAAAGGCAAGTCTGGCAGCCGGGATGTTACATTACTGGCTTTGCTTTATGATTCTGGTGCAAGAGCACAGGAGATATGTGACATCATGGTCGGTGATCTAACGTTTGCGAAAACTTCCACTGTCAGGATTCACGGGAAAGGAAACAAGGCACGCGAAATCCCCATTTCTTCAGATGTCGTGAAACTGATAAAAAGATATCTGGCAGAAAGGGGGAAAACTTTGAAGGATAACAGGGATGAGCATCTGTTTCCAAGCCAAAGATCTGACCGGATAACAACGGCATGTATCCGAAACCTTGTTCGCAAATATGTAACCCTGGCAAAAAGCAATAATCCGAATCACTTTAAGGAAGAAGATTATTCGCCACACAGTTTCCGCCATAGCAAAGCAGTCCACATGCTTGAAGCGGGGATACCACTCATATATATAAGAAACTTTTTGGGTCATGAATCTATTCAGACTACAGAGATTTATCTGCGCATCCACCAAGGTTCTGTTTCGAGGATATTGAAAGAAAGAAAAACTGAAACAAGTATACCGGATATACTTGAACACCCGCATTCGGAAAATCAGGATATACCCGATTTTATCCAGAATGCAAGATAATAATTATGTTATGAGTTTTTGGGATAAACGGCTGAAATACAGCATTTTTGTAGGTGTCAGCCCCTCTCAAAAACTCAGCGCATAACACATATAACTCTTGCTCCCGGCAGGCCTGCCGTCATGGATTACCTCTAAAGGCGTTTCATCACACTGATTCACATGGGCTTCAAGCTGCCGCTTTTTCATC
>CAJTFE010000084.1 GCA_910575725.1 Clostridia bacterium | reverse complement strand
ATCAGTGTCTTTCCAAAACGTCTGGGACGGGTAATCAAGGTAACGTCATCCCTGTTCTCCCACCACTCCTTGATAAATCCCGTCTTATCCACGTAAAAACAATTATTTTCTCTTATTTTCTCAAAGCTCTGAAGTCCGATTCCTACGGTTCTTGCCATATGCGTACCGTCCTTTCATGGCCGCTTAACGATAAAAGCAGCCCTCCGTTGTCTCTAGTATAACAACTTCGGGCCGCCTGTTCAATGGCTATTCCTCGTTTTCTATCCGGCATTTTCCGTCAGGCCAAAGGCTTTCATGGATTCCTCCGAAAAAATCAGCTCCACATCCGGCATATGTACCTTTTCTTTCGGATACTTTCCAATCAGATCCTGATACAGCGCTTTTCTGGATCTCTCATAGGTGTTGGCTATCACAATGGCATCATAGGACACGCCTGGAATTACCTCCGGGCTCTCCACCAGAAGCCCCATACGCCCAAGCTCCTTGTAATTGCGGTCTACCCATGCGGCTACGGAACAAAAGCCCGTTTTCTTCAGAAAATGGTATATCCTCTGCCCATAGGCTCTCGCACCGTAGAGAACAATCCTGGAACCTCTTTTCACCCTGGGAAAGGGAAACAGAAAATCAAGCTCCCCATATCCATCATACAACCCGTCTGCCCGGGCTGTCATCAGAAACAAAACATANCCCTTATGACGCTCAAAGCTCCTGTTTACGGTCTGGTACAGAATGCGGCATAGATACTTTCTGCATTCAGCAGGCAGGGATAGGTGCAGGCCGCATCCTCTCCCATCACAATCCGCTCATCCACCTCATACTGGAACCTTTGCTCTCAATCCAAGAACTATGCTCACCCGATGAGAACCTTCTTCCCTTCAAAGGCAAACCCATACTTCCAAATCCGCTCTGGGGCGATTCCTTTTGCTTCCAAGGCCGCAGCATACTTCTTTTCTTCTATCTGTGCAAGGGCTGCCTGTACCGTGTCCTCCAAGGTCTCCTCCTTCCCCGGACGGAACACCTTGAATTCAATAATAATGGCTGGATCAGACTTTTGCAGAGGCTCCAGCATGATATCATAACGTCCGAAGCCGCTCTCCCGGTTGGAGGTCAGGACATAACGCCCCCTCAGATCCGAAAGCAGCCCCAGGACGAAGCCGTGGTAAAAACGCTCCGGTTCCGCTGCCCTGGAAGGCTTTTTGCCGGTATCGAAGGAACTGAAGGTCTCCTCTGTGATATCGTTCATGTATTTATTCATTTCTTCCAGGCTGCCTTGAAGCAAGGACTCCACAAATTCGCTGTATCCCGAGGTATCGCCTGCAAACCACTGGCGGAACATCCCTTCAAACATAGAACGCACTTCTTTATTTGTCAGTGCCAGCTCATACTCCCTGCGTCCCCATTCTTCATGGAACCAGAACCTTTCCATACGCAGATATCCGCCGGCCAGCAGAAGACTCCAGATTGCACTTTCATTACTTGACAGCTGATTGAATACAATCTCCTCATCAATCTCTGTATGAAGCGGTTTTCCTTCCAAAAGATCCTCCATAATAAGCTTGATCCTTTTGCTTCCTTCCTGAATCAGCTTTCCTGCCAGGCTGTTGCTGCTGGTGTTCGCCCAATAGGCCGATATCTTCCCGGTTTTCAAAAAATTCAGAATTGACCAGGGATTGTAGATATCCCTTTTACTGCCGAAGGTAAACCCGTCATACCAGTTCTTTACCCTGCCCTTCTCTTCAGAAAGCCCGAATTCCTCCAGGGCCTCCCATACTTCCTCTTCTGTGAAGCCAAAACAGTCCGCATAGGCATCGGAGGTGGTTGTGACTACCATCAGATTATTCAGATCCGAAAAAACGGACTCCTTGCTCATCCGGGTAATCCCTGTCATAATGGCCCGTTCCAGGTATGGATTCGTCTTAAAGGCGGCGTTAAATAAGCTTCGGGTAAAAGAAACCATTTCCTCCCAAAAGCCGCCTACATAAGCCTCCTGCATGGGCGTGTCATACTCGTCCAGAAGAAAAATCACCTTTCTTCCATAATAACGGGACAAATAGTCGCAAAGATATTTTAAGGAATCAACTGCCAGATAATCCTCCATTTCGGCAGAAATCTTTCGATAAAGCTCCTTTTCCCCCTCTCGCAGGCAATTTCCCTCCAGCAGGAAATCATATCTGTCATAAAGGCGCCGGATGTTCTGACATATTCTTTTTCTTGCCTGCGAAAAACAATTCTCCTTGATGTCCGCAAAACTTAAAAATATCACCGGATAAGTTCCCTGAAGCTTTCGGTACTTCTCTTCCTCCCAGATGGCAAGACCCTCAAACAGCCCGCCCTGCCCTGCATACTCTGCGGAGAAAAACCGCTCCACCGTATTCATCATCAGTGTCTTTCCGAAACGTCTGGGACGGGTAATCAGGGTTACCGCATCCTGATTTTCCCACCATTCCTTGATAAACAGAGTTTTATCCACGTAGAAATTATCATTTGTAATCAATTGTTCAAAATTCTGATGCCCGATTCCTACAGTTCTTGCCATCCTTTTTCCGCCTTTCATTCTACTCAACCGATCAGAACCTTCTTCCCTTCAAATGCAAACCCATACCGCCGAATCCTCTCCGGGGCGATTCCTTTTGCTTCCAAGGCCGCAGCATACTTCTTTTCTTCTATCTGTGCAAGGGCTGCCTGTACCGTGTCCTCCAAAGTCTCCTCCTTCCCTGGACGGAACACCTTGAATTCTATAATAATGGCCGGATCAGCCTTTTGAAGAGGCTCCAGCATGATATCGTAACGTCCGAAGCCGCTCTCCCGGTTGGAGGTCAAGACATAACGCCCCCTCAGATCCGCAAGCAGCCCCAGGACGAAGCCGTGGTAAAAACGCTCCGGTTCCGCCGCCCTGGAAGGCTTTTTGCCGGTATCGAAGGAACTGAAGGTCTCCTCTGTGATATCGTTCATGTATTTATTCATTTCTTCCAGGCTGCCTTGAAGCAAGGACTCGACAAATTCGCTGTATCCCGAGGTATCGCCTGCAAACCACTGGCGGAACATCCCTTCAAACATAGAACGCACTTCTTTATTTGTCAGTGCCAGCTCATACTCCCTGCGTCCCCATTCTTCATGGAACCAGAACCTTTCCATACGCAGATATCCGCCGGCCAGCAGAAGACTCCAGATTGCACTTTCATTACTTGACAGCTGATTGAATACAATCTCCTCATCAATCTCTGTATGAAGCGGTTTTCCTTCCAAAAGATCCTCCATAATAAGCTTGACCCTTTTGCTTCCTTCCTGAATCAGCTTTCCTGCCAGGCTGTTGCTGCTGGTGTTCGCCCAATAGGCCGATATCTTCCCGGTTTTCAAAAAATTCAGAATTGACCAGGGATTGTAGATATCCCTTTTACTGCCGAAGGTAAACCCGTCATACCAGTTCTTTACCCTGCCCTTCTCTTCAGAAAGCCCGAATTCCTCCAGGGCCTCCCATACTTCCTCTTCTGTGAAGCCAAAGCGGTTCGCATAGGCATCGGAAGTGGTTGTAACCACCATCAGGTTATTCAGATCCGAGAAAACAGACTCCTTGCTCACCCGGGTAATTCCTGTCATAATGGCCCGTTCCAGATAGGGATTCGTCTTAAAGGTAGAATTGAACAGGCTCCGGATAAAGCTTACCGCCTCATCCCAGTATCCGCTTATATAAGCCTCCTGCATGGGCGTATCGTATTCGTCCAAAAGAAGAATCACCTTTTT
>CAJTFE010000083.1 GCA_910575725.1 Clostridia bacterium | reverse complement strand
TAAGAATATTATCATTCTAAGTATATTTTTCAAAAACGCTAAAGGTTATTATTACAATTTTACACCATTAGTTTTCTGATAGATAACTTTTAATTATCCCTTATTCATTACATTTAATTTTACCTATCACTGCACCGGCATTATTAAACCTATTCGTTATCAAATATTAAACCACATTCCCCCACACTTTTGGGCGAATTTTCTCCAATTGTCCATTTTTGACCGCGAATTTTTATCCTTATCTCAAAAAACTCTACCAAAACCGCAAAAAGCCCTATTCCAACACCTTTAAACACCATTAAATCAAAAATCTTATTAAACTATTTTCCCACCCTCTGTAATAAAAAACAGACAATTCACTACAGTATCAATCTTCTCCCTCGCATCTTCCCCCGTAACTATATACGGATCATACCCCTCATCTGCTTCCTCGCAGCACATCTGCATATTCATCCTGTTTTCCCTGATATCTGCATCCGCCTCCACAGCCGCAATCGATGTCATCGGAAGCAGAAAAAACCTTTTCTCCGCAATTTTGACAATAAGAACGATCATATTGTTATAAGCCATATACCGATAATATACATCCTGTTCTTTCCACAGATCCAGATAACACCGTGCGTTGCTGTATGTTCTGTCACAGTAAATAAATATCTCATCCCATATATCCCTATGCAGACGGATCTCATTTACAGAAAAATCATAATTTTTATAACTCGTAACAATGGCAGACCTTCTCTCCGGCAGCAAAAGCAGCTCGTCCGCCTGCTTTACGTCCCCCAGCACCATCAGAATGTCTTTTTTCTTCAAGTCAAAATGTGAAATCAATTCATTTTCCGAACAATACTTCTTATCATATTCAAATCCCGTCTCTGCCCCCATCCTTTGATACATATACCGAAGCGCTTCTTCCAGCGTCCCTTGCAGCATAATCATGGAATACTCTTCACGTACCGCCTTCTGCAGCTCTGCCATGCTCCCTTTTCGGGAACGTTCCAGAACCTCTTCCTCATTAAAAACCGCAGGCAGCTGCTGAAAATACATTTCATCCATACGGACTTCCACCGCATTTACTTTCGACAAGCTGTTCTTATAAAGCATCACATGCTCGGAGCTGCCAAAAATGTTTATAATAAATTCCTTTATACAGTTCAGGCGCTCTTCGCTCCTGCTCATGGACGGATTTAACACATCCTCCCCTAAAAATGGCATAATATATTCCTGTATTTCCTTACAAGATTCCGCCTTTCCCCGGAAGGCTTTTAAGCACTTGGTAAACCGATTATCCGGAAGATACGTTTTTGAAAAATCCGGCCTTGAAATGAGCTTCTGAACAGCCTTGCCTGTAATAAAATGAAGGGGATCCTCCTGGTACAACTCCCCGTTCATACATTCAATTCCGAGTAAAAAAACAATATTTGCCGTCTTCAGAATCTCTTCTCTGCCGGATTCCTTTTTCATAATATCAATAATAAACAGCAAGGGCTCTAAGTATTTATAATAAGCCCCATTATTACAGAACAGGTAATCTATAAACCGGCTGCAGGCCTCTGGGCCCTCTGATGATAATTTCACGGTGCTCTGGACAAACACGGCAAGCCCTTCCTGCACCTTATTGGTATGCCTGTTTAGAAATTCTGTAATCGTTTTATACCGGGATATATCCTGGGTGCATCTGTATGGAATCTTGATTTTCTCCAGGCAGTAAAGCATCATCCCAATGCAGCTCCTTCCGCTCAATACCATATGGGTATATTCATGGACAGATGCGCTTTGAAAATCCTCCAAATCAAGCAGCGGATTTAATAATGTGTAATTATTGTATGTATATTCCCCATGACAAGCCATTTTCCGCCTAGTACTTCCTTTTAAATATTGTGTAAATCAGATATCTCCATAAATGCGTTTTCAAAGTTTGGGGTTATTTATCTATTTTGATTACCGCATGCTTTATCTCCGGCATAACTGCAGCTTCCTCACGCTTTTTTACTATCAGGTTTGGAAAAAGATTTGTCAAAGCCAGCTTTAATATCCCGGTAAAGGGATTCATAATGATGTCAGCCGCTGTGCCTGCAGCATCATAAACCTTCTGCCACATTTCTACTGTCACCGCTACCGGATCTGTAGTATTTTTATATTCCCGAAAGCGAGCAACCATATTTTTAGGTTCATTTTCAATATATTTATTGTTGTATAAACTGACAAGCACACGATCAATAAGCCCCAGATAACTCTCCAGGGAACTAAGAAAGGAATGAAAGCTGCCCGAACCATTTACATACTCTGACACTGCCTTTTCATAGCGCCCATATTCGCTGGATGCCCATATGAATTTCAAATCATACACCGGAAGCAGTGCAAATGCATAGGTATTAAATGAGTACTTCCAGGGAATCTCATACTCCTCTTTTATATTTATTTCAAACTCACGCTTTTTTATAAGCTGCAGCGGACTGTTAAAAAATCTGAAATAGCTCAGCTCAAGAGCTTCTGGAATATTATAATCGTAAGCATCTCTCAGCATTGTGCGGACGATCTGGTATTCCTCGCTTGTTTCCTTATATGTTTTAAGAACTTCATTTTTTACCATATTATAAGTAAGTATTTCCTCATCGCTCAGACGATGGGAAAGTTCTTTTAAATATGCGTTGATTGGAGCCGAAAACTCTTTTTTCAGCGCATCTCTTATTTTTTCCGTAAACTCATGTGAAACTTTCTCTGCATTCCACCAATAAATGTTTTCTTCTTTACAAAGCCCGTCAATAAGTCTCGTGTATTCTTCACTGGGCTTATCGACATGTTTTTTGTTGTTTTGCGCAATGCGCAGGCTTTCCGAAAAGCTGCCTTTATAAATATCTCTGGCCGCCAGCTTGATACCGCCTTCTTCAATTAATTCGCCGAAATCAGCATGGGGCAGTTTTCTTAAATCATAATCTCCGTTATTGCCTTCACCGCTTAGTATCAATGTCCTCAAAGCCCTGTTCAGGTTGATCGATGAGTCGCTTATCACAAATTCTTTAAAAAACAGAAGCCGGATTATCATATAGGCCCGAAGGTACACACAGGCCTGGGATTTCGATATGCCGGCACGCTTTATCATCTCGTCCTCGGAATTTGTAATGGAATCAAATACGGAATTCTTTCCTGCCATAGTTAGACCTCCTAGTCTAAATCGCTGCGCGATAGCACTAAAGGGTAAAGCTGCTTCGACACACCGGTAATGAGAGAAACTTTTATTCGAAAAAACACTCATAAAAGTTCCTCTCGTGCGCCTTTGCAGCTTTACCGTCCAGCAGAAATTTTTTCTAATAAATACTTAACATTTCTTAGCTGGACTAGTATTCTGCTTAATCGTTTTAGGGGAAGCTTTCGTTTCATATGCGCAAAGCGTTCGCCCGATATGACTTGATTGTACCATATCCTCTGCCGCTTTTGTGCAGACATCCTTCAATTGTTTGTTTTTGTCCCCGAATTTTTCCCCTTTTGATACCTGGTTGTAAATTTGGCTTAGGTACAAAATACTTTCTTCCATCCTCCGATTCCCTGTTCAATCGTCTGGGTGTCAATCGCCGCCAGCTGAAATAATTTCTCACGGTTGCCGAAGAAGGGCAGATTACAAGCGCTGCCGAGTAATCGTCAAAACGCTCGCCTTTCGCTAAAGTCATTTTTAGTCCATACTTGAAAAAAGCAATAGATTTTTCAAGGAGGAACTAAAGACTATGGATCAATGTACTCATGAAGTCCGTGCCGAATACTGGAAGGGAATCATTAGGGCATGCGGACAA
>CAJTFE010000082.1 GCA_910575725.1 Clostridia bacterium | reverse complement strand
TTGGAGGCTCCGTCACGTACTTTTGTATGTAAAAGGACGGTTCCGATGGATCCGCAGATGAGGGAGAGCTGCTCATTCGAGTAGCTGCAGCCGTTATCGACACTATCACGATATCGTGATAGTGTCGACTATACCGATGTTTTGACTATTCCGACATATGTCAAATCTGCTTGAAATATATGATTCTTTGCTGAGAAATATCGGAATAGTTTTTATGGTCAGTTAATGGTTTCTATGCCATACTTTCCACGAAAGGAGGTGTGGCTTATGGATAGAAGCACACTAAAGCTAACTGAACTTACGGATGCTATTCTTTCTCAAATGGATGCATCCGGGTTCATGGAATCAACAAGGGGGTTTTATGTAACCCTCTTCAGGAGGCTCTGCCGCATGGCGAAAGAAAGGGGGGATAATTACTATACTATTGAGTTGGGTCAGGCCTTTATAGGCGACCAGTCCCATGTGGTCCCAGAAAATACGGAGCGTTATCATCACGAGCGGACTGTTGCATATAAGAGATGCATAAAGCTTGTTGAGTCTTACCTGGCAACAGGCACTGTTGATTGGACCCCCGCATTACATTGTGCGGCTTTTCCCGTTGAATCCGATGCGCTTCGAACCAGCTTCTTAAAGTTCCTCTCGGAGCTGACGAACCGGGAACTTAAGCCGAATACGATTGATGGATACCGCAGGTTCACCTACTACTTTATTGAATATCTGGAGGGAAAAGGATATAGATCCCTTGCTGACGTTAAACGTGGTGATATCGCAGCTTTTATATCCGTCATATGCAGCGAACGTTACCAGGCAACCAGTCTCGGGGCGCATATGCCAGGCTTGAAACTGTTCCTCTCCATGTTTGGGGAAACAGAACCATTCCTGCCCGAAATACCTGGGCATTTGCCAAAAAAGCGTGACATACTCAAGGTATACAGTGATGATGAATACAACAGGATCATCGCCCATCTTGACGAGGCAGAAGGCCTGTCGTTCCGAAATAAAGCGATAACGATACTGGCCATGAATACAGGCTTAAGGGCGGTGGACATCTGTGCGGTCAGGCTGCGGGACATTGACTGGGAACATGGCATCATCCATATCGTGCAGCAGAAGACGGGAAGGACCCATGATATCCCATTGACAGAGGCCATTGGAAATGCGCTTGTTGACTACCTTCTGAATGAACGGCCTGTGTCAGACCTGGATTTCGTTTTTCTCAGGTCCGTCGCTCCCCATGGCCCCTTGATGAGCCATGCGGGAATCCGGAACATCCTGTTCAACGTGGTCAATGATTCTGACATTGAAGCCAAAGGGCGGAGCTATGGAACCCGGATCACCCGCCACAGCACTGCTTCGCGCATGCTCAGGAACGGAGTGCCGCTTCCTGTCATATCAGAAGCCCTTGGCCATGGAAATAAGGACAGCGTGATGATATACATAACGACGGATAATGCCAAACTTGCGGAATGCACACTTCCCCTTCCGAGAGGAGGTGCATGCCATGGATAGCCGTACACTTAGGGAAAACGCCACGGAGTTTATCAATTACAAGCGTTCCATAGGCTATGCCTATGAGGCGCAGGAGTACCTGCTGAACCGATATGTCCAGTTCGCTGGGGCAAGGACGTCTTCACCTGTACCCGTTAAGGACACAACGGATGAATTCCTTTCCTCATTAACCGGCTCCCCGGGTACGCTGTACCAGATGGCAGCTGTCCTCCGGGAATTCAGCAGATACCTGCTGGCACGCGGATTTAAGGAGTCTTATGTGATTCCGCCCAAAACGGCATCCCAGCCTACTGCGGAGAATCCGTATTTCTTCACGGAAAAAGAGGTCGATGCGTTCTTTGAAAAGCTCGATGCCATTAAGCCCAATAGTTCTTTCAGGGGAAGGGAAATAGTTCTGCCTGCATTGTTTCGGCTGCTTTATTGCTGCGGGCTGCGGTGCAAGGAAGTACGCACGCTCCTTCGCGTCAACGTGCATACGCAGGATCATTATATCGATGTCATCCAGTCAAAGGGCCCGAAGAGCCGCAGGATTTTTATAAGCCATGAGCTGGCTGGATACCTGGCTGATTACGATGTGCGTATAGGCATCCTTTTTCCTGGCAGGGAATACTATTTCCCAAGCAGTACGGGAGGCTGTTGCTCATCACTGTTTGTTTCCAGCAATTTCAGACGTTTTTGGCTGGAAGCGTTCCCGGATTTTGAAATGGCGACACGGCCGAGGGCCTATGACTTCCGCCACCATTTCGCATGGTCCAACCTCAACCGCTGGGCTGCGGAGGGGCTGGACCTGAATGTGATGCTTCCTTACCTTATGAGGTATATGGGGCATCAAAGCGTGAGCGGGACGCTTTACTATTTTCATTTTGTCCCTGAGTTCTTCCCTACATACAAAAGCATGACAGACGCCCTTGAAGATGTCATCCCGGAGGTATCCTATGAAGAATAAGAAAGATGCCTCCAAAAACAGTGCCGTGTTCTGGCAAATGGCGAAGGATTACGTGGACCACAGGCTGCCGGAGATCAGAAAGTCCAGCCCGAATACAGTAAAAGCTTACCGGGACAGTCTGAACAAGTACGTTGATTACCTTGAATCCGAGAAAAAAATAAGGAGGACGGATATCTGCTTCTCTGATTTCAATAAGCAGAACATCACCGACTTCCTTGATTGGATGCTTAATGCGAAAAAATATGCTTATAAAACCTGCAACCTGCGCATCACGGCGATACATGCCCTGCTGGAGTATGCCGCAAATGAGAACAGCACTGACCTGATGGCCCTCTACCTTGAAGCATGCACTGTAAAAGGGTTGAAAGTCACGGCAAACCCCATTGAGTATTTCGAAAGCTATCAAATGAAGGCCCTCCTGGCAGCCCCTGATGGAAAAACAACAACCGGGAGACGCAACCAGATGATGCTTATTTTGTACTATGACACAGCAGCCAGGATATCTGAACTTCTGGAGATGACAGTCAGCCAGCTCCACCTTGATGCCGATATTGCTTACCTGACAATCCTTGGAAAAGGAAGGAAGTACCGCAACATACCACTGATGGATAAGACAGTCAGACATTTAAGAAGTTATCTCCATGCCTTTCACAGGGATACCACTGCAGACTGTCCCCTGTTCTATGCAAGGTCACATGGCAGGATACATCCATTGTCCCATGATACAGTGGAAACCATGATAAGAAGGTATTGCAAGGTTTGCGTTGAAAACGGCACATCCATGCCAGGACAGCCGCATTGCCATATGATAAGAAAAACACGGGCCATGGACCTGTATAAAAACGGCATGCCCCTTGCCCATATCCAGCAGCTTTTAGGACATGAAAGCATGTCAACCACTTCCGGTTTCTATGCCTTTGCGACGATAGAAACCCTTTCAAAGTCTATGTCCGCAGCGAATCAAGAAGACACAGGGGCAGGGAAAAAGTGGGATGACCGGGGCATCCTTGAGAAAATCTACTCTCTGTAAATGTAAAAAACTATTCCGACATTTCTGAACCTGAATGACCTGATTCACTCATTCCGGCTCAAAATGTCGGAATAGTCAAAACATCGGTATAGTCGACATAGAGCTTTGATGGGATTCCATGGGCTGCCACGGCATCCTTGAGCACCTTCTGGAAGTTATAGGCATTATCGTTATAGAAGAGGCCGCCGCCCACCAGAAAACGGGAATGGTCATCAATAATCATAATGCAGTAGACTCTCCTGCGCTGGCCGTGCTCCGTGATATAAGGCAGGTAACAGGTATCGGCCTGCCACATCTTCCCAAAG
>CAJTFE010000081.1 GCA_910575725.1 Clostridia bacterium | reverse complement strand
GCGGACATATTGAGAAAAGGTCAGATGGAGGTTCGGAATATGCTGTTAGAAGAGTACAATGAGAAGGCAGACAGGGAGTATCTTCGGAAAGAGAGCCTGGAGGAAGGGATAAAACAAGGGAGAGAGGAAGGACGAAAAGAGGGAAGAGAGGAAGGACGAAAAGAAGGAATAGCGCTTGGAGGCTTTGAAATCTTAGCAGGACTTGTGGAAGATGGTATCATTTCCATGGAACAGGCAAAAGAGCGCATAAAGGAAAAAGAGGAAGAGTTTATCCTGTGGTATCAGGAACGTAAGAAAAGATAACGATATAGATATAGTGTGCCGGTTCTATGGCTAAAGAAATTTTGATAAGCTATAGCCATAGAACTGGCGTCAGAGAGGCATAACCTAATTAAAATAAATTGATTATTAAGAGATAATTGTTATAAGCATTCCATCCTAAAGATTCTAAAAGAAGACGGTCCCGTCTTCTGATTCCCAAGATAGTAAAAAGGAACATAAAGTGAGGGTACTTTCTATGACAGCCTATTTCCGGGCTTGCAGGATAATGTAGAAAACCGTATAATGAAAGGAGAAAAATTTGAAACTAAATTTAAGCAAAGTATTCCGTTTTCGCAGAAAGGTGAATCGAAAATACAAGGATGTATTGTTCCGGTTTATCTTTCGCGACAAGAAGGATCTGCTGTCCCTGTACAATGCTATTAACGGTACGGATTATCAAAATCCGGAAGAACTGGAGATTAATACACTGGAGAATGTCATTTACATGAAGATGAAAAATGATTTATCTTTCCTGGTAGGAGCTTCCATGAATCTCTATGAGCACCAGAGCACCTGGAATCCCAATATGCCTCTGCGCGGCCTGTTTTATTTTGCGGAGTTGTATGAACGGTATGTAAACAGCCAGGGTTACCGATTGACAGGAAGCACACGGATTCCGCTGCCGTTTCCGAATTATATTGTGTTTTATAATGGCATGGAATGGGAAGCAGAGCAGACGGAGCTGACTCTGTCAGAAGCATTTGAGGAACAAGGAGAAGACCGGAAACCAGCGTTGGAGTGTCGTGCCACGATTCTGAACATCAACAGCGGCCATAACCGGGAACTGATGGAGAAGTGCCGCAGATTGGAAGAATATGCCGAATTTATCCAGCGGATTCGTGATAATCTCCAAAAAGGAATGAGACTGGAAGGGGCAGTAGAGCGAGCCATAGAATACTGCCTGGCACACGGGATACTAGCGGACATATTGAGAAAAGGTCAGATGGAGGTTCGGAATATGCTGTTAGAAGAGTACAATGAGAAGGCAGACAGGGAGTATCTTCGGAAAGAGAGCCTGGAGGAAGGGATAAAACAAGGGAGAGAGGAAGGACGAAAAGAAGGAATAGCGCTTGGTGGCTTTGAAATCTTAGCAGGACTTGTGGAAGATGGCATCATTTCCATGGAACAGGCAAAAGAGCGCATAAAGGAAAAAGAGGAAGAGTTTATCCTGTGGTATCAGGAACGTAAGAAAAGATAACGATATAGATATAGTGTGCCGGTTCTATGGCTAAAGAAATTTTGATAAGCTATAGCCATAGAACTGGCGTCAGAGAGGCATAACCTAATTAAAATAAATTAATCATTAAGAGATAATTGTTATAAGCATTCCATCCTAAAGATTCTAAAAGAAGACGGTTCCGTCTTCTGATTCCCAAGATAGTAAAAAGGGACATAAAGTGAGGGTACTTTCTATGACAGCCTATTTCCAGGCTTGCAGGATAATGTAGAAGACCGTATAATGAAAGGAGAAAAATTTGAAACTAAATTTAAGCAAAGTATTCCGTTTTCGCAGAAAGGTGAATCGAAAATATAAGGATGTATTGTTCCGGTTTATCTTTCGTGACAAGAAGGATCTGCTGTCCCTGTACAATGCTATTAACGGTACGGATTATCAAAATCCGGAAGAACTGGAGATTAATACTCTGGAAAATGTCATCTACATGAAGATGAAAAATGATTTATCTTTCCTGGTAGGGGCCTCTATGAATCTCTATGAGCATCAGAGCACCTGGAATCCCAATATGCCTCTGCGCGGCCTGTTCTATTTTGCAGAGCTGTATGAGCGGTATGTAAACAGCCAGGGTTACCGATTGACAGGAAGCACACGGATTCCGCTGCCGTTTCCGAATTATATTGTGTTTTATAATGGCATGGAATGGGAAGCAGAACAGACGGAGCTGACTCTGTCAGAAGCATTTGAGGAACAAGGAGAAGACCGGAAACCAGCGTTGGAGTGTCGTGCCACGATTCTGAACATCAACAGCGGCCATAACCGGGAACTGATGGAGAAGTGCCGCAGATTGGAAGAATATGCCGAATTTATCCAGCGGATTCGCGATAATCTCCAAAAAGGAATGAGACTGGAAGGAGCAGTAGAGCGGGCGATAGAATACTGCCTGGCACACGGGATACTGGCGGACATATTGAGAAAAGGTCAGATGGAGGTTCGGAATATGCTGTTAGAAGAGTACAATGAGAAGGCAGAAAGGGAGTATCTTCGGAAGGAGAGCCTGGAGGAAGGGATAAAACAAGGGAGAGAGGAAGGACGAAAAGAAGGAAGAGAAGAGGGAAGAAAAGAAGGAATGGAGGAAGGAATAAAGCAAGGAAAAAGGGAAGGAATGGAGGAAGGAAAAAAGGAAGGAATAGCACTTGGAAGCTTTGAAATTTTAGCAGGACTTGTGGAAGATGGCATCATTTCCATGGATCAGGCAGAAGAGCGAGTAAAGGAAAGAAAGGAAGAGTTTATCCTGTGGTATCAGGAACATAAGAAAAGATAACGATATAGATATAGTGTGCCGGTTCTATGGCTAAAGAAATTTTGATAAGCCATCATTAAATACAAATAATCATACAAATGAAAGGAGAGACCTATGCAGTATTATTGGGTATCTATAATATCTATGTTGTTCGGAGCCTTGTTCGGAGCTTTTCTCGGTCTGATTCCGGCATCGATTGCTAAGAAAAAGGGACATAGCTTTGTTCTGTGGTGGTTTTACGGGTGGATGCTGTTTCTTATATCCATGATTCATGTGATGTTTATTGCTGATTACAGTACGGATCCAGGAAAAAAAACGACGCAGGAAAGTGTTGGGGATCAAGGAAGGATGTATGCGGCGGCGGCCGGCATTTTCTTTTTGATTGTGACTTTGTATCGGTGTTATGGGATTTTTCTGCTGAATTATTATGTATCTGTGATTCTGCCAAAGGATGTGGGATATGTGGCTGTTCTTATTGTTTTATCTGTTTTTCTGTTGATAGGAAGGAAGAATACGGCAACTTTGGCTGTTTTTGTTCTCTATAGCGTTTATGTCATTTTTTCCGGGAAGTTTTCCGGTCCCTTGGAGCTTGTTGGGATTCTTCTTCTGCTTGGGATGGCAGTGGGAAATATTCTGCCTTCACTGCAGGAAAAGGCGGCTGGAATTACGAGAATCCTATGGTTTCTGCCTGGAGCGCTGCATTTTTTAAGTTATATTCTGAAATATGCCTTCATGGGGGGATATGATTTTTTTGGTAATTGGAAGGCGGTTTTGATGTATCTGGTACAGGCTGGAGGTTATCTGATGATTGGACTTTGGTTTATGGCAAAGAAGAGGGAGCATATTTCGACATCTGTGCCAGTCAACATCTATACGGATGCTCATTGTGTGAGCGGCTCAGCCTTTATTGGAGAGGATGATACAAAGGAGGCTTCTTTGCGTTCCTATCAGTCTTTGGTGAATTCCGGGCTTATGACGGAGGCGGAGTTTGAAGAGAAAAAGAGACAGTTGTTGGAGAAGTGACATGCAGACGATTCGTGCACACTCATATAAAAAAGGTTAATTTTACACAGGCTTTTGAGAATAATCTCAAGAGCCTGTATACTTATTTTCTATATTTATACTGCTTTGAAGATATCTCAAGAATCCGGGCGGCATCATCATCCAGATTGGCAGCAATCGCATAGTGACCATCCTATTTTTCTTCAAAGAACCCCAGGTCTTCCAGACGGTCAGCATTTATTATTTTGCATGTCCTGATAAAGACGATAGTTTTCTTTTTTACATTATATTCGGCAGCTTTTTGTTTGGTATAAGCAATGAAGGCATCCGTAATTAGAAATTAGAAATTTCTGTAAATTTTTCTTGCACTATGTATTTTAACATGCTAAAATAAATTAAATGTTGAGAGACAACCTCTATAGATGATTCATCTCAAAGATTCTAAAAGAAGACGCTTCCGTCTTCTGATTCCCAAGATAGTAAAAGAGAACGATAAAGTGAGTGTGATGCCTATGACTGCTTATTTCCAGGCTTGCAGGATAATGTAGAAGACCGTATAATGAAAGGAGAAAAATTTGAAACTAGATTTAAGCAAAGTATTCCGTTTTCGCAGAAAGGTGAATCGAAAATACAAGGATGTATTGTTCCGGTTTATCTTTCGCGACAAGAAGGATCTGCTGTCCCTGT
>CAJTFE010000080.1 GCA_910575725.1 Clostridia bacterium | reverse complement strand
ATAAAATACACTTAAATCTTGATGGATTATGGAAAGTAAATCAACTAAAGAATCCTTTATTTATAAGGATTTCTATCATTAACTTTGCATAATGTATAGCTTTTCATAACCAACACCGCCTTTCTGGTTTGCGATGGCGATGATTTGCGTGTTCAAGATAATCACCTCGTTTCTTGGTATGAAAAAAGGGAGAATGTGACCGGAATCAACATTCTCCCTTAGAAACGATATGTGATTGTGCAATAATCTGTCTTTTGTGAGGTTAGCTTTTGAGAGCCATCTCGCCGCAAACCCGCATGAATACTGGATTTTTGCCTGTTTGCTTTCCCTTTCCCCAATAACCTGTGTTCAACGATTTCTACGCAAGGGATATTTCAAAGAAAATCCGCAGCACCATGACCACAAAGGCAAGGGCAGGCATCTACCACAGCACTGTGCCGCCGTTCGGCTACCGGAAATCGCCGGAGGACAGCCACAAGCTGATGCCGGATGCGGAAACAGCGCCGATTGTAAGGCGTATGTACGAGCTTGCTGTGCAGGGCAAAGGCTACAAGGCAATCGGCAACGTGCTGAAAAGGGAGCGCATACCGATACCCGCATACTGGCACCATGTAAGGGGCGAGAGGACGTGGACACGCTTTAAGGGCGAGGGCGACATATCCAACTATATCTGGAATGAAACAACGATAAAGTGGATACTTTCGCATGAGGTCTACATCGGAAGCCTTGTGGCGCAGAAACAGTCAAAGCTGTTCAAGGTCGGCAAAAACTATGTGAAGCCCAAAGACGAGTGGGTAGTGGTGAAGGACATATTTGAGCCGATTGTTGATTTGGAACTGTGGGAGCGTGTGCAGGAGGTCAACGGAAAGCGCAGGCGCATGTGCAAGGCGAAAAGAGAGCCGAGTATCTTTTCCGGCATTGCTTACTGCCCCGACTGCGGCAGGCGCATTTCATTTTTTCCTGAAAGGACTGGCAAAAACAATCCGAAAAAGACCTATTTCGGCTCATGCCAGAACTACAAGGCGAACGGACCGGACGGATGCACGCCGCACCGCATCAAGGAGCAGGACTTGTATGACATTGTCCTCAAAGACATAAGGGAATGGGCGGCAATGGCGCTTGCAGACGAGCAGGCAGTCCTTGACAGGGTTATGGAACAACAGCAGTTAAACAGTACCGTTGATTATGGCTTGATTGAGGGGAAGAAGCGAACCATAAAGAAAAGGCTTGAGGAGATTGATAAAGTCATAAGCAGGCTGTATGAGGATTACGCACTCGGCAGGCTTGCAGGCACAAGCATAGACAATCTTCTTCCAAAGTACCAGAGGGAGCAGGAAGAACTGGGGAAACAGCTTTCCGCATTGCAGGAACAGTCGGCAGAGCATGACAGCACAGAGCAGAATGCGGAAAAGTGGATAAGCCTGATCCGGCAGTACAGTGACCTGAAGGAATTAAATTCTTGTATCATCAATGAACTTATCACAAAGATTTTAGTGGGCGACAAGCGCAGGGTAAATGGTGAGAAAGTTCAGTCTATCGAAATACATTACCGTTTCATCGGAAATCTGACCGATGGCGGGATGGAACAAGTCAATAAAAAATCCAGTTAAAAACAATTTAGCTGTAAAAACCGACTTTTTCGGGTATTTACAGAAGTGAATTGTAATGTGGGGTTTCACAAATTTTGGAGACCATTTCATTTATACAATTAAGGATAAGAAATTAACCGCAGGGCTGATAACGGGAACGCTATTTTTGATAAATTCGATATTTGGAATTAGGTGCTTTTTGAGTTCAGAATTATTTTCTGTACCTCAACTTATTTTGGGCATATTGATAGGCGGAGTATTGTTCGGAGCGCCAATAGGGTTTTGCGTGGTTATATATAATTTTTTCAAAAGATTTGATTAAAAACAAATTCCTGTTGAACAAAATCGCTGCGCGATGGCCTGCCAGGGCTGTGGCGCAGTTTTTACGTTCCTCTAAATAAAAGCAGTGGAAAAATCTTCCGCAATACGGTATTGTTAAGTTACCACACAAAACAATCAAATACGGAGACCTCCACTGCCTATGAATACAATATCATTTTTTGGTGTCTTCCGCAACCGGAATTATGATGCCAATGCACCTCCCTGGTAAGTAGACGTCACTTTAAACACTCAATACTACTTATCATGGAGGTTTTTTATGTACGAAGATATTTTTGAATCCATCCGCCATGCTGCGGAAAAACGCAACCTTAGAGAACGGACAATTCAACTGTATTGCAGTAATGTCAGCTATTTCCTGCGCTGCACCAATAAGCCTGTTACTGACCTCACGCTTGAGGATGCAGAGGCCTTTCTTACCATGAAACGTCTGGAGGGCAGATCCCCTGAAACTCATAATCACTATCGTTCCTCTATCAAGTTTCTCTACAAAAGAGTCCTGAAGATTGCCTAGGATGACGAGGAAGTCCCTGCCATGAAGCGTGAGCGGAATCTTCCAACTGTGCTTACGCCACAGGAGATCAATGCTGTCATTGAAGCGACTGATAACCTTAAGCATAAGGCCATCATCGCTACCATGTATTCTTCCGGGCTGCGTGTATCTGAGGCTCTCCATTTGCACTATGATGATATTTCCCATACTAACATGACCATTCATGTCCGGGAAACAAAAGGCCGCATCGACAGATATACGATCCTTTCCCAGAGGAATCTCGGCCTGCTTACCGAATACTGGTTTCAGTGTGGCAGACCAAAGGGCATTCTCTTCCCGAGTTCATGGACTGGGGATTACCTCGATATTTCAAGCGTTAACCAGTTTTTCAAAGCAAGCGCTAAAAAGGCCGGCATAATACGCCGCGTGTCTTCCCACGCCTGCCGTCACAGTTTTGCCAGTCACTTATTCGAAAGCGGGGTGGATATCAAATATATCCAGTCACTTCTTGGCCATGTCGATCCCCGCTCTACAGATGTATATCTGCATGTAAGCAACAAAACGCTGCTTGGAATCCGCAGCCCTTTTGATGTTTCGGAAGGCGGTGAGTCATGAGCGAAAACTGCACGATACAGGATGTGTTTAACCGCTTTTATCCTGACTATGAGAAAACCCATGGACTGTCTGCAGCACAGCAGAAAGCAGTTTATCACATCATGAACTGCAAAACCGGCGCATTTGGTGTCAATGTAAGCGTCTGCATGGACTGCGGCTGTATTTCCGTCCATTATAATTCCTGCCGGGACAGGTGTTGTCCTATGTGTCAGGAGTTGCCGAGGGAAAAATGGGTGGATGCCCGCAGGGAGGATATACTGGACGCCCCATACTTTCATGTGGTTTTCACTGTACCGGAAGAACTTAATCCCGTCATTTACAGCAACCAGAAGCTTTTGTACAATGCCCTTTACCATGCTGCCTCCGATACTTTAAGCGAACTTGCCAGAGATAAAAAATATCTTGGGGCAGACATAGGCTATATCTGCATTCTCCATACCTGGGGAAGTGCAATGAATTTCCATCCCCATATCCACACCATCGTGTTAGGCGGAGGTCTGGATGCTAAGAACCACTGGAAGGATAACGGTGAGGATTTTTTTATCCCTGTCAAGGTCCTTTCCAAGGTTTTTCGGGGCAAGTATCTTGCCGGGCTAAAACAGCTATGGGTGGATGGAAAGCTGGAGTTCTATGGAACAGCGGAACCTTACAAAAATCATTATGCTTTCAAACAGCTTTTGGACGCGTGCTATGCCAAAGAATGGATTCCTTATTGCAAGAGGCCATTTCATGGTGCGGAGTCTGTTATCAAATATCTTGGCAAATATACCCACAGGATTGCCATAAGCAACTACCGCATAAAGGGTATGACGGATTCCACGGTTACGTTTACTGTGAAGGATTACAAAAACCATGGGCAGTGGAAGGAACTCACACTTTCCGGGGAGGAATTCATCAGGAGGTTTCTGATGCATGTTCCTCCCAAGCGTTTTGTGCGGATCCGGCATTACGGTCTGCTTTCTTCCCGGAATAAAAACAGGAAGATTACACTATGCCGCAACCTGCTTGGCTGTAAGAGATACATTTCCAGACTTAAGGATCTTGATGTGCCCGCTATTATCAAGCTGCTCTACAACAAGGATGTCTGCAAATGCTCATCCTGCGGAGGGAACATCATTCCTCTGCCATCTGGCAGGTATTGCATAAGACTTGAGCCACACTTATTATGTTGAATACCAGTAGCTGAATATTTAAAAAAAGCTTCCTATGGGGGCTTATTCGTGGTGCGCTGGAAATGATTTTTAAAAATTCCTCTCCATATGCACAGGTATCCAACATACTGTTTTGCAAAGAGCGTCAAAATTGAAAGCCCATATACAGCGGCTACCCAGACGCGCCTTTGTTCAACCAGGAAAAATCGAAACTGATGCAAACGAAAGGGCAGTTATCGAAAGATCAAAGCTGCTTTTTCGTTTGCACCACCTTCGATTCTTTCCTTAACGATTTGTCTGCCAGAATAACTGAGTCCAGAGCCAACAGACTTGTGAGAAATTACAGTTGTTGGCTCTCTTTATGTAAAGAACTAAGCTGTTTCTCCGTAAACTTTTTTCTATTACTTGACCACATTTTGACTTTTGGTTTTTATAATGGTATTTAGATAATAGAATCCGAATCTAAAACAACTAGGAGCTTCCTGTATAATTCAAATATAGGGAATTCCAAGAAAGAAGGTTGAGAAAAAAATACCTCAGAGTAAAATAAGATTACTGACTTCGCAGGTTAGTAAAAATCTTA
>CAJTFE010000079.1 GCA_910575725.1 Clostridia bacterium | reverse complement strand
ATATGTCAGCGATGATAATCTGGAAGCCTGTGGCGAAGGGATTACATTAATTGCACGGACAAATACGGCGGTGGCAGCGGCAGCAAACGGAAAACTGGAAGAAGGATTCTGTTACAATAAGGATGCCGGAATGCTGCAGTGTCCAGCCGGGGAATTGGCGGTGCGGGTAGAGAAACGGACAGCAAAGAACGGGAATACCTATTTAAGATATATATTCAGCAAAGTGAAATGCAGGAAATGCCCGTTAAGAGAAAGCTGCCGTGTAGGGAGAGGGAAATCAAAGGAACGAAGTTACAGCATTACCCAGGCAAGCGAAAAGAACCTGGAAAGACTAAAATTTGAGGAGAGTGAATATTTCAGGGAACGGATGAAGATTCGGCATCGGATTGAAGAAAAGAATGGGGAATTAAAAGAAGCCCACGGATTACGCAGAGCGGATTCGAGAGGGCTGTTTGCCATGGAACTGCAAATGTATATCACAGCATTTGTGGCAAATGTCAAGAGAATCACGAGACTGACGGAGCCGGTTATGCAGTAAGGAAACGCTTTTCCTTGCATGCTTTGGAGCAAATTTGTACACAGATGCTGTTTATATAGAGATAAGAATACTCCCAACAAAAAAGTGGGAGTTTTTCAGTGCCCTCTTATTTTCGGGACTTTCTGGCTCTTTTCTGGTATAATAGAAGTACCAAAGAAAGGCGGGATACTTCTATGATGACTCAGAATGCAGATAAGAAAAGAGAACAGATTCAAATGTTCTGCATGGATGACATGGTTCCCAGGGACCATCTTCTGCGGATCATTGATAAAGCCATTGACTGGGATTTTATCTATGACCTTGTAGTGGATAAGTACAGTCCTGACAGCGGCCGACCCAGCATGGACCCGGTAATGCTGATAAAACTTCCGTTCATCCAGTATCTGTATGGCATAAGGAGTATGCGTCAGACTGTTAAAGAGATTGAAGTAAATGTAGCCTATCGGTGGTTTCTTGGTCTTGAAATGATGGATAAAGTCCCCCATTTCTCAACTTTTGGCAAAAACTATACCCGCCGTTTTAAGGATACGGACCTCTTTGAGCAGATATTTACCCATATACTGCAGGAATGCTACAAATTCAAACTGATAGATCCCAGAGAGGTCTTTGTAGATGCGACTCATGTAAAAGCTAGGGCAAACAATAAAAAGATGCAGAGACGCATTGCTCATGAAGAAGCCCTGTTCTTTGAAGATATACTGAAGAAGGAGATCAATGAAGACCGTGAAGCTCACGGGAAACGTCCCCTGAAGGAAAAAGATGATGACAATGCCGCTCCTCCGTCCTCTGGTTCAGGAGGCAAGAAAGAGAAAACCGTAAAGGAGAGCACATCTGATCCAGAAAGCGGATGGTTCCGAAAAGGCGAGCATAAAAATGTATTTGCCTATGCAGTACAGACTGCCTGTGATAAGAACGGCTGGATCCTGGGTTACAGCATACATCCCGGAAACCACCATGACAGCAGGAGCTTCAAAACATTGTATGACAAGATAAAAGATATCGGAATAGAAAGTCTGATAGCAGATGCAGGTTATAAAACACCGGCAATAGCAAAGCTGCTGCTAGATGATGGGATCGCGCCTATTTTGCCGTATAAAAGACCGATGACCAAAAAAGGATTTTTCCGAAAATATGAGTATGTTTATGATGAGTATTATGATTGTTACATCTGTCCGAATCATCAGGTACTGACATACAGTACAACGAACCGGAATGGATACCGTGAATATAAAAGCAGTAGAGCAGTCTGCGCAGTATGTCCTTATCTTTCGCAATGTACACAAAGCAAAGACCATGTCAAACTGGTAACACGACATATCTGGGAGACTTACATGGAAACATGCGAAGATATCCGCCAGACCCTTGGAATGAAGGAAGTGTACTCTCACAGAAAAGAAACAATAGAACGAATCTTTGGAACAGCAAAAGAAAACCATGGATTCCGATATACCCAGATGTTTGGCAAGGCCCGGATGGAAATGAAGGTTGGGCTAACATTTGCCTGCATGAATCTAAAAAAGCTGGCAAAGCTGAAAGCAAAAGGGGGACATAAAAAAGGGGAAAAGCTGCAGAAATTTTCTGTTTTGGGTGAAATTCATTTACTCAAAGAAAAATGGCTCTGGGATGCATATCCCAGAACCACTTTGTCTACAGTCTGGGACCCCCATTTCAAATGGGGGTTTGATTTTTACCCCTCCGGGGTCTTTCCCGGGTTCCGCCTGAGGCGGGGTCTCGCAACACCATTTTTACTGGTTGCCTTCTAAAAGAAGGCTCTGCTACTTTCTTCCGTCTTCTAATTTATCGTTCTCTTCCTGTTCCTGAATATATTTCAGTATTGTCTCTTCATTCACATTTCCCACTGTTGCCACATAATACCCCCGTGCCCAGAAATGCCTGTCTCCCCACTTTCTCCGATATTCCGGATGTCTGTCAAAGAGCATCAGTGCACTCTTTCCCTTGAGATAAGACATAAATTCCGACACACTCATTTTTGGCGGAACTGCCACATACATGTGAATATGATCCCTGCATATCCGTCCATCAATCAGTTCCACCTGTTTCATTTCGCATAATTTTTTTATAATCTCCACCAGATCTCTTTTTGTTTCTCCATACATTACCTTTCTTCTGCATTTTGGTATAAATACAATATGATAAGTGCAATTCCACCGCGTATGTGCTATACTTCTGTTATCCATTTTGGATACCTCCTGTGTTTTGATATATGGCCTGCGAAACCAATATCAGTATAACACAGGAGGTTTTCAGTACTTCAGGCAACGCCACTGCTCATTCCGTTCTCCCCATCTCAGATGGGGGTTTAAAATGCTTTCTCAATCAACGGACATTTTTTCCTTCAAATCCTGAAATCCGGCTTCCACATCCTCGAAGTTTTCCCCATCGTCACAGATTCCCCTCATATAAAAATAAGTAGTATCGTCAAACATCACCTGGATCAGCTGGGAATCAGGAATATCCGCATCGGAGCTGAGAGGCGTGCTCGACAGAGATCCATCTTCCAGAATTTCTGCTTTTGTTTCTGCGATATAAAAGGAATCTTCCGAAATTTTCCATACCTCTCCCAGAAAATCGGCGTCAAAAGCGGCTGCCGTCTCCGCATCTAAAACCTGTCTTTTTTCTGTGGCTGTTTCCTGCTGCTTTTCCTCATTTTCGGCATTGTCTGCTGACGGTACAGCGTTTACATCCCCCAGTGGTGTCTCCTCCACTGGCTTTGGTGCCGCTTCAGGAGCCGATGCCGTTTGAGAGCCACATCCGGCCAAGAGTGCATTCAGCATACAGACAGTACAAAATAATACAGTTGCTTTTTTGAGTTTTTTTCTCATGGTAATTCTCTCCTTATAAAAAATAAAAATTGGACAAACGCGTTTTGTCTTTTCCAACTCTATCACATGAAGAAATTGCCATTTTGAATTTCCTGTAATTCTTTTCCTAAGAAAAAATGGAGGCATTTTGTTTTTTCTCCAACTATTTCTGCAGATATATGAACCTATGTTCCTCAGTTTAACTGGATAAAATGAAGTCAAAAAAGTGCAGACCTGTCTTTCCACTTACCACCTGTATAGCGGCATACCCCCAATAATGCCGTACAGCACCAGGTTAATGCTGTTGTCCACCAGATCCCCCACTGACCTATATATGGAAGATTTGTTAATGTGAAGACAAATACGATTCGGCAGACAATTTCAACTATTCCATTGATCATAGAATAGACAGAATCCCCAACACCATTTAACAGGTAGCGCAGTACCTGACCCACGCCAAGAGCCAGGAAAAATGTACTGGTAATATGAATCCCTTTTACGGCATTTTCAATAATGTCGGCATCAGATACAAAAATATTCATGACCATTCTCCCAAATCCCCAGAAAATAAAAAGCAAAATGAAAGAATATATCATACAGATTTTCAAAGCTGCAGATAATCCCTGCCTGATTCTTCCTGTCTTTCCTGCTCCCATATTCTGTCCGGTATAAGTTGCGATTGCTGTGCCCAATGCTGTAAATGGCTGCTGGATTAAATTTTCTATCTGACTCGTTGCTGTAAACGCCCCTATTATGCTTGTTCCAAATCCATTGATTACCCATTGCAAAATACTGCTTGACAGATAAATAAGCGAATATTGAAAGCCCATTGGTATGCAGACTTTAAGGATTTGTTTAGCAATCTCTTTATCAAAAACTGCTTCCTTTAATGCCTTTTCAAAATAAGAGTATTGCTTTACGGCATAGGCAAAGCATAATATACCAGCTATCCCTTGAGCCAATAGCGAAGCGACAGCCGTTCCCTCTACGCCAGTATGAAAAAGCAGAACAAAAACCAGATCAAAAAGAATGTTCAATATACTGCAGAGTGCCAGAAAAATAATCGGTGTTTTCGCATCCCCCAATGAACGCAGTACACTAAATGGTATGTAATAAAGAATTACAACGACCAGGCCGCCCAGAGAGGTTGACATATAATTGATAGAATCCTCCAACAATGAAGCTGGCGTGTTCAGCAATATCAGAATCGGCTTTGTAACAAGCAATGCCAAAATCGAGATGATTATGGTGCATAATATTGTGATTACCGTCCCATTCCTGATTGCCGATGCAGTTCCGTCTTCATCATTCGCCCCATAGAACTGCGAAACGACAATTCCAGAACCGATTGCTATCCCAATACAAAGGGATGTAAACACCATGGATACAGAACCGGTTGCACCTACAGCTGAAAAAGCCTCTGCACCAATCAAATGCCCTACAATGATTCTGTCCACAATAATAAATGATTGTTGAAATATTGTCCCAAACATAAGCGGAACCGCAAAGCTTAAAAGCAGATTTACCGGATTTCCTTCTGTCATATTTGTTTGTTTACTCATTCCTCTGACTCCCTATTTAGTCAAGTCTTTTTTCCTTGATTTTCAAGGAATTTTTAGTTACATATCTCAGATGAATGAGCCACGATGATGGACATTTCTCTGTATCTGGT
>CAJTFE010000078.1 GCA_910575725.1 Clostridia bacterium | reverse complement strand
CAGTGACATTCGCTTTTCCTCCGTATCATTAGTATTGATAAGGATAATATACCATAATTATCCAGTTTTGTCATTGAAGGATAATTCCTGATTATTCTTTATTTTCCTATAATACTCAGCAAAGGGGAAGCAAAATGGAACCAATCGTAAGTATTATTGTACCAATTCGTAATTTTGGAAATTACTTCTATAAATGTTTGGACTTTTTGATAGCACAGACACTTACAAATATTGAAATAATCATTGTAGATGATTGTTCAGAAGATGATATTTTGTTTTATATCCCTAGATATTTAGAAGATATCAGGATTAAATATATAAAATTAGAAAAACAATCCGGTCCAGGCGGTGCCAGAAATAGAGGAATGGAAATTGCCCGTGGAAACTACATAGCTTTTTGCGACAGTGATGACTGGTTTGATCTGGATTATTGTAAAAAAGCTTGCGAATTATTGGATGCAACAAATGCGGATATTGCCATGTGCGGACAGATCCGGGAATATGACAGTTCTACCGCAGAACCTTTATACAAATGTTGCTATCATACTTTTTACGAATTAAGTGGTGATATGGCTTTCCAGCTAATGAGTTACAATTATAAAGCTGAAATCAAAGTTATTCCTCCATGTAATAATAAAATATACCGACGACGCTTTTTGGAATGTCATCATTTCCGCTTTCAAGAAAATGTATACTTTCAAGATACTATTTTTTCGGTAGAAACCATATTAAACTGCCAGAAAATAATTTGTGTTCCAGATGTATTATATCACCATTACCGCCGGACAGGTTCTATCATACAGTCTTTTGACCAGAAGCATATTGATGATTTCAGAAATCTGGGCAACAGCATAAGACAATACCTGCAGACAAATAATCTATATACAAAATATAAAAAAAATTATTATAATATGATTACACATTTTTATGGTGTCATCATTCGAGAAATCTTTCAGTTTATTGTAGATGATACGAAACGGAAAGAGAACATGGTTCAAACATTTACTGTATTGAAAGAAATCATTAACACGGAAGAATACATTCACTTTCTGACCGCAGAGCAATTAAAGCAGCATTTAGTTCCTGGCTTAGATGATACAAGCTTATATTGATTACCAGCAGCCACGAATATCCAGATAGTAGGTGTCCTTTTCCAGAGTACCGCCCAGATAATATTCTATCTGTTTATATGTTTTTTGATGATCAGATTCAATCAAATCAATATTATGCTTGATCAAATTACCATAAGACGGAATATGTCTGAATATGGCATAAGCCTTTTGCAATTCCGCAAGTGCCTGAAGATTTTCCAGTTCCTTAATATGCCGAAGTGCAAGTATAAGATGTTCAAATCCTTTCAAACGGGGACGTTTATCTCGTAAAACATGGCAGTCACTCAAAAGATATAAATCAGCTTCCTCTTTGCGATTACAATAATATAAATATAACACTATCCCATATAGCATTTTTCGGTAATCGTTAAAAAACATATCTTTGATCTTTTCCAATGTAGACGAAGCCTGAATTTCCTCTTGATACCTTTTGGATGATTCTTTACTTGTAATCATTTTCATATAGGAAATGTAAAAAGAGGACCACAAATAATACTTTTCAGAATCATCATTCAATGCTTCGTAATGCTCATGACATTTTTGCAATAATTGTAGCGCCTCATATGGTTTCTGTTGCATTAAGGTGAGACTATAACGTACCCTAAAAGACCATAAGCGGTTATTCATGTTATGATCAATCATCTGCTGTTCTGAACTCTGGAAAAAACTTTTGTTGTCCTTTTCTAACATTTCGGATTTAATGATGCTTTGAATAACGCGTGCATTGTGGTAGCGGACAGAATCCTTTACGGTCTTTCCTTCCATAATACCATATTCCATCAAACGGCTTGTATCTTCCAATAATTCTTTGCAAAGATTTAACGCCTTTTCGTATTTTAAAGATTCAAAGGTGCTGTTCGTTAGTTCCCACAATGCTGTATTATGGATAAGCTGTATCTGGGCCGTAGGATGATAGAATTTTTGGGTTTCGCTATATATCCGCTCAAACATTTTATATCCTGAAAAGTCTATGCTGCAGAACGCACAGGCATGTGCAAAATGATGAAATAATGTAAAGTATGTTGTTTCATCCATCCGATTTTTATAAATAGAGGAGCCCTCTCTAAATACAGGTTCCAATGTGTAATATACCAATATATAATTTTTTTGTTTATATTGCTCCTGGATTTTTTTCGATACAGATTGAATGTCTTGAAATTTACCATATTCCAATAATTGTATAAATGGGATTTCTGACAACTGACTATATACATAATTCTTTCTGTAACATTTAGCATATAAATCATGATAAGGAATGACCCGTTTAGCTGTTGAATCCAACTTGATTAAATGACAGCATAACAGTTTATGTTCCTCTTCTGTATCAGTTCGAGGCATTCCCGATGCATTCCAATACACATGGTTACAGAGCCAGGCAGCTTTTTCATCATTTTTGACAGCACTATCAAATAGATGCTTAATATACAGATCCATCATATTATCAGCAAAGAAAAGATGGTATAAAATTTGAAAATCTTCAAAACTCTGTATTATTTGATTATGTTCCCGCAAATATACAGAAAATAATAATAGTTCTATGATATTAGAAAATAACGGGTTTGCTTCCAAAAAGCCTTTTAGCTTTGTGTTATAATTTTGAGGGGATAACAAATTCAAACAATCATCCACGGTAATACGTAATTCTTTTTCCTGTACATTTGTTATTGCGCACAAATGTGAATATACGTCAGTATGCTGAATCCACTGGCCTGAGAAAATGAATCGAAAAGGAGCTCCAAGCATAGATTGCTCTGCCGTTATTTTATAAAGAACATTTATCACAGTAGCAGATGCCTTATGTGCATTATCTACAACAATCTGACGCTGGTTAATATAGAGTCGTCTAGGAAATAATGTAATGCTTTCGGCAATATATTTTACAAATAGTTTGCTCAATTGTTCCATATCATCCCGGAATTTAATAATTTGAAGGTAAAATGGTGGTAAATAGTTGTTGCTTTGCACATTTTTAAGGTATTCTGCTGTTATGCCGTCTGATGATAAATATGGAAAATAGATATAATTGATACAATCAACCAAATTTTGCAGATCCTGAGTATAGATGCCTGACATTTCGCAATAAAGGCAATAATAGCCGGAATGATCTTTTGAACTAATATAGTTACTTAATACATAACTTTTTCCAACTCCGGAATGGCCATATAAGTAATAGAGATTTGTGCCTTTTGCCTTGCTGAAAAAGCCTTGTATATTCTGCTTCATATCCTCCTGGGATGCGATTTTATAATTTGCCAATGTCTGTTTATTGATGGCTACTTTACTTTCTGAAACTATATGTAATGATTCCAGCGTAAATGAGGGTTCAGGAAGAAGATTATGTTCTTGTTTTCTTTTTACACTGCTATACCCATAGTTTGATTTAAGCATAAAGTAAAATTGTATATTGTTTATGCCCTTTTGAAGTGCAATCTTTTTTGGACTGATAAACTTGATTCCTTTCAGGTAAGGGTTTGACGCCAGCCTGACATTTTTAGCCTCTTTAGAAAAAACAGCAAAATCTGCCCGATAAATCTGCCCCAAATCAAGTACACATAAATTTTCACGGAAAGTATAATGAATATCCATTGCAGAGTAATATTTAATATTTTCAACCAGCATCAAATCATCCAGTTCAATAGACTCATGATGATAATTTGGGAAAAAATCTTGCAATATATCGAGATGTTGATATAGCCAGTATTCTAAGGTATTACGGGTACAAAAATTGACTTCCTTGCAGACTGTAACGTCAGTGATTGCCTGCCGGATATCATTTATCGTCTGGCTTTGGATATTCATATTTGTCACAAAAATAATTCGCCCGACATTGCCTTTTAAAATTGCACTGACCAATGTTGCATCCAAGCGATAACGCGGTAAAACTTTTTTGGATTCGCTGTATTTTGCTTCCATCCACCACTCTTCACGGGCATTTGGTGACGGCTGATAACCGAGAATAATGGTGTATTCTTCTTTTTCTAAAACAGCATCCTTATTTCCATCACGAGTATCCTTTGTATGCTCGAAATTTGAATCATACTCTGCTTGCACATATTTTACTGCCAGAGATTCAAAACCTTTATAACCGTTTTCTATGTTTGCCCAATCAATTTTATAGTTCATGGAGGCCTCACTTATGAATGATCAAATCAGTGTTATTATTCCAACGTATTGTCGTGCTGTCAGCACACTTCACACAGCAGTACAGAGTGTAAAAGAGCAGAGCGTTCCAGTCCTTGAGATTATTATTATTGATGATAATTATGATATATCGCTATCAAAAGATATCGTTTCCTATTGCCAGAAAAATGCCCTTGTTTATGCAGCATCTGAAAATGCAGGTGCCGCAGCAGCACGCAATATTGGGATAAATATTGCACAAGGTTCTTTCATTGCTTTTCTTGACGATGATGACACATGGCTTCCCAATAAACTTAGCATGCAAATGCCATTGTTCTCAGACTCCAGCGTAGGATTGGTATATAGTAGAGGCTACACTGTAAAAACGGATAACTATGGTAATATATTGAAAAAGCCTTATGCCACAGATAGCTATTTTAAGGAGATTGTCCGTTATAGAGATCTTCTGGAAAAAAACTATATAGGAACAACATCCCAACTCGTCACGAAAAAATCAGTTCTCCTACAAATAAATGGTTTTGATGAATCATTGCCTTCCCGTCAAGATTATGATTTATGCTTACGTATTGCGAAGCATTATCGGTGCCTAGGTGTGAATGAATATCTTTTTATTCATAATATACACAGTGAAAATCAGATTACCGCTAATGCATCTGTTAATATGAAAGGGTATCAGATGTTATTCCGTAAGTATAAATCTGACATTTATCAAATAGCCGATGCCCCCAGGAAATGGTGCTATCGTATTACACACAATGCGTTATGCGGAAAAGATTATGCCGTATTTTTTAAATATCTCTTCTTGGCCATTCTATATAATCCTTTCAAAATAAAAGAAACAATTCAAAAATGTATTGCACGTAATAATTAATCTAAAAATAGCGACAGGGATTTTATAAAGAATAATCAGGAATTATCCTT
>CAJTFE010000077.1 GCA_910575725.1 Clostridia bacterium | reverse complement strand
GGGGGAATGTGGTTTAATATTTGATAACGAATAGGTTTAATAATGCCGGTGCAGTGATAGGTAAAATTAAATGTAATGAATAAGGGATAATTAAAAGTTATCCGTTAGAAAATTAATGGTTTAAAATCATAATAATAACGAGGTAGATTATTTGAAAATCTCATATAAAAAGTAAGCAGGGTGCTATCAACTTGTCATACAAAAATTAAGGAGCGTTATGGAACAAGAAAAAATGGTAAGTGTTATTATTCCTACATGTAACAGAAAATTATTTTATATTTCAAAAGCAATTTCAAGCGTTATGCACCAAACATATAGCAATTATGAAATAATTGTTGTTGATGATAATATTTACAACTCAAAATATAGTTTAAACATCAAAAAATATTGTAAACTACATAAAATTACCTATCTTAGAACAAAAGGTGGTGAAGGTGCAAATTGTGCAAGAAATATTGGTGCATACCATGCTGAAGGTTTTTATCTAGCTTTTTTAGATGATGATGATATGTGGTTGCCAAACAAATTAGAGGTACAGTTAAAATATTTTGGAAATGATATTGGTATGGTTTATTCGAATGGATATGTAATTTCATCAAATTCTAAACGATTATATACCAAATCAGAAAATTTTATATCTAAAGGTAATTTATATCAATTATTACTCTATAATTATATAGGTCCTACTGTTACAGCAGTGATAAGAAGAGATTGTTTCTTTGATATAGGTATGTTTGATGAAGATATGCCAGCCAAACAAGATTACGATTTGTGGATTAGAATAATTGAAAAATTCAAAATTATTGGTATAAATCAACCTTTATATTTTTACTTACAACATGACTCATATCAGATGTCTAAAAACTATAGTTTGATTCTAAAAGGATATAAAAAAATATATATAAAAAATAGAAGATATTATAAATCCGATTCTATACTTACCTTTTATATATATTTAAAAATTGCCATACTATTTAAATATCAAAAGAAATACTTAAAATTTATTAAATACGTTTTTCGGGCATTGCTTAGTATAAGAAGTAAATCCTTAAATATTTTATATTAAAATGTTGCTTATCAATATCAAAATATCGAGAATATTTTTATGATATATATAATTAATTCTTTATTCAATTCAATATTAGAATTAACAAATTTTTTGTGGGGAATACCTTTACTTTTGGCAATAACACTGACGGGCCTATATTTTGGAATTAAATTACATTTTATTCCGGTATTTAGAGCTTTCTCATTATTTAGAAAAAAAGAAAATATTCAAAATAATGAAGGTGAAATGTCTCTATTTCAATGTCTTGCAATTGCAATGTCTGGAACTATTGGAAGTGGTAATATTGTAGGAGTTGCTACTGCAATTGCAATTGGAGGACCAGGCACACTTTTCTGGATTTGGATAGTATCCTTAATATGTATGATACTGAAAATGGTAGAGGTTACTATGGCAGTTGCTTATCGTATTCCTGATACTAAAGGAAACTTTTGGGGTGGTCCTATGTTCTACATTAGCAAAGGGATTAAAAATCCAAAAGGAAAAATACTGGGAAAAGTCTATGCAATAGCACTTTTATGTTTAGTTATAACGGATGCTTGTTTTGTTCAGGCAAATACATTTGCAACAACTTTATTTGAAGTTTGTAATATCCCTATGTTGATAAGTGGAACTGTTTGGATTTTTTTGGGAATTATAACTTTAAAATTCGGAAAAACCCAAAAAATTGGTAGAGTTTGTGAAATCATTTCACCTTTAATGTGTATAACTTATGCTATTAGTGCAATAATTGTTGTTTTATGCAATTTAAATAAAATTCCTTTAGTTCTAAATGAGGTATTTAAATATGCATTTCAGCCGACTCCAATTATGGGAGTTTTTTCTGGTACAACCTTAAAAATTACAATATCTAAAGGGTTTTCGAGAGGAATTTTTTCTAATGAAGCTGGACAAGGAACATCTACAACGATATATGCAAAAGCTAAAACTAATAACCCAATTGAAACTGGACTTTATTCTATTATTGAAGTTGTGGCAGACAGTTGTGTATGTACTTTAACTGCCTTAACTATTTTAGTAACTTTTGTTTGGCAAAAAGGATTCAATGGAATTGCTCTTAATTTAGCAGCTTTTCAAAGTGTTTTGGGAAAAAGTGGAGAATATATAGTTTGCCTTACAATGGCTTTTTTTACTTTTTCATCTTACATAAGTTTTTTTATTGAATATTGTACTTGTTTAAAATATTTATTTTCTAAAAAAATAGGTGAAATTATAACTTGGTGTTATTTTATACCACCAATTATTTCTATTATTTTACCAATATATATTATTTGGAGTTTGGCAGATATAGCAGTTGGATTTATTGTATTTCCTAATTTGATTGCATTACTTATTTTAAGAAAAAAATTTTTTTCTTTATGGAAAAATTATATTTCAAGACAACAATGATATCTAAGAGAACAATTTTATCAAGTTCCAAAGATCTACATAATTTTAATTTAATTAAAAAGGAGAAGATTACATGAAAAAGAGGAATATTTTTGAAGAAATCATGGGAAAAACAGTTGCTATTGTATATGCCTTTGAAGGAGAGAAAGCACCTGGTTTTAAGCATTACCATATTTGGAAAAGCGATGTAATATCAGAGTGGCTAAAAGCCATCCAAGACCTTAAGGGACTTCCGTTTATTTTGGATGTTAGAACTTTTGTTGAAAAAGCAATGGCTAACACTTTGCCCAATATTGATTTTGTAATAAACTTGAATTGTGGAAGTTGTGAATTGTCACCTATGGGGTTAGTGCCGTCAGTTTGTGGATTTTTATCTATTCCATGTATTCCATGCGATACAGTAGCAATTGTTTCAGGCGAAAATAAACATATGGCAAATTTAATTGCGAGTGCAAATAAAATCAATGTTCCAGAATACTTATTGCCAGATGACAAAAATGGGATATATAGACCATTAAATTATGGAAGTAGCGTAGGGGTTAGAAAAGGGTGCTGTTTAACCAATAAAAAAGGAATATATCAGAAGTTCATTTCTGGTTATGATATAACGACACCAATGGTATATAATCCATTTAAGAAGACTATGGACATTCTTCCAACAGTTATTTTTATTCCTAAAAGTGGTGGAACAGAATGGTTCTATAGTGAAGAAGAAAATATTAGTAATACAGGATATACGCGCAAAATCGTCAAGAAACTTTCGCCTAATATAGAAAAAAAATATATAAAACTGGCAAATTCTTTCTCTATTAACACCTTTTGTAGAATAGATGCTCGTTTTCAATGTGTTGACACATTAAATGAAACAAAATTGGAAAACTTAGAACTAAGTTTACAAGACATTTTTTTTACGGAAATAAATCCTATGCCTTCAATTCGGTTGAAAAATAATGAATTTTTTTTATCATTTTCTTCCATAAATAAAAGTACAGATTTTTATAAAGTTATTTTGGAATTAAATGAGATTATTGAAAATGTCACATTACATAATTTATTGTTAGCATGTGCGATGCTATCATATTGTTGATATTTTTCGCCAATTATTAAAGTTTAATAATTGGCGAAATTTAAAGCCATGTACAAAAAACAAAAGGGTTTAAACCATACTTTTCAATATATTCTTTTTGTATACCATTCACTGTGTCAGTTCTTTGAACAAATATTTCTGGGCTATACAAATTAAAACCATTATGATTTCTTTTTAAATATTCCATTTGCAATTTTAATTGAGCTGTCCCCATAATATTATTATGTATTCCATTTGTTAACAAATCTTTTATTGGATATTCATTTAGCAGCTCAATAGCAAAATCACTGTTTTGCTTAAAAGCAATGGAAATCATATTCATTATGAGACGGACAGAAATAAATGGTAGATTTTTAGTTCCTAAAGTATCAAAGATAAAATTAATATTTTTCTTGAATTCTACCTCAGATATTTCCTCAAAGCAATACGATTTAGCAATCATAAGATTACAATTTAGTGCTGCCCTTTGTACACCTCTTTCTTGATTATACGCATAATCTAATCCTTTATTGAAATACTCAATAGCTTTATCTGGATTTCCAGTCATTAAGTAAGCTGCTCCAGTATTATTTAAAATATGTGACATTCCCACTAATCCAGGAACATTATAAATTGCCTCTTCTTGCAATTTTTTAAATTCTCGTGTATTTATTTGATTTGTTTCAAATTGGTATGTAAGTCTATTATTAGCACAATAAATTGCTTGATCATCCATTTTGTTATTATAAAAAATATTCTCTGCTTCTTTTAACAATTCACATTTTTCTCGAACTGTAGAATGTTGAAAAAAAAATGCGTATCGATATACCTGTGCAAGTAAAATATCATTTTCTAGTTCTTTTGCGATATGATAGGCATCTTTCATATCTTGAAATCCTGAATCATTGCAGAAAACACGCATTAGTTTTGCTGTACATTCAAAACTTTTTAACAATTTTGAATCATTACTATATTGAACATAATGTTCTTCTAATAAAGAAATAATATTGTTAAGTTCCTCTTGAACTTCATATTTTTCATCATATATTAAATTTGTTCGTATCTTTAATAATGAAGGACTATAATATTTTACTATAGAATTATCACTCCATTCTTTGTTAAATAATAAATTTCTTGTCGTATGAGAGCAGGTACTAAAACATTGTTGTGAAAATGCATCAATGAAGGATTCTATTTCTTGGGCTCCTGTATTAATTACTTTATAAATTTCCGATTCACCACTATTCCTAATCATTTTTATATTTATTCCATGTGGACAATTTGAAAAAAGTTCTTTTGCCCTTTTAAAATCATTATCTTTCAATAAAATAATAATTGTTGGTTGCAAAATACTTTTTTCATGCAATGCAATTATTTGTGAAATATATTTTCGGGATACATTGTCCTCCTGTATGATAATTGGATCAATTACATCTGGACCAACGGCTTGATGTTGTTGAACAGAAAATAACTTATTTAATGAATTTATTACTTCCACAACCCCTAATGTTGCTGGAGATAAAAAACACATTTCTACTAATTCTGAGATATTAGGAATATTTCTTTGAATCCATCTCAAAATACTTCGAACCCTTTTTTTGATTTTTGTGTTATTATCTAATAAGTTCTCCTTTCCCCTAAATGATTTGAAATAATCAAGACCTCTACCTACGGCAAAACGTTGTTCTACAACATATATGGTAAAAACTTCTGAATTTTCTCTAAAAAATGATGTTACGTCTTTCAAAATATCAATCCTTCCACAATAAATAAGAATATTATCATTCTAAGTATATTTTTCAAAAACGCTAAAGGTTATTATTACAATTTTACACCATTAGTTTTCTGATAGATAACTTTTAATTATCC
>CAJTFE010000076.1 GCA_910575725.1 Clostridia bacterium | reverse complement strand
TCTGCCTTTTCCGTTATCTTTTAATATATATATAAAACCGTATCATCTTTATCAAATGCCTCTGGTATAGATTCAATTAAATTTTTTATTCTTTCCTGCATATATTCCAATTCTCTTTCCGTAAGATTTTGCAGTGCCCAGTTTTTTATGGCTTCCAACTCTTTTAGGACATCTTCTATTTGGCTTTTTTTGAAACAACTATTCTCTTTAAAGATTTTCACATTCGTATCTTTTATCGCTTTTTCCCAATAAGTATTAAAGAAATCTGTAGTAGCTATACTAATAGCTAAATCAATTGTTCCATCTGAATTTCCTTCTCTATTCACGCTGATTGACATATTCTATTACCTTCCAAACGCAGCATCAAAACTAAACTCTGGCCTGCCTTGACCCTCTCAGTCATATGCTAACCCCCCCCCTGCCTTATCGAGGCATTTCATTTTCAGTAATCCCTTTGTTTTGCATGTCGGCAGACAGGGCTTCTCCCGTGTATCCTTTATCCCCAAGGATTACCAGACCAAGGTGATTCTCCGCAAAGTCCCGGAGCCCTTCCCTGTCATCCACGGATGCCGGAGTGATCTCAAATGCTGAAATATAACCCTCCAGCGTAATCAAGGCATGGACTTTGAAACCAAAATAAGTTTCCTTTTTGGAAGGACACCTTCCATAATTCGCGCCTTCCGTGCAGAAAGAACGGCAGTAATGCGCACGCCCAAACTTGCAGACCGGAAGCGAAAGCAGTCAATGACAAAATAACGGCTGACTGGTATAGGAAAGGACTGTGCCAGCTGCTGGTGTAGCAGTTCCGCTGCCTGCAAAATCGCCCTTCTGGTTCGGTTGAAGCGGGTACGGCTGCAGAGTCTGGGAAACAGATGCCGGTAATTGCGTTTCACAAAAGAATACCATGCTTTTTCAGAATCTGTGCCAGTCAGTTCGCCGCAGATACTTAAGGTAATAATTTCGGAATCAGGCATTTTAGCCGTGTGCACGTTCCGCCTTTGCGAAACAGACACAGGAACAACCTGTCGGTGTATAATACATCATATTTCCCCGAACTTATCGCTTTCATGGAAAAGAATATGGATCCCATCCTAAAGGTCTATCATTATATTGCTGCTGCAAACATGCTAATTAATGTTCTATTCTTTTTGTTCATAAGTCTCCTGGCAGTCCGTACTGGAAATATGCACAAGGATATTTCTGGTACTGACTACCTGTTAAATAAATCCTCATATGTAATCCATTCCGGGGCATCTTCAATTAAGTCTATCAGATATGCCCGGCGTTCTGTCCATTCCTTTTCTGTAACGATTTCCCTTTGAATATCCTCCCATTTAGCCATATTTTCCGTTACTGTATATTGAATTTCTTCCTGCGTTTGCCAGATCATACTATAAAGATTAGTGAGCAGATGATTTCCATCTTTATCATAGGACTCGTAAATCCAGCTTCTTGTTGCTGGAACATAATCTCCATCTACAATTGCATACATTTCTCCCGTCCTAAGAGGTTTATAATTCCAGTCTATATCCAGCCACAATGTAAAAACCTTTTGAGCGTGATCGTATTTAATAATATTTAACACTAACCATGAATAAAAACAGAACTCATTTTCTCCATCTCCATCCATATCAGTCACACAATACTTATCCGGCATAAGGTTGTTCTCTCTGTCCCCCATATATATTTCACTGGCATAAACGGTTTCTGGGGGATTTGTATATACGTCATAACCAACCAACGGGATCTCATCATTTAAAAATTGAAGAAATCTATTTTTTTCATCATCTTCTTCGTTATATATATGACGTTCTTTAGTTTCAGATATTGGAATCTCTAAATTTTGTATTTCTACTTTCTCAATAACATTTAATCCTCTTAATAGAGTTTTTGTGTCTGTATGTATACAGCTGCTAAAATATAAAACCATTCTCAATAATATAATAATCCAAACATATTTTTTCATTTTGAACCTCACTTATTATAAACATAAAGCTCTTCTCCTTTTTTCCGATCCTTCAATTTAATATCTATTTTAGTACCAAACTCAAATTTTTCTGCCTTCAATTCTCCCGTATCCGGATAATCTGGATCTAAAACTCTTGGTCCTATATAAATCCATTGATGTCCTTCATCATCAAGGTATTCTCCATTATTTCCTTCATTTACATTTAGTCCATATATAAGCGCTTTTTGTTCTTGATTCCAGCACTCTCTCCCACTCTTTCCTCTGTTCCTCTTGTTCCTTAATTACCCTCTGTGCAATCTCCATCACCGCACTCCCAATACTTGGATCCGTTTCTTTGATAATTTTTTCGAGGCCATCGCAGGCATAATGCCACACGCTGCCCTCGGGCAGTACAAGCTCTGTCATCCGGCTTACACTGTCATATGTATAGGTCTGCTCTCCGTGGATCTTATACCGGACGGCAGTGCATCTTCCCACTTTGTCGTAAGTATAGACAATGGTAAGTCTCGCTCCATCCGTGACGGTTTTCACATTTCCCATGGAATCGCAGGTATATCCAGTAGTTCTTCCTACTGGATCAGTTAAATATCTAGAGGCAGCAGTAAACCTCTAGTAATTATTAAAAATATTTACTCTATTTCTTCAATCGCATTTAAATATAAAATTTCAGCTTCCATTCGATATGCGCTTCCATAGAAAATTAATCCTTTATCCTTCTCCCATATAAAATCTTCATGGAAGGATAATTCACCATTACTTTGGTTATATTCACGTCTTCCATATTCAACTTCTTCATTTTTTGATGTGATATTAGTAACCCCTCCATATTCATCCACAACATGTAATATTTCTTCTTGGCATACTATTTCACTATTTGCGATTATTTTCTGATCCGTCGGCAAAAAAAATGTCAATGCCATTTCATTATTCAATCCTATATAAACCTGCTTTTTCTGTTCATTATAAATATATGGGTTAACCAGATATATTTTTTCATTTGTAACGTAAAAATAAAATACCACTCTGTCACTGGTTAATTGTATAGGAGCCTTGAATGTATTATCGTAAATTAATCCTTGATCCTCTCGAAAATCAATTTTAAGTTTAAATAAATCGCCTGTTTTATAGTTTTTTATCAGCTTGCCTTCTATGTTTACTTTTTCCTTAGCATCATATGATACAGTACTATAGTATGTTGCTTCAGCACTTAGATTAAATGTATTTTGGGAATAAAAATAAGGGTTTTGATGTTTTACTTCCTTATCTCCAGGCAAAATAGTTTGAAATACTCCTAATATAGCAATATTTAATTCATTATGCTCATATGCTTGTGTATCAAATAATAGCTTACCAGAACAAATAGATAAAACTAATCCTGCTATTATCAAAATTCCTGTCTTTTTTAATTTCATATTTAAATCAGTCCTATAACCTTTGGGTGTTCCTTTACCTGCCTTTTTGTAATATACTTTATGCAACTACAGAAACAATACTTTTGTATATTCGCTTCCGCTATTCACTGTGTTCATCATCAGGCCAAGTGTAAATCTGTTAAACATCAGCTACGACAGCTCCCACTTTTTCTATAATGCCCTTTTCTCTTAGGTTTTTAAGCTTAATAGATACAATTTTTCCGCTTATATCAAGCATTTCGGCAAGTTAATCCTTTTTTCTGTAACTTTTGTAATCTCGTTGCTTTTTCTATCACTTGTCAGCGCTGCTCCCACAGGTCGCATGAGAACAATCAACCTAAAAATTTTGCCATCTGATATTAGATCCAAAATTTTTCCGTTACATACCCTATACTTTTTACATAAAAGCAGGTTATTATCGTTCTTCACCTGTTTCGGACACAATAACAGAGTTTTTTCCAGAAATTCTTTTTGCCTTTGCTCTTCAATAATGCAAAACGCTTTTTTAATGGAATGCTCACAAAAGAAGGACTTACTTATCTGAAATTCTGAATCCTGCCTCTGCCGGATCTAATATCTGCTCTTTTCATTTTTAAAATCTCTACTCATTTAAGCTCATTTCTGTATTTAGCCAATACACAAACCTTAGTTCACTTCTTACCCTTTCAGATATAAAATGTAAATCAAACTATATTTGTTCAATTGCATTTAAATATAAAATTTCAGCCTCAACCCGATATGCACTTCCATAAGAAACCAGTCCCTTATCTCTTTCCCATACAAATTCCTCATGGAAATGCAGCTCACCACTACTTTGATTATATTCACGTCTTTCATATTTGACTTTTTCATTTTCTAATGCAATATTGATAATTCTTCCATATTCATCAATTGTATGCATTTCTTCATTCTGGCATACGATTTTGCTGTTTGCGACGATTGCTTGATCAGTAGATAAAAGATGTATTAATAATAACTCATTATTTAATCCCTTATAAATCTGATTTTTTTGCGCATCGTAAATATACGGAGAAACTCTATATATTTTATCCGTTGTAACATAAAAATAAAATATCACCCTGTCCTCAATTAAATAACCAGGATCATCATACAAATTATTGTTAAAAAAATATCCTTTAAGTTCCGGCAATTTAATAACAAGTTTAAACAAATCTCCATTTTCATAATTTTTCAGTAGTTCCCCTGTTATGATAATTTTTTCTTTAACAGTATCTGATGTAAACCCACTATAATAGGCTGCAGCAGATTCTAATTCAAAGGAATTTTCATTATAAAAATAAGAATTTAGATGTCTTACCTCTTTATCTCGTTCCAAAACACATTTAAATACACTTGATACGGCAAATCCAGGTTCATTTGAAAAGCTTGGTAAACTATTAAAAAGTACATGGGTGACACCCCAAACTAATACCACTCCTACTATCAATCCAGATTTTATTTTTTTTATTTTCATATCCCTAATCTTCTTCCCAAAATTTTTTAGAAAATTATTTTCTTATTTAACAGGGAATCTAATAGAAGATACATTCCTATTTGTTCATCAATAATATTGGAATCATATACACTCTTTGTTCCTCTGCTTCCCCCCCCCTCTATTTCCCGTGTAGCAGAAGTGATGTTCCCTTTCCTCCCTGCTCCATTTCTGGATATGCCTCCAATCTTTCCTGCATATGCCATCCGAAATACCAGATTCTCAACGTCAGCTGTTGTAGGTATAGGTATTGATGAAAGATATTTTTAACAATCCAAATCAAGTTATTTACATTATAAATGTATATGTTTGTCCTATATTGTAAAAGCAGAATCGTTTATATTCTAAATACATAAATATGATCGATTGGAGCCACTAATGGATCCCAGTCATCTATGTCCTCTAATTCAAAGCAGATGCCCTCTTCATTTTCCATTTCATAAGTATCGTATACTTGAACATAATTACCAATAAATTTTTTCACCTCGCTTAAAGTAGAGCCTATACCTATAATTCCCTTATACTTTCCTTTAAAATCACCCTCTACACCGATTTGATCTATTTTTCCATCTTCAGATACCCAAAATTTGGCATTTTCAATTTCAATTACCGAATCGCATTCTCGAAAACGTTCTTTATAATCTTTTCCAAGTATAGCAATAAGCTGATCTTTTGTCATATTAAGTTTTATATTTCCTATTCCAACTCCAGGTATAATAGGCTCATCTTGTATTTTCATCATTGCACCTTCCTTATATTAATAAAACCATCTAAACTTGTTCCTTCATAAAAATCAATAATCTGACCTGTTGTTTTATTTATTATTGCCTGCTTCCCATCTGCCCTAATTATAATCTGCGTCTCACCGCCTTGTACCCCTCTACTAGAATTCCACTTACCCTCATATATTTCAGCAGTATTTTTATTTTCTTCTATGAATGCTCTAGCCCCCTCTTCATATTCTTTTTTGCTTGCATATCCCATCTCTCTTCCATGCTTATTAAAGTGATCACCTAACTGGTACATTTTTTGATCCGAGATTTCTAATTTGGAACCATACCCCTCTTTAAACTCTTTTAATATTTCCTCTAACTGTTCCTCGTGAAATACTCCTTCGCTTTCAGCATTCTCCTTCAGTTTCTCTCCGAAAGCGCTAATTGCACCTCCTATGGCAGTCCCTGCAATAGTTCCTAAACCGCCAACAGTTGCGACGCCCTCTACGACTGCGCTTCCTCCGCCTACGATCTGTCCTACAGATGAACCGCCTCCTATACCGTTAAACAGCAGATACAGATCTAATGCAGTTCCAAAATCGCTTATGGTTTTTCCGGCTGCCTGAATTAGACCGCCTGCAACGGAACTTATTTTATCTCC
>CAJTFE010000075.1 GCA_910575725.1 Clostridia bacterium | reverse complement strand
AAGAAGATCTCCAACGGCCGGGAAAAAAGCGGCCGTAAGCCGGGCGCCCAGCCGGGACATCCGGGACACGGCAGGAAAAAGCAGATCCCTGCCACGGATCCGGTTCTGCTGCCGCCGCCCCGGGAAGTGCTGGAAGATCCGGATTTCAAAAAGACTTCAAAAACGATCGTGAAACAGCTGGTCAACATACGTACGATACTGGAGGTCACGGAATACCACGCAGATGTGTATTATAATTCCAAAACCGGCGGGCGGATCCATGCGGAGTTTCCTCCCGGCGTTGTGGACGAGGTGAATTATGGTGGAAGCGTCAAGGCCTTCCTGTTTCTGTTGAATAACGACTGCTGCACTTCCATCGACAAAAGCAGGAAATTCCTTTCCGATTTGACTGATGGCAGGCTCAGCATATCCAAGGGCATGGTTAATAAGCTTGGCAGGGAATTTGCCAAAAAAACGGAACAGGAACGAAAAGCGACGTTTGCCGATCTGCTGCTTAGCCCCGTCCTTCATACGGATTGTACCAACGCAAGGGAAAACGGGAAAAATGCCTATGTATTTGTATGCGCTGCCCCGGATGGAAAAGCGATGTATTTTGCACGCAGGAAAAAAGGGCACGAAGGAGTAAAAGGCACCCCGGTTGAAGATTACCAGGGGATCCTGGTTCACGATCACGAGAAGACCTTTTATAACTATGGCGCGGAACACCAGGAATGTCTTGCGCATGTTCTTCGCTATCTGAAGGACAGCATGGATAATGAAGCTGACCGGACCTGGAACAAGGAAATGCGTGCTCTGATACAGGAAACGATTCATTACCGGAACAGCCTGCCGGAGGGAGCGCCTCCCGATCCCGAAAAGGTGGGGGAGTTTGAGGAACGCTGCCGTGCAATACTGAAAAAGGCGAAGGAGGAATACGAATACATTCCGGCAAGTGAGTATTATAAGGACGGATACAACCTGTATCTTAGGATGGAAGGATACATGTCCAATCACCTTCTGTTCCTGCATGATCACAGAGTTCCGGCTACAAACAATGAAGCGGAGCGTCTGCTTAGAGGATATAAGCGCAAGCAGCAGCAGGCTGTGTCATTCAGGGGATTCGAGTCCATCGAGTATCTCTGTGAATGCATGAGCATGCTTATTCAGATACGCCAAAACGAAGAATCAAATTTATATAACAGAGTATCCGAGATATTTGGATAAAGAAAACCGATGGCCTCGACTGATATGATTAGTCTACACCATCGGTTTGTTTATCACAAGCTGACCTCTGAACAGTAACATCGGATAAAAATAATCCGAGTTTTAAGGTTTTAAAGTAATTGTAAATACTGTTGGAATGATGTATACTGTTTGCAACGGACACCCCCTTGTTGTTTGAGTATGTTGTTTGTTGGTACTTCAATGATACATCATTCAGCAGCGGGTGTCTTTATTTTGTGCAATATTTGGTATTTACTCATTTATAGTTATGAAGATTTCTCGCTTTGCTCTATCTGTAATTCACCCTTTTTCAGCCGGAACACCACATCCGCCTGTTTTGCCAGCTCACCTGAGTGGGTAACAACTATCACGCATTTCTTCATCTGATGGGCGCTTTCTTTCAAGATTTCCGTAATATCCCCAGCCGTATCCTCGTCCAGATTGCCGGTAGGCTCGTCCGCCAGAATCACCGGAGCTTCGCTTGCGAGCGCCCTTGCAATGGCTACCCGCTGCTGCTGGCCGCCGGAGAGTTTCAGCACGTTCCGTTTGGATTCCTCCCTCGTCAGCCCCAGCCGTTCCAGAAACGGGAGTGCCGGTTTCTTTGAAGTCAGCCGGACATTCTCCTGCGGGGTCATATAGTCAATCAGGTTGTAGCTCTGAAAGATAAAAGAAACATTCTTTTTCCGATGGCCTGCCAATCCGGCCTGTGCAATGTCTTTCCCTTCAAACAGGATATTCCCGCTTGTGGGGCTGTCCAGACCGCCCAGCAGGGATAGAAGGGTTGTCTTGCCGCACCCGGACGGGCCGAGAATGGCATACATTTTTCCCGCCTCCATCTGCGCATTGATCCCTCTCAGCACCTTCCTCTTTTTGTCATAAGAGTATGTTAGATTTTGCAGTTCCAAAATTCCCATAGAGGCACCTCCTATTCACCTTCGGGCACAAATTCATAGTCAAAATCATAGTCCTTTACTTTATCCGGCACCTCGTAATCTATGATGGGCGAGCCGGATTGCTCCTGCGTTTCGTCTGATTTATTCTCCTTGGGGGTACACCCTGTGAACAGCAATCCCACAAAAAGGAGGACAGAAAACATTTTCCATACTTTTTTCATATCGTTACCGCCTTTCTCAGCTCATTTTCGATAGAATTTCCCGCGGTTTCAGCCGCATGACGGAAATTGAGGATATTCCAGCGGATACCGTTACAATCCCGATCCCCAGCAGGAATAGGAGGCCCATTTCCTCAAGCTGTACACGAACCTGTAATTCCGGGGTTTCGATTTCCGGCTCACCGGTATCTGTTCCGGCCTCCCCACGGGTTCCGGCAGATAAGCCGTCTTCCTGCTGCGCCTCCGTTACCGCCTGCCCGGATTGCAATACGTTTCCCATCTGGCCCGCAATGGCGCTGGCGGAGAAATAAGAGAGGGAAAATGCTAATATCGCAATCAGCAAAACCTCGGCAATATACTGCCCTAAGATGGACAGCTTGCTGATCCCAACCGAGAGCAGGACGCCGGTTTCATGGATGCGGGTTCTGGCCCACATGGTTAGAATGAGCGAGAGGATGGCGATGCTTACAATCAGCGCGATCATCAAAATGGTGGATACCAGCTCCGATAACTGTTCCAAAGAGGACGCGGCGTTTTCATAGTCCTCGTTGTCAACCAGAAAAGAAAAGCCTTTCCAGTCCACGCCGCTGATTTCCTTTACTTTAGAAATGATTTCCTCCATGTTCTGCGGGTCGTTCACCGATACCGTCAGCTCGTTAAAGCCCTGTATTGCGGGGCCGTTTTCGTAAGCCACCAAAGTGGCAAGGTCGGTGATGATAAGGTTTTGTATTTTATCGTAGGTTGTCACCTGATCGTTGATGCCTTCGATTTCTTTTGGAGAGAACAGGCCCACAATCTCAATCTCCACGCCTTTGTCCGTCTGGATTTTGTCACCAATTTTCAGGCCGTTTTTCTCAGCCAAATCCTTGCTGATCAGCCCCTTGTTTTTGTCGTCCGGCAGGATATGCCGCCCCTGCGTCAGCGTAAGCTGCCCGGAAGTAAACCGGGTAAGCTCCTCGCTTTTCCATGTGCTTAAAATCTTTGAGGATGCGCGAAATTCTTCCTCAATGGGGATATTGCCGGTAAATAGTTCCAGAGAGGGGAACGCCGCCAGCCCCTCCACGGTGGCGCTGCACTCCTTGATCCCCTCAATTTCCCGGATTTGCTCTACCAGCTCCGGGCTGATCTGCTGGGTGGAATACATCAGGGTTCCGCCCTCCACGCTTTCCACCTTCAAATAGGGGTTGTTTTCCGTGTAGTCAAAGCCAATGAGAAAACTCCCGCCAAGGCTTTGCCGCAGCTCCTGCTGGGCGGCTTTCGAAGCGTTCCCCAGTGCCAGAGCGGTCAATACAAAGGTTGCCATCACCAGCAAGATGACAAAAAGAAGGATACTCTTGCCCCTCTTGCGGACGATATACAGCCACGCTCGATTCATAAAGTTCATAGAATGACCTCCATTTCATATAGGATAAGTGTTGCAACGCTGACAGCATAGCACCCCAATATGGAACCAGTATGAAACGGATAAAAAAAGCCATCGCTTTATGGGAGATAAAGGGTAAAGCACATTCCCGGCGGGTTTTTGGTCGCCTCAAATTGATAGGGCATCCCAAGGGCCTTTGAAAGCGTATCTACAATATATAATCCCAGCCCATTCCCTCCATCTTTGCGATCTCTGGCAAAGTCTGGGCGGTAGAACGGCTCAAATACATGGGCCAGCTTATCCGGCGGGATGGGCGTACACTCATTTTCTATTTTTATCTGTCGGGCGTTCAATATAACGGTGATCTTGCATCCCGGCTTTGTGTAAGCGACCGCATTGGAGAGCAGGTTAGACAGGATCTTTTCAAGGCTTTTCTTTGACGTGTGGACAGGGCACTTTCCCTGTATGCTGAAAGAAAAGTCGAGTCCCTTTGCCTTCGCAATCAACTGATAGGGCTCGCAGATTGCCGGAAGACGCTCAGACAGGTCAAAGGTTTCCGCGTCCTGTTTCTCCTGTGTAAAATCCAGCCGGGAGGTATCCAAAATTTCTTTAATCATAAAGGATAGCTGCCCGGTAATCTCCTTACATTCCAACAGACAGCGATCCCGGTCTTTGTATTTTCCAATGCCTAAGATCATGTTTTCCAAAATCGCGTTCAGGGCAGTCACCGGCGTTTTCAGCTCATGGGAGGCGGCTCGCAGGAAATCAATTTTCAACCGTTCCGCCTCACGGACGTTTTGCTTTTCTTCCTCCAGATTTTCAATGGTGGAAAGCAGGCTGGCATACAGCTTATTGACGCGGGCGGCCAGCTCGCCAATCTCGTCCTTCGTATGCACCACGCAGGCTGCAGCCTTATCCAGCTTTTCCATCTTTTCCGTTGTAACCGCAATCTGCTTGATCGGCCTCGTCATGGCTCTGGAAAACAACAGGGAACACCCAGCGGAAATGATGGCGCAGCAAAGCAGGGATACCGGCAGTGCTTTTCCGATAGCGAATTTTATCAAAATACCAGTATTCACATCACTCTCAATAATGGCTCCTTCCACAAAACGGTTGGTGCTTACGGTCATTTGCGGCGCAAGCACATAGAGAAAAACATGAGCCATCATGGTGACAAACAGCATTACCAGAAAGGTGTATAAGAAGATTTTAGTAAAGAGCTTTAAATTTCTCATGGGTGTTCCTCATACTTGTAGCCAACGCCTTTTACCGTTACAATCCGGTTAAGACTCAGCTTTTTCCGTAAATTTTTAATGTAGGTATCAATCGTGCGGTCAATGATGGGGTAATCATATCCCCACAACTCGTCCAAGATCTGCGACCGTGTAAGCACCAGACCTTTATGCTCTATCAGCAATTTCAGCAGGTCGATCTCCTTTGGTGTCAGGTCAATAGGGCCGCCCGGCCCGGAAGCAGTATAGCCGCCAAAATCCACCGTAATATCGCCCATCTGAATTTGTTTCAGTTCCGGACTTTTCCCACACCGCCGCAGCAGGGCCGTCACCCGTTTTCCCAGCAAAAGCATGGAAAAGGGCTTTGTGATATAGTCGTCCGCCTGTTCATCAAAGCTGGCCGCCTGAGTAGGCTCATCGTCAAGGGCGGTAAGCATTAAGATAGGAATGTTGCTTGTTTGGCGCAATTCTTTTAATACCTCCAAACCGGTTCGCTTCGGCAGCATAATATCCAGAACCACTAAATCAACCGATTTCTCCCTTGCAATCTGCAAACCCTGTTCACCATCAAGGGCCGACAAGGTAATATGCCCTGCGGATCTCATATATTCACAGATTGCCTCGTTGGTGGCAGTATCATCTTCCACAATCAATAAAACAGCCATTTTTACACCTCCTCACATTATTATACCAAAGCAATATGGAAACAGTATGAAATGCTTTGTGTCAGATTGACAGTGTACTGAACTTAATGGGAAAAAGCAAGCCTTTCATAACGGATCAATCCACACAAGGCAGACTGGCTCATGTTGACAGGAAACTGGCCCGCCTTGCTGTAAGTGAAATACTTTCCCTATTTACTATTTCTATTAGATTCAGAACTATAAATGAGTAAATACCAAATATTGCACAAAATAAAGACACCCGCTGCTGAATGATGTATCATTGAAGTACCAACAAACAACATACTCAAACAACAAGGGGGTGTCCGTTGCAAACAGTATACATCATTCCAACAGTATTTACAATTACTTTAAAACCTTAAAACTCGGATTATTTTTATCCGATGTGTACCTAAACCATCTGATGACTATCATTGTTTCCGTTTTCCTCCGTGGTTACAGGGGGAAAACTGTAGATTTCGCCGAAGAAAGTAACCAGCACAGAACCACAACCGCCTATTTCCTGAACCACGGCAAGTGGAATGATTCCGCTCTCCAGGATACTTTGAAAAATGCCGTCATACAGGTTATTTATCAGGAAGCGCAACGCTCAGGACAGCCTGTTTTCTGTATTGTAGATGATACGATTGCTTCGCATACCAGGCCTTCGTCACAGGCCGGGCATCCAATTGAAGCAGCGTACTTCCATCAATCCCATTTAAAGGGCTGTCAGGATTATGGGCATCAGATTGTTTCCGTCATGCTTTCCTGTAATGGACTCATACTGAATTATGCCAATATCCTGTATGACAAATCAAGATCAAAGATACAGAGTGTCCAGGAGATTGCAGATGAGCTTCCCGTGGCACCGGTGATTTCCTATTTCCTTTGCGACAGCTGGTATACCTCCGTAAAGGTAATGGACAGTTTTATCCGGAAAGGGTTTTATACGATCGGAGCGCTGAAGACCAACCGGGTCATCTATCCATGCGGGATCCGTCA
>CAJTFE010000074.1 GCA_910575725.1 Clostridia bacterium | reverse complement strand
GATAAAATACACTTAAATCTTGATGGATTATGGAAAGTAAATCAACTAAAGAATCCTTTATTTATAAGGATTTCTATCATTAACTTTGCATAATGTATAGCTTTTCATAACCCACTCCGCCTTTCTGGTTTGCCACTGCGATAACTCTGCACATATATACTTTCCTCCTGACCTATTTTTCTATTTGCTCCACTTCCGCATAAGCTCGGAAATATTTATTCGTTCCTTTATTTGCAAAAATTTCTGAAACCTGCAGCACATGAATCTCCATATCCCGTTCCATGAGCCGCTGGAACCAGTGAATATCTTTCTTTGTTCCCTGCATCCTAATTTTCAGCATATAAATCCTCCATATCCACATAAAAACAATATTCCGGATAACGGATCTTGATTGCCTCCCAAAAATATCTTGCATAACCACAGCAGAATAGATCTTCCACCGTATAGCAACGACACTCTTGTAACTGTTCCTCCGCATCCTTACTGTCAAAGACGCTGGGTGTTCCATTGCAATAGAGATTAAATGCCATACGTACAATCTTTGCACTACCGCTGGTCTGCCAGCCTTCCCGTAAGCACCCTGTTTTCACGCATCCAGTCTTAAAATCATAAATCCTGTTTACATTTGTCCTGGTGTCTCTGTCAATGCCAAGGCAATACACCAATGCCTTATGATACACATCCTGATATCTGCATTTTTGAAGATATTTGTGATAAAACTTCTTATGTTCCTCATTCTTGAAAGTAATTGTGCGAGTATCTCTCTTTCCTGCGCTTGTCGCTGTGTTTGCCATCTTATTTTCCTCCAATTCATTTTTTATTTTTGACCAAGACAAAAGGACACTTCTCTAAAATTTCTTTTAGAAAAATGTCCTTAAAGTACTTACTATATTAAGTTGGCTCATGTCCCAATCAACGCATTATCAGGCATTATCCCGCATTATGCGTTGCAAATTTGTTGCAATTTTGTTGCAAAATCTGAATCGAAATACCGCAAACCCTTCGCTTTACGGTGATAAGGAAGTATAGAAACTAACTTATCATCAACGCTGACAAACAGGGTGCAAGCAAGAACAGAGAACACATCACTTTCATTAGTGGTCGGTTCTCTGCTTTTTGTTACGCAATAGAACGCTGTTTTTGAGGGTAGGGATATAAAATATCGTCTAAGTGTTTTCCATGCTCTGAAAGCCGCATAAATCAAGGACTTTTTAACCTCTACTGCGTAACATACCTACCCAAGAAAGCATTAGTTTTATAAAGCGATTGGATTAGACGGATTTTGAACACCGTAACAACTCCCGGTGTTGGATTATCCGATATTGGATTTTCCGACACCGGGTTATCCGACATCGGAAAATCCAACGCAATTAAATAAAGATATAACTAACTAAAGAAAAACCAAATACAGACTTAATCAAATATCTATTCCTTTCCTATCCTTTCCCCTAACCCCTTTCCTTTGAAGCACAATATAGTGACAGAGCTGCAAGAATGGAAAAGAATGGAACGGAAACGGCAGTATAAAGAAATATTGTTTACTATGTTACGCAATAGAACACCGTTTTTAAGGGTAGGAGTATAAAACCCTTACCCTTGTCCTTATCGCCGCTGTAATGCGCTTAAATCAAGCGAGAAACACCCTCTATCGTGTAACAATCATTCCATACTGGATTGAGGGCGAAAGCAGTCTACTGATTTCGTCCTCTTGACTGCCCATTAGCAAAGGCGGGAAAAGCTGTCAAGGGCGCGTAGCGCGAAGTTTACCCTTGACAGCTTTTCACGTCTTTGCTACTTCCTATCGGTCGAAGCGGAATTTCAATATGGCTTCAACCAGTTTTGCCTTTAATCTGTCCTGTGTGTCGTCATTGATATGCCCCTTGTACATAGACAGGTATTTGATGTGTGCGGTGTAGTGCTGCAATACTGCGTCTACCGCTTCCGGCTCTCCGGCAACGGCTTTTTCGATTACTTCAAAAGGTATCAGCTTTTTGTTCCTCATGTTCCAATCTCTCCCATTCTTTCCGCAACTGTTTCAGCGCGACATTTCTTCTGTGATTTATCGTACTTCTACAACGCCCATACAGTCTGCCGATTGCTTCATCACGATAACCGATGAAGTAATATAGCAACAAAACTTCTTGCCTTAACTCCGGCAACTTTGCTAATGTCGTCGCTAACCGTTCATCATCAACGATAACTTCCTTTCCCAACACAAGAAATACGGTCGGCTTGTCCTGCTTTTCAAAGTAGCTGTCCATAGCAGACGGTTCAAAATATCGTTCTGACATCAGATAGTCAAGGGATATTTCCCGTTCCATTTTCCGCTTCAAATCCCTCCATGCGTTGATTGCTTCATGGCGCAGGACAACCTTGCAGAACGCATGGAAAGCATATTCAATATGCTCCATGAACTGTTCAGAATATCTCATTTTCTCTCACCCCCTTTCTTCCCAGTAGGGGGCTATTACAACAAGAACCCATGCAGAATATATCCGCATAGGTTCTTGAGTAATATGAGTTATTAAGACATACTAAATGATATGTGTATTCATACTCATAGGCGCAATAATCCTCGTTAATGGCTTGGATTTTTTTGACAGGTCAATGATTGTTGGATTTTGTCGATATGATTTATGCTTCATGGCGGTACCTCTTTTTAGACATCGCGTCAAAAGGAACGTGTAAAAAGCTCTCTGCTGAACAACAGTTTTTTCTTTGTCGTCATTCAGCAGATTGGATTGAATTATCAAAAAAGGAGCCGATAACAGCAGTTCAAATCTGCGTGTTATCGGCTCTGCGTCTGTGCGTCCGGCTCTTTGATAACCGAAATATGAAATTGTGTTACATTGATTAAAATTTCCTGCTTACATTTGGGGCAGAACAGCGGGAAGTTCCGAAGCTCTGTATCTAACCGCATTTTAATACGTGTCTTGCTCCCGCAAACAGGGCATAATAACCATTTGAATTGCTCGCTCTCGTTATGATTCATGGGTTTTATTCTTGCTTTCCTTTTTCAGTACAGCACTGCTGATAACGCTGATACCGCCCAATAACGCACAAGATTTTGACGGAAAAAGGATTCCTGCCGCCACAAGACCAGCGCCGACAACTAAGTTACATACCGCTGCCGTTTTTAACGCTTTCTTTTTCGGGTTGGGAAGCTCTACGGATATTCCCAGTGTGTCATTCAGCTTTTCGCAAGCCCTGTTTACTTCTTTAATCATTTTGCCCTCCTAAAATAATAACTGTATGCCGTGATTTGCAATGAGTAACACGCCAATGCCTATGACAACCCATAAGGCTGTGGCTTTCTTTTCTTTCCCTTTTTTCTTGTTCAGAAACAGGAAAAGCAATCCCGCACCCACAAGGCAGATACCGATAATCAATGATATGATTGAAATAGTCTGCATAATTTCCGCACTTGGAACGGGTACAAAGTCGGGAATTGGAAAGTTCATTTTATAGCCCCCTTTCTTTTAATTGCTCAAATCTGATAAAATCATTTTCCTCATTGTGATTGCTGAAAAAGTGATTCCTATGATGCCGAAAATAATTGCCGCAATGGGAATTGACAAAAGTCCTGCGCTGCTTCCCTGTGAATTTGACGCAATGGCAACAATGATGATAGACGAAACAACGGTTGCAATCGCTGACTTCTTTATCATTCCAACATACAGCGGGAGAAGCCCCAACAGGATTGCGGATATTGTTGTAACTGCCTGTGTCATTATGTTTCCAAAGCTGAACGTGACAAAATCAAAACATTTTGCCGCAAGAAAGATTGTGGCATATTGGAAGATATTTGATAGTACATGGAACAGGAACATGATACCACATATCAAAATGAGTTTTGCCGTAATCAGTTTTGTGCGACTGATTGGGTAAGTGAAAAGCAAACAGATTGTTTTGTTTCTGTATTCTTCAATCACAAATACGGAAATCAGTACCGCTTCCCATACAATCAGAGTAGCCCTTACAAGCATTGCCGCTAACGTAACTGTATCTAACTGGACAGGGGCAAATCCCGGAAGCGTGGATATATTGCCGCTTGCGGTTAAAAGGCTGGACGTAAAGACGGAAAGCAGAAAGATAATAAAGTTAGCGATTAACAATCCGGCAATATGCGGCTTTAACGGTACTTTCTTAATTTCCATGCGGATAAGGTTCCACATTTTTTTCACCTCCTCCCAATAAGCCTAAATAATAGGTTTCAAGGTCTATCCCTTTGGCTGTGAGTTCTTTCATTGATACTTCCGCAAGCATAGCCCCGTGGTCAATAATTCCGATTGTATCGGCAATTTTAGATAGTTCGTCAAGGATATGGCTGGATATTAAAATGCTTGTGTGGTATTCATGGTTGATTCGCAACAGCAGCTCCCGCACTTCAATAATCCCCTGTGGGTCTAAGCCGTTTATTGGTTCGTCTAAAATAAGCAAATCCGGCTTCGTGAGCATTGCCCTTGCAAGCGCAAGCCGCTGTTTCATTCCCAAAGAGAATTTCCCTACGGCTTTTTTGCCCGTTTCTGCAATCCCTAACAGTGACAGCGTTTCCATGATGTTTTCATAGCCTGCGCCCATGTATCGGCAATGGAGTTCCATGTTCTCGTATGCGCTTAAATGGCTGTAAAAAACAGGGCTTTCAATAATGCTGCCGATACGGGAGAAAACGGGATTGTTCCCCTTGTTGATAGTTTCGCCTAATAAACATACCGTACCTGTATCGGGGAAAATGACGTGGTACAGCGTTTTCATCAGCGAAGTTTTTCCTGCGCCGTTCGCGCCCAAAAATCCGTACACTTCCCCTTGCCTTACATTCATGCAAATATCATTCAGTATGGGGCTGCCCTCTATGGATTTTGATAAGTGCCGGACTTCAACCGCATTTGTCATTCGCCCGCCCCCTTTTTGGGGCATAGCCGCCTTTTGAATATCAGAGTTGCTTTCTGTGCGATTCCGATAAGAGAATATTGGGAGCTGCCTATACACGGATAGGCGAAACAAGTAACCAGCTCCCAACCGTCCTTACCGTAATGGTTCAGTTTATCAGACAGCGACTTTTCGGAATGTTCTGTTTCCTTGCTGTCAATTACTATCGTTTTGTACTCAAATTCTGTCATAACAATCTCCTTTACTCAAAAATATCTGCCACAAGGCTATCCACCATAAAATCAAAAACAGCGAAATAATCACAAGTGACGGAAAGCGTTTCTTTTGCATTGATTGTTGACAGCAGCGCACTCAAAATTCCATATGCCTGTGCTTCCTCCATTTTCAGATTGAGATCTGCGGCATGGATAACCTGTCTGAAAAAATCGAAACTGTCAAACTTGATTTTCTTAATCGTTTCTTCCGGCAGCTTTGTTACAAAAGACTGAAAATCCGGCGTATTGACATTGTAGAGGAACGGCTTGCTGTCGTATTCCCGGAAAAGCCTTTTCATGGACTGTGCAAAGCCCTCTTTCGTCCGGCTGTTCCTGTTTATGTCGATAATTTTTTCTGTCAACCTCCTTTGTATGTCTGTGATTGTTTCAAGGAATAAATCTTCCTTTGTCGGGTAGAGCGTATAAAAAGTACCGATAGATATAACTGCCTTGTCGCATAGATTCTTAATGCTTGTCTTTTTGTACCCTTGCGCTATCCAACATTCCTCGCATAGTTCTTCCAGCTTTTTGCGGATTGCTTTTTTATCAGCGTCCGAAAGGACTGGCTTTGACGGCATAGATTCACTTCTCCTTTCTTCTGAATTGTATTTGCGAATATTCGCTATAAATGTTCACAAAACGAATGATAGCACGATTGATAACTATTGTCAAGTAGGGAACTTGATTTAGCAATGCCGTATACCCCAAAATCAGAAAATCATTCCTTACATTATAGGAAGTATTTTAGTTAACTGATAGAACTGAATAGACATACTCTGAAACCATATTTCAGCTTACAAAAAACCTCTGCTATTTTTTATTCATATTTGGCATTTCTGAAACTCCCCCGTATTAAGAAGCAAGGAAAACTTTTTGAAAAATTTCTCTCAAATATTCGTCAAAAACGCCCTGTGCGGTGTTGTAGGTAGTGAGAGGATTTTCAAGAGGGTTTGGGAAACTTCCCAACAAGCAAAATCTGTCCGGCAAGCCGTAGCGCGGACGGGCAGATTTACGGAAATGGGTACCCGTTTCCTATGCTTGCTATTATTATCAAGAATTATTGACAATCGCAGTTATCACGACTTTTTTGGTATCACGACCTTTGATCATAAAGCTGGCAAACTCAAAGAATTTCTTAAAAAAGTCGGGATAATATTTTGCAATAGACACCAATTTTTAGTTTTTGAAACCGACAATATTTCTTTAAAAGTCGGGATAACTTTTTTCAGCGAATGTGTAAAAAGTGCGATTTTACTTAAAAATGAGTTCTCCCATTTTGCATTCCTTAATAAATCAAGCATTTTTAATGGTTTATCAAAAAGATTATCACGACTTTTTACTGCCATTGCATCGTTAGAAGAATTTATAAATGGACGAAAAGTCACCCATATTATCACGACCTTTTTTCGAGGAAATGGCGCAAATACAACATTCTTGATAAAAAGTCATGATACCAAAAAAGTCGGGATAACTATTCTTGTCAATAATTCTTGATAATAATAGCAAGCACTGCCTGTGTTCCCTCACAGGCCCGCAAATCGGCTTCACCGATTGCTGTCGCGACATTCGCCAAATGAGAATGCAAGCATTCTCGCATGGCTCATTGTTCGCGCAATTTTCCAAAGTTTCTTCCAAGTACACCACTTTACAACTTATGCCAACCGCTACATTGATGCCAAAGCAGCTGTTTCAGTACCTTTGTAAAGACACTTGATTTTATGCCCGTTTCGACATTTTGCAGGAAAGTGGCATAAAA
>CAJTFE010000073.1 GCA_910575725.1 Clostridia bacterium | reverse complement strand
CATGACAGTTATATGATCAACATCACCAGCATTGATCCTCAGAATGACAAATCAATGCGTGAGGTATATGGCTTAGATAAAGCATTACGCGAGTAAACTCGCGATAGTGGTTTCCGTATGCCGGACTGGCGGTTTCCGCCAGCCCGGATATGCGGTTTCACCGCACAAGAATATTCAAGAAGTTATTTGATTTACAAGAGCGTCCACGTTTGCAGTAGTGGCAGGCATAGAAGCATAATATTTTTTAATATCTGTAGTATTCATCAGGCGAGTGCTAGTATCGCTCATTCGGATATAGGCTTCACCATTATAAAGTTGCAAAATGTCGTCAGCTTTTTGTACTTCAATTATGAGTAAGGTTTTATCTTCGATAGCAAATGAGTACACTGTGCATAGATTTTGAATGTTTAGACGCTCAATGAAAGATTTAATCTTCTGCTGTTCTGTTTCAGAAATTCCAATAATTTTTTTATATTGTTCATCGTATCCAATAATAATATTTCCACCATTTGCATTTGCAAATGCAGATATTATTTTTCCTAAAATAGTTATGTTGTGTATAGTTCTTTTGAATTCGATGGTTTCATTTTCTCCATTAGTTAAAATAGAGTAAATATTTTGAACGTTGATAGTTCTTTGCATATTATTTTTATATTTCCTTTCATCAGACATTGTTTTTCCATTGATAGCTATTATTCTTCTTGTCGTTCCCCTTTTCATCAACACTGCTACTTGTAGCAGGCCAGTTGATTTTCCATTCAAAATACTCGTCCTCGGAAATCTCCCCATTCTTCAACTGCTCTTTCCGCAGACACCACTCCCGCATGAAATCATTGACTAAACCATACTCTAACCACATACCTACGGGGGCATGAGCAGGCCAGTCGTCATTGTCGTAGTAACATACCGATTTATCATCAGAAGTGTTGCATTTGCCGGGATTGCAGACAAGCTGAAATAAATGGATCGTGCTGCGGTCATCTTCATCAATCCAAAGGAATGTGAGCATAATATCTTCGGCGCAGCCGGGGGTAACGCCAATAAAATGGATATAATTGACGTTCAGTATCTTTGCCATTTCCATTAAAGTGTTGTTTTTGGGAACACGATAGCCAGATTCATACTGTGCGATACGAACATCAGCATTACGTTCCTCATATCCCAATTTCAAGCCTAATTCACGCTGTGTCAAGCCCCGGAACGTGCGTATTCTCTTTATCCGTTCTCCTAATACCATAGTCATGTATCCTTTCTGAAAATTAGAATGATTGTTTTGAAATTATCATGTTACATCTGCTCCACAACTCGTCTTTATATGCAAATACATCTTTATCAATCTTTCTTTCAACAAAGCCGACTTTTTCATAACATTGCTTTGCTAATACGTTTTCACTGAAAACATTCAGTTGAACCGCTTTTGCGCCGGTTATCTGAAAAGCGAATTGCAGAGCCAGATTCAGCATTTCTTTTCCGTAACCTTTTCCACGTTTGGTTTTATCAACAATAACAAATTTAAGAAAACCAATATTGTCTGCTGTATTGACAGAATAACAGAAGAAGCCTACTGCCTGTCCGCTGTTTTCAGTTGCGACATAAGCACTGTCCGTCCAGTCCATTGCATTTTTCTCTAATAAATCATGGAAAGATTTTTGTGTCATGGGGTATGGCAAAAGGTTTGCACACCAAAAAGCATGAGTTCTTTCGTCATCAATCCATTTTGATACATATTCGTAATCTTTGCTTGATATATACGGTCGGATTCTCATAAATGGAATGTCCTTTCTCCAATTTATTTATAAATTTGTTATAGGTAGTACACCATAATATATTCTTCTTCATTCTCCCTTACAATCTCAAAGCCAATCTTTAGATACATCTTTGCCGCATAATTAGCTTTTTGAACAGAAAGGGAAACTCGGCTGTACCCATGTGATTTAAGCAGGGTAAGAATTTCTTTCATCATAGCCGTTCCAATGCCAAAGCCCCGGTATTTTTTATAAAGAGAGATTGCCAAAGAGGGCGTTTCATCATCTATATGTCCGTAATCGTTCATAATGCGAACCCAAACAGCCCCAACAATCTTACCGCCAACCTCTGCCACTAATCCCCAATCATCTTTGGATTCCCCGAAATGCTTAACATAAATCTGTAATTCGGGAGATGAAATAATACTTTTGGGTGGAGGTTCGATACCCTCTGGAATAAAGATTGCTTCATAAAGAAAATTATCCAGTAACGGATATTCCTGTTTTTGTATTTCTCGTATCGTATACTCCATAGCTTACCTCTCAATTCTGTATTCTCCATATATTCTAGCATAATTCAGATAATACAGCAACAAAAACTTATCAGAAATGCTAAATTTAATAAAAAAGATAAGTTTAACAAATAAGCTATTTACAATAACAGAAATGTTAAGTATAATTCAAATACAGAGCTTAACAAAAACGCTAAACAAAAAGGAAATATCGTAACAGAAGAATTGGGGAATTATTTAAGGAGATTGACTTATCTGAAAAAAAGGGAACAGGCATTCCTAAAATATTAAGAGAACTGAAACAAAATGGTTCACCGGAGCCTGAGTTTGATATGGATGAGGAAAGAACTTATTTAAATGCGATTATTCGCATAAGAGACGGTTTTGAAAGAAAAGAGAAAATGTCCGAATCAATGTCCGAATCAATGTCCGAATCAATGTCCGAATTGGAAAGAGCAAGAATGCAGATTATTTTGATTTATCTGGAAACAAATAAAGAAATAAATAGTGCTGCTGCGGCAAAATTGCTGGAAGTTGAAATAAAGACGGCAAGCCGTTTGTTGTTGAAGGCTGAAAAGCTGAATATCCTTAAAGGCACAGGAAAAACAAAAAATAAGGTTTATTTTAGAGAATAATGCAAATGAATGTCATAAGAATGGATTAAGAAGCCTATCTCCATCATAAGAAAAATGATGGAGATAGGAAACAGGCTGTTAATTAAATTCATTCATGGCATTCACATAATCTTGTAAGCCATTTGCTTTCAATGCAAGCTTTGCGTATAAAAGCGGTGTTTCTTCTGCTAAATGGTACAGATAGACTACATCACTGGAATCATCGAAGATAACAGAGGAATTACATTCTTTACAACGGATAACAAGAATGGAATTTTCGCCAGTGTTCACAATGATGGAATCGGTTGCAGGTTCGTACATACCAAACTGAAAAGTAAGATTGTTATTCATGCTGGTTTCCTTCCCACAGATATTTTGCACCATCCAGCAGGTCAATGATAGCTGTCAGCATATTGGTGTATTCAGTTTGTAATTCCTTAATGGATTCCAAAGAAGGAAGCGTATCAGGAGTAACATCGTTTGCGGTAAATTCTCTTTGCATTTTAAGTAATTGCAGATACAACGCATTGACAGTCTGTACTAGAGGATATATGGTTTCTTTCTTGCCAACAACGCAGATGCGGTTGTAAATGCAGGAACGGACAAAGTAATCTTTTTTCATCATTCCACTGGCAAGAATGCGTGCCTCGATTTGTTTTCGTTCGCCATCAGTGATTCTGAAACTAATTGTTGGATTTTTATGTTTGTTGCTCATAGCGGTGCTCCTTTCGTTTTGACAGTGGCAGCAGGTATAATAGATAGCCTGACAGTCACATGGATTTATTCGTTGTGAATAATAAAAAGTAGATTATATCAAGCCGATGGAAAATTATCGGTGCAGATACTGCAACTAATTTGCTACTAAAAATTGTGAAAACGATGCGAAAAGAGTAATATTTGGCGAAATAGATGTACCCGAAATGTAGGAAATATCAGCATTTGAGAGTTGCTGATAAAAATTTCGGGAAGAGTTCGAGTAACGGATGAAATCCCGGAAACACTGATAAAATGGGCGTTTCCGGGATTGCTTTATGCCTGTTGGCTCTAAAATGGCTCTAATTATCTGATGAATACTGGATTTCGGGCGGGTATCATGATACCTGTTTTTTTAATACAGAGGAATTTTGCCCTCATAATTGTCGGCTCTTTCCAACAGAGGACCGGTTGCGCCCATTGTGAAAGCTATATCACTGCTTCGGATAGACAATAGTTCCGTTCCAATCTTCAGATTAAGAAAATCTAATATCTGCTGATTAAGCTGAATTACACCATTCTCTGAAATATTTACCCAACAGTATGACCGCCCTTTGTATTTGACAAATTCGCCCTCTGTGGTCTGATAATTCTGTAAAGCTGGATTATCAGTAAGAATGTGTCCTAATTTTGACGGTTCTAACAATCCTTTTGTTGTCACGCAAAATCCGCCAGTGACCTTGCTTCCAGTAAAAAGATAGACTTTTCCCTCTGCTGTGGCGTTGTACTCTGTAAGAGCCTGTGTTGGGAGATGGATTGTCAAATCATCTCGTATCAGTGATTTTCCGAAAATAAATTTACCGCCTTTGTTCATTTGTGGCATATATCATCAACTCCTTTTCCTAAAAGTGGAAGTCCACTATATCATAAGAAAATTGAAATGTCACTAAGGCTCTCTAAAGTGTGGCAGATTTCATATCGTTTCTTGATAAAAAAGTAGAATATGTAGTTGTTGAGATTAAAAAACCATGATAAACTAAGCATAGCAGTTTTAAAAGTTATGAAGTTGTTTGGTGTGGTAACTTAACAATACATCATAAATTTAAAAACTGCTATTTTTTATGGCAGAAAATTGAAACTAAATGTACTTAGGGCTAGCCGTCGCGCTAGCGACTTGGTACAATGAAAATAAGATTGCAAACTTTAATAGCAACAGACGAAGATAAATATTTCATAGAAAAAGGTATGAAATTATGGCAAAATGTACAGCGCCAATTAACGGTCACCGCACAGCAAGTGGAAGGGCAAATTGTCCAGTGTGTGGAGGAGGCGGTTATAGAAATTACAATTTTTATCCCACATATTCTACACCACATTCTGCGCCAACAAGCAGTTCGAGAAGTGGTAGCAGTAGTGGGCAATCTAAGACAAAAGCACGATGGTCTTCGACGGGGTCAACTATTTTATATACTCCTGCGGAAATTCGAACACTTACCCCAGTGCGTGAAAATGTTGAAAAGCGTTCCGAGTTACCAGATTTAAGAGATGTTTTTCTTTGTCACGCATGGGATGACCGTAAAGGTGCAGCTAAAGAATTACATGATATGCTTGAATCTAAAGGAGTAACGGTTTGGTTTAGTGAAAAAGATGTTCTTTTAGGTTCTTCATTACTTCGTGAAATTGATAAGGGATTAGTAAAATCTCGTGTCGGCATTGTATTGGTTACACCTTCGTTTCTTAAACGTGTTAGTGGAGAAGGAATAGCAGATAAAGAACTTTCTGCGTTGTTGGCTCGTGACTTACTTGTTCCCATTGTACATAATACAACTTTTGAAGAACTGCGTGAAGTTAGTCCATTGCTTGGCTCAAGAAGTGGTTTAAGTACGATTGAGGAATCATTGGAGGATGTAGCGGCAAAAAGTTACTTTATAAACAGAAAAATGATTATAATTTGCACCATTGTGTGATTTACCTTGTTATAAAGGATATATTTAGCGTTATGAATAGAGAGGTAATTTGTTATGAATTATGTTCAAGCGTATATATCAAATATCTCTTTCCCAAATTCATTAGATGAAGTTTATAATTATGCACATTTTTTTAATATGGAAGCAATTATAAGGGGTGGTGATGATGGCGAGTATGAGGATAGAGAAACCGCATGGACAGCACCTAAGTGGTGTAAGAAAGGCGATATTGTCTTTTTTATGCACGCAAAATATGCAAATAGTAAAATTAGTAAATTAAAGAATGAGCTTTTAAGTAGCAGAGAACGGTATTCTAATAGTGCTTTTTGGACAATCATGAATGCTCTGATAAGAGCAAAAAAGATTCATGAAATATATGGTGGAAAAATATTTGCAATAGGAAAAATATCTGGTAATCCTGCCTATGAAAAAATGGATAATGAGAATTTGCATTGGAGAAGTAATATATATGCGCCAATTGATGATATTTTTCTATTGGAAAATCTAGTCGATATATCAGAATTTAGTATTGAATTAGAAGTTTCAAGACAGAGCAGTATAACACCGGTTTTTGGCGAAAAATTTGACTTTATTAAAAAATTGATTTTAAATAAAAACATTATTGTGGAGAAATATTTTATAGATTCGGTTGCAGAACCGATGCCATTATATAAGCTAAATGATGATAATTGGCTGAAAATAGTAAATTGCCATAGGAGAGATTTTTTCCTTGAAGCACAGTTTAGAGCGTTTTACGTGGATAGATTTTTGAAAGTTTTGGGAGATACAAAAGCCTTTTTTAAAGAATGTGGTTGCAAAAAGGAGAACAGAAGCAAAACATTTGTAGATAATGTAATAAAAATGAACGGTAAATATTTGCCTGTGGAAATCAAGTTATCTGTTTCAGCAGAAAAGGACATAAATTCTCAGTTGATGTCATATTGCAATTTAAAACAGTTGTATTTAACAGCAGATAAGGTAGTGACGGACAATATTTATAAAGATAATGTATTAGTGATTGATACAGATAAAATCTATGTATATTATGACAAAAAAAGGATGATAAAAGAAGTGTTTGAGTTGGATGATATAGAATCCAATGATGATATTGCTAATTTGAGAGTAATTATTATAAATTTGCTTGCTTACTCGTAAAACAGGAATAATTCGAGCGGATATTCCATAAAATTTTCATGGAAAGCCCTATTGACTTTCCTCTTTGCACTTGCTAGAATGTAGGTACAAAGAAAGTTTACCACTGACCGATATGTGGTATATAAATGGTCGGGTTGAAAGTTTACCGCTGACCGATATGCGGTATATAAATGGTTGGGCCGAAAGTATAGTCCTTCGCCGCAAGGCGAGGGACTTTTCCGTAATGAGGACAGGCAAATGAAGAAAACAGGCTTTTATATTATTAAGGACATATTCTTTGAAGATATGTCAGACCCGTATCTTAAAGGAAATAAGGCAGGAAACAGACCGCATTATTACTGTTTTGAAGATACGAATACGGGTATATATTGGATGATACCGTTATCCAGCCGTATTGAGAAATACAGGAAGATTATGGAGAAAAAAGAAAAAGCCGGGAAACCTTGCGACATTCTCCATATCGTTAAACTGGATGACAGCCGAGAGAGTGCGTTTCTGATACAGGATATGTTTCCGATAATGGAAGAATACATAGAACGGGAATACACAATTGCCGGAAATCATTTGATGCTGACGAGTGAGCATGCCGCTAGAGAGATTGAGAAGAAAGCGAAAAAAGTCATGGGTATGTTGAAGCATGGCATAAAGTTCACTCCAACGCAGCCGGACATTATGGCGATATTAGAGAAGCTGAGGGAGCGCAAATAGATTTTCTTTGTTGGTGTAATTACATGGCGCTAGCGCCATGTAGATAGGGCAGACAAGGAGAAAATAGCGGATTTGACTGGCTCTATTTTGGCTCTAAAAATTTTGACAGTCATAAAAACGAGAGAATTTTTTAAAGAATATGGATAATATATGTTTGAAAAATGAGGGAAAAACAGTCAGTTCAAGCTATCCGCCGAGGAGTTCGAATAGTAAACAGAAAGCCGGGAAGCCGCAT
>CAJTFE010000072.1 GCA_910575725.1 Clostridia bacterium | reverse complement strand
TCTACTTTGTATACCCAACACCTCTATTTTCGTACCAGATACAAAGAAATGTCCATTATCTTGGCTCATTCATCTGAGATATATAACTAAAAAATCCTTGAAAAATAAGGAAAAAGACTTGACTAAATAGGGAGGGTTTATTTTATGATATATGCAGAAAAGGGAAAAGAACAGGAATGTTTTATTGATTTTGTAGAAAAGGCTTTAGGAATATTGGCTCAGGAAAAGTACCATGATTTTTTAGTTGTGTTTGACAACAGTAGAATATTGACAGAAGAAGATTTAATCTCTGCGCTTCAATATTTGGATAAAACCCGGCCTGTGCTGAAAATTGATGACCCGAAACAGGTGAAAAACCAGAATCAGGAAATATATTTAGTTGCTCTTCGTGACGGAAGCGGGTACTGTATGGATTATGCTTTAACAACAGATGGCGAAATAAATGATTTAACACTCCAGATTGAATTTTTGAAAAAAGGAGACGGATATATTGTTTCACTTGATGATTTGCATACACTGTAAATATTTTTGGTGAGATAGCTTTCAATTTACATGGAGTTTGATTGTATGAAAAAGAAAGTATTATTTGTTCTTGCAATAATCCTGGTTGCTGTACTATGTGTATCTGTCTGGTACTATGGATATTACAACCGAAAAAGCAATGATAACATTCCGTCAAAGGAATTGATGGTTTCTTATTATCAAAACAAAGGTGCGGATTATGCAACAGAACAATTACAAGGTTACAGGAATACGCAGTTAATGGAAGTGTGGGGAGAACCAGATAGTTTCCTGTCAGGAATGTGGGGCGACATTTGGGAAACCAATAACACATATTACATCATTGTTTATTATGACAGCAACGGTGTTGTTGAGCATGTTAAGGTTACGAATGAAGATTAACAGATTTTAGTATGCAAGGGAGCGTGTTACATGAAAGTAAGTCATTATTTATCCGGTGCAGTAAGACAATTTTCGTATTGGTTTGTGCATGGGACATTAGGATATCCTATTTTAGAAGGAATTGATTATTTGAATGAATTAGAGGAAGACAGCAGCTGTATGGAACAGGCATTTTCGATATTTATGAATAACATTGAGTTAGATAATGAGGGAAATGTATTGAATTATAAATATTGTGAAAGAAGAGCCGCAGAATATATCCGAATATATTTTAATCCTGATTATAGCCTTGACAAGCCATTCGAGGATTGGGAATTAGAATTGCATCCGGTAAGTAAAGAATCATATAACCTATAAAATTCCGGTTTATAGAACCGGAAAAGCCGGAATTTGAAAGGGGATAAACAGATGAAAAAAATTGTATTAGGTGGTTTCATTTTTGTGGGTGGGGCAGTTATGTTTTCAGTCGGAACATTAGGATTCGCAGATGTGAACGTACAGGCGCACTATATGCAGCTGCCGCGGTATATTGGAGTGGCAGCGATGATAGCAGGCATTGTTTTTGGGATATTAGGTTTGAAAGATGATAAGTGATATCGGAACAAAATAATAGATTGCACTGACACAACATAAAAGAAAAGAGGATGAAAACAAACATGAAAGCTGCTATGCAATATCAAAATAAAACTCCGGAAGAGATTGTTCGTCAATACAAAAAGAGACTTCGGGCCAAGCAGGGGCTTCTCATCCTGATTTTTCTGCTGTATGTTATTGTGGGCATCAGGGGAATCTGGTGGGGGGATGATGGCATGCCAGATGTTTTACTAAAACTGTTCATTCTTATTGTGATCACTTTTCCAATCAACATCTGGATTTCCTGGGATTTTATGTCTCTGAATATGATTCTAAACCAGGACTGCGATCCGGTAACCTATGTTCAGGTGATGCGCCTGCTTGAAAAGGTACATAAAAGAAAGCGGAGCGCCGTGGCTATCCGTATCAATGAGGCATCCGGCCTTATGTGGTCTGGACAGTTTTCTGATGCCTTAGCTTTGGCAGAGCCTTTGCGTAAGTACAAATTAAGTGTTAATTATCAGATTTCTTTTTTGAACATTCGTTTTAACTGTTATAAAAAAATGGAAGATTTGGAAAGGGCAATGCAGGTTAAACATGAGGCGGAGGTTCTTGTTTCTTCATTCAAAAAAGCATCCTTACAGAGAACAGGGCAAGAGCTGCTGAACGTTATGGATGCCAGCCTGGCCCTGTGGCGAGGAGATTATGAAGCATTCCGCCGTATGGAGGAAGCCTGGAGTGCCGGATATACAGCCAAGCTTCAAAAAGTGGTTTCTGCCGTATGCCTTGCGGATGTGGATATTGCCTGCAATGAGTTAAAGAATGCCAGAACACATCTGGAGTATGCGATCCAGGAGGGCGGGACTTTGTATGTGGTGGAAGACGCCCGGCGTATGCTGGCAGAACTGGCTCAAAAGGAGTGGATGGAAGGAACTGACTATGGGGAAAGAACAGTTAAAATCTAAAATAGAAGAACAGCGGGCCGTTTATCAGGCTCTGAAAGCAGGAAATGACGGCACAGTCCGCTATAAGGAATTTCAAAACGGGGAATGGGGTACAGATGACGAGAATTATACGAATCGCCTGCGGCTGGCGTATTATCTTCTGTACTGCCATATTGAGGATGAGGAGGCGGTTGCTTTCCTCTTTGGGGAGGAATTGAAGGACAGGGAGCAGAATTCATTTCAGGGGATAGGGAGTACGCTTGAGATATTGACGCACCTGCTCAGAAAATACAATGTGGATGGAAAGTACGCCAGTTTATTGGAGCGGGCAAAGAACGCAAATTTTGACTGCGCCTGCGGCTATGATCCGGACGGACAGATGGAGGATGACTTTGGGGAAAACAGCCTGCTGGACTGTATCTATTTGTGCTGGGAAATGGAGTACAGGGATGTGATGGGAAGCCTGGTGGATGAGTGGAAAAAGACTATCACAGAATGGTCCGATTCCAACCGCAAAGTGCTGATCGACTTTAACACATTTCTGAAAAGAGATGCGGAAAATGAAAAGCTTTATCAGGAACAGCTGGAGGAAATCCTGTCAGCAGAAAAAAGCAGTACAAGAGATATCATTTCCGGGTATAAAAATCTAATCCGGCATTACATATATATGTGCGATTATGGAAAGGCACTCTGTTTATGTGAAAAAGTGATCAAAACCACGGATTACGGGCAGATCCGGACGCTCCGGCTGTTCAAGGATATCCTGGAAGCCTGTTTTGAGGTCACAGCAAATCATACAACGGCAGCAGCCAGCCTATGGAACTGGGCAAAGGCGGAACTGCAGAAGGTACCGCAGTCGAGCTGGTACGGAAATTTATATACAAAGGGAATTGCGGCGGCAAAAGCCATGGATGATCCTTATGGGAAACAGTTAGAGCAGGAGTATGAAAGCTTTCTTGCAAGCTTTAGAAAGTAGATGACAGGAAGGCAAACTATTTTAGCATGGAAGGATGCACTTTTATTTCTGGAGGAAAACGCAAAATGATTGATAAATTTATAAGCTGTATGAAAGAACAGGGCTGGACTGTAGAGAGGAATGAAAAACAGAGATTCTGTCTGCCTGAACCAATGAAAAGCCGATATACCGGCTACCCGGAAAGCTGGGTGGAATTTGTTTCGATTGTAAAAAGTATGATACGAGGTGATGAGAGGGCCTGGTTTTTATGTTCGGAAGATTATGATATGCAGGGAGACAAGGCATGGCAATGGAATGAATGGGAACTGCTCAGCTTGAAGGCTGCAGAAAATGATGCGGCATGGAAGGATGAGATCAGAAAGTTCTGGGACGGACATTTACCTGTCTTTTTATCCTTAGAAGGCGGTTATGCTTATTATGCAATCTCCATAAAAGAAGGCAGTATTGTTTATGGCAGTGAACCGGAATTTGAGGAATGCCAAATTGTTGCCGATTCTTTTGAGAATTTTATGGAAAAGATAATCAGCAAGAAGATTCGTTTATAGAAAAGACGAATGTCGAAACGCATCTATTAGACATTGATAAGACCATCTATGGCATTGGGGAGGAATGAAGCCATGAAAAAGGATCAGTGCTTGGTCAAATTAAAACAAAGAACTGCAAAGTCGGGAGATGTATATGCTTTTTATGTGGAAATGCTGGGGAAATACGGCGCCTGCCAGATCCTTGCCGTGGATGGCAAAAGCATTTGCTATGTGCTGCTTGATTATCTGGAGGATGACCTGCCCGAAAAAGATAGCTTGGAGCGGTTACAGCCGTATCACCGGGAATCCTTCCGGTATCACCATCAGATGATAAAAACAGGGATTGAAAATACTCCTGTTCCCAGGGATTACCGGTACATAGGCCAGTGCGGGCTCAAAAGCAGTCCGACGTGGGATTCCTACTCCTGGAAGTGGCCCACAGGGGAAGATTACTATTATGAAGAGCGTTGGAAGTCTTTTGACGAAACCGCCAGGTCGGCATACAAAAAATATAGTAACAGCGGCGATTTTGTATCTGTACATGGCAGGATGTTCCGAAAGAATACCGGAGGACTGCGGGATGATCTTTACCAATGCCTGACAGAAAAAGATACGTTAGAAGAGTTTCCCTGTATCACCTATGCCGAATTGCAGGGGTATTCCGGTAAGCTTCAGAAGCTGCTCTCCACAGCGCCGTTGCTTCGGACACTGCGCCTGCAAAAGGCAGGTGTGGAGGTACTTGACCTTGGGAAGACCTGCCTGGACAATCTGGAGCTGGATATGAGCGGAATCAGGAAACTGGTACTTCCAAAAGATACCCGCTTTCTGAAGCTGTATGGGAAGATCCGGCCGGAACTGCAAATTGACGACAGCCTTTGCAGTGGGAAACTGACCCTGGAAATATCCTTGAAAAAGGCATTGCTTCAGAGATACGGACTTCAAAAAAACCGGGTCCCAAGGCTCCGCCTGACTGACATAAAAGAGCTGGATATGAGGCAGGCGGCCGAACAGTTTCCAGAGGCGGAATATTTAAACATAAGCGGAGCTCCCGGCACCGTAACCCATATGCAGGAGGCAGGAAAGCTGTCCGGGCTTCGGAATCTTTACTGCAAGGATCTGTTTGGATATGATGAGAGGGATATGGAAGCATTGGAGGGGCTTAAGGAACTGCGGGAGCTGGATTTTGACAGCGTTCCCAAAGGAGCGGGCCTGTACCTGAAAAAACACTGGAAAGGGAAGCTGGACAGGTTAAGTGTCACCCATTTACGGGATGAAGGATGGCTTAGGGATAACCTGGAGAACCCGCTCCGCCATTGGGATGGAAACGAGTTCATTCCGGAAGCAGCATACCGGAGCGCCAGAAAATGCTACAAAGATACCAAAAAGCTGCTGGGAGAGGCGATGGGCAGGGCGGCGGACAGAAAAGAAATCGAAGAGATTGTCCGCAGGTACACACAATCTTTTAATAAGCTCAATGACCGCTATGAGGAGTTCATCGAGACAGAGGAACGGGAGGATATCTTTATGGCCATGCAGAGGCTTTACGAAGAGTGTATCCTGCAAGGAGAATACGGGCAGGCGGATGAGAATGCGGCGCCTGTGACGCTTTCGGAAATTTGGAATGTCATGGATGAGGTGCGGGAGGGCTGGTGATACAATTTTTTTCAGGAGGAGCTTTTAAAATGATGAAACAGTATGGAATTGATCCAAGGCTTGCAATCTGGATTCAGAGAAACACAGGGCATGACCTGCAGACATTCAGCGATCTGGCTAAGATCAAATGCCTGGACAGCACAAGGAGAAATTTTGCGGCGGTTAAAAAAATAGAGGATATCCGCCTCCCTTCCTGGCTGACAATAAAGGAAAATGATTTTTCTCTGATTGGGGAAATGATAAAGCTAAAGCAGCTGTTCCTCCATGATGTGGCAATCGACGACTATTCTTTTCTGGCCGGATGCAAAAGTTTAACTACCCTGGATTTGCAGGATACCAGCTTTTCAGACTGCCGCCTGCTGGCAGAGCTTCCGGCGCTGAAGAAAGTCCTCCTGCCTCCTTACAGCCAGCTGAAACATACGGAGGTGCTGGAACAGCTGTCCTGTCTCCTGGAGATAAAAGAAGAAAAAACAGAAGAACCAAAGGCGACAGAGCAGCCCCGCGGGGAGGAAACTCTTTCTGAAGGCAATCCGGCATCCGAGGAGCCGCTGCATCTGGGGGATACGGCACATTTGAGTATTGACGGTATGGGGATTGTCCTGTTTTCCCCGGAGGTTATGAGATATGTTGTTCCGGGGAGCGACTTTTTGACGGAAGAATTCACGAATCCGAAACAGGTGGGGGAGCATATCCGGAAAGGGGATATCACGGCTTTCTGTACGGGTACGGGAGGCGATTTTATCCTATGGCTCCGGTCCGGCTATCCGGATTCCAATGCGGAGAAAGAGTTTCCGGTGATGATCCGGCTGGCGGTGGAGGTAAGGGGCGGTTCCCTGCAGTTTGGAGACCTGTTCTGGCTGAGTGACTGGAATCCGGGTTTCCCACAGGACCAGGTGCTGTCTTTGCCGGACGGTTATTATCATATCACAGCCTGCACCAGAAGGCCGGAATCCGGATATTGGGGGGACGACCAGATCATCTGCCTTTATTTTAACAGGCTGGAGGAAATGCCTGAGCTTATGTGGCAGGGAGTTCCTTACCTGTTTACGGAAGAACCGGAAGCAGAACCGCAGGATGCGAGCGCTCAGGGACAGAATCAGAGAGATTATATGGAAATGATTCGGCAGTTGTATGGGGTGGAAGAACTGCAGGGATACACAGAAGAAGAGCTGGCTGTTATAAAAAAGTATTTTAACCCTCTTCCCCCCGTGCTGGAAGAGTTCTGGAGCAGGGCGGTGCGCACGGAGGCGATTCACAGGGTACAGGATAAGTGGATCAGGCCGGAAGATTTCGACAGATGGGGCTGGTTAAGGGACGGCGATTACCTGGTGATCCTGATTGAAAATCAGGGATGCTGCCGGGCGGGAATCCGAAGAAAAGACCTGACAAAAGCTGATCCCCCGGTTTATGTGGTTGCGGATCAAATCAATGACCAAAGATGGACTTTGTGTGCCGGAACGCTCAGCGGATTTCTGAGGGCCGTCCTTGCCTATGAAGCGGTATTCGCTTTTCCTTTTCATGGAGAGGAGCTAATGTACTGGCTTACGGAGGAAGAACTGGAGACCGTCCGGTCAGGCCTTGAAAAACAACCCTTTGGGCTTTCTGGATGGCTGGGAATGGATATGAGTTTTTACAGCAATGCCTCTGACAATACGGCTGTAGTGATGGACTGCGGCGATCTGGAAGTGCTTTATGGAGCTGCCAGTGAGGCAGGATATAAGAAGCTTATGGAAGTTATGGAAGGACTTGGAGAAGCGATATAAAAGAAAACGGGAATTGAGCAGAGTATGAAGGGAAAAAGGGGATCAGACAGCGGAGGGAAAGCATTCGGCAGAATCACAGGAATGGCAGTAACAGGGATTTTGTCAATGTTCCTGCTTACCGGATGCAGCCGGGAACGGATGGAGACACGACGGGAAATTGACCGTATCTATAAGGCGGCGGAACAGACAGCAAAGGACAGGGCAGCGGCTTATATCACGGAAAAATACGGGATAGACGCTTCGCCACAGGGATATTGGGTTCAGGGGTATCATGATTTTTTTGCGCCTTATGTCAATTCCAATGTGGTGGTATTCATGGAATATGAAGGCAGGAAGTTCTGCGCAGGAATCGATGTGGATGATGAGACAATCCTTTGGGATAATTACCAGAGGAAAGAAATAGAGACTGTCCTTCAGGAGTATTTTGCAGAGTTGTATCATTTGCCGCAGCCTTATAAAACAGATATCGAATTCCAACTGGAAAATGCCCCGGGATATCGTGTGGCTACACCCGCAGAATGGCGGGAAAGAGGATTTGATCATGGGAATATGGCGGATTTTTATTTCCAGGGCCAGGCGGCAGAAGAATTGCTTGCGATGATGAGCCGGGTGGAATTCCATAATTCCTGGCTGTCCATGGAGCAGCCGCTTACCTCACTTTCATTCGAGGCCGGAGACTGGCCGGTCTGTGAAGGGGGCTGTGTTGAGTGGAACCTGCGGGTGTATGCTTCACCGGAGGCGGAATGGGTAGACCGTTCTGTGGAATATCCGGATATTGCAGGCTTCCCATATTTCAGGGAGTGGAGGCGGGCCTGCCTTAAGGACAGGGGAACAAAGGAGGAGGAACTGTCAGAAGAATCCTGGGGATTTCATTCCATGCAAAATGAGGGGATCATGGTTATATCAAGGCTTCCTTTTGAAATAGAAGATATCCTGTGCATCAGTGAAGGCGCAGAGGAATGGAATGTTGACCGTGGAAACAGCAAAAGCCAGACATACAAACTTGTATCGGATGTGTATGAAGTGACAGAAAAAAGCCCTGACAGCAATTACGCAACGGTAATGCATGTGTCGGAAGATTTCATGGACCAATATGAAGGAACCCTGTACATACTCAGCAGGAATCGGGAAACAGGGGAAGTAAAGCTCGTGAAAGATATCTCGCCACAGGAAGAACTGGATTTATTGCCAGAGGATGAATTTGACAGAGATTATAAGATACATTCTAATGGGACATGTGGCATGAGCGCAGGCTGTCGGACGGCGAATTGAGGGAGACGCAAATGACGAATTATTTTTCCAACCTTTATCCAATTGACTGCGCAGTGCTGTCTGTAAATGCACAATCCTACCGAAAATATGGCACGCTGCCAGAGCATGAATTCCTTCCTGAAATATAAAAGGCCATGGATCCCA
>CAJTFE010000071.1 GCA_910575725.1 Clostridia bacterium | reverse complement strand
AGCTGTGTTATCCCCAATTAGTAGGAACAATACAGCTTTCTGGCGGGCGGCGGCACGTCAAGAAATATATATGGAGTTTTTAAAGAATCCCCCGGAACAGGGGAGCGGTCAGCCTGTGACCTGCTCCACTTCCGGTATGGGTTTGAGACTAAAATGAATTTCGATAGAAATGTGTCTTGTCTTGTCGCTGTCTATGGTTTCATGGACAACGATTTCTTTAATCAGGCGGTTTAAGGTGGAAGCGTCCAGCTCGTTGATGTCCCGGTATTCCTGTATGGATTCCACCCACTGCCTTGCGTCCACGGCAAGCCGGATTTCATCGGCAAGGCGTTTCCGGCCTTCCTCAACCTTGGCTTTTAATTCCGCCTGTTCCTTCTGTGTCTTTTCCAGCAGGAGATTGAAGTTTGCTTCTGTGATTCGTCCGGCTACCATGTCCTCATAGAGCCGAAGCACCATTTTTTCCAGCATTTCAATCCGTTCTTCGTCTTTGGCAAGGGTGCGCTCCATCGCTTCCCGCTGGTCTTTCTGCCTGGCATGGCAGGTATCGGTCAGCCGTCCGGCTACTGCTTCACTGTCTGTCAGGGCAGCGGCGGCGCACTCCCGGATTTTGTTCAGCACAAGAGAATAGAGCGTGTCAAATTCAACCCGGTGCTGTGTGCAGTGCTGCTTCCCATAGGCATTATAGGTCTTGCAGGAGAAAATACGCTTCGGGAACTTCTCATGCGTGGTGCGGATGGTGAGAGCCTTTCCGCACTCCCCGCATTTTATCAGCCCTGCAAAGAGGTTGATTTCCCCGGATTTGCCCGGTCGCTGGCGGGATTTCAGTTTTTCCTGCACAATCGCAAAGTCCTTTTTGTCCACCAGCGGCTCATGCGTCCCCTCCACCACAATCCAGTCCTCCGGCTTCTTATCCCGGATAGTGCCGATTTTAAAGCGGTACTCGGTCTTTTGGGAAGCGATTGCGCCGGTGTAGACGGGGTTCATCAGGATTTCCTTAATCACGGAGAAGTCCCAGACGTACCGCCCGTTTTCCGGGTCTTTCTTTTCCCATTTGGTGCGGATGTTCCGGTGTCCCCGCTTCCGGTTCCACCATGTGGGGCAGGGGATTTTTTGCTGCTCCAGCCTGCGCCGGATGTAGTTGGGGCCTCTCCCTTCCAATGCCCACCCAAAAATCTGCCGGACAGCGGGGGCGGTTTCCCCGTCAATGAGAAGGTGATTCTTGTCCTCCGGGTCTTTCTTGTAGCCAAATGGGGCGATACAGCCGGTGAACTGCCCTTTCTGCGCCTTTAGCACATAGGAAGAATGGACTTTCTTGGAAATATCCTTGCTGTACATCTCGTTCAGGATATTTTTAAAGGGCGCAATGTCGTTGTTGTCCCGCATGGTGTCGATGCCGTCATTCATGGCGATATAGCGCACGCCGTTCCTTGGGAAGAAATCCTCGATAAGCTGCCCGGTCTGCAAGTAGTTCCGTCCTAACCTCGATAAATCCTTTGTAATGACAAGGTTTACCTGTTTCCGCTCAATGGCTTTCAACATCCGTTTCAGGTCGGGGCGTTCCATGTTCAAGCCGGTAAAGCCATCGTCCTGATAGACTGCCGTAACCTCCCATCCCTGCTTCTGGCAGAACTTTTCCAGCATATCCCGCTGGTTCTCGATGCTGGCACTCGTCCCGTCAAGGTCGTCGTCCTTGGACAGCCTGCAATAGATAGCCGCCCGGAAGCTCCCGGCAAGAAGTGTGTCCATCCCTGCATATTCAAAAGTGTTCATCATAACCGTTTACCCGCACAATCCAGACGGAACACGGTCACATTGAACCTCGTCTTTATTATATCTCATTTCTTGTGTTTTAGCAAGATATTCTTTATCTATTTTTCTGCTGTGCTTCTGTGCGATAAGGCTCACGAAAACGTCCGTAGCGTCCAGCTCGCCGTCAAATACTGTGGTGACATGAATCTCTGTTTTATTTTTCGCCATAGGCAGTTGTCCTCCATACATGAAAACAGCCAGACAGGGAAGGTCGGCAACGAAGTCCGGCAACGGGCTTCAAAAAACCTTGGAACGAATCCTTGTCTGGCAGTTGGGTTATTTTATACTTTTTCTTTTATTTTTCTGTTGCTTTGGTTGTTAAAGGGGAGAAAAGCCGATAGTTACGGGATTTTCCCCGGCAACCGGCCCGGCAACGGGATAGCAACGAAGTGTGCAACGGGCTGTCTTTTGCCGGATTTTTTCAGAATGGAAGTTCCATCTGCTCCGGCACCGGCATAAATCCCTCCGGGGTTTTTCCCGCCCCGTTGCCGGTGTCCGTTGTCAAGGCGCAAGCGTCAGCTTTTGCCTTTTGCTCCCGTTCCCATCCTTTTTGTCTGCCGTATCCGGCAAACATCCGGGGATTGGAGAAATACTTCCAGCCGGTGACGCACTGGTTCATTATCTCGTTGATTTCCCGGATTTCCCATTGTTTCGGCTCGTCAAAATCATGGTTCAGGGCTTCTTTGTATAGCTGTTTGGAGCAGACCGTATCGCCGGGGTAGCTGTCAAGGAAAGCCTGTATCATCCCGGCTTTGGTGTCCTCCGGCATAAAGTCCCGCTGATGTTCCTTTAGATAGCGCACCATTTCCGGGCTGAATGTCAGCTTCCATCTGCCGCTTTTGTAAATCTCCATCGCTTCCGCCCACACTTGGTTTAAATAGGCTCTGGAAGCGGCTTCGTCCTCTAAAATGTGTGTTTCCGCCTGCTCCGGGCATACCTGTATGGGAATAAAACGGCGGTTGCCGGAGCGGTCAAGGGGCAGGAAGTCAAGGGCATTGGACGTGCCGCCAAACACGCACTGCCTTGGGCGGTCTGCCGGGTGGGTTTCGTAGGGTATCTTGTAGACTTCCTTCTGGCGGCTCAAAAATGACTTGATTTCCTCTATGCTCTTTGCGTTTGCGGTGGCAATCATCTCCGACATTTCGATTATCCAGTGACCTTGCAGCTTCCGGTATACGTTGTCATCGTCCAGTTTCCGCAAATCGTCCGAAAACCACTCGTCTTTGACTGCCAGCAGACGGAAGAAGGTGGACTTCCCGGCTCCCTGACCGCCTACCAGACAGAGCATGACTTCAAACTTGCAGCCAGGGGAAAATGCCCGGTGGATGGCTCCCAACAAAAACAGGCGCAGGGATTGGTATGTGTAATCGTCCTCACCGGCTCCCAGAAAGTGACGCAGGCAGGAGCGTATCCGCCCGGTTCCGTCCCATGTCAGGCCGTTTAAATAATCCCGGACAGGGTGGTAGCTGTTCTCATTGGCGGCAAGGTCGGCGGCGTCCTGTATCTTTTTCTCGCTTGTCAGGCCATAGGTCTTTTCTAGATACAGCCGGATATATTTCATGTCCGTGTCGGTCATGGGGCTTCCGGTGGCTCTTTTGTAGCCGATTGGCCTTAAAATATCGGTGCGGTCGGTCAGCAGGTTGTAGGCAACCGCCCCAGAAAGGAGCGGGTCGCACTGGAACACGGTCAGGCAGTTGCTCATGCTGTTGCGGAAGCCGCCTTTCTCGGTGGTTTCCAGCATGGCCTTTACTTCCTCAATGCTCCGGGGCGGCTCTGCGCTGTCTGCCATGTTCGCTATTTCCTGCCGTATCTGGGGCGGTAAGTTCTGCCATCCGTCTTTCAAGGTTCCTCACTTCCTTTCCGTGTCCTGTGATAAGGGCTGCCCGCTCTGGAAGTTCCCCCGATAGAAGTACGTCCATCAGATATTCCAGACGGCTCATGTTTTGCAGGGCTTCTATAAACCGGGGATTCCATGCTTCATCCGGCTGTTTGGGGGCGTATTCTTCCTTCCAGCGGCGCAGAAGATGGTAATAGTCGGACAGCACCCGGAAGCAGTGCCGCTCCATGCGCTTAAATTTCTGTTCCTCCGTTTCCCTCCGCAGGCGTGGCCTTATGGGCTGCTTCCCGGCGTTCCTCCCGTCCTCATAGGGGATGGAGAAGTCCTGTGCCAGCATGAGTGCGGCTTCTTTACTGCCGATACCGTGGAGCCGGGAAACAAAGTCAATCACGTCCCCGGTGGCTCCGCAGCCGAAACAGTAAAAGCGGCGGTCAACCTTCATGCTTGGGTTCTTATCGTTATGGAATGGACAGACGCACATCCCATTCCGGTTTACTTTGATTCCGTAACGCTCCGCAGCCTGCCTTGTGGTGACGGACTGTTTCACGGCTTCAAATACGTTCAATAGGCGTTCCCTCCTGATAATCCCAACGTGAGCGACACAATGTCGTTCACGTTGTCTGTAAATCCGTCTTGTTCAAATGAACAAGCACTTGCCAGCGATTTACAATCACAAAACAAGTGCCTGTTTAAAGTTCCATATTCTGTTGTTTCTGTGTCCGGGGCGGCTGGCGTTTCTCTGCCTGCTCCTGCCGGATGCGTTCCTGCCGCCCTTTCAGGTTCCCCTGTACGGACGGTTTCTTCCCCGGCTCGGCGGTCTGTCGGTACTGCTCGGATGGCAATACCTGATTGAGCCAGCGGCGCACATCCCGCAGCACTTTTACATCTGCCTGAACCGCTTCCAGTTCCTCCCCCTGTTCCGGCAGGGCAGAAGCAAGCTGTTCCCGTTCCGCTTCCAAATCTTTGCGAGAGTAGGAATTGCCTTTCAGGTTGGCTTTAAAATACCGGATGGCGGCATGGTAAGCGTCCAGTTCCTCCCGGTGGCTCTCTGCAAACTGCTCTTTTTTCTTCTTCCAGCCGATAGCGGCGTACTCCTTATGGACTGGCTTGTTTGCTTCGTATTTGTCAATATAGGACAACATGGTGTCGATGGCTTTGATACGCTTCTCGCTTTTTTTCACGCTCTCCATGACAGAAACGGCGGTCTGGCTGATTTCGTCCAGCCGGGTGTCAAGGCTCTCTATGGTGGAGATTCCTTTTTCCCGCAGAAACTCCATTGCCGCCTGTACCCTGTTGAAGTCGGCAACTGTGCCTTTGAGCTTCCCTCTGGAAGTCCAGTCGGCACGCTGTCCGCTCCGCAGTTCTAAATACTGTGAGAGCAGCTCCGGTATGGTCGGTTCCTTCGTCTGCTCCAATGCTTCCATCAGGGCGGCTTTTTTCTCTTTTAAATCGGCAATCCAGCCTTTTAAGTGGCGCACCATCTGGCGGATGGACTGCATGAGGGAGTTGGCGGCTTTGATGTCCCGGTTCAGGTTGCCAACGTTGGTCTGGATTCCTTTCTTCTCCATCTGGCAGGCGGCTGGCCCCATGTGGACGGTGGGGATTTTATCAATCCCCTGTCGGGCATAGGAGCGCAGGTCAAGCCGTTCCGGGCGGTCGTTGGCTTCCAGATAGCGGTTGGCCGTGTCCGCCCATCCCTGCCGCCAGATTTCGGCATACTTCCGGTCGTTCCAGTCTACGGTGTTCTCCTTGTGGCTTTTCCATCTGCCGGACGGGAGCCGGATTCTTTCGCCGTTCCCGTCAAGGTCATATACCTTGTGGCATTTGGGGAGCCATCTGCCTTTTTCGTCCATCGCCCGCATGGTGAGCAGGATATGGGCGTGGGGGTTGCCGTCCCCTTTGTCATGGATGGCAAAATCGGCTATCATGCCTTTGGAAACAAAAAACTCCCGGCAGTAGTCACGGATAAGGTCGGCGTGCTGTTCCGATGGGATTTCCCTTGGGATGGCAAGCACGAACCTCCGGGCAAGCTGGGAGTTCCATTGCTTTTCCTGTGCTTCGGCAGAGTTCCATAAAGTATTGCGGTCTGCATACTCCGGCGGCACATGGGGCGGGAGCATGATTTCTTTGTGGGTGACTTCGTTCTTGTAGGGATAGTGTTTCTGCTCTTGGTCGTATTCAGAGAACAGTTTCTCGCCGCTCTGGTAGGCGGCGGCAGAAACAGCGGATTCATTGTTGCTCCGCTTAATGATTGTGATTTTACAGTGCGGGCATGGCAAGTGTGCGCCCTCCTTTCTCCCGGATTCCGGGCAGAAAAAAAGCAGGAGACCTTTTTTCAGATTTCCTGCTTATTGCTTAATATTCCTTGTTTTTTAGTCTATCAATACAGCTAATATAATACAACAAATATTCTGTATTATTTTCATAATCATATTGACCAATACCTTGCTGAATCACTATTTCTAATTGAAGTTTAGCACTATTGCTTATAACATACCTTGTTCTTAGCTCAAATAAAATATAAACAAATTTTTCATCTTCTAATTTTTCATTATAAGCCTCATTTTTTGATGTAGATAGTAATTTGTATGCTATAAACTCAAAATCTTCTGAAGATAAATGCAAATTGTTATTAGTAATTGCATTTATAGCATTAAATTTTTGGCTTTCTAAAAAGAAATTTGTAAAACTACTTAATGGTATTTCTATAATATCAACTTTTTCAGACAACCATTTCAATGTTTCCTCAAAAGATTTAAAACCCGGAATAATTTGAGATTTATAATTTCTTATAAATTCATATCTTTGCTTCATAATATATATTTTTCCTGCTTAATTAATGGTAACAGTTCCCGAAAATTCTACTCCTGATAACCATGATAGAGATTTCATATTATACCCCTGTAAGCCTTTTGAAGTTACTTTAACTTTTTCAATATCACTATCTAATTTGAAATCACCTATTTTTACAGACCCAACAGACGCAGCGGTTGTATTTTTGGTAGTGTAATTGGTGCCGTCTCCAAATGTTTTATAAACTTTACTTGATAATAGGTTAGCACTTTTAACCTGTATTTTTTTATATCTAAAAGCATTGTACATTTCGTCACCTTCCCACAATAGGTATAACTCACAATCCTCACTTGTGCCATCTCTAATCACGGAAGCATAAATAACGGTTGCCCCTCTGGTTGATTTCTCTTTTGAAAGAGTATAACAATATTGTTCAAAATCTTCCTTACTGTCAAACTGTAAAACTGGAATTTCAACTTGCGTTTCTGTAGAAACTTTATCATTTGTCATTGCAAAAACTGGCATTGAAGATGTAATAAAAAGAACACAAGTTAATAAAAATGTTAAAAACTTCTTCATGGGTATCCTCCTTAATCATTATTACACATAGATTACAATTACGGCTTATTTTATAAAATCATCAGTATCCCTCCCTATTTAGTCAAGTCTTTTTTCCTTGATTTTCAAGGAATTTTTAGTTACATATCTCAGATGAATGAGCCACGATGATGGACATTTCTCTGTATCTGGTACGAAAATAGAGGTGTTGGGGTATACGAAGCAGAACGTCTTCACTTTCCGCTCTACATGGCCTTGTGTATGCCCCTCCTTCTATGGCAGCGTACCTCCCGTGTCTACCAGGATCACCTGCATCTCTGCCGGGTCCTAACTTCCTTCGTCCCGCCTGTCCATAACCAGGGTGTCAGCTCAGCTCCTTTGCAGGGTCATGCCCTATGGATAATATCCCTGCCGACTACCGGCTCATTCTTTGTTTTTAAGTATTACTGACCTTTTCTGTATGATTCCCTCTCCGGCACCTTTGGGTGGACGTTTTCCCGGATCGTTCCTCATGCCTTCCAGCCTTCCTGTCACAGCTGGATTCAGCTCCCAACCAATACATTTGAAAGCTCAATCCAACTATGACAGGGTATTGCCTGCCTGTGTTTTATGTCCGTTTCTTACGCTGCCTGGACCTGAGGTCTCCTGATGTCACCCATCAGTTTCCCGGCATCATAGTCCACGCCTTTTGTCAGTATTGTGTAGAATACTCTCAGAACCTTACACGCTACCGCTACTACAGACTGCATCTTCTTTAATGGGTTTTCTTTGCGTGTCCGGTAATACTCATGTATTGCCTTGAACTCTGCATTTTTCCCGATCAATGATATCGCTGCTTCATACAGCACATACCTCAGGCGTTTCCTTCCCCTGTAACTGATCCGGCTCTCGCCGTTATGCTTCCCCGAATCATTCGCCACAATCGCATATCCCGCCAGCTTCTGTAACTGCTTTGGGTTATCAAAACGTCCAATTTCTCCCACCTCCGCAATGAATCCGCTGACTGTTACCATGCCGATCCCCTTGATCCCCATCAGTTTATCAACATATGGGATCTCTTTCAGCTTTTCCTCTATTTTCAGGAGAAGTTCCTCCAATCTTGATGTATATACATCCATGTCGTTTAGCAGGTTCCTCAGTTCCATCCTTGCCGCTCCCGGCGCTTCCTTACTTCCTACGCTGTGCTCCGCAGCCGATACCAGGGTCTTTGCCCTCTTCATTCCGGCACCTCTCAGCTTTGCGTCCCTCCATATCTTGTTCACACCTTCCACTCCAAGCTTCTGAATATCCTCTGGCAGCGGTGCCTCCTTCAGCACCATCCTCCCGCTCACCGCCTTATAATCCCCATAAACGTCTTTGTATTCAGGGAAGTAGATGGCAAACCATCTGGCAATCCGGTTTTTGATCCTCGTAAGCTCCTCCTGCGTCTGGAAGCGTAGGTTTGATAAACTCCTGATCTCTGCATAAATACCGGTCGGTATGTAAGGGTAAGAGAACCTCCCCTCATTGACAAGCGCAGCGATCGTCTTGGGATCTTTTCGGTCATTCTTGTTGGGATTGTTGTCATCCAGTTCTTTTGATTTCTTCACATGATGGGGATTCACATGCACAGGCCTCATCCCGCTGTCCTGCAGGAATTTCCCCAGGGCAAACCAGTAATGGCCTGTCGGCTCCATGCCGGGGATCACAGCGGTTTTCCCGTGCTTTTCCGCTATATCCTCCACCCATTCTTTCAGCGTCTGGAACCCAGCCTCAGTATTACTGAATTCCAATGGTTTTTTGGTGTATTCATAGTTGCGCCAGTCAAATGCCCTGGCATAATGGATTTCACTTCCCACATCAATACCGACAATCAAAGTTTTTTCTGTTATAGATGCAATTTTAGCGTTTTGTGTGTTACAATTCATTTTAGATACCTCTCTGTTCAATAAGATTTTTACTAACCTGCGAAGTCAGTAATCTTATTTTACTCTGAGGTATTTTTTTCTCAACCTTCTTTCTTGGAATTCCCTATATTTGAATTATACAGGAAGCTCCT
>CAJTFE010000070.1 GCA_910575725.1 Clostridia bacterium | reverse complement strand
AAAAAATATTGATGAAGTCTACCAATCAGGTTATCTTTGTTGTATAATGAGTTTATCGTACAGGGTCACTTTCCTTTGTAAAGGTTGTAGCAAACTCATTATACATCAGAAAGTCCTGTACGATACTTTTTTTATTAAAAAACTTGTAAAGTGGTGTATAAATGATTAGTCTGATATCCCTCCTGGGTTCGCTCACAATCCATGATCTACGAAGCAGTCTGGAAAGCGGACCCGGAGCATTGTGGGGCGGCGGTGGCAAATGTTATTAGTCAGCTTCGGCGGAAAATTGGAGATGGGTACATAGAAACGGTGGTTGGAAGCGGGTATCGGTTTGTTGCGTAAAAGAACGTCCCAGGGTAGCAATGTAGGATTGCTGCTTTGGGACGTTTTTATTTTACCTATTATCTTTTTTGCGGTAAGCAGATTTCAATTTTCAGGCCATGTGGGTTAATATTTGAAAACTGAATATTCCCTTGATGTACTTTGACAATCTGCTGTACAATTTTAAGCCCTAATCCATGTTCACCTTCGGCTGTTTCTTCTTGAGAACTTGGGATATTGACATCGTTATTTAAAAGTGCCAGATAAGATTCGCTTATTCCGCATCCGGTGTCAATGACGCAAAATGAACATATTCCATCATTCATTCTGACAGAAGCAGTTATTTGGCATCCATTCGGATTGTGCGTAATGCTGTTTTGTATTAAATTTTGCAACATTCGGTTAAGTAAAGAAACATCACCATATATAGGCGTTATGTTGTTTGTATCAGCTTCAGAAAGTTCCAATTCATACCCATCCGGAAGACCGTTATTTAAAAATTCGCTTATAACTTGGCGGAGCAGCTCAAGCGGATCAATCGCTTGTATACGGATAGGTTGCATGGAATATTCCAATTTTGTTGTTAGATTCAGATCGGAAACTAATGCACGCAGTTTTTCGCTTTGTTCTCGTATAATTCCGGCCTGCTTTCTGGTGGCTGCTGGCAATTCAGGGTTATCCTCCATTTCGCTGGAATAACCTAAGATCATGGAAAGTGGAGTACGGATATCATGAGATACTCCACGAATCCACTCAGCCCGTGTATTGTCTTTTTTTATCAGATAATCTCCAGCGTTGTTTAGTTTGATATTGATTTCAGCCAATTCTCCTTTTGCCGGGAGATCTATCGGGTTGCCTTGAGATATAGTTTCAATTCCATTCAAAATAGGTACAACAGCCTTTTCCACGTTACGGGTATTTCTCCAGAACAAAAGGACAATTAAGAGGACATTCACAATGATGACGATTCCAATTCCCAAAGCTATGGTAGTCAAATAAGTAACATCCAACGCAAAGTTATATTTTACAATACTATTTGGTTCACACCCAATAACAAGTAAACCTGCAGGATGTTCCAGGACATAGACCGGATAGTCTTGTAAATACCATCTGCTGAACTTTGCAATGTCAGTAGCAGCATATTTTCTTGGCAGTTCATCTGGCATACATTCCTGCCAGAAAACTTGTCCGCTATCATCCAACATCATGGCCCATGCTTTTTTATCATCCAAAATATCAGGTAGAGTATCGGCTGCAGTGAGTGTGCCATTTTCATCAAGAGTGATGCTTTCACTAATTTGTCGGAGTGGGATTTCTGGCCTGGAAGAACTCTGCCATGCCCATATTAAAACACAAAAAATCAGCACAATGTTTAAAATGAAAAATAGTATTAGAATCGCAGCCGATTTCAAAAGATATTTCCGAAAAAAGCGATTGATGTTCTCCATTACTTCACCCCTTTAACGATCAGTTTATAGCCAAGTCTTTTGACAGTGATCAAAGAAACCGGAGTTGAGGGGTTCTTTTCTATCTTTTCCCGTAAATGACGTATATGAGTCATCAGCGTGGTTTCATATCCTTGCCATATTTCACCACAGGCAGTTTGACAAAGCGCACCGATGGTAACTATGTGACCCGCATTTTCAGCTAATTTCGTAAAGATACTATATTCTTTAGCTGTTAATGGAATGATTTCACCGTCACGATGTACTTCAGCTTTGTCTAAATCAACAGATACTGCATCCAAAAATACAATCCGATTACTCTCTGGATAAGCCCGTTTCAAAATTGCCTGCACACGCAACAGCAGTTCTTTAGGCAAGAACGGTTTTATAAGATAATCGTCCGCACCTAACTCAAAACCGGAAAAACGGTCTTCAGCTTCCCCTTTTGCAGTCAGCATTAGGACAGGAACCTTGCTGACTGCACGGATTTCCTGTAATAGTTCAAAACCGTCCATTCCCGGCATCATCACATCTAAAATAATAATTTCCGGCATTTTTTTGGAGAGTATTTTTAATGCTTCCTGTGCGGAAGCAGCGGTTATTACCTGTGTATAGCTTGCGCGTTCAAAAATAGATTTTATCATAACCCGCAAATCTTGTTCATCGTCAACGACAAGAATGGATTTATCATGTATCTCGTTCATAGCAGTTCCTCCAGTCCGAAAGTGTTTTCAGTTTCGTTACTAATTATACCATACCCATGCAACTTTTAGATAACGCCATCTGAAATCTCAAGGTAATCTCAAGGTTCTCTCAAAGATGCCTCAAGGTAGATTGTTTACAATAAAGCTACCAAAGGAGGTACAGAATTATGAGTGATTATGTTATCGAGACAAGAAATTTGACAAAGCAGTATGGTACACAGACGAGTGTTTCAGATCTGAATATTCATGTAAAGAAAGGGCGCATCTATGGCTTGTTAGGGCGCAACGGGGCAGGAAAAACCACCACTATGAAAATGTTGTTAGGATTGACGGCTCCCACATCTGGTGAAGTTGAGATTTTGGGTAAGAACATCCGAACAAACAATAAACAGGTATTGCCCCATATTGGCAGTTTGATTGAAGCACCGGGTTTTTATCCTAATTTGACCGGGACTGAAAATCTGCGTATCTTTGCTGAACTGCGTAATATTAAAAATGCAAATGCCATCAAGGGAGCATTGGAACTGGTAGGCTTGCCATACCGGGACAAAAAATTGTTTTCGCAATATTCCCTGGGCATGAAACAGCGGCTGGCGATTGCGTTGGCTGTCATGCACAATCCTTCCATTTTAATCTTGGATGAACCGATCAACGGACTTGATCCTATTGGAATTGCAGAAGTGCGGTCGTTTATTCGTGAGCTGTGCGATGCACAGGGAAAGACCATTCTGATTTCCAGTCATATCCTTTCAGAGATTGCTTTGCTGGCTGATGATATTGGTATTATCGATCATGGGGTACTGTTGGAGGAAGAAAGCCTTACTGAGTTGGAGAATAAGAATCGGCACTATATTCAGTTTGGCGTATCTGACAGTAAGACAGCAGCGCGTATTTTACAAAGTGACTTAAGGATTCAGAATTTCAAAGTATGCGATCAACACATTTTACAGGTCATGGATGTAAATGTACCAATTGCTCTAATCAATCGAACCTTTATTCAGAATGGATTGGAGGTTTCCGAGGCCCATATGTGTGAAGATACTTTGGAGGATTATTTCAAACAAGTAACCGGAGGTGAGGGAATTGCTTAAGCTGATCCGATGTGAATTTCAAAAGCTAAAACGAAAAAAGTTTATTCTGCTGGTATTTTTGGCGGCATTCATGTTCCCTGTACCGCTTTCGTATATGGTAACCACACCGTCCATTGCATCACGGTATGCAGATAAGGCGAGTCTGTTTGATGGTTTATACAATATGGTGTTGGAGTTCGGCGTTCAATTTTTGCTGCCCTGTGTGATTGGCGTAATTGCGGCCATGCTCTTTTTTATGGAAAGGGATAATGACACATTCAAGAATATAAAAACTATCCCTGTTTCCAGTACACAAATGATAATTGCAAAAATTATTACCTTATTTCTTTTTGGAATTATATTCTGTGTCGCAACAACAGCCGCAACAATTCTATGCGGATTTCTAACCTGTGAAGTAAACGGCGTCCTATACAAAATGTGGTTTATGATTGTGAATGGCATTTTGGTTACAGCCGGAACTCTGCCGCTGGTAGTGGTCATTGTATTTTTCAGCAAGAATTATATTTTTTCCATTTTGTTATGCGTCTTTTACAGCGTTTTGAACTTGAGTGCAACGGCACTGTATGATGTATTACCACGTAATCTTTTCCTCTTGCTTCCGACTCCGCTGACAATGTTTTGGGGCGCTGGTAACATGGTAAAGCACGGTATGGAGTTCAATCTTTCAGAAATGTTGCAGTATGATTTGATTGCACCAACATGGCGGGTGCTGGTTACGTTAGGTCTTATGGCAATTATCTCTATTCTGCTGATTGACTTACTATACAAGAAAAGGGAGGATTGACTATGCGGGCTATTATCAAGACAGAATTTTTGAAAATAAAACGATACCATATCATTTGGGCTGGTGTGGGGTTGATGTTACTTTCAGTATTACTTACCTTGTTTACTTCTACGGCAAATGACGGTTCTGTATGGACTTTTAGTTACTTAGCAGAACAGGTAATTAAGAACAATATGTCCATGATTTTTCCGATGTGTATCACTTTGATTGCAGGCTATTTGGTTTCAAGAGAGCAAACAGACGATACACTGAAAAATCTTTTAACTATTCCGGTTTCTCTAAAAAGACTTATGGTTGGAAAACTGGTGGTGTGTGGAGCATTATCGATTCTGTTGGGATTAGTAAGCGCCATTTTTACGATCATTGCTGATGTTTTTGTGGGATATCCGGGATTAACATTTAGTGCGGCGATGTACGCAAGTATTCAGATTACTGCGCTTAATATATTCCTTTACATTGCCGTGTTGCCTATTATTATTTTGACCAGCCGTATGTCAAATGGTGCATTGATTGGCTGTATTATTGCGTTTGTTTATGGTTACGGTGGAATGTTTGCTTCTGGTAATATGACGCTGGCTAATTTCTATCCGATTACAGCAAGTTTGGGACTGATTGGATACCGTGCTTATGATGCGGCTGTGAATTGGAACATTATACATTGCCTGTGCAGCATTGTGGCAGTTATTGTAATATCCGCTGTTCTGGTAATGTTATCAAAAAATGTAGAACCGAAGAAAACTGTAAAAAAATCTAAAAAGGTCAAAACCAAAAAAGGATGGTAAGAAAGGAAGGCAATATGAAGAAAAAAGTGTTTATTATTGGTATCCCTGTTGTAGTGATATTGCTGTTTTGCTTTTGCGCGTGGCTTTTCATAGGCACTGACAGCCAATACTACTATGCTCAAATCGATAATAGCAAAATGAGTCTTAATTCCTCAGATGGAGGAGTGATCGATTTCAATGGAGGATTAGATTATTCGTATAGATTACCCGCTTTCAATGATAGTGGAGAAGAAAAGAGCATTACTTTTAACACATCAAAAGAATTAAGAGATGGAGCTTTTATCCGCCTAGAAGTTGTACCTATTCGTGGTGTTATTACGTGGGCTGAAATACAGTATGAAGATATGCCATCAATTGTTCAGGATAATTATGCTGTTCCAATAAGTAACTCCGGTAAGTAAAGCATCTTTAGAATGGGAAATTGTGAGCAGATTAATACCCCAGAGCAATGTATCAATCAAACTGTTCCGGGGTAGCTTTCTACTTTTTTGTCACATTCTGTCGAACGATTTTTGAAATATTAGACCATCCAGAACTCAACCAGAACTTATCCAGAAGTCGGTGGTTTATAATGGCAGAAAACGAGAGAAACCAGCAGAAACAAGGAACTCTTGTTCTGCTGGCTTCACTCAGAGTCTTTCGTTTCGGACCCGGATTGGCGGGCAAGTAGCTGCTCGACCATACAGTCCACGGTGTTCAGCATGAATTTCCGATCCTCGGAGTTGCACACCTGGAATTTCCCGATGAGGTGCTGTATTTCTTCCTCATCCTCTGTGCTGTCCGGGTTGAACAGTATGTTCGCTGAAATTCCTAACCGATTCACAATCGGATAGAGGATTTCAAAGGAAGGGTTCATCTGCCCCTTCTCTATGTTCTGGATGGTCTTGATTGCCACATGGCAATCGTCCGCCAGTTCCTGTTGGGTTAGTTTGCAGTCGTGCCTTGCGGCGCGGATACAGCTGCCCAAATGTGCTAATTTGTATTTCGGCATAATCATTCACCTCACATATATTCTATCGTTAGGAAGGCATTTGCGCAGAATGTATTGGAGCGGTTATTTACTATAGAAGATTCCAGAAACCGGGAGATACAGGGGAACGGACTAGGGCTGACTATCGCACAAAATCTCGCACACCAACTTGGTGGGGAGATTACCCTTGACAGCGAGCCGAACGTAAAAACTACTTTTACGGTAAAACTACAGGGACAGAGCAGCACCACCAGCTAAGCTAGTGGTGCTGCTACACCAATCTACTTTGAAGAAATAAGATTTTTGAAAATTGAGAAAACCAATAGCTTTGCAAGGGATTCTATTGGTTTTCTCATAGTGTTGGATGGTCTTGCTTACGCATCAAATCTAGCAGATAACGAACCATAGGAAGCAAGTCATGAGCTTCCTGTTCTGTGCAGTCATTTAGCAGAGTTAAGAGCTTTTGAAGGCTAGGAGATATATTCTCCTTATATGGATAGAAAATTCTGTCAGCCGGTATCTTCAGATATGTAATTAAAGGATAAAGCACCTCAAATTTCGGATTTCCACGTCCGGCTTCGATGTTCAATATGGTGCGTTGATCCAGATTAAGAATTTCTGCCAGCTTTTCCTGTGAAAGACCGAGTTCTGTACGGGCTTCACGTACTGCGTTGGCAAGATTTTGTTTTATATCCTGCATTGTAATTCACCTCGGTAGTAGTTTACATTACACATCGACAGGAGTGAATTGCATTAGAATACAGAGTGAATATGGAGTACAATACATGATAAAACAAAAGTGGAAAATACGAGAAAATAGAATATCAGTAGATAGAGCAGCAAGAGCTTACTACACATATCAAGGTGTATCGTAACGAAGTGAAAAACTTCAATGCGATACACCTTTTTTGATGGGCAAAATTAGAGTGTAGTTTGGTCTTTTTTCGGTTTTCTGTCATTAGACTGCTGAACTGACGAACTACGGTTCAGATATTGATTCAGATTATCTAATTTTCTGTTGAGAGCATGGATTTCTTTCTCAGCAGATTTATAGGTTTTCTGTAAGGTTTCTTTCTTGGAATACAAAGAATTGTATTCGTTACGGAGCTTTTCAATATCAAGCGTTTTAGGGCTGATTCCAAGACGTTTTAGCATATTTTCTGCACCGTCATGGAGCAGAAGTTCTGTTTCGTGACTTCGCAGGTAAGCATCCGGATTTTTAGATTTCTGATACCGGACATGATAGATATGATTGGACTGATATTGTTCGGCATATTTCAAAATCTGTCCTAAATCCTTTAATTGATGCTCGGTTTCAACAAGACTGTTTCGTGCAGTTTTGGCAAGAACCGACTTAGTAGCAAGCTGTTTTTTCAGCTCGGCAATGGAGCCTGTTTCATTGTAACTGCTGGCAGCAATTTTTAGGTTTTGGATGTCCGCCCAATGCTTCAGCCCGGGACTTTGTTCAAACTTTTCTTCCGAGGTGTCAATGAGCTTTTTGGAAGAATAATCTTTGACAAGCTGCTTCTTTCTTGTAGGAAATGGAATACGCTTTTTAGGCTGTGTCAATGCCTTTGCTTCGATCCGCTCCTTAATTCGTTCTTTGGTGTATTCCGCACCTAAAGAGCTGGCTCTGCCACGGATAAAATGCTCACGGTCAAGTGGTCGGAAAGAGATATATTTTAAAGATTTTTCATCAAAGGTTTCGCCTTTTATCTCATATCCTTTGGCACGGATAAGGTCAAGAAAGTCCTCATAAGTATCAGCAGTTTGGATAGCTTCGTCAATGTCATTTTTGAGTGTGGTTTTCCATGAAGTTTTGTCTTTCCCGGCAAGCCACTCTTTATATTTTTTGCCATACTGATTTGCCGGCGGGATAACGGATAGCTGATGCTCGGAACACAACTCATCATTTAAGTGTCGGATGTGATAATAGGTCTTTTTACAATCGTGATATTTTTCATGATTGATGTTATCTGCAGCACAGAAAATGATGTGGTTGTGAACGTGTCCTTTGTCAATGTGAGTAGCCACAATGTAAGAGTATTTTCCTTCCAGCAGTTTGTCGGCAAGCTCTATACCGATTTGATGAGCTTCCTTATAAGATACTTCTCCGGGCATAAATGCCTGTATTAGATGAAAGGCTTTGTTTGGGTCTGCCTGATTGGTTTTTGACAGGGCAAACTTGAAATCAAAAGCAGCAGTTTCCGGACTGCATCCAAAGGAAGAAATGAGAATGCTTTCATCTGTCTTTGCAGGGTTGCAGATGTAATCTACTGCTTTATTGACGGTTGCTTGGATAGCATGGATTTTTGTGATTGCCATACCTGTTTCATCAGCTCCTTTACTTCTTTTACATCGGCTTCGTAGACATTGCCCGTGGCGTTCATACGCTTGGCAATCTGGTTTAAATTGTTCCCGATGCGAGAGAGGATTGTGTTGTATTCCCGTAGGTGTTCATAGTTTACATCATAGACATATCCGTACAAAATCAGATGCCGGATAAAGGCGGATTTGCTTTTCATATTGGAGGCTTTCCACTTCTGTTCTAGGATGTACTGTTCATCATCGCTTAGATATATTTTCAATTCATTTTGTCTTTCTCTTTTTGCCATTGCCTTGCCCTTTCCCTTTCTTATTTATGAAGAAAATTTTCTGATATGCCGTATCCGGCGGTGTGTTTTTGAATGTAAAAATTCAGAAATTCCCGTGGAGTAATTGCTGAGTTTTGGAGTGCAAAGGGGGTCAGGGGGGATATGCCCCATGCAAGCCAATTTTTTCAAGTTTCTACTTGGAACACCACTTTACAAGTTTTTTAATAAAAAAAGTATCGTACAGGACTTTCTGATGTATAATGAGTTTGCTACAACCTTTACAAAGGAAAGTGACCCTGTACGATAAACTCATTATACAACAAAGATAACCTGATTGGTAGACTTCATCAATATTTTTT
>CAJTFE010000069.1 GCA_910575725.1 Clostridia bacterium | reverse complement strand
TCGGTAATCTGCACCAGTTCATAAAAAATGGTGCGTCACTTGAAGCTGTTTTGAAATTGGTAGGGTAGTTTTGTGCAAATTTCTATATTTGCTCATTTATAGTTTCCTGCCTATTTTTTCACCGGATTCTGTTAAATCAAATACTGCGAAATGCCCCATACTATCATCCCCTGTTCCTCAGTGTCAATCAAAAAGAATCTGAGCTATCCTTCTTTACAGTCGATTTTTATTCTTCCTTTTCCCGAAATCCCCAAGCCTCAAAATCCGTATCTTCATCCTCCGGCTTAACTTCCTCGGCATAATCGGGACCGATGGCCTCTGCCGAGGCGTTGAGCATATAGGGCGTGACCTGTACCGGCGCTTCGCTCTGGATTGCCAGCCCCCTGTGGGCAGCCTTGCCGCAAAACACCATGGCGGCGGCAAAGGCAAAATACTGCACACAGCTTGTTAAGTAGAGATTCACAATGGCCAGTTCATTTCCCTGCACAGGGACGCCCTGCTCAAGCTGCCGGGAAATGTTTTGATGACAAGCCGCCAAGGAAATAAAGGCCGTAATCAACAGCACCACAGCAAAAACGTAGCAGGCCACAGCGAGGATGCTGCCCTTTTTGGAGGGCTTAGAAAACTCGTCCATCATCTTGCCCTCCTCTCGTTGCGGGGAGCATTGTTTCTGCGGCATTGGGGTTGGGCGTTTCCATCCTGAGTACGCTCCAGCACCTGCAGCTCACCTTTTTTCAGCCGGAACACCACATCGGCCTGCTTCGCCAGCTCATTGGAGTGGGTAACGACCACCACACACTTGTTCATCTTGTGAGCGCTCTCTTTGAGAATTTCCGTGATGTCCTGGGCAGTGTCCTCGTCCAGATTGCCGGTAGGCTCATCGGCCAGGATCACCGGAGCCTCGCTTGCCAAGGCACGGGCGATGGCTACACGCTGCTGCTGGCCGCCGGAGAGTTTCAGCACATTTCGCTTGGCTTCTTCTTTCGTCAGGCCCAGGCGCTCCAGAATGGGCAACGGCGGCAGCTTGGAGGTCAGCGATACATTCTCTGCGGGGGTCAGATAGTCGATCAGGTTATACGCCTGAAAGATAAATGCCACATGGTTTTTCCGATGATTAGACAAACCGGTTTTGGCAATATCTTGTCCTTCAAAACAAATTTGGCCGTTGCTGGGGCTATCCAGACCACCGATCAGGGAGAGCAGGGTGGTCTTACCGCAGCCGGAAGGACCCAGGATTGCGTAGAGTTTGCCCTGTTCCAGTTGTCCGCTCACGCCCCGAAGGACAGGCTGCTTGCCGTCATAACTATATTTCAAATTGGAAAATTCTAAAATGCTCATATCAACATACATCTCCTTACATCCAGTCATCAAAAAAATCGTTCATCCATTCTTCGGAATCTAAGCCCCCAGAAGGAGAATCCACGCTTACATTGTTTATATCGCTTAAAGTGACTTCACACGATCCGCTTGTGCCATCCTCAACAAGTATGATTCTTGCTGTACCCTTTTTCAAATCGACGGAAGTGCTTTGCGTATCATCACCTTCTAAAAGGGTGGTAATTTTATTGTCCTCGGAAACAAGCAGGACTTTGAATTTTCCGCTGGACAAATCTGCCGAAAGGTCAATAGAAATAGATGTATCTTCTGCTGCATTGAGCATCCAAATGGTGTCTTTTCCGTTGAACCCTTGAAATTCTCTTTTCAGAGAAGTGTCCGTACTTCCGGTGTCTACACATTTTTGGTAGGTATAACTATCCTCATTAGAAAGGATCAAGTTGCGATCATTATATGAGGAATTTCCACAGGCAGATAAGATCAATGTGAAAATCAGAGCCGAACAAAGCAGCATAACTATTCTTCTTGTGCGCTTCATAGTAGTCTTTCCACATCCAGAAAGGCCGGAAACGGCATACCTTTTTCCCGCTCCGATTTGGGAGCTGCTTTTTTTATCAAATGAATTTGACAATTCTGGTAATTCCGAAATGCTCATAATCTTAAATCCTCCATTTAGCTCATTTTGCTTAATATCTCTTTGGGCTGTAAGCGAAACACTGGGATGTTAGACATTCCCACAGAGAAGGCTACAACTAAGGTTCCAATTCCACAAACAGCCGCAAAGTTACGAACAGTTATTTCCACTTCCAGAGAAGAGGCGGTATCGCTGGCGATTGTTTCGGTTTGCGCGGAGACATTTTGCAGGAGAAGATCACCCGTTACATCCGCAACGACTTGGCCAGCAAAGAAAGAAATGCCAAATGCCAGCACAGCGATCATCATGACCTCTGCAAAATGTTGCAGAAATATCTGCGTCTTTCGGTATCCCATAGCCAGCAATATACCTGTTTCATGAATACGGCCCTTAATCCAAAGACTTAGAATTAAAGACAACACCAGGGCACTGCCAATAATTAAGCAGGTCAACAAGGACGATACCAGGGCAGACATATTTTCCAAAGGTGCCGCTGTTCGCTGATATTCTTCATCGGCAGTTTCTACCGCAAAATCATCCCATGCAATATTGGCGTTTTCTTTTGCAGATTCAATGGTATTACTAAGCTGAGCCGGATCTTTCACATAAAATTCCAGTCGTTGATATTCTCCTGATTCCCCATTGGAATCGTCAATGAAAATTCGGTTCTGATAAAGAGAGGGTGGCGGTACAAGCCCCGCATTAAGTTGTGGTTCCTTGATTTCGTAGATACCTACAATAGAGAAGGGGCTGGATGTTTTTTCTTGCGAAGATTGAAGCCAGATTTGATCTCCAACTTCTAAATTGTTAAGTCCTGCAAGTTCTTTACTTATGAGAACAACATTTTCATCTGTCGGCAGAATGTGACGCCCTTCAGTGATCTGAAAGGTTCCTTTTGAAAAAAACATGCTTTTTTCAGAGTCCGTATTCATTTCACTGGTAACAGTATGAAGTAATGTTTCATCATCATCGTATTGATTATTGGTCTCTACCAGTTCCAGATATTCTCCATTGGCATTGGTCAGTATTGCCTCTCCAATTTGAGAAGCATTGTAGCTTTCAATATTAGGAGTTTTTAAGACTTCTTCAATCACAGAATCATCTAACGGCGCACCGACATATTGAACACCACTGCTTTGATTTTCACTGGCTATAAAGTTTTCAGATTTAGATTTGTCCACCACTAACCCAAAACTACCACCAAGAGAGTGCCTTAGTTCTTGTGCTGCTGTATCGGCAGAATATTTAATCGAAAGCCCTACCAAAACAAAGGTTGAAACGACAAGCAGCACCATGAACAACACAATGCTTTTTCCCTTTTTACGGTGTACTGATAAAAAGGCTCTGCTTAAAGTGTTCATTATGTGACCTCCTAATCCATCTTTCCAAGCAGCTCTTTGGGCTTCAAACGGAAAATCGGAATAGAAGCTACCGTTACGGAGGCTATAATCAGCACCCCACCAATACCAAACACCCAAAACAGTGTTTGTGGCACAACTGTGACTGTCAATTCAGTGACAGATGTTGTGTTTGTAGGGATTTCAGGCAACGTATAACCAAAGGAACCATCCTCACCAATCTCCGGTTCTTGTGTAACAGAATTAGTGGTATCGGTGTCCAAGAGAGCATTTCCCATTCCTTGTGCAACTGCTGTACTGGCAAAAAAAGAAAGGCTGAACGCTAATACGGCAACAATAAGAACCTCGGCCAGATGTTGCATTAAAATCTTTGCCTTACTAATACCAATAGAAAGTAAGATTCCGGTTTCATGAGTACGGCTCTTTGTCCACATGGTCAGAAGCAAAACTAATATGGCAACGCTTATGACTGTAGTAATCACAATAAGCGTCGTAATCAAACCTCCCAGATTGTCCAGCGGCAAAGCTGCAGATTCGTAGGATTTATTTTCTTCGGCCAACGTAAAACAATCCCAATCTATGGAATCCAGATTTCTTACATCTTCCATAATACTGTCCAACTTAGCCGGATCATCTACCTGATAATGAACTTTGTAATAGCCCTCAGATGACCAGGATAACAGTTCTACGCTTGTTTCCACATCCATCAAAACTGTATTTTCCAGCAAATCTCCCGGTGTTGAAAACATGGAAACTTGTTGTGTTATCTTAGAATCAAAGATACCGACAATGGTAACTGTTTCTTGCAATTTTCCAGCTTCTTCATCTCCGCCTGTAATTTGTGGATTCATAGCGATTACAAATTGGTCGCCTAATTTCAGATTGTTTGATTCCGCCAACTCTTTATGGATCAGCACAGCGTTGTGATCCTCGCTGGTAATCTGGCGTCCTTCAATCAACTCAAGGCTGCCACCAGTAAACATATCAGCTTCCGCTGTATTGGTGTAGCCATAAATATTTGCCTGTTTACTCAGTACCGGCTCATTGGCAAACATACTTCCTTCAATACTCTTTAACTTCAAATACTCGCCATCCATCGTTTTCAGATTTGCGGGGCCAATATTCTCTGCATTATATCCGCTTACGCCGGGAACCTCTGCCACTTTATCCGCAATTTCTTTTGTCAGGGATTCTCCCACATACGCCATCGCATAGGAACCGTTCCCAAGATCACGGCGTTCATATTTGCTCTGGTCGCTGTGATCTTCTTTCATGACAAATCCACCGCCTAAAGACTGACGCACATTTGCAGCCGCCTGGTCAGCGGCCTTGCGAATAGATACCCCGGAAATTACAAGTGTACCTACGACTAAGAAAATCATAAACAGCAAGAGCGTCTTGCTCCATTTTCGGACAAGATACAAAATTGTCCTTTTTCCCACATTCATAGAAGTGCCTCCTTTGCTTTGTTTTTCAGTATTTTAGCAGGCATATTTCTCATGGGTATGGAACATAGTTGTCATGGAGTTGTCAAAACACTCCATGGGTCGTTCTATTTTACGTCCAATCATTATAAAAATCATCCATCCATTCTTCGGAATCTAAGCCATCAGAGGGTGAATCCACACTTACATTGCTTATATCGCTTAAAGTGATTTCACACGATCCGCTTGTGCCATCCCCAACAAGTATGATTCTTGCCGTACCTTTCTCCAAATCAATGGATGTATTCTGTGTACCATCACCTTCTAAAAGAGTGGTAATTTCGTTCTCCTCGGAGACAAGCAGCACTTTGAATTTTCCGCTGGACAGATTTGTCGAAAGGTCAAGGGAAATAGAAGCATCTTCTTGGACATCGAGCATCCAGATGGTATCTTTTCCATTGAACCCTTGAAATTCTCTTTTCAGAGAAGCGTCCGTACTTCCGGTGTCCACACATTTTTGATAGGTATAGCTGTCCTCGTTAGAAAGGATGGAATTGCAGTCATTATATGAGGAATTTCCACAGGCAGATAATACCAATGTAAAAACCAAAGTCAAACAGAATAGTTTAATGATGTTTTTGTGTATCTCAATGTAATCTCTCCTTATTTTATATTAGAACTTCTGTATAGCGGATAAATACACCATACACCTCCATTTTATCAATGGGTCAACCCTATCTTGTTTAATGAAGTCCTCTTTGTATTGGTACGTTGAGATAACTTCATTTTACGAAGCGGTTATTTGTGGGGCAGTTTATTGTAAATCTCATTCCATGCTCATACGGCATAAAGGAGTAAGGGATTTTGTAAGTATCCAAAAGTTTATGGGTGATATATAATCCAAGGCCATTTCCACCAGTTTCCCTGCTGCGAGAATAATCAGGCCGGTAAAACGCTTCAAACAAATGATTTAGGTCTTTCTCTGAAATCGGGACGCATTCATTTTCTACTATGATCGTGCCTTCTGAACAGATAACAGAGACTTTTCCACCACTGTTTGTATAATTCACAGCATTAGAGATAACATTGGAGATTGCCCGCTTTACAGCTTTGACCGGAATATGAACCACCCCGGCTTTTTCTGTTTCAATATAAAATACAATTCCCTTTGAATCTGCAATCAAGCGGTAGGAATTACAGACCTCATGGAGCAACTCAGAAAGCTGGACTTTCTTGATAGGTTCTTCTGGCTGTCCAGTCAATTTAGAGGCGTCAAGCACCTCTTGGATCATAGAAGAAAGCTGCAGCATTTTTTCTTTGCATACAGGGAGATAAGTATCTGTATCTTCAAATTTCCCCACACCTAAGATCATGCTGTCCAGCATAGTGCAAACTGCCGATACAGGCGTTTTCAACTCATGCGAAGCAGCTCGCATGAAGTCTATTTTTGATTGCTCCACTTCGCTAACATGGGCGATTTCTGCGTGCAGATGCTCTATTGATGTCAAAAGTTCCTTATAAAGTGCGTTGATATTTTGAGATAACTGTCCGATCTCATCCTTTGTGCGAATTTCACAGACAGCATTTCTCTTTAATAACCTCATTTGCTCTGTAGTTTCTGATATTTTCTTGATTGGTGTAGAAAGCCGTCTGGAATACAAAAACGCCACAATAGCAGAAATAATAAAGCAAATCAACAAGTTAATAGGAAGGATCTCAAGAACAATGCCTTTTGTTTCATTTACCGGCTGCAATGTAACAAGAATAAGCAACGTACAATCTTCGTTATCTGCATTTTGAAACGAAAATTCCCGCTTTACAAATTGTGCTGTTAAGTAGGGAGCCAGGCCATCAATCCCTTGTTCAGCGCCCGTAACATTAGACTGAGCATCATTCGCTTGATCTCCGGGAGAGGCTTGAAAAGAATAATCTTTCCCGTTTCCATTCAGGGCATCTTCAATATAAAAAGAACCATAGACATACTGTTTATCTCCGCAGGTCAAGTTCACAAATGCCTTATTCTTAGCATACCGCTCCAAAACCTTATCTTCCGATAATTCTGAGGATTGTTGAAGCTGCTGTATTATTTCCTCCCCTATGCTTTCCGCAAGACTTTCTTTTTGGTTTGTATAAAAAGCAGGTATCAGAAAATACATCAACCCATGCCCAATTAACGTAATGATAATCATTAACATAAGGGTATAACAAAAAGTTTTTGGAAATAGTTTCATCGCACAGCCTCAAATTTATAGCCGATTCCCTTTACTGTTACAATACAGTCCAATCCTAACTTTTTACGAAGTCTGCCGATATATGTGTCAATCGTCCTATCATTCAATGGAACATCTGTCCCCCAAATAGAATCGAGAATTTGATCTCTGGTCAACACAACTCCTGTATGATCCACCAGAATTTTCAGCAACTGCACTTCTTTGGGTGAAATATCAATCAGCTTTCCTGCCTTTTCTGCTGAAAAGCCGGAGAAGTCCACTATAATATCTTTATAACTCCAAATATTTGCTGGTTCCGTTTTTCCAATACGCCGAAGAAACGCCGTAATCCTTTTTCCCAGTAAAACGATGGAAAACGGTTTCGTTACATAATCATCTGCCAGATTGTCAAAACTCATAATCTGTGTATCCATGTCGTCCATCGCTGTGAGCATAAGAATTGGTATGCTGCTTACCTGACGAATCTTTTTCAAAACATTCAGACCGTTTATTTGGGGAAGCATGATGTCCAAAACAACCAGGTCTATCTCTTTGCTATTGAACAACTCTAAAGCCTGTTCTCCATCGTATGCTGAAAACACGATGTGGCCCATATCCTGCAAATACTCACAAACAGATTCGTTTGTCAGGACATCATCTTCTACTATCAATAAGTTTGCCATTTCATCACCCTTTTTTATTTAGATATTAGCATTCCAATGTGTCATGTATATGAATTTTCCATGGATAACGAGAAACTTTGTCAAGTAAGGCAGTAGACTCCACACAGACACGCCAATAAGTATATCAAATTTTCTGAATAATTTCCATATATGCTTATGAATGTTCTTTTTCCTGTGTCCTTTCCGCAGACGGTCCCAGCAGATAGTCAATATTGGCCTTCACATTTTGCAGCTCCCGCATTTCTTCCCGTACCTGCTTATATTCCGCATAGGCTTTTCTCTTGGCCTCCAGCACTTCGGCATATTCTTCCCGCAGAGTCTTTACGGTAGGCAGCTTCTCCACTCCCAGGCTGTCAAAATATTTCTTCGCTGCCTGGTGGATCAGGATGTCAGCCTCATGCTCGGCCCGGAATTTTTTGCTGTAACCGGCTTTTCGATACGCAATGTAGACAGATCTCGTCTTAGAGTAATTGACGATCTGTTTCTGCAATTCTCCATTTTGAGATAAACGGCTTTCCATATCCTTGATCTGCGTGGAAAGCTCATTAAACCAGGAAGTCGTAGCCTGGGCCTTTGCTTGAAGGTCCTCATAGCTCATATCCCCATGCTCTTTCAGGTAAGCCACAGCTTTCGCAAGCTGCTTCACATTGAACACTTTGGCACAACGCTCATAACCGGCACCTTTACCGGCCCGCATTGCGGCGTCAATATCAATCAGCATCCTCACCGAAGAATTGGACCGTTTGAGCTGAACAGAGGGAATATAGGTTCCGGCGATCCTTTCCCGTATTGCCTGTTCAGTATAATCTCCTTTTAGCGTATTGCAGCGGGTTCGGCTCTTTTGCCCTGGAACACGGAAATTGATAGATTTCCCGCGCCGGGTGACTTCCACACCGGACGCTTCCAGAATTTTCAGGAAATCCTCAAAGGTGGAGGGGTGCTGCTCCAGGGCGGCGTCAATGGCCTGACGGATCTGATTCTGAAAGGAAAGCGGTTTGTTTCCATCACCCAGCCATTTTCCATAGTGGCCGCGGCTGGGCTTGGGATCTTCGACAATAGAAAGGCCATGCTCCAGACACAGCTTATCGCTGATCCGGCGCAAAGCCCAGGAGGAACCCCAAAAGTTGCGGAATTTCCTGGTAGACTCCAGATTTACCGCACTCACGATGATGTGATTATGGACATGGTGCTTGTCTATGTGCATGCAGACAATACCTAAATAAAGGTTCTCAAAACTACTGGTTATCAGGAATTCTAAGTTATCAGGAACTTGTTGAAAATACCCACAGTTGGCAAGTGATTGTGGAGATGAAGTTCCTGATAACTTTTGTGCTTTTTCCCGATTTATGAAAGTTCGCAAAAAATCAATGGATTTTGAATTCCTGATAACTTTTACCTATTAACAAGACGTGATTTTCTATGTTGGTTACTGTTCAGAGGCAATGTCATTAAGTTAAGCTGATTGAAAAAATCTTATCCTATGGTCTAACTCAAATTTATCAATAAATTTCTCAAAAAGTGGTTGACACAGAGCCTAAAATGTGCGGCCGCTCTCGCTGCTGATTATATTTTAAGAGGCGGCGAGAGCGGCCCTTGAAATTGAAGACAAAACTATTATTTCAATTTCAAGG
>CAJTFE010000068.1 GCA_910575725.1 Clostridia bacterium | reverse complement strand
ATAATGAAATAGACATATATCCCCCATTTGAAATGGGGGCCGAGGCAAAGCCGTAGCGTTGCATAAAGTACTAAAACCTCCTATGCTATAATGATATTGGTTTCGCAGGCCATATCAAAAGCATAGGAGGTATCCAAAATGGATAATCAAAGTATAGCACACACCAGATGGAATTGCACATATCATATTATCTTCATACCGAAATATCGAAGAAAAATCATGTATGGAGAGACGAAGAGAGATTTGGTAGAAATTATAAAGAAATTATGTGAGATGAAACAGGTGCAGCTAATGGACGGGAAGGTATGTATAGATCATGTGCATATGTATGTGGCGATATCGCCAAAGATGTGTGTATCGGAATTCATGTCATATCTGAAAGGGAAGAGTACATTAATGCTGTTTGACAGACATCCGGAGTACCGAACGAAATGGGGAGACAGACATTTCTGGGCCAGAGGATATTTTGTATCAACAGTAGGGAATGTAAATGAAGAAACAATTAGAAAATATATACAAGAACAAGAAGAGAATGACAAGTTAGAAGATGGAAGAAAGTAAAAGGCCCCCTGTAGGGGGCAACTGGTAAAGATGGTATTGCGGAACCCCGCCTTAGGCGGAACCAGTACTATACCCCGGAGGGGTTAAAACTAAACCCCCATTTGAAATGGGGGTTGCTAACTTAGAAAATAAAAAAGTAATTTTAGTATTTGATGATTTAGAGAGGGCAAATATGTCAAAGGGGGATTTGCTAGGATGTATTAATGACTATTGTGAAAACCAACATTTTAATACGATTGTCGTGGCAAACGAAGAAAAGATAAATAATGTAACAATAGGAGAAATTTCTTATGAGGAAATTAAAGAGAAAATAATACAGCGTACAGTGCGTCATATTCCAGATTATACTGAAATAATTAAAGGGGTTATTAAAGAATTGTCTTGTAGGCATGCAAAATATAAGAGTCTTTTGCAGGACAACATCGAAAATATCACGACTATTTTTTCTGGAACTACGGCGGATGGCGTGTCCTTAGATAATTTCGTTATAGCTCAAGAACGCAGATTTGGCAGCAGGGAGGAGAAAGAGCAAGATGAGCAAAGGCGCAGCTCAATTTTGAAAAGACGCCCACATAATATTAGAAGTATAAAATGTGCACTCCAGGATTTTGAACGTGTGTATGATAGAATGAGTAAGGAACAAATAAATTGCAATGAAAAGTGGCTGTGTTCATATTTGGCATATGTAATGGCTTTCAGAGCAGCGCTTGTAGAAGAAAATGAAAGATATGGAACATTACTTAGTGAGGGGAATCTGTCGATTTTGTATCCAGGTTTCTATAATTCTAAGTATATTTTGGAATCAATTATAAAATGGATAAGGACGGGAGAATGGAATTCGGAAGATATTGATGCAGAAATAAAATATGTTATAGATAGAGATAAAGCAATGGAGCCAAAAGACATTGTTCGTACACATAGAATTATTGATATTGAGGAAGAAGTCATAGAAAAGGGATTTCCTGAAATCTTACAGATGGCATATGATGGTGAATTGACCATTGATGAATATGTGAATTTTATACAGAATTCATATTTAGCAAGAGCATACGATGCGCCAATCCCTGATATAGAGTGGCATAAGATACGGACTGGATTAAAAACGAAAATAGATTCTTTGTTGCAGCAAGGCATTGAGCAATCACATACAAGAATGTATATAAGTAATGATCAAAAACAGTATTTTACAGAAGATGAATGGGATACATATGAGCTGATTAGTCAGATGCACGAGAAATCGATATTAATGTTTAATAGGAATCGTAAACGTTATGTACAACTTATGAAGCAGAATTCCGGACAGGCTTTTTCTGAATCACATAACAAGCGGTTTGATTATTTTAGCCATGAGATGGCAGAAGTAACAGCAGATGCTTTTCAAAATGAAGATAACGCTTCTAAATGTATGTTTCCTGGATATTTTGATGGTATGTGGGATCATTATACAAGTAGGCCAGATGTGGAAATAGAAAAAACAGTTGATGGATTTAAAGAATTAAAAGTGCGTTTGGAGCTGATTCAAAATGGGTATAAAAAACAGAAATATAATATAGCGGCGAAGCATACAGAAACTTTTATTAATGTTGTCAATAAGTTGATTGAAAAGGTAGAGGATAAGACAGAGAGTTCTTCAGATTGAAGCTTTTATATTGAAGGTTAATTTTGAGAGTATTATACATTTAATAAAGACGTGATAGAGATATGTTAAGTATAATGAATTATGAATTTGGGGGATACGGTTGAAAAGCCGCTGGCTTAGAACAATCAAAAATCACTGCAAAGCTAGTAAAATGCATAGTTCCGGGGATATGCGACCAGGACACAAAAAGGGGAAAGTTCGCAAAACAGATGAATGCATAAGGCGAAGTTTGCCTGGTTATTTTGAATGAAGAAACCCTTGTGATGGTGTGGGAATGCCATTTGCAGGGGTTTTTGCTATTTCCTATAGTAATACTTGAAAAGAGATTAGGGAAAATGCAATTGATCTTGAGTTTCCGTAAACTGTAATTAAAAATTGAATATATCTTCCCAAAGTGCCAATCCGCCGTTGTTTTAAGAGTTATAGAATGGCAGTTCTCTGATTAAAGGCACCTTAATAAGCCCCGTCAGAACCGGACTTTGGGAGACATATTCTTTTATCTATTCATACGACCAGCTTAAGGCGGAGCTGGCGGTATGCAGGACGCTTTGTCCTGAACCAGAGCCTGATGCCCTCTTTTGCATGCGATAGTATGCCTGAGATGCCTTTTGCCAGCCGATAATAGCAAAATGCCACTTTTTCCCTTATTGATTTTGCGGTTCGTATGATTTCTGTCTTTAATACGTTTGTTTCTGACTTCACGGACATGTGAGCCAGAAATGCCATGCACAAGGTGATATAAAAGTTTAAGGCATTGATGGCTTTCAGCTTCCGAACCCGGAAGTTTTCAAACTGGAACACCTGCTTTTTGCAGCGGAAATATTCTTCAATCTTCCAACGGGAAAAATAAAGCATGGCTGCTCTTATCACGTCATCCTTGGACCGGATTTCCCTGTTCGTTGCAAGCATCATGGGATGCTCCGTGATTCCATAGACGAGAACGAGGTAAATGTCCTTTCTGGAAGCGGTTATCTGCACTTTGACATGGGAAAGATAGGCCTCATGCATTTTCCCTTTATAGAACAGAGGAAGCTTTACTTTCCCTTTCCTGCGGTTACGAAGCTCGGTGGCGAATACCCATTTATTATGGCAGAGCAGCTTACGCCTGGAGGTTAGACGGATCACGTAATCTTGTCCCATGAAATCCAGTTTCAGGAACATCTTGTTATCATCATAGCCCCTGTCCATGATAAAGGCTGCCTTCCCGAACAAGGCGGCCGCCCGTTCCATGGCGGAAAAGGCAACATCATTGATGGAGGTGAAATCCTTTTCTTTGGAGGAAGTGCTTTTAGAACCGTCACGGACCCATCCAAGGTCCTCAAATTTACAGCCGCCAGGTTTCACGACGTCGCTGTCGTCAATAAGGATGACGGGATGAGCAGGACACCATTTCCTTAAGAGAGCCAGGTAGGCGTTTAAAGCTTCCTTGGGAGTGCCCTTGGTTAAATGAGCGGAGAGGCGGTCAACGGTGTTGATCTTTTTGCAGGGCTCAAGGAGCTTGTCAGAGATGTCGGTAAGCAGACAGCTCCTGGAGGCGAGGATACCGTAGAGCATGTCGGCAAAAAACTTTCTATCAGGTTTGGAAAGGCATTTGGAAATTTTGTTAGAAAAAGATAAAATTTCTCTTTTCAATTGGTAAGTAAATGATGTAGAATGAGTCATAATGGATCCTTTCTTTTTTGTTTAGGAGATAATGGCTGAGGTGGCTTTATTTTACTACAAAAAGGAAAAGGATTCCTTATATTTTAAGCATTTTTCAAAATTACATTGAAATGTTTGATTTTGAGCATAGTGTTGATGAGGATAGATATATTGCGATAGGGAAAGTCGGCGATGTACTGTTTGTAGTATTTACAGAACGAAAGGAAACGATTCGATTAATTTCAGCCAGGCTTGCAACGAATGCAGAAAAGGAGCTTTATTATGACCAGAACATTAATTATTGAAAGTGGACAAAAACCTACAGAAGAACAATTAAAAGAGGTTGAAGAGGCGAAAAAAAGTCCTATTAACTTTGATGAGGATTGTGGAGAATTGTCGCCAGCCATGATGAAGGCGTTTAAGAGTGCGGTTGTGCAAAGAAATCGTAAGAAGAAAGCTTAGGAATTTGGGGGATAGCACTATCTTCCAAATTTGAATGTAAAATGGTGTATCTTCCCTCAAATTATTATAAGTTATCATATGGAAAATTTGGATTGATGAAAAATATGAAATAATTTATAATATAGGAAGGGTAAAATGAATACTCGGTAGAGTATTTTGTGGACAAGATGGGGGATTATGACGAAATAATACCAGGCAGACGGGTGGAGTTTGTGACCTGGATTCGTGTAATGGATGAAATAATATCAAATAGATTTACCGGAGAAAAGAATAAAAGGAGATATAATGAAGTACCTGATAAAATATTTCATAGATTTTATAGTGTTGGTTTTCCTGTATACTTTCGTCTTCTTCAGGAAGTGGAGAGCCCAGGGCAGAGATAGCCTGCTCGTCAATACTCTCATGTATGCATACCTCTCTCTGGTACTCTATTTTACTATGATGCCGGTGGTTGTATCCATCCCGTTCATACTGAACCACCCCTATGAACCCATGAATCTGGTGCCGTTTATTGACGTCTCTTTGGGGAGAGGGGACTTTTTCAGGCAGGTGTTCTTGAACATTATCATGACTCTGCCTTTCGGGTTCCTGTTTCCGCTGACCCGGGACAAAAGGGCCAAATTTGGTATAACGGTGTTTTTTTGCTTTTTGATGAGCCTGGGTATTGAGCTGTTACAACCGTTTTTCGACCGAAACTCGGATATCACGGATCTGATCACGAATGTGATTGGAGGGGTGCTGGGCTATGGCCTTTATGTTATTTTTAAGCCGGTTACCTTCTGGGTCTTGAAGTGTTTGAAAACCAGATGACAGGTTGTTTTGCGGAGGGATTTGAAAAGGATTTTGCAATATTATGCAAGGATAATCAAAAAGTGGCGGATGCTATTGCAGCGGGATTGCATATGGAAAGATTTTATGTGGCGGATGTTAAGGGAAATATTGTGGGACTGCTGGCGGTTTCGGATTGCAATGGCAGAACTAGTATTCCTCCAGCGTTCCATAAAGAAAGAATCGTAGGATGACAAAAACCTTTTAGAGAGGTTTTTTCTTCAAGAACACCATAGAGAATTTGTTGAAAAAATTCCTGAAATTGCCGGATAGAGTTTAGGCTGACGGGAATATATTCTTTCATTAACAAGCACTGGTTATATGCGACAGAAAGTTCTGTGAATTTGGAAAAGCTGTAGCTGACAAATACATTCATGGAAAGATGATTCAACATATCCTGTAATTTTTTTATAGAAGAGCTGTCTTGAGGATCAAAATCCTTTTTGCGGCAGATCCCGATTATAGAGTTTTCATAAAAGAGAAGGATGGCATTTGAAAGAACCCGTCCTATTTGATTAAGATAGGCTGATTTTCGTGTTTGGGCATAAGCAGGCTCCGGCAGAGGAAACTGATAGAGATACCAGATATCTACATTTTTCAAATTCTTTTTTTCAAATACTGCATAGTGGCGCGTTCGTCCACGGAAAATCCTTGCAACAATCGGATCACATAATAGTTTTCTTCTTCCTGTAAAATAGACGCTTGAATTTGATGCTTGATGGCTGTTTCTATCAGAGAAGAGATAACCAGTAGAAGATTTTTTTGAGCATCCGTAAAGGGTGCATTAATATCTGTTCTCCCTAAAGCACCTGCATGGTTTCCATCAATTTGAATGGGAATTGTTAGGGCATGATGTGAGGGATCCTGCCGGAAAATGCTAAGGATAATTTTGGATCCCTGTTTGATTTCCTGCATAATACGGCTGTGCTCATCTGGGTGGATAGATTCTATAGGGGTAAAACCAGAATAAACAACTTCGTTCCAAAGAGTTCCCTGAATGTCTTTTTGAAAAGAACCGGTCTGGTGCAGGACAACGCCGGTTGGATCAAAAAAGGCGATAGGATTATTCAAATAGGTTGTAGCATAGTCTAATAATTCCGAAAGCGGCTTATTCTCCAAAATTAATTCCATACTTCGATCATACCAGAGCTGATATTTAGTAAAATTGGGAGCTGTGTTGATTCCGACTTATGTTTTAACACCAATTGCTGGAGATAATTATGGAGCTTTGTTTACACTTGCATCTGGATGTATGATCATCATGTTTGTCTGTGGGTTCTTAATTCCACAATTTGGAAACCGCCAGAAGATATAACTTGCTCAAATGAAAAAATGAAAGGATATGCGTGGTTAATGAAAAAAATATTATTAAACGGTTTGGATGGAAATTTTGGTAGAAAAGCCGCTGAGATTCTTTTAAAACGGCATCCGCATAAAGATTTGATATTTACGGCTCCCACAGAAAAAGGATTGACTAAATATAGAGAAATGGGAATAGATACAAGAATCGCTGATTTTCATGATCCGGATAAGCTTGCAGAAACCTTTAAAGGTGCGGATACGGTAATTTTAATTTCTATGCCGTTCGTAGGACCAAGGCGAAGGACAGCGCATAAAACAGCGATTGATGCGGCTGTAAATGCAGGTGTCAGAAAATTGGTTTATACCTCAATCGTTGGGGCAGGGCATAAGGATATTGATACTTATGAAGTGAATTTGCAATTACCTAAATTTATATTAAAAGACAAAGCAGAAGATAAATGTAAAATAGGAGACAGTCTGATAAATTGTTCAGGCTGTTTTTTGGACTTAATTTGTCGCTATCCCTTGGCGAAATCTAGGTAAAAACTAAGCAAATCCTAAATAGAAAACGAAAAGGTCGCAAAACAGATGGGGCTATGTAATATAGCTCTTTTTAACAAATAGTTAGTATGGAAGGACTTCAGAGAAATCTGAGACTCTTTTTCTTTTATGAAACTGAAATTTGGATTGCGGCATAAGAATTTATTTGTAAAAAATAGTTTAAAAACAAACTGTTTTGATTAAATTTTAAACTTGACAGAAAGAAAAAATTATTATAGTATAGATTAAAAATGCAGCAAAACAGTTTGGGAACAAACTATTTTGAATAAAAAATAAACGGTGAAGCGGTATGAAATTATATTTTGAATTACTAAAATATCCAGTATTCACAATGGAACATGTAAATCAATACTATGATAACATTGAAAGTGCGCGATCGGCGGTAAAACGTTTAGTAAAGAGTGGTTTTGCAGTAAAAATACGAAATAATCTTTACACCTGCATTAGTGGAGAAACAGATGCTCCATTGGCGAACCGTTATCAAATTGCAGGAGCTATTACACCTACCTCTTATCTTTCTCACCATTCGGCAATGGAGTATTATGGAATTAGTGACCAAATTTTTTATGAGGTTTATGTGTCTTCCAGTACTATGTTTCGAGATTTTGAATTTGATGGATACACATTTTGTTATGTATGTTCTAAATGTAATGACGGAGTTGAAACAGTAAAATACAGCGGCGGCGTGCGGATAACAGATAAAGAACGGGCTGTGATCGACAGTATTAAGGATTTGGATAAAATAGCAGGACTGGAAGAAGTGATTGATAATATTCAAGCAGTATCTGTTCTTAGAGAAAAACGTATGCTTGCATATTTAGAATGTTATGATAATCAGTTTTTATATCAAAAAGTTGGTTTTTTACTGAAAAGTCAACAGGAACGCATCGGATTATCAAATGAGTTCTTTCAGATATGCAAAGATAAGATTGGGCGCAGTAAACGTTATTTGACGAAAGATTACAATGAAGGAAAATATGATGCTATATGGCGGCTTGTAGTTCCAGAGCAGATGTATTATTTGAAAAATGAAGGAGGCAGGTGTGAAGTATAATAAGGGACAACTTGGACAAATGGCAAAGCAGTATGGATTCGTTCGGGATACATTTGAAAAAGTGTTGAGACTGAAAGAAATATTGACATATTTGAATGCAGATGAATATCTGCATGAACATCTGGCTTTAAAAGGTGGAACAGCAATCAATATGACCATTTTCAATCTGCCAAGGCTATCTGTTGACTTAGACCTGGATTTTACACCCAATTTGCCATTGGAAGATATGGAAAAAGCCAGGGAGAAAATTACAAAAATGGTGGAAAACTATATGACAGAGGAAGGATATTTTCTGTCAGGATCTTCCAGGTATAGTCATAGCCTAGATTCTATGCTGTTCCAATATCAAAATACTGGCGGTAACAGGGACAATATAAAGTTGGAGTTTAATTATTCCCTGCGCGCTCATATTTTTGCGCCAGTAGAGAGAAGGATGGTAACGGATATTTTTGAAGAAAAAGTTATAGTACGGACCTTGGAACCGATAGAGATATTTGCTGCAAAAGCAAATGCGCTTATGAACCGAGCGGCAGCCAGAGATTTATATGACTTCAATAATATGATTTATTTTGGTCTGTTTGATGAATCGGAGTATGAATTGTTCCGCAAATGCATTATTTTTTATGCATCCATATCAGCAGATAAGATCAATAAGATTTTTGATACATCCGCAATTGATGGTCTGGAGTTTTCAAAGATTAGGCGTGATTTGTTTCCGGTGCTTCGAAAAAAAGATAATTTTAATTTGGATGAACGTAAGAAGAAAGCAAAGAAGTTTATTGAGGAACTTATGGTTTTGACGGGGGAGGAAAAAGAGTATTTGGATATGTTTGAGAAAGGTGAATATATGCCTTCGCTTCTAATTTCTGATAATCAGATTTTGGAAAATATTGTACATAAAAACGATAAACAGGCGAATTTTACAAAGGCTGGTTTTCGTCATTCTGCCCCTGTTTCCGGCTTTGTTTCCGGCTGTTACAGAGCCTGGGAATATAGGGTTTTCAAGGTTCGTTTTTGTGTTTTGGAAGGCATATATGCCATTCCTGTCCCGTAAATGGTAAACCACAGGTGCCTACCAATATATCTTTTAGTGTGCGATAATTGGGTAAAGTTGAAAAAGTTTATACAAACTTTTCACACTATGCACAAGGAGGACACATGATGGATACCAGATTGGCAACCACAAACATCCGAATCCAGCAATGGACTGCCATTTTCAAGGCAAAGGCTGAGGCCGGGCTGACCGTGGATGAATACTGTGAGCAGAACGGCATTTCCCGGAATGCTTATTACTATTGGCTCCGACGGGCCAGAAATGCGGCATTGGAACATACCCGGACCTCTTTCGTAGAGTTAAATGCTCCAACAGATGAAGCTGTTCCGCAGGCATCATTCATGGTTCATTCTTTTATGCCGCAGCTTACCATAGAAAAGAATGGCTTTGTTATCAGCCTTGATTCTCACACGCCAAAGGAACTTCTGATTCTGGCATTGGAGGCCGCTTCTCATGTTTAACGATGCAGCAGGCTTCAACCGCATCTTTATCGCCTGTGGATACACCGACCTGCGCCGTGGGATTGACGGTCTGGCGGCAGCCATCAAAAATGACTTCCACATGGACCCCTATGAACAGGGAAATATCTTTCTCTTCTGCGGCAGGCGTACCGACCGCATCAAGGCCCTGGTCTACGAGGGTGACGGATTTGTCCTTGCTTATAAGCGTCTGGCCAACGGGCAATTTCAGTGGCCCCGTAATGAAACGGAAGTAAAGTCCATTACTCCCCAGCAGTACCGGTGGCTGATGGACGGCCTTGCCATTGAGCAGAAAAAGACAATTAAGAAAGTGACGCCCCGCCTGCTTTAAAGGCGGTGATTATGATACTTACAGCACCCTGACAGCCTCATAAGGATTATCTGATTTATAGTTACTGTTCACTCCCTACATTTGACGATTGTGAAAAGTGACGAAATTTAAATTTTTTATATGTGGATAAATAAAGCGGACAGAAAAATGATGTTTATAGTTTTTCTGTCCGCTTTATTTATCAGAAAGTTATCC
>CAJTFE010000067.1:879-10311 GCA_910575725.1 Clostridia bacterium | reverse complement strand
CTTCTGGTAAAGGAAACCAGCTCCTCCCAGTATCCGTTTACATAGGCTTCCTGCATAGGGGTATCATACTCATCCAGAAGAATAATCACTTTTTTTCCATAATAGCGTTCCAAATAAGAAGATAAAGATTTTAAAGCGAGAGAGGCTGTCACCTCTGAAATATCGGAAGTTACTTTCCGAAAAAAAATCTCTTCCCCTTCTTTTAAAAAGCCTTCTGTCAGCAAAAAGTCATGCTGAATATAAAGGTTCTGTAAAATCTGGTAGATTTTTTCTTTTGTATCTGTAAAATTTGTTTCTTTTATATCCGCAAAACTCAGCGCAATTACCGGATAGGTTCCCTGCAGCTTTCTGTACTTCTCGCTTTCCCAGATAGACAACCCTTCAAACAGTTCACCTTTTCCGGCATACTTTATGGAAAAAAACTGCTCTGTCATACTCATGTTGAGTGTCTTGCCGAAACGTCTGGGACGGGTAATCAGCGTCACCATATCCTGATTTTCCCACCACTCCTTGATAAACTTGGTTTTATCAATATAAAAATTATCATTTGTAATCAATTGTTCAAAATTTTGATATCCGATTCCTACGGTTCTTGCCATCTTTGCACCATCCTTTCCTGTGCTTTTTACTGTATACCGGCATTTGACAAAAATAATTTAAAAGTGCTTGATTACTTTCAGTATAACAACTTAAGACAGCTGATTCAATGATTATTCGACCTTAGAATTAAATTTATCCCTGTCCACTTAAGTGTACTTCAAAGGACAACAGCCGGCAGTCTGCGGAGGCACTTATAAGGCATCCTAACTATAACTACCATAACTTTTAAGGGGAAAAGGATGTTCCCTGCAATGATCAAGGAGGAAAAACTATGAGAATTCAGCACAATATTACTGCATTAAATGCACACAGAAACTTAAGCAACAACAACTCTTTCGTAGGAAAGAACCTGGAGAAATTATCCTCTGGTTACAAGATTAACCGCGCTGGCGACGACGCTGCAGGCCTGGCTATTTCTGAGAAGATGAGAGCTCAGATTACCGGTCTTGAGACTGCTCAGAAGAACGCAGAGGACGGCGTTGCTCTGGTACAGACTGCTGAGGGTGCTTTAACTGAGGTTCACTCCATGCTGAACCGTATGGTTGCCCTGGCTACTCAGTCCGCCAACGGAACCTATTCCAGCATCAACCGCGAGGAAATGCAGAAGGAGATTACTCAGCTGAACGAAGAGATCGATAGAATCAGCAAGAGTGCAAACTTTAATGGAATGACATTATTCAGCGGTTCGCTGGTAGCTTCAGCAGGCGGAAAGGGCATCACGCTTCATGTAGGAGAAACTTCTGCTACTCATAATCAGTTGACAGTTTCTCTGGGCGGAATGTCCACGACTCTGCTGGGATTAAAGAATTCTACCGGCGGTCTGGATACTACAAAGACAATTTCAACGATTAAGATTACGACTGCTGCTAAGGCAAAGGAAGCGATCAACATCATCAACGATGCGATCGACCAGGTTTCCTCTATGCGTTCCACCTTCGGTGCTCTTCAGAACCGTCTGGAGCACACCATCAACAACCTGGGTGTTCAGACCGAGAACATCACCTCTGCTGAGAGCCGTATCCGCGACGTAGACATGGCAAAAGAGATGATGGCTTACACCAAGAATAACATTCTGGTTCAGGCTTCTCAGGCTATGCTTGCCCAAGCTAATCAGGTTCCTCAGGGAGTTCTGCAGTTACTGCAGTAAGCTGAATAAACAACAAAAAAGCGCCGGTCCTTTGGAACGGCGTTTTTTTGTTGTAAAATTTGATAACAGAAAAGGAGTAAACCCCTATGAAGCTGCCCCTTACCATATCTCTTCTGGCCTCCAACCGAATTGCCACTCTGGAGCGCTGCCTGGATTCCCTAACACCTCTTCTAAGGCAGGTTCCGGCAGAACTCATTGTCGTATTTACCGGAACAGATGAGCGCATCCGGCAGGTCGCAGAGCGTTATACGGATCAAATCATTCCCTTTACCTGGTGCAATGATTTTTCAGCAGCCCGAAATATAGGTCTTAAGCAGGCAAAAGGAGAATGGTTTCTCTACCTGGACGATGACGAATGGTTTGACGATGTGACGGAAATCTGTGAATTTTTCCGAAGCGGCGAATACCGGCAGTATCAGTTTGCCGGTTATATCCAGCGCAATTATCTGAACTGGGAAGGCTCCAGATATGCAGATACTATCGTCTACCGAATGGCTCAAAAAACCCCTCAGCTGCACTTTGAAAATCCCATTCATGAAGAACTGAGCCCTTGTTTCTCTCCCTGTAAGGACTTTCAATCCTATGTACACCATTATGGCTATCTGGGAAAAACTGTGGGAAAAACCGACGGCAAAGCTTCACGGAATATTCCCCTTCTTCTGGAAGATATTGAAAGGCGCCCGGATTATACAAAAAATTACGTTCAACTGGCCCAAGAATATATCTCAGAAGAAAAGTGGGATGCAGCAGAAGAAATGTGCCGCAAGGGGCGCAGTATCTGCAGAGAGAATGAGCGGTTCCTCAAAGGCTGGCTTCAAATGACGCTTGTAGAGATCCTGTATAAGAAAAAGGAGTATGAACAGGCTGAGAAAGAGGCTCTCCGTATTTTTGAAAAAGAAAAACCCATGGAATTGGTACGTCTGGTTCTCTTTGAGTTAATGATTGGAATTTATGAAGAACGAAAGGACTATGGGAAGCTGCTGGAATATGGCATTCAATTTGAATCTCTTGCAGCATATATGGAACGCCATCCAGATCTATGGCTGAAGCAGCAGCTTGGAACCATGTGCAGGGACAAGGTAATGCAGCCGGAATACCTCTATCCGGTGCGTTTAAACTGTGTAAAGGCCTCGCTGGAGCTTGAAAATCTGAAAGAAGCCAGGTACTTTCTGGAACTTCTGCCATGGGAAGATGAAACATTGCTCCAAGGCTATTATCCCCTTCTGGAACAATGGAAGGAAGCGTATGCGCCTCATTTGCTTCAGCTGTTTGCCGGGCTTTCCGGCGGTTGTTCTTATCTGCTCTTTCAAAGGCTGCTTTATGAGGAACAAAACAACAGTGGCAAAAGCGATCCGGATCACTTCCTTTTCCAGCGCTGCCTAAGAGAAATTGATCAGCCATATCTGCAAAAAAAGCTTATAGAAAAAGCTCTGCGAGAGAAGAAGGATCTGTCTGCACTTCTGGAAAGAATCGATCTGGATTCCTGGCAGAAATGTATTGCAAGCATTGTAAATGAAACCGCCTACGAAGAAGACTCACATCTGTGGGAGGCCGGAGAACTCCTCTCCAAAGAACATCCACTGCAGGGACTATGGCTTAAAAAGCTTCTTTTAGAACGAAGACTTGCTAAAGGCTTCCCTATGAAGAAGGCGTTTCTGGAAAATCTGGAAAAATATGCTTTATGTATCCATTCCTTTTATAAAAGCCAATACCAGAGCTCCATGTTTGAGGAAAGTTTTTGTCACCTTCTCCCGGCAGACTGCCGTATGTCCCTTGCTGTTCTGGAAGCCCTTGACAGCTGGAAGCAGGGAAATCCGTCCGAGACCGTCCGCCTGTTCCGGCAGATTCTTAGCTTCTGCCCTCAGATGGCAGGCGTCATCCGCGAGGCCTTACGTCTTCTGAAAAACGAGCTGGACCATCCAGCCCCGGCAGCCGGACCGGAATTCGAGCAGTTAGCCTTTCAGATGAAGGCTGCACTGAAAACCATGATCCAAAACGGCCAGTACCAAGAAGCCATGTCTGTGCTCTCACAGCTTCTTCCCTTGCTGCCGGATGACATGGAACTATTAAAGCTGCAGCAGCAGTTATTAGCTGACATCTATTAAATGCCACATAGAATTCAATCACCAAGGGCTGTCACAAGCCAAAGAACAGTCCTTGAAAAGCTCTCTAAAAGCCTACCCTGAGGTTATCCATAAATACCTATCCCGAAAAGATATACATTCCAGTTCCGGCAGCCGGAACTGGAATTCTTTCTATATTTAAAATATTAACCTATCAAAACCTTTTTCCCCTCAAAAGCAAACCCATACTTTCGGATACGCTCCGGCGAGATTCCCTTTGTCTCCAGGACAGCTGTATATTTCTTCTCGTCTATCTGGGCATGGGCGGCTTTCAGTGCTTCCTCCAGGCTCTTTTCCTTTGCAGGGCGGAATACCTTGAATTCGATGATGATGGCATCGTCTGTGTCATGCAGGGGCTCAAGCATCACATCGTAGCGGCCAAAACCGCTTTCACGGTTGGAGGTTAAGATATAGCGGCCCCTGAGCTCCGCCAGGAGTCCCAGCACAAAGCCATGATAGAAACGCTCAGGCTCTGGGGCTTTGGATGGCTTTTTTCCGGTGTCAAAGAAGCTGAAGGTCTCCTCTGTCACACAATTCATATATTCATTCATTTCCTCCAAGTCACCACGGAGCAGCGACTCCACAAATTCATTATAAGAAGCCGAACTACCCGCGAACCAGTCGCGGAACATTCCCTCGAACATGGTGCGGACTTCTTTGTTTGTCAGTACCAGATCGTACTCTTTACGGCCCCATTCCTCATCAAACGAAAACCTTTCCACCCGGAGATAACCACCTGCAAGCAGAAGGCTCCAGATTGCGCTTTCCTTCTGATCCAGCTGATTAAAGATAATCTGCTCGTCTATCTCTGTGTGAAGAGCCTTTCCCTCCAGCAGATCCTCCATAATCGTCTTTGTTTTTCTGCTTCCTTCACGGATTAGTTTTCCTACAAGGCTGTTGCTGCTGGTGTTCGCCCAGTAAGGAGAAAATTTTTTCTTATCCAAATAATTCAAGATCGACCAAGGATTATAGATATCCGTTCTGGTTCCAAAGGTAAAGCCGTCATACCAGCTCTTTACACCTTCTTTTTTCTCAGACAGACCATATTCCTCCAGAGCATCCCAGACTTCTTCCTGGGTAAATCCAAAGGAGGTCTCATATTTTTCGGAAGTAGTAGTAACTACCTCCAGATTATTCAGATCCGAAAAAATGGATTCCTTGCTTATTCTCGTAATCCCCGTCATAATCGCCCTTTCAAGAGAAGGATTCGTCTTAAAAGTGGAATTAAACAGGCTTCTGGTAAATACGGTAAGTTCTTTCCAATAACCGTTTACATAGGCTTCCTGCAAAGGCGTGTCATATTCATCCAGCAGAATAATCACCTTTTTTCCATAATAGCGATATAAATACTCTGACAGATTTTTCAGCGAATCGCAGGCCAGATACTCCTCCATCTCTGGAGAAACCGCCCTGTATGCCTCTTTTTCAGCAGCGTTCAGGCAGTTTCCTTCCAAAAGAAAATCATTCTGGTTATAAAGCCTTTTGATATTCTGGCAAATCATCTTTTTAACGGTTGAAAATGAACTTCCTTTTACACTTGCAAAAGAAAGAAAAATTACCGGGTGTGTGCCCTGAAGCCTGCGGTATGCTTCTTCCTTCCAGATTGCCAGACCCTCAAAGATGCCTTTTTTGTCCTTACAATTTATGGAAAAGAACTGCTCAACCATATTCATTGTAAGCGTCTTTCCGAAACGCCGGGGACGGGTAATCAGTGTAACATCATCCCCATTTTCCCACCATTCTTTTATAAACGTTGTCTTGTCTGTATAAAAATAATTATTTTTTATTATTTTTTCAAAGCTTTGAAGCCCAATCCCTACCGTTCTTGCCATACTTCTCAACCCTCCCTGGCTTCTTCAAATCTTGGCTCCAATCAGAACCCTCTTCCCACAAAAAGCAAACCCATACTTGCGTATCTTTTCCCTGGGAATTCCTTTTTCCACAAGGGTTGCCTCATAGTTCTTTTTCTCGATCTGCTCCAGTGCAGCTCTTACCGTATCGGACAAGTCCTTCTCATCCTCCGGATCCTGTACTTTGAACTCCAGAATGACTGCGTCGTCGTCTCCCTTTGGCTCCATCATCACATCATACCGGCCAAAGCCGCTTTCACGGTTAGAGCTTACGGTATAGCGGTCAGACAGCTCTACCAGCAGCCCCAGCACAAAGCCGTGGTAAAAGCGTTCCGGCTCTGCGGATTCTGAAGGCTTGTTTCCGGCGTCGAAGATACTGAAGGTTGCTAGAGCTACCTTATTAATGTAGAAGTTCATCCCCTTCACGTCGTCCTCCAGTAATGCCTGGATAAATCCGTTATACTCCTTCCGGCTTTTGCGGAACCAGCTTTTTACCATGATGCGGAACATCTTTCTTACTTCCCGGTTTGTCAGACACAGTTCATAGTCCAATTCATCCACATATTCATTGTCGCCGTATTCACTGTACTGCAGTACCTTTAGATAGCCGCTGGCCAGCAGAAGGCTGAAGATCCCTTCTGCGCTTCCGTCCAGCTCCCCATACACAATCTGTTCGTCTATCTGGGCTATGATTGACTGGCCGGAAATAAGGGCTTCAAAGTCCTGCTTGATATCCGTGCCGCTTTCCCTAAGCAGCTTTCCTACCAGGCTGTTGGAGCTGGAATTGGCCCAATAAGTATCTAATTTTCCTTTGTCCAGATAATTTAAAATAGACCAGGGATTGTAGATATCTGTGCAATTTCCAAAGGTAAACCCGTCATACCAGCTTTTTACTTCCAGCTTTTTATCAGACATCCCGAATTCATCTAACGCTGCAAAAACCTCTTTCTCTGTAAAACCAAAGCTGTCTGCGTATTTTTCAGAAGTAGCCGTCACGACCTCCAGGTTATTCAAATCTGAAAAGACAGACTCTCTGCTCACCCTTGTAATGCCTGTCATAATAGCCCTATCCAGATGGGGATTTGTCTTAAAGGTGGAATTAAACATACTTCTGGTAAAGGAAACCAGCTCCTCCCAGTATCCGTTTACATAGGCTTCCTGCATAGGGGTATCATACTCATCCAGAAGAATAATCACTTTTTTTCCATAATAGCGTTCCAAATAAGAAGATAAAGATTTTAAAGCGAGAGAGGCTGTCACCTCTGATATATCGGAAGTTACTTTCCGAAAAAAAATCTCTTCCCCTTCTTTTAAAAAGCCTTCTGTCAGCAAAAAGTCATGCTGAATATAAAGGTTCTGTAAAATCTGGTAGATTTTTTCTTTTGTATCTGTAAAATTTGTTTCTTTTATATCCGCAAAACTCAGCGCAATTACCGGATAGGTTCCCTGCAGCTTTCTGTATTTCTCGCTTTCCCAGATAGACAGCCCTTCAAACAGTTCACCCCTTCCGGCATACTTTATGGAAAAAAACTGCTCCGTCATACTCATGTTGAGTGTCTTGCCGAAACGTCTGGGACGGGTAATCAGCGTGACGTCATCCCCGCTTTCCCACCATTCTTTTATAAACTTTGTCTTGTCCATATAAAAATAATTATTTTCTATTATTTTTTCAAAGCTTTGAATCCCAATTCCTATTGTTCTTGCCATATCGCTCAATCCTTCCTGACTTTTTCAAATCTTGGATCCAATCAGAACTTTTTTCCCACAAAAAGCAAATCCGTACTTGCGTATCTTTTCCCTGGGAATTCCTTTTTCCACAAGGGTTGCCTCATAGTTCTTTTTCTCGATCTGCTCCAGTGCAGCTCTTACCGTATCGGACAAGTCCTTCTCATCCTCCGGATCCTGTACTTTGAACTCCAGAATGACTGCGTCGTCGTCTCCCTTTGGCTCCATCATCACGTCATACCGGCCAAAGCCGCTTTCACGGTTAGAGCTTACGGTATAGCGGTCAGACAGCTCTACCAGCAGTCCCAGCACAAAGCCGTGGTAAAAGCGTTCCGGCTCTGCGGATTCTGAAGGCTTGTTTCCGGCGTCGAAGATACTGAAGGTTGCTAGAGCTACCTTATTAATGTAGAAGTTCATCCCCTTCACGTCGTCCTCCAGTAATGCCTGGATAAATCCGTTATATTCCTTCCGGCTTTTGCGGAACCAGCTTTTTACCATGATGCGGAACATTTTTCTTACTTCCCGGTTTGTCAGACACAGTTCATAGTCCAATTCATCCACATATTCATTGTTGTATTCACCGTATCGCAGTACCTTTAGATAGCCGCTGGCCAGCAGCAGGCTGAAGATTCCTTCTGCGCTTCCGTCCAGCTCCCCATACACAATCTGTTCGTCTATCTGGGCTATGATTGACTGGCCGGAAATAAGGGCTTCAAAATCCTGTTTGATATCCGTGCCGCTTTCCCTGAGCAGCTTTCCTACCAGGCTGTTAGAGCTGGAATTGGCCCAGTAGGTATCTAATTTTCCTTTGTCCAGATAATTTAAAATAGACCAGGGATTGTAGATATCTGTGCAATTTCCAAAGGTAAACCCGTCATACCAGCTTTTTACTTCCAGCTTTTTATCAGACATCCCGAATTCATCTAACGCTGCAAAAACCTCTTTCTCTGTAAAACCAAAGCTGTCTGCGTATTTTTCAGAAGTAGCCGTCACGACCTCCAGGTTATTCAAATCTGAAAAGACAGACTCCCTGCTGACCCTTGTAATGCCTGTCATAATGGCTCGCTCCAGATGGGGATTTGTTTTAAAAGTTGAGTTGAACATGCTTCTGGTAAAGGAAACCAACTCCTCCCAGTATCCGTTTACATAGGCCTCCTGCATAGGGGTATCATACTCATCCAGAAGAATAATCACTTTTTTGCCGTAATATTTGTATAAAAACTTTGACAGCCGATGCAGCGCTATGGTAGCGGTAGTATCCGGCATATCCTCAGAAACACTGCGGAAATTCTGCTTTTCCTCAGGAAGCAGGCAGCCGCTTTCCAACAAAAAGCTATGATCATAGTACAACTCTGTAAGGATCTGTTTTATCCTTCGGACAGTTGATTCATAATCGTTTTCCTTTACGCCCGCAAAAGAAAGACTAACCACCGGATAGGTTCCCTGCAGCTTTCTGTACTTCTCGCTTTCCCAGATAGACAGCCCTTCAAACAGTTCACCTCTTCCGGCATACTTTATGGAAAAAAACTGCTCAGTCATACTTATGTTGAGTGTCTTGCCGAAACGTCTGGGACGGGTAATCAGTGTGACGTCATCCCCGCTTTCCCACCATTCTTTTATAAACTTTGTCTTGTCCGTATAAAAATAATTATTTTCTATTATTTTTTCAAAGCTTTGAATCCCAATTCCTATTGTTCTTGCCATATCGCTCAATCCTTCCTGACTTTTTCAAATCTTGGATCCAATCAGAACTTTTTTCCCGCAAAAAGCAAATCCGTACTTGCGTATCTTTTCCCTGGGAATTCCTTTTTCCACAAGGGTTGCCTCATAGTTCTTTTTCTCGATCTGCTCCAATGCAGCTCTTACTGTATCGGACAAGTCCTTCTCATCCTCCGGATCCTGTACTTTGAACTCCAGAATGACTGCGTCGTCGTCTCCCTTTGGCTCCATCATCACATCATACCGGCCAAAGCCGCTTTCACGGTTA
>CAJTFE010000067.1:0-847 GCA_910575725.1 Clostridia bacterium | reverse complement strand
TTCCACCAGCAGCCCCAGCACAAAGCCGTGGTAAAAGCGTTCCGGCTCTGCGGATTCTGAAGGCTTGTTTCCGGAGTCGAAGATACTGAAGGTTGCTAGAGCTACCTTATTAATGTAGAAGTTCATCCCCTTCACGTCGTCCTCCAGTAATGCCTGGATAAATCCGTTATATTCCTTCCGGCTTTTGCGGAACCAGCTTTTTACCATGACGCGGAACATCTTTCTTACTTCCCGGTTTGTCAGACACAGTTCATAGTCCAATTCATCCACATCTTCATTGTTGTACTCGCCGTATCGCAGTACCTTTAGATAACCGCTGGCCAGCAGCAGGCTGAAGATTCCTTCTGCGCTTCCGTCCAGCTCCCCGTACACAATCTGTTCATCTATCTGGGCTATGATTGACTGGCCGGAAATAAGGGCTTCAAAGTCCTGCTTGATATCCGTGCCGCTTTCCCTAAGCAGCTTTCCTACCAGGCTGTTGGAGCTGGAATTGGCCCAATAAGTATCTAATTTTCCTTTGTCCAGATAATTTAAAATAGACCAGGGATTGTAGATATCTGTGCAATTTCCAAAGGTAAACCCGTCATACCAGCTTTTTACTTCCAGCTTTTTATCAGACATCCCGAATTCATCTAACGCTGCAAAAACCTCTTTCTCTGTAAAACCAAAGCTGTCTGCATATTTTTCAGAAGTAGCCGTCACGACCTCCAGGTTATTCAAATCTGAAAAGACAGACTCCCTGCTGACCCTTGTAATGCCTGTCATAATAGCCCTATCCAGATGGGGATTTGTCTTAAAGGTGGAATTAAACATACTTCTGGTAAAGGAAACCAGCTCCTCCCAGTAT
>CAJTFE010000066.1 GCA_910575725.1 Clostridia bacterium | reverse complement strand
ATTTCAACTGTGAATGATCTTTCAGCATTTCGGAGTCCTCCTTCCCTATACTTCTATTATAATACCTACACTGAAAAAAGCCCAATTCTTTTTCAAAGAATCAGACTTTTTCAGTGCCCTCTAATATCAAGGCTTTTCGGAGCCTACACCCACAAAAAAATATTATTTGAGCTATCACATTACGCAGAAAGCCGTCCAGCATGAAAAAACGGGCGGCTTTTTTGCGTGGATAGCCGGGAGGGAGGCGAAAAAATAGTAACAAACTTTTAGCGCAAGATTTGTGCAACATTCACGAAATTAAAAAAGGAGGTAACGAATGGCAGACGAAAAACTGAACGTGAGCCCGGAGGAAAATCCCCAGCCCAGCTTGTTCGATACTGGCCCGGCGGATGCTCCTGCCCCGGAAACATCCGCGCCGGAGCCCCCGGCCCCGGAGAACATTCCCGAGCAGGCCGCCGTGGATGCGCCCGCCCAGGATGCCCCGGCTGGTGCTCCCGGCGAGGTGAGTGTATCCGCTGACCAGATTGAAAAGCTCATGGCAGAACAGCGGGCGGCGGGACGTGCGGAGGTGGAAAAGAACGAGCCGCCCGAACCGGAACAGCCGCCCACCCCGGCCCCGGAAGATAAGGCCGCCGGGGAAAAGGGGCCCGCCAAAAAGGACAAGGCCGCCAAAGAAAAAAAGCCCGAGCCGGATAAACCCAAGGGCAGGCGGGGCCGCAAGCCCAAGGAAGAAAAAGCGGGGCCCGGCGAACCGGGAGGGACGGGGGCCCGCAAGGGCCGCCCACCCAAGGCTGACAAGGCGGCCCCGGACAGGCCCCCGTCCCAACCTCGAGACAAAATGTCCCAAAGCAAGGGCGGAAAGGCCGCCACGGTAAAGGGCAAGGAAGAGGCCCCCGCCGCTCCTGCGCCGGAGCCGCCGCCCCAGCCCCGTGACGCGACCCGCGCTGAAAAGGAAGAGATTGTATATCTCAAACTTTCGGAGCTGTTCCCGTTCAAAGACCATCCTTTCGGTGTGCGGGACGATGCGGAAATGAAAGGGCTTGTGGAGTCGGTCAAGGACAACGGCGTACACCAGCCCGCGCTGGTGCGTCCCCGCGAGGGCGGGGGCTATGAAATCATCGCGGGCCACCGCCGCCAGAGGGCCAGTGAGCTGGCCGGGTTTGCAAATATGCCGTGTATCGTCCGCAACATGACGGACGATGAGGCAATCCTGGCTATGACGGACGACAACCTGCGCCACCGGGAAAAGATTCTGCCGATGGAAAAGGCCCAGTCTCTGAAAATGCAGGTGGAGGCCATCAGCCATCAAGGGACGAAGATGGAGGGCGTGGCCGCCGGGGACGTTGGAAAACGCTCCACGGAAATCGTGGGGGAACGAAACGGCATGAATTACAAGCAGGTACAGCGGTATATCCGGCTGACCGAGCTTGTGCCGGAGCTCCAGTCTATGGTGAATGAGAAAAAGCTGTCTTTCACCCCCGCCGTGGAAATCTCGTTCATCAAGCCCAAAAACCAGAGGTTTATCGCCGTTTCCATTGAGGGCGAGCAGGCATCCCCCTCGCTCTCCCAGGCCCAGGAGCTCCGCAAGCTGGATAAGGACGGGAAACTGAACGGCGATGTGATTGACGGCATTTTGAGCCGTGAAAAAAAGGAGGTAGACAAAGTGATTATTTCCGCCGCTGAATTGAACAAGTATTTCGGCAAGGACGCCACGCCCCGGGAAATGAAAGACCAGATTATGTCCCTGCTGGCCGAATGGAAAGAGAAACAGCCCCCGGAGCGCACCGCCCCGGAGAAAAAGACCGACCGGGAAAAGTAAGCCTTGAGACATTTTGTCCCGAGGTTTTTCTTTTTCCCGCGCCCCTCCCCCGCGCCTTGCATAGCGTTCTTTTAGAGAGGGGCTCTGGTGGTATATCCCCCGTCGCCGCCTGCTACTGAGCACAGCCGGGAGTGGGCGGTCAAGGGGCGGAACGCCCGCCGCCTGCGGCGGCTTGCCCTTGACGGCCCGCCCCGGCTGTGCCACCCCTCCCGGCGCGGCGGGGGATATATCCTCCAGAGCCGCCCCCTTTCCCATGAATGGGAAAGGGCGGGGGGATAGGGTTGAACGACAACTATTAAAATATCGGAGGTAAACGACTATGAAACGACCCCTTGCTTACATCACCGCCGCTTGGTATGGCGGCGACACGGAAAATGCGGAGCTGGCCGCGCAGTATTGCCGGGCGGTCTACGATGCGGGCTTTGCCCCTATCTGCCCGGCCTTGTTCCTGCCCCTTTTCCTCAATGACGCGGTTCCCGAGGAGCACAAGAGCAGCATCGACATTGGCCGCGATCTGCTCCGCCGCTCCCGGGTACTGGTGGTGTGCGGGCATACCGTCACCGAGTCCATGAAGAACGACATCGCTGTGGCCCAGCGGCTGGGCATCACCGCTACCACCCTTGAGGGCATTTTGACCGTCAAGGGACAGGGCCGCCGCTGACGTGGCCGCGCTGTTCGAGGCGTACATCACCAATCTGGGGAAATACAACGAGGGCAAGCTGGTGGGGGAAACGCTGAAATTCCCCACCAGCCCCCAGGCGGTGGAGGCGCTGTTAAAGAATATCGGCGTGGACGGCATACGCTACGAGGAATTTTTCATCACCAGCTTTGATGGCGATGTGCTGGGGCTCTATGACTATCTGGGCGAGTATGAAAATCTGGACGAGCTGAACCATCTGGCCTGCCTGCTTTCGGAGCTCCCCCAAAGCGAGATTGAAAAATTCGAGGCCGCGCTCCATATGGGGGCGCATACCTCCAGCGTGGCGGACATCATCAACCTTGCGGAAAATCTGGACTGCTTTGAATTTTACCCGGAGATTGAAAGCGAGGAGGATTTGGGCCGCTATTTTGCGGAGGATTTGCCGATCCCCGCCGAGCTGAAAGACTACTTTGACTATGAGGCATACGGGCGGGACATATCCATCAACGAGGACGGCCACCTTGCCCCCGGCGGCTATATCGTCCAGACGGGCGATATTAAGGAAGTCTACCACGGGATAGAGGATATTCCCAAGGAGCACAAGGTTTTTGCCCTCCCCCGGCTCTCCATCCGGGAGCAGATGGCCGCCTACAAGGAAGTGATTGACCGTTCCTCTCTGGCGGCTGAACGCAAGCACCCGGAAACAAACCGGGACGAGCGGTGACTTCGAGACAAAATGTCCCAAAGGCCGGAGGGCCTATCCCCCATGAAAGGAGGCGGTTTTGATTGATTGACGAGGATGTTTCCCGGCGCACGATAGCACTTTCTATCAGAACGGGAAAACTTTCGGCCCGGGTGCTGGCCTATGCGCTCCGGGCGGCTGGCCGGAAGATACAAAAGGAACGCCGGGCCCACCAGACGCCCCACGGCAGGCAGTCCGTGAAAAAGCTCATGGCCCACGGCGCGGCGACCAACAGCATCGAGCTCACCGGGGCCCCAAAGAAATTTGACCGGGTGGCCCGGAAGTGGAATGTTGACTATGCCTTTTACAAGACCGGGCCGGACAAATATCTGCTGTTCTTCAAGTCCGGGCAGGCGGATGCAATCACAGCTTGTTTTGGGGAGTATTCCCGCCGGGTGCTGGATAAGGCAAAGACTGACCGCGTACCCATCCGGGAACAGCTCAGACGGGCCGCCGCCGAGATACTGCGCCAGCCCGCGCCCCAAAGGAAAGACCGCGTAAAGGAGGCCGCCCATGAGGACAGATAAGCTGAAAAAGTACCTTTTGCCGAACCTCCCCTATCTGTTCATCGCGTGGGCCTGCCTAAAGGTGGGGACGGCCTACCGTCTGGCGGCGGGGGCGGATTTGGCCCACAAGCTGGTGGGGATGGTGGCGGCCCTCGGCCCGGCCTTTGCCGACTTCGCGCCGGGGCTTGCTCCTTTTGACTGGCTCACTGGCATCGCGGGGGCCGTGGCGATCCGGCTGATTATCTACCAGAAAAGCAAAAAAGCCCAAAAATACCGCCGGGATGAAGAGTATGGTTCGGCCCGCTGGGGAACGGAAAAAGACATCAAGCCGTTCACCGACCCCAAGTTTGAGAACAACATCATTCTGACCGGGACGGAATTTCTCACCACCAACACCCGGCCCGCCGTCCCCGCCAACGCCCGGAACCTGAATTGCTGTGTTGTCGGTTCCTCCGGCTCCGGCAAGACCCGGTTCTGGCTCACGCCCCAGCTTTTGCAGGCCCATTCCTCCTATGTGGTGGTAGACCCAAAAGGCGGGGTGCTGGAGCAGGCGGGGTATTTCTTGCAAAAGAAAAAGGGATATAAAATCAAGGTTTTCAACAGCATTGATTTTTCCCGCTCTATGCACTATAACCCGCTGGCGTACATCCGCAACGAGGCCGACATTCTGAAATTTGTCAATACCCTAATAGCAAACACCAAAGGCGAGGGCAAGGAGGGCGACCCGTTCTGGACGAAATCAGAAACGCTTTTATACTGCGCCCTTATCGCCTATATCATCTTCGAGGGCCCGGACGAGGACAAGAACATGAACACCCTTGTTGACATGATTTCCGGCATGGAGGTCAAGGAGGACGATGACGATTTTATGAACGCGGTGGACTATATGTTCGCCGGGCTGGAAAAGCGCAAGCCGGACTGTTTCGCGGTCAAGCAGTACAAAAAGTATAAGCTGGCCAGCGGCAAGACGGCGCGGAGCATACTTATTAGCTGTGGCGCAAGGCTGGCCCCATTTGACATCCCGCAACTCCGGGAGATTATGAGCTATGACGAGATGGAGCTTGACAAGCTGGGGGACAGACGGACGGCGGCGTTCTTCATCATCAGTGATACCGACACCACCTATAACTTTATCGTGGCCCTTGCCTTTTCGCAGATGTTCAATCTTCTCTGTGAACGGGCGGACAACGTACACGGGGGCCGCCTGCCCCATCATGTGCGGGTGCTGTGGGACGAGGCCGCCAACACCGGGCAAGTACCCAACCTCGAAAAGCTGGTGGCGGTCATCCGCTCCCGGGAGGTGAGCCTGACGCTGTTCTACCAGCAGTTGGCCCAATGTAAGGCAATCTACGACAAGAACGCCGAGACGATACTCGGCAACATGGACAGCGTGGTATTCCTCGGGGGCCGGGAGGCCAGCACTATCAAGGAGATTTCCGAGAACTGGCTGGGCAAGGCCACCATCTCCATGCAGACCGAGGGCCGCTCCCGAGGGCAGTCCGAAAGCTACAACCAGAACACGCAACGGCTGGGCCGGGAGCTTATGACCCCCGCCGAGCTTGCCACCATGCCCGGCGACAGGTGCATCCTGCAACTGCGGGGCCTGCCGCCGTTCTATTCCCGGAAATATGATTTGAAACAGCACCCCAACTACCGATACACGGCGGAGGCGGACAAGAAGAAAAACGCCTTTTCGCTGGAGCGGCTTATCTGCCGCCGTATAAAAAAGCTCAATCCCAACGAGCAGTACACCGTGTACGAGGCGGACGTGCCGGACAAAACGCCCATAGACGAGGACGAGGACATCCTCAACTATGACGATTTGGACGACCCGGACGCTTTTGTATAGCTTTGGGACATTTTGTCCCAAGGAGTAGCCAGCCGCCTACACCGGGCGGCTTTTCTTGTGCCCGGGAATATCCCGGAGAAATGGAGGACTATATGGCATTCTTCGCATCCGCTATCACCACTTTGCAGACCCTTGTTATCGCGCTGGGCGCGGGCCTCGGCGTTTGGGGCGTTGTCAATCTGCTGGAGGGCTACGGCTCGGACAACCCCGGCTCCAATGCTCATGTACGGTAAAGAAGCAAGCAACCGAAAACAAGAGATAGACCGCCAGTATCACACTATTCCGACCCAAAGACCAAAAGACAAGCATTATGGAAATGTGCATAACAGGCTATGGAATCATGGATAACTCTATTCACAGCACATGGAAAAGCTAAAGTGCAGCTTTCCCACGTCCTGCAAACAGAGTTACCCACAATTCCATAAGATAGCCAGTTATACACATTCCCACAAATCCAAACTTAGAAGAAATCCAAACTTTCCTCTGTAAATCCTTTATTCAAGGCATTTTCTGATAAAAAAGTTTGGATTTTGTTTTGTACTTCTCTTGTCAGAAATGAGAATAAATTGATTGAAACAGAGCTAAATAGTAGTGTTTTACGCATTTTGTCATAATTGGAGTATTGTACTTTGTGAAACGAAATCCAAACTTTTTCCGGCAAGAATCCCCAATTATCAAGCTGTTTTCAGAAAAGTTTGGATTTTATATAAGTTTGGATTTGTGGAAAAATCCAAAAGTTTAGATTTTTCCACAATGCCGACTACTACGGAATCTCCCTTATTCCTTATATCTTTCTTATCGTAAACATTGAATTTGTGAAGGATAAATGTTATAATACCCCTGTTCAAATCAGACAAAACGAAAGAGGTGAGCTTATGCGTACCAATAAAAAAAGAAAAAATGAAGTACAGCTCCATGCAAAGCCAGTAGAAGCGACGTTTGCATGGAGTAATAACAGTCGCTAATATATTAAATATGCTGGCTTTGCTACTTGACTATCTAATCAAGGAGGAAGCTCGCATGAAATATATAAATGCAAATTCACTTCTTCCCGATAAATTGGTTAAGGAGTTACAACGCTACATACAGGGAGGATATATTTATATTCCAGTAGATGAAAAACAACACCGATATTGGGGAGAACTGTCCGGCTATAAAGAAGAATTAAGGAAAAGAAATTCAGAGATTATAATTGAGTATAATAATGGGTTTTCTATCAAACTTCTTGCTGAAAAATACAATCTTTCTGTTTATGCTATCCGAAAAATTATATATCAAAAATAACAAGTGGGAGTCGCTCATAATGCGGCTCCTTTGTTTATACTAAATCATACCGAACTATACAGTGTATTGAAATAAAAAATACAGAAAAGTAGAATGTAAATAAACGATAGAAAGGACAAGGTGACTGATATGGATATTTTAGAAAAGCGCATATACCCCCGTTCTGGGGATAAACAAACTATCTACTTGAAGCCTGTTATATCAAATCCCAATATATCTATTGGTGATTTTACAATGTATAACGATTTTGTTAATGACCCGCTTCTGTTTGAAAAGAACAATGTTCTTTACCATTATCCGATTAACAAAGATAAATTGATGATTGGAAAATTTTGTTCAATAGCTTGTGGGGCAAAATTTATTTTTAACAGTGCGAACCATACATTAACTTCTTTATCAACATATCCGTTCCCTATATTTTTTGAGGAATGGGAATTAGACCGTAAAGATGTTGCTAATGCATGGGACAATAAAGGCAATATTGTTATCGGCAATGATGTTTGGATTGGATATGAAGCTGTTATATTTGCAGGCGTTACTATAGGCGACGGAGCGATTATTGGCACTCGTGCCGTAGTTACAAAAGATGTTTCGCCATATACGATTGTCGGAGGAGTACCAGCTAAACTGATAAGGAAACGATTTTCAGAAAACGTGATAAATACATTATTGGAAATAAAGTGGTGGGATTGGTCAAGGGAAAAAATAAGCGAAAAAATCCATGCAATACAAACAGGTGAAATTAACCAATTACTATAAAATGTTGATTTTGCTTTGCGGTTTTACTACTTGGTAATCAGGGGGGCAACAGTCTAAATGCTGCCGTAGCTCTGGATTATAAATGTAACCATTAACCATGCACCGCCCCATGTGGGAGAAAGGGGGGAATCATCTATGCCTTGCACAGAAGCATACAGAGAACACATCATGTATACGTTCAATGGCTATTGCAAGACCGTCATACGCTTTGCGGCTATTAACGCATGGCGTGACAGGAGCAGACGGCGGCAAAAAGAAATATCCCTTGAATACCTCACAGAAGAAAAGTTTTATCCTTTAGGCACAACAGACAAATATTTTGAAGCACCCTATGAAGAATATCCCATTACAATCTGTGGTCAGACAGTTATCCTCACCAATGGAGAACTTGCCGCCGCCCTGTTATCTTTGCCGGAGAAGAACCGGGAAATCATTTTCCTTTACTATTTCGGGCATTATACACAGCAGGAAATCGGGGAAATGTACGGACGCTGCCGGAGTACGACCGGGTATCAAATCCGCAGGACGTTAAAACTCCTGCAAAAGAAAATGGAGGTGCTTTCACATGGGGAATCCGAACCTTTTGCCCTATAAAACAATTGTCCGGGCGACCAGCGGAGAGCCGGAAGCCGTGGACGAGGTTTTACGGCATTACAGCAAGCGAATCCGAATCGCTGCCATTGAAAACGGGCATATCGACAGGGATACCGAGGACAGCATAAAATCCCGGCTTGTTGCTGCATTGTTCAAGTTCCGCTTTGATGAACAGGAAATATGAAAAGTTGTTTTCATGTTTGGAAAAACGGATATATTATAAAGCAATGGCAAATTGGAATTGGGAGGAAAATAATATGGAATTGAATAAAATTAGAATTAACGGCATCCCTTCTATATCATGGGGAGAGCCAAGTGATAAAATAATAATTGCGGCGCATGGAAGTCATTCTTCAAAAATTGACGACTGTATTTGGGTACTTGCGGAAGAAGCAGCTACAAAAGGCTATCAGATTCTTAGCTTTGACCTGCCGCAACATGGAGAAAGAATATATGAAACAGATTTTATTATGCCCGCTGAATGTATTCGAGAATTGAAAACAATGTACTCATATGCAGCAAGTCAAAGCAAGGCAATTTCACTTTTTGGCTGTAGTATGGGAGCATATTTTGAATTGCTTACATTTGCAGATATGGAAATAGAGAATGTGTGGTTTCTTTCTCCTGTGACAGATATGGAGCGAATTATTCATAATCTAATGGATTATTGCCAAATCACAGAGGAAGAGTTCAAAGAAAAGATAAAGATAGAGAATGATATAGAGCCATTATACTTTCCGTATTATGAATATGTAAAAAGCCATCCGATTAAAGCATGGAATCACAAAACATATATTCTTCGTGGAGAGGGTGACACATTGTGCGAGTATGATTATGTGAAAACCTTTGCAAACAAATTTGGCTGTGAACTTACAGTGCAAAAAGGAGGCGAACATTGGTTTCATACAGAATCTGAACTTGAATTTTTCAGAAAATGGCTCCGAAAGCGACTATTCTAAATCCCGATTTATAGTATTCGTTTCTATTTCTCAAAAACAACAAAACCACATTCGTAAGGATGGTCGCAATACACACTTTCTTGCTTATCAGTGCGGTGTAACATGCCTTTCAGTACAATTAGAAAATCTCCACCACCTGATGCAATCATGTACTCTGCCAGCAAAAATATTAGTAATTGATTTGTCATCACCGCAGCTACTGCACTCCCACCTCCTAAAACCAATGTAGGCATAGCAGTTCCTAACAAATACTGCCACTTTTTCAACGGTTCGGAGCAAGTGCAGTATGGAGAAAAACTACTCCAAATAATTCCGAAATCAATCGAATGAAAATGTTTTTTTGCAAAAAGCCCCCAGGTAATTCCATGTATTAGCTCATGCAGAATGGTGAGGCATGAAATAAGCACAATCAATGCTACAACAAATCCCAACGAAAGACAATCCAAATCAAAACCATTCACATGATAGTATATCCAAAATGCTAAAGCCATAAATGGCAGCATAATTAAAAGACATAAAGGCTTTGCCTGTTGTGTATTGATAATTATATTTTTCGTTTTATATCCTTTTTGCTGCATTTCAGAATTGAATTTTTCAAAGTCACTTTTACGTTTTAATTCTTTTTCTGTTAATTTTCTTTTATCGTTATCCATAGATAAGTCCTCCAAATTTTATACGCTTATTCCATAGCCCGCATTTGTTCAATCAGGGATTGCTTTTTCTGTCTGCGAATTGTCCATACAGACAAGATTATCTCCATTCCGAACAACACCAGAATGAACAGGCCCATTTCCAAAACAGGGAATTTGTAAGGTACTACATTTCCTGCAAAAGCACCTATGCTCATTTTTCTGCAAGCAAAGATGGAAGCCGGAAGCCCAACGATCAGCGTCGCCAATGTTGCAAAGAGCGCATAGCACAGCCCCTCGCAGATGTTCATTTTACATAGCTGCTTTTGGGTCAGACCGATGGAACGCAAAACACTGTTTTCTTGCTTTCGGGCTATCTGGTTAGAGAGTGTCGTGTTAATCAGGTTGATAACGCCAAAGAGGAATACCAGCCATGAAAGTACCTCCATGCTGCCAAATGCAAAGGAATTTGTCATTTCTTCATATTCAATCACTGTATTGATTTCATCTAAGGCAATATTACTATGGCTGGCAACAATATTTTTCAATTCAGCCCCCACATAGTCCGTTTTTTTCGGGTCGTTCACGATGCTCCATGAATAATCGAAAGAAGCGATTTCCGGGTGCAGTTCATGGAACAACGCTTCTGGTGCAAAAAGAGTCGCTCCATCTAAGTGCATCCTGCCATGTCCTGAATATGCCTTTGCGGGAGCATATAACCCCGATATAGTAACAGAAACAGATGGCTGTCCCTCTCCAAAAGAAATTTCAACCATTGAGCCAACCCCCATATCTTCATTCTTCTTTACCACATTATAGTCAATTACAATACTACGAGAATCTGTTGGCATGGTTCCCGCTGTCAGAGCTGCTTCAACGGTCGCATAATTCTGGTCGGTCAGCATATCACACATACCACCAGTAACAAGGCGCTGTTCCAAGCAGAAGTACAAATCGCCCTCCTGGATCTCTGTTAATGGCTGATCTGATTGCCTTGGAATGGAATACTGACCATAAAAGGCAGGATAGCATGGAGAAAGGACACTATCAGATTCAGAATTTTTACTTTCTGAAATAAAACGCTCCAATTCTTTTTGCTGTGTCTTTGTGAGAAGCGCAAAAAGTTTCCTGCTATAAATGAGCAAATATAGAAATTTGCACAAAACTACCCTACCAATTTCAAAACAGCTTCAAGTGACGCACCATTTTTTATGAACTGGTGCAGATTACCGA
>CAJTFE010000065.1 GCA_910575725.1 Clostridia bacterium | reverse complement strand
TTGTCCGCATGCCCTAATGATTCCCTTCCAGTATTCGGCACGGACTTCATGAGTACATTGATCCATAGTCTTTAGTTCCTCCTTGAAAAATCTATTGCTTTTTTCAAGTATGGACTAAAAATGACTTTAGCGAAAGGCGAGCGTTTTGACGATTACCAAAATACAATCACTAAGACGCATACCCACACGCTCCTCAAAATAAAACAGACAGAAACAAGTTATCTCATTTCTATCTGTTGATTTTTATCATTTTCCTTATAATTGACTGCCAATACATTCTATCCTTTAACACACGGATAACAGTAACCGTATAATCTTCAATAACAAAGAAAATCAAATATGTACTATATGGTTTAAAGTAAATCTCCAATCCCTCTATAACGTAGCCTGTACTTTCATAGCCTGTCGGAAATACATTTAATTCTTTTATTGCTTTTTTAATTTTTTTAGAAAAATTCTCTGCATATTCCCGATATTTAAAAGTGGTAAGAATATATTCTTTAGTTTCTTTAATATCTGTTAGGGCATCTTTTGATAAAAGAATTTTGTATTTACTTGGTTTCTCCATAGGCATTAAATTTTATCAAGTTCCTCCCATGCTTCTTCGATTGTATATACTTCCCCATTCTTCATACTTTGAATGCCTTTTTGGAGTTCAGTATATAAAGCTTGGATAGCGTCCTGCTCAGAATAACTGTTATTTATAATAGTGTTATTGGTGATTGCCTGTGCTTCTGGTGCCATAAGTCTCACTTCCCTTTATTTGATGGTTTTATTATACATGAAACAGAATCTATAAAACAATAACTTTTATTCTTTATTATTTTTTGAGGTTCCATAAACTATTAATCCAATAATTGCTATTTGGATACATGGGAATCCGACTGCATTTAACCATACATTTATAATAGTTGGCATATTTTTCCCAATCAATGCGCAAAAATAACCTATAAAAACACATAAAATGGCAGACATCACATTATTGAATATTTTTTTCAAAACCGAAATATTATCTTTTTTATTTTTGGAAAACAGAACTATCAAACTAACTAGCCAAAATAAACTTCCACCTGAAATAAATTTTATTGTTTTGTCATTATATGTATCTTGTCTTGTTGTAATTGTCCCGACAGATCTTTCCCGTATGGTGCTAATTTCCCCAATAACAGAATTATATTCCTTCTGTAATGCAGAATTCTTATTAATTTTATCGAGGTCTAATTGCGTTACTCTCTCCAATATATCAATCCGCTTATTTATTCTACTAAACACAAGAAAATTTGCATCGATATATGGATATAGGACTAATAGTATAACAATTATTGCTAAAAAAATAGCCCAAAATATCTTTGCTTTTTTCCCTGTTGCGATTTCAAAAAGTTTTTTAATAAGTGAATCCATGATATTATCCTCATTTTGCAATCTAACTTGATTATACTACAAATTGTTTTGAAAAACACTATATATTTTCGTTTCCTAAATACTCTTTCATCAAATTCATAGCCAATTCCATTTGTGGGCTTATCCATTTATTTTTGTGATAAATATAAAAAGAATGATACTTTTTTTCATCAAGTTCCGTTTTAACTGGTATAAGAGAACCGTTTTTCAATTCTTCCCCAATAGAATATGTGGGAACAACTGCAATTCCCAAATTATTCATAACACATCTTTTTACCGCCTCTATACTCTGCACTTTCATAGGCGCATTAAGAACAATGTCTTTCTCTGCAAGATATTTATCCATATCCAACTGATAATACCCGTCCGGTTCATTACAAATCAAACTAAACGGCTTGCGTTGGTGCGGCGTAACAAAGTCAAGCAGACTTCTGTCAGCAAAAGGAGAAGCAACAAGAACCGCCTTATAGTTACCAAGCTGCTTATGTATGACGCTATCGGGATAACTTTCTTTTTCACAGTTTATGCCTATATCGGCAGTTCCGTCCACAACAGACTGATTGATTTCCCCGGACTGTATGGAATTAATTACAAGCTGTACACCCGGTGCTTCATGTGTAAACGCCTGTATGAAAGGCTGCATATTATAGATTAAAATAGAATCCGGGATTGCCAGTTTTAATGAGCCGGATATTTCAGAAAGGCTTTTTCCATAATTGCCGATCTGTTCTGCACCCTGCAAAATCATATCAATATAAGGCATAATATCCTTTCCTGCCTGCGTAAGTTCCATGCGTCTGCCTATTTTCTCAAACAATTTCAAAGTCAGTTCTTCTTCAAGCTGCTTTATCTGAAATGTTACCGTAGATTGCGTATATCCCAACTTATCCGCTGCCTTTTGGAAACTCCCCATTTCAAGAATTGTCTTGAAAGTGACTAAACTCTTTGTATTCATTTTAACGCTCCTTAATATATCGAATTTATCGAATTTTAGAATTAAAATTATTGAATTTTTTTATTCTTTTTCTCATGTTATTATAAAACGGTAAAGAAAAAATATCAATCAGTTTTCAAGGAGGTTACATATGAATTTCAAGTTTAGTGCGGACGAGCAGAAAGTAATAGACCTTATTCACGAATTTGGTGTGAATGAAGTTGCTCCATTGGCGGCAGAAATTGACGAGCAGGAACGCTTTCCCGAAGAACACCGAAACAGGTTGGCAGAATTAGGCATGATGGGGATTTGTTATCCGAAAGAATACGGCGGCGCAGGACATTCCTATCTTGCCTACATTGCCGTGATTGAGGAATTAGCAAAACATTGTTCCACTACTTCCGTTATGTTGTCTGACCACCATTCTTTAGGCTCTTTCCCTCTTTCAGAGTTTGGCACAGAAGAACAGAAGCAGAAATACCTTGTGCCGCTTCTGAAAGGAGAAAAATTAGGTGCATTTGCAGTAACAGAGCCGTCCGCAGGGAGTGACTTAGGTAATCAGCAAACAACCGCTGTTGATATGGGCGACTATTGGCTGCTGAATGGTTCAAAAATCTTCATCACAAACGGATTTTATGCAGATACCTATTTTGTTACCGCAATGACGGATAAAAGCCAACGTAGCAGAGGCATCTCCGGCTTTATCGTGGAGAAAGGAACTCCCGGCTTTACTTTTGGAACAAAGGAAAAGAAAATGGGTATCCGCGGTTCAGCTATATACGAATTAGTTTTCACGGATTGTAAAATACCAAAAGAAAACTTGTTAGGCGAATTAGGAAAAGGTTTCAAAATGGCACTTATGACCTTAGATGGCGGACGTATCGGCGTAGCAGCACAGGCATTAGGTATCGCACAGGGAGCGATTGACCATTGCAAAAAGTATGTCACAGAACATATGCAGGGCGAACATAGAATTTCCGAGTATCAGTTTACACAGTTTGAACTTGCCGATATGCAGGCAAGAGTTGATGCCGCCCGTTTACTGGTATATCGTGCGGCACAGGCAAAACAGGATCACGAACCTTTTTCACATCTTGCGGCTATGGGTAAATTATATGCGGCAGAAGCGGCTACAAACGTGACACGCCGTTGTGCGCAACTTGCAGGCTATGACGGATATTCAAGAGATTATCCGTTTGAACGTTTAATGCGTGACGCAAAAATCACAGAAATATACGAGGGAACAAGTGAAGTTCAGAGAATGGTTATTTCCTCATATATGGGTATAAAATAAACCCCTACTCTAACTCACAGGAGGGTAATAACATAGGAAAAATAGCAATCTTAACCTACAAGGACAGCGAGGAGCAGGAAGTCAATAGAATACTTTCCATGTTGGCAAAGTACATAAAATTGGAAGTCGTTCAGCCCATTTCCTGCCCAATATTACATTTTCCGGGATTGGAAATAAGACTATTTCAACGCCGGGTACTTCAAGGCGGGGAGGACGTGAGCCTTACCCGTCTTGAATACAGCACTCTTATACTCCTTGCTTCTAATCCCGGCATTGTCCTCACAAGGAGACAAATTTTTGAAGCTGTTTGGAACATGGACAGTGATAGTTGTCAATCAAGCATTTCTACCGTAATTTGTAATCTGCGGAAAAAGATAGAGCCGGATTGTAAAAACCCGATTTATATAAAAACCGTATTAGGAGTTGGTTATAAATTCAATGAAAAAATAACAGGGAATGATAACTAATAGGCTGTCATTCCCTGTTATCACATATTAAACAAATATATTTTTATATCTCATAATATGTATTAGTTGCTCTTATTTTGGTATTAATATAATTGCTCTGCTTTTCACTGCTATTTTTATACGGACGACAACCAAGAATAAACTTAATATCTCTATTTGTCAGATTTTCAATAGTCGCAAAATCCAAATTAGCTTTTAACATATTTGAAATAGCATATTTTATCATTCCCAAATGAGTAAAACGCTTAAGCACAATTTCATTACAATTATATTGTTTATTATATAAATTCTTTATTCTTGTTAAAACATCTTTCAAAAAAGAGCTTGCTATAGGTTTACCAATTTTCCTCTTTTCGTTGGTAAAAAAAATCAATTCATCTTCGTAGAGAGCATTTTGAACAATATGTTGATTAAGATTTATAAAAATACTATATGGCAATTCAAGTATTATAAAATCTTTTTTATCTTTGCTCAAAACTTTTAATGTCCTTTTTTCTAAATCAACATCTCTTGTGTGAATATTTCTTATCGTTGAAAATGATAATCCGTATAAAAAAGTAAGTTGAACAATAATATAACTTTGAAGTTGTTTATCACTTAATGAACTTATATTCTCAAAATAATTTCTTATAAAATCATATTCTTCTTTATGAATTGCAGGAAATTCTTCCGATTCTAAAAGAACATACCCTTTCTTTTCTAAACGCATTCGTATATCAGCAACTAATTCATCTGTTGCTGGTAAATATGTATGTACAGACATCATGCGGTATTTATTTTTCAATACCAACTCATAAAAACGTTCAAACGCTATAAGAAAGTCATTTATAGAATTACATCTCTTAGTTTTATTGTCGTCTGATGCACCTCTTGTTTTTGCTGTTTCCACATAATAAATCGTTGCTTCAATCAAATATTCTCGGTTAAATACGCCTTGAAAAAATTGTTCCTCTCGTCCAATATAATTTATGTCTTTTAAACTTTCTTCAATAAATGGGATAAAGTAATTTTTTATTTTAGGAATATAAAAATTGTACTGTCCATTTGGATCATCTTTATCTACATTTTTCAAATCCTCTTTTCTTATTCTTTTATCAAATTCGTCTAGTAGTTCTTGTAACTTATCCATATATTCCCTCCTGTTATTTTGTATGAAGTAAAGTACAGTTTACAAGGGACTACACAAGGTAACGGTCTGACGGGCGCTGATATGCCCGTCAGATTTTCCATGTGATGTTTAAGCTGTCGCTTGTGGCGGCAATGGTGGTAATCATCAAATCCACCACCCGCCGCTTGTCGTCAAAGGATACGTTCTTCCAAGTGTCGAGGTAGCCGGAAATCTGGCTAACCTGTTCCGGGCTGATGGCTTCCACGGTCAACTCCGCCATCTTCGCCAGAAGTTCCTGCTTGCGTCCGTCCAGTTCGGCTATCTTCACATTCACATAGGAGAGCAGCACATTATTTGCGCCTGTCAGACTGTCCAGCAACTTTTCAATCTCGCTATCCACATGGGCAAGTTCCACTTGCAGGGCGGTGATTTTGGGATTGGCCTTTGCCGCTTTCTTCCTGCCCGTCAGTGTCTTGTAGCTGTCCAGCTTTTTCACCATCTGCCGATACACCACCGCTTCCAGTTCCGCCGTGATGATTTTCCCACAGCCAGGACAGCTTTTGTTGTCCAGCCGTTTCGTACAGCGGAGGTACTGTCTGCCGGAGGGATTGAAGATACTCATAAGGGCGTACCCGCAGTTCCCGCACTTGATTTTCCCCGCCAGCCATGTATGGGTGGCTTTCCGGGCGGACTGGATTTTCATGTTGTTCATCAGCTTCTTGCGGCAGGTCAGCCATATATCCGAGGGGACAATCCCCTCATGGGGCGCAAGCACCAGCATTTGGTCTTTCAGGCTTTGGGCCTTGCCCGGCTTCACATCCCGGCCTTGATAGAGATAACACCCGTTCATGCCCGTGAAGTCGGCGGCATCATTGACAAGCACCGTCCCCTGGCTCTTGAAAAACTCGTACACATCCAAGTCCGCCTGCACATAGACGGGGTTGCGTAACATCTGCGCCAGCGTGGGGCGTATCAGTTCCCGGCCATTAAATAAAATGCCCTGTTCCGCAAAGTGCCGGGTAATGTCCCCATAGGAAGTTGTCGGCTCGGCGTACATTTCAAACATCAGCCGGATATTTGCCGCTTCCTCCGGCTTCACTACCAGCCGCTTTGTATTGATACCGTCCATCTTGATAGGCTCCGTATGGAAGCCATAGGGGGCTTTCCCGCCCATCTTGAAGCCCCGCTGACTGCGGGAATAGTAAGCGTCCGTCACCCGCTTCTGTATCGTTTCCCGTTCCAACTGTGCGAACACGATACAAATATTCAGCATGGCCCGGCCCATCGGGGTTGAAGTATCAAACTTTTCCGTGGAAGAAACAAACTCCACATTGTACTGCTGGAACAGCTCAATCATGGTTGCGAAATCCAGAATGGAACGGCTGATACGGTCAAGTTTGTAAACAATGACTTTCGCAATCAGACCCTTTTTAATATCCCGCACCAACTCTTGAAACTTCGGGCGGTCTGTGTTCTTGCCGCTGTATCCTTTGTCTGTGTATTCCCTGCAACTACCGCCTTTCAATTCGTATTTGCAAAACTCAATCTGGCTTTCGATGGAAATGCTGTCCTTTTTGTCTACCGATTGTCTTGCATAGATTGCGTCTATCCGATTATTCATTCGTCGCTCCTTTTCTTAAAAAAGAAACGGAGCTGCTGACAGTCTTATTATACCGCCAACAGCCCCGTAAATCAATGATGTGGCTGGAAAAACTTATGCCCCGGCTTCCTCTTTCTGCCGCTTATCGGCGTACTTTCGGAACACATCATAAAGCTGTTGTTCCAGTTCCCGGCGTTTTGCCGCTTCCTGCTCCGGCGTGAATATCGGGGAGAGATTTTCCAGCGTGATTTCTTTCCCTTGAAAAGTCACGATTTCGGTTTCCTTTTTGTATCTGATAATCGTTATAAAATCACCTTTCCTTTCCATAGTTCGGTTGCCGCTTCAACTCCGCCAATACCTCCGGCGGGATACGGTCAACCAGCCGCTGAATGTTGTGTAACTCGCTTTCCAGCTTCGCCCGTTCCATAATGCCTTTCATCTTGTCCTTTTCGCTGGCTTTGGCTCTCGCTTCCAGCTTTTCATTTTCTGCCAAGAGGTCATTTATCGTGACTTTGTATTTCTTCAACTGGCCGGAAAAATTCTCCATCTGCGGGAACCACTTTTTGAGCATAGCGAGGGCTTCCTCTTTCTTCTTTCCGGTGTTGATTGGATTGATACCGTCCAGCGTGGCTTCGATTGCCCTCGCCTGTTTTGAGAGGGAAACCGCCTGTTTGAAAAGCCGGGTGGGGATATGCTTTCTTCCTGTTTTGCTTGCGCTCGCCCCACGCTCCAAGTTGGGGTATTTCTCCACCATATAGGCGTGAAAATCGTCCTGCCATTTCGTCAGATTAGCCCGGTTGCCTATGATTTCTTTAGCACACAGGCGGTTGTCTTTTGTCAGCGGAACAAAGGTCAAATGCAGGTGGGGCGTTTTCTCGTCCATGTGTACTATCGCCGACACGATATTTTCCCGGCCTACCCGGTCAATGAGGAAGTCCGCCGCTCTTTTGAAAAACGCCTGTATTTCCTCCGGGGATTTCTTCTTGAAAAACTCCGGGCTGGCGGTTATCAGCGTATCGACAAAGCGTGTACTGTCTTTCCTCGTTCTGCACCCAGACTGTTCAATGCGGCTCTGAATGAAATGGTAGTAGCGCCCCTCCGGCTTGACGATATGGAAATTGTACTTGCTCCGGCTGGTGTCAATGTCCGGGTTGCTGGCGTACTGCTCCTTTTTCCGTTCGTGGTGGGCTTCCAGCGGTCTTGCCGGGTTGCCCTTGTGTTTCTCAAATCGCAAAATTGCGTGTTGCGCCATTGAACTCCTTTCCCCATTCCATTCCTTTCCGGCGGGTTTTCCCGCCGAAAATATCTCTGATAGGATTGGAATGGAATCGATATAAATAGATGGTTTTAATCTCTGTATTTCTATATATCGTCCGGTTTCCGTACTCCAAGAGGATTGATTTTCGTACTTGTAGGGTACGGTTTTCATCCCTCCGGCGTACCGCAGCCAGACTTCTTGAAGTCGGTGTTTGGAACCGCTTCATAGGATTTTGGGTAAATGCGGTTGGGTTTTCCACAGCCCTGTTTCTGTATTTCCACCAGCCCCGCATACTGCAACTCCCGCAGGGTATTCACCGCCTTCTGCCGCCCACAGTGGAGCAGGGCGACCACCTCGCAGATGGGGTAATACAGGTAAATCCGCCCATATTCGTCCGCCCACCCGTTTTTCCGGGATAACTCCGCCCGCCGCAGGATAAAGGCGTACAGCACCTTCGCTTCGTTGGACAGGGGCTTGAATGATGGGGCTTCAAAAAGGAAATTGGGGAGCCGGGTGAAGCTGATGACTTTCTCCGGCTGGTGAATGTAAATCGTGTTTGTCATAGCGTGTTTTGTGGACGGTTAGAAGCCCGTTTTCCGGGGTGGGCGATAAAACATACCGCCCGCCCCGGTTTTGGGCTTGCGGAGCCTTGCAAATCAAGGCTTTTCTCCGCCTTAACTGTCCACAGCAGACCTCCTTTTCCGTTCACTTTCTGTTTTCTGCCGCCTGTGTACTCTGGCGGCGCAGTTCGGGCAGTATTTGTCCCGGTTGGATTTTGGCACATAGGGCTTTCCGCAGACCGAGCAGCGTTTCAAAGCACAGTCACGGTAAATCTCCGCTTCCAGCGTCCTATCCAGCGGCAAGACCGCCCAGCGGAACCACTTGCAGCAGACGGAGAATGTAATCATCTGCGGACAGGTGCAGGTGTCGCCATCGTCCAGCGCAAAGCAGTTTCCACCACCACAGTTGCAGCACTCCCGGCGGATCAGGCTGCTGGCCCGCTTCCTCTGCGCCGGGGTCATGCGGTAGGGGAAGCTGTCCGGCCTGTGTTCCAGCGGTGGCAAATGTTGATAGGGTCTTTCTTTCATGCACACCCTCCGTTGTTCTTCTTGCTGCCGTTTTCCCCGAAAAGGCTTCCTGCCCCATTCCTGCGGCGTGTTCCGGCGTTGGTACGCTCACCCTCTCTGGTCACGGTGTCCAGAAGCGGGGTCACAGCACACTTCCCCAGCCGGGGTATTCCTTTTCAGACGGTCATTTAGTTTTCAAGAGGCTTGTCCATCGATGAACTATCTCAAGTGTATACTTTTTTGATTGCCTGTGCCGTATATCCAAGAGGTAGGAAATCAGCCCGGAAAACTCGCTATTTCCACGCTCTCGGAATTGTGGTATAATTCTTAAGGAAAGTATCAGATTCAGAGCAGAAAAAGAGAACAGCTTTATACAAAAGATAAAACTGCTCGGAATGTGATTCTTTCCAATTGTACCAATTCGCGGACGTGCAGCCGGTATGTATATGGGGATAGTATCTTTTCCAGCTCCCCTAAACAGGAGAATCCTATGAAAAAAGGCTGTGAAGGCAGGTCTTTGTTATGCGGTATTCGTATTTAAGGGCATGCTTCACAGACCTTCCGCCGGGAGGTCTTGAAAAACAGTATGAAAAAACGCTGTTTTATCCGGAAGCCGCATACATTCTTCCAAGCTGCTTCATGGAAGCACAGCCGCACTCCGGGCAGATGCGGATATCAAAACCCCAGACCGCTTTGAGCAGTTCTGCCATGGCCATACCGGCATAACGCTGCCGGAAACGCTGTCCGCCCTGAAGTTTAAAAATAACCGTCAGGTTGTGTGTCTTCATGCGGTTGTTCAGGAAACCATAGTACCGGATTTTCTGAAAACCGGAAGGCAGGACGTGCATCAGATAGCGGCGGATGAATTCAATGTTGTCCAGTGTAATGGTGCGTTTTGGGTCATTAGGTTTTAAACCTCTGGCAGAAAAAGAGACCGAATCCCGTGAAACGGAAAGGAGCCTGCTGTTTGAAACAGCAATTCTGTGGGTGTAACGCCCAAGATATTCAATTGCATTGCCGAATCCGTTGAATGTTTCTTTTATGTAAGGGCACCAGTCCTTTGCATAAAGGGAATCCTTCCACTTCCTGAAAGAGCAGGGATTTTTAAGAGCGGAGCAGGAGGAAGGAAAAACAAGGGAGCCGTCTTTGTAAAGCAGGCTGAGGCAGGCCATAAACTTTCCCTTGAATTTATCCCTCAGAACCCTGACCGGAATAAAAAAGTTATTGGAAGAGAGGCGTATCTTATGGTCCTTTGTAAGACCGCCTCCGGAAACAATACAGTGCATATGGACATGGTAGGAAAGCTCCTGGTTCCAGGTATGGAGGACCTGTATGATGCCGGGCACAGCCCCGAGATATTTCCTGCTTGAAGCTAATTCGAGAAGGGTCTGGGCGCAGCATCTGTGGAAGAGTCCGTAAAGGAGCTTTTGGTTGTGGTAAAAGAGCGGCCCCAGTTCATGCGGAAGAGTAAATACCACATGGAAATAGGGGGAATCGATAACCTCGGCCCTGCGCTTGTCCACCCAGATTTCTTTTAAGACAGCCTGACAGTCAGGGCAGCTGCGGTTACGGCAGGAATTATTGTGGAATACCATATGTCCGCAGCAGTCACAGCGGCTTACATTACACCCGAGGGAAGGGGATTTACATTTCAGGATGGAATGTGCCGCTTTACGCTGTACATCCGACAGATAAGGCGCTTTTGCGGAATAAGCCTGATAAGAAGCTTCAAATACCTGCCGGATCTTAAATTCACCCATGAGAAACACCTGCCATGCGGTCAAAAGGGCTGACGGCGGATCCGGTGCCATTGGAGGCCAGATGGACATAAATGGCGGTGGAGCTTAAAGATTTATGTCCCAGCAGAGCTTTAATGGTAAGCAGGTCAACGCCATCCTCATACAGATGGGTGCCGAAAGCATGCCGGAAAGAATGGCAGGTGAGCCTGCGCTCCCAGCCAAGGCGGTCCTCATGGTGTCGGACGGCGAATTGAGGGAGACGCAAATGACGAATTATTTTTCCAACCTTTATCCAATTGACTGCGCAGTGCTGTCTGTGAATGCACAATCCTACCGAAAATATGGCACGCTGCCAGAGCATGAATTCCTTCCTGAAATATAAAAGGCCATGGATCCCATCAAGAGACCCACAGCCCTATGAAGCATTCA
>CAJTFE010000064.1 GCA_910575725.1 Clostridia bacterium | reverse complement strand
TTATCAATAATCGGGAATTATCCTTTAATCATCTAGTCCTTTATGTCATTATTCCCAACCACTACTTCTAATTAAAATATTATACCACCATTCCCCCACCTTGTGTCACCCTGTCCTTATTCTGTCGATTTTTGACCTCCAATTGTCGTTTTTAAGACATTCCCCATAGACAAACACCGCCTCATCCATGCATAATGGATGAAAAAGCAAAGGAGAGTCTCGATTGATGAACACCTTCGATTATTACGCCGCAAAATATCTGGAATACTGCGCATGCCGGAAACGGCTGGATCCCAAAACCTTAAAGGCCTACCAAATCGATCTAAACCAATACAACGACTATCAAAAAGTATACCCGGAATTCTATTCCCGGGAGGCTGTTGACAGCTACATCACACACCTGCACAAGGAATACAGTCCCAGAACGGTAAAACGCAAAATTGCCGCGCTAAAAACCTTCTTCCACTATATGGAATACATGGATCTTCTGGAGGAAAATCCCTTTTCCCGGCTCGATATCCGTTTCCGGCAGGCAAAGCTCCTCCCCAAGACCATTCCCTTCCATTCCATACAGGCGTTTCTCTCGACCCTGTACAAGCAGAAAGAAAAAGCAGCTTCTGAGCATCAGCTCCGCTGCTGTATCCGGGATATCGCTGTTATTGAACTGCTGTTTGCTACCGGTATGCGGATATCTGAGCTATGCTCTCTCAAACCGGCAGACATTGATTTTGAAAATAAAAGCATCTTAATCTATGGAAAAGGGGCAAAAGAACGAATTGTACAGATTGGAAATCCAGAGGTTCTCTCTGCACTTCTTTTGTATCAGACAGCCTTTCGGGCCGATATAGAAATATGCGGATATTTTTTCGTAAACAGGCTGGGAAAGAAATTGTCGGATCAATCCGTGCGCTTTATGATCAACCGCTACGCCCGCCTTGCCAGCATTGAGCAGCATCTTACCCCGCATATGTTCCGGCACTCCTTTGCCACCCTTCTGCTGGAACAGGATGTTGATATCCGTTATATCCAGAGAATACTTGGGCACAGCTCTATCAGCACGACAGAAATCTATACCCATGTATCCAATGTAAAGCAAAAAGATATTTTATTTAACAAGCACCCCCGTAATCTGATGATAACAGGGAATTCATAAGCTATTTTCTGCATTTTCGGTAAATCAAAGCGCAAAGAACGCTTCCAAGCGCCACGCAGCCCAGAATCATCAGCGCGCAGTGCATGAAAAAGGTGTCCGGCAGAATGGTGATCACCGGATCGGTCGCCGGGTCAAAAATCCAGTAATCATTGTTAAAAGCCAGATGATGAAAGGCTACAAAAGCCCAGTCCCAGTTTATCGCCACCAGCAGGCCGAGCAAGGCAGGTAAAGCCACCGTCAGAATAGAGGACAGCTTCAGATACCTGAATTCCTTTCTTCTGGCACTGAATACAATCCCTGCCATGCTCAGCGCCGCGCCTGCAATCGCCATATACTTAAAAATATTAAAAATGGCCCGAACCTCTTCAAAATGGATCCGCCCGGGCTCTGACATCGCAAGGGTCGGAAACTCCAGCCTGTCACTGCCCAAAGACATGTTATAGTCGATCAGAACGTCATAATTTTCCCGTATCTCCTCTTCTGGATACCCCGACTGCTCCGCAATGCCAAGGGCAGAAATATCCAGATAATAAAGGGGCCGAAATGCCAGGGTAAACACCACGGACAAAGAAATGATTGTCAGCGTAAGTACAAGTGCCAGTACCGTATGAAATACAAGATTCTCTTTCTTCATTGTCTCCTTACCTCTCTGCCGGCACTCCGCTCCACAGACTGCCATTCTCCGCTTTCTATTTCATTCATTTATTCTAGAAGATGGATTGGCATATGTCAATGGAAATGTCACCTGCCAGCTGCCTTTTACAGAGCCGGCGCTGCATGTCCAGAATTCACCCCATATTTCATAGTTATTTAAGTCATCAACAGGGATGTCAAACACATACTCCTCATAACTGTCCGCCTCATTGTCATCCCAAAAAGCAGCGCTGTACTGGCAATAGATAATCTCTCCATCTTTATTTTTCAGATAAATATTACCATGATTATCTGTCTTAAGAATATCCGTATAGCGAACCTGTACATGCAGCTTATTATCCACAATTCCATATCCGGTTAAGGCAGCGCCTTTTTCCAGGACAATTGCTTCCTCCCGGGGTTCCATAAGCTGCGCATGTTCTTCATCAAAAGCATCCAGTTCCATTCCGCCGCAGCCTCTGATATTGGGATCTTCCTTCAAATCGTTTATTACTGGCAGATTCTTTAGATCTATACTTTCAAGCTGAAAATTACTATGTTTCCTGCCATTCAAGATCTCTCCTGCTGAAAAAGTAATCTTGTCTCCAGGAATCAACTCTTGATTTGCCTGTTCAATCTCCAGCATAAAGGTTGCTGTTGCAGTTTCATCCTCATATCCAACAAGAAAACAGCCGCCGGTCTGATCATACGGCGTATGAATACTATAGCTGTCAAATAAATCAGCCGTTTCATCTATGCGGTTCCCTTTTAAATCCTGCATGGACACTAATATCACTGCCTTATTCCCCTCGATATCCGCTGCTATCACTTCCATTTTAATTCCATTATCTTCGCATGAAATACGGACTGGTTTTAATTTTTGAGCGGCAGAGGGCGAAATGTGATACAACAGCTCATATGCAATTTTATTGTCTGCCGCTGCCAAAACCGGCACGGCAGTGCCGCAGCAGATGCAGATACATGCTGCTGCCGCCCATTTTTTCCACCGAAGCGGCTTTCGCACTTTATAAGAATCAGCCTCTTCCAGATAAGCCGGGCGGATTCCTGATATTCCATGATACAAATCTTCTTTTCTCATACTTTACCCCATTTCCTATGTCCTGTCCGGTGTCTCGTCTGGCTGCTATTCAGACAGGATACCAGTTAAACATGCCTTCAAACTTTTTCTTAATTTCAGCATCTTTTGTGCCATTTGATTTTCCGTGCAGCCTGTCATTTTGGCCAATTTCTTTACTGCATCGCCATAATAATACCGTTTGACAAAGAGTACTCTGTCCTCTTTCGAAAGCTCTCCCAGCCAGTCATTGATGAATTCGGACAATTGCTGATTGGCAAAACTTTCTTCCATATCAAAATCGGATGGAATGCATTCTTCCAGCTCCTCAAAGATCAGCTCGATTCCTCTATATCGCTTTTTTGCGTGATTTGCCCTATATTGGCTGACTGCTCTGTCTCTGACGAGTTTTCCGAGAAATGCTTTTAAGGACGCTGGAATAACCGGAGGAATCTTGTTCCACGATAAGTTCCACGTATCGTTCACGCATTCTTCTGCATCTTCCCAAATCGTAAGAATGTTCCTGGCAATGTGAAAACAATAGGCGCCATACTTACGCTGTGCTTCCTCTAATGCTTTTTCATTGCGCTGAAGATACAATTTCACAATCTGTTCATCTTCCACTTGAAATCTCCTTTCCCTAAAATTCAGATCCCTTCACCTATATAGCCGCAAAGCAGGAAAAAATATTGGGGCAATTTTATCTTTATTTTTTTAATGTGCCGGCGAAAGAGAAAAGGCCCTGCCAAATTGGGGTTGTTCCATTTGGACGAGCCTTTTTACTTACAGTTTTTAATTAGACAAAAACGAATAATCTTCTATTTCTCTTTGATGCCTTCATCCATATTCAAGTTTATTTCTTCTAAATCTGCCGCTTCATCCATTTTACTGTCAAAGATAGCTTCCTCAACAACGTTTACACATTCATCGAGATTTTTCTGAATATCTTTTCCCCAAAATCTAATTACCGTCCACCCTCTGAATAAAAGCTGCTTGTTCACTTCATCATCACGTCTTCTGTTATTGGAAATTTTCTTGAGCCAATAATCACTATTTGTTCCCTTCTCAATTCTAGGCTTTAAAACTTCCCAATCCTTTCCATGAAAAAATTCACTATCGCAAAAAATAGCAATCTTATATTTTGTCAAAACAATATCCGGCTTTCCCGGCAGATTCTTATCGTTTTTCCGATAACGATATCCTTTATGCCACAATGCCTTTCTCAATCTCAACTCTATACCAGTATCTTTTGCCCGGATACGCTGCATATTTTTTCTGCGCTGCTCTTTTGTCAGATTATCCATATTAATCCTTTTTCAACTCTTTGCCTACTGCTTTTGCTACATGCCAAAACATTACCGGCGGAATTGCATTTCCTAATGCTCTGTACTGTGCAGACTCGCTTCCCACCAGCTCAAAATCATCTGGGAAAGATTGAATCCTTGCAACCTCCCTCGGTGTAAAGCGTCTGTATCTTCCGCCTTCCATAAGCACTGGATCTGTACTGTTTAAAGATACCTTCGCCAAATGAGCCCCCACCGTATTACATGGTTTATTGATATCCTGCGCTCTCCCTTTATTCATGCTTTCACGCTTTTTCATCATTCCTGCAACGGCCTTTTCACTGAAAAAATATTTTTCATCTACGCGCTTTTCAATAACGGACTTTAAGGGAATATACTTGGTTTCATCTTCTATTTCTGCTTTAGGAAATGAAAATTTTATCTTCAAATCCTTTCTGAATCCTACAATAATAACACGTTCTCTTTTCTGGGGAACGCCATACCCCGCGGAATTCAAGATCTCATATTGCACATCATAGCCGCTTTCCTCAAACTCTCTTAATATTAAAGGAAACGCGCTTCTTTTATTTGCTGTCAGTATTCCCTTTACATTTTCTGCAACAAAACATTTCGGCTGCCGTTCCTTTAAAATCCTGCACATCTCAAAGAAAAGCTTTCCTTTCTCGTCTTTCACTCCCAAACGTTTTGGATTCTGCGCTACAATCGAAAAAGATTGACACGGAAAGCCGCCTGTCAAAATATCAAACTCTGGTATTTCTTCCGTTTTAACTTCTCTAATATCACGATTGTCCGGCGTAATTCCAAAATTCTCCCTAAAAATATTGCATGCATTATCATCTATATCGTTGGCATAAACGATCTCCATATCATTGGAGTTATAATGTTTTCCTAAAAAATCAAATCCTCCTACCAGACCAACATCGGTTCCTCCGCAGCCGCAAAATAATGATGCAACTTTTAATTTTTCCATGTCAGCAACTCCTCAAATTCTCCTACTTCCTTCGGATCGAATGTTATATCTGCGCCATCAGAAGGTATCATATTGATCTTATCCTTTTTATAAAGCCCGACTGGATCCTGCAGTAAAAACAATTTCCGTTCATTCTTGCTTAACATCAACCGGTATACATAATATCTGTCATGTGTGCTGCTGGCGGTATTCCACTCATTCTTTGTCAGATGGATTCGATTAAAATGCAATGGTTTTGAACTAATCGTTGTCTTTACTTCTATATACCGTTTCCGTTCATCCAATTCCACGGAACTAATATCATATCCGACTGCAAACTGCGTAGGTATTCGTTTGATTAAATGCAGCAAATCTTCACGTCCGCCCAGCTTAATCCGCATACATTCGTGCCCGTGAACTAAGTTTTCTCCAATATCGCCAATGTCTTTTGTTGTAAACGTATCGAAACATGCAAAAATACGTTTTTCTAATATATCATCTCTTTGTGCAAGCTCCTCCAGGCTGCTGGTTTCTACGTTTGTTGTATTCTTCTTCAACTGTTTTAATTCTTCTTCATCGCTTGCTATGTATGCCAGAATATCTGTAGAGAAGTCTGTATCCTGCATATCTCTGTTTACATAAGAAAACCAGCTGTTCACGCACGACTTGACAGCCTCCATACTTCCGCTTTTCTGGCTAATCATTGTATCATAACCGCTAAACCATTCATTGGATTCGCAAAACTTTACTATGGATTCCTCCTCCAGGGTATTTAAATAATAAGTTCTGCTATCATAGGTTTTCAAAAGATTCGCAATTTCCATATAATCAATTATATCGCCTGCATATCTTATCACATCGCCTGCCTGATCGTATGCTAATTCTCCTTTTCTGTTCTGAGAAATTCTTTCCCAGGTTTTCTCCACACCTTCGCAATCTCTCGTAACCCGTAAATCATTGAATAAACAGTGGCATACTTCAAACTTAGTAATTCCGACAGAATTGCCGCCGGCACGATTCGCATATCTCAATAGCCTTAAAATATATTGTGCTGGTTTAAAATGAATTCCTTCTCCAATTTGTTCCAAAACCCTATTCGGCTTTATATGTGCCCCCGGATACTGAAAATTATAAAGAAATGTTTTAAAACACTCTACTAAATCCCCGCTCCTGGCCAGCTCTGCCGCTCTTCTCCCGGGTTTATCAGTTGTCTTTGTATGTTCTATAAAACCAAACAGTGCCGATATCTCAGTTCTCCAGTTATTGATTGTTTTCAGTTCCCGGTGCGCATTTCCCGGATACCGGAATAATGCTGCATTTACTTCTTCCACGAACTTTTCTGTCTCTTTTTCACCGACACGGGTTATTTCTTCCGCAACATAAATCAACACATTTTCTATATCGCCTTTAAATCTAGGCCGGACATGATGCAGTCTAAAATAATACTCCTCTGGAATTTTATACTCTTCCACTATTTTTCATCTCCCAATACTTTTTTTAACTGTTCTGCAATGCTCTGTGCCATAAGCGGCGGAACCGCATTGCCTACTTGTCTAAACTGCTGTGTCTTATTCCCTAAGAAAATGAAATTGTCTGGAAAGGACTGCAGTCTCGCGCATTCCCTCACTGTAGGTACGCGATTATATTTATAGTGAAAATGATGTCTATGCCCTGTGTCAATTGTCGGCGCCGGCTTATCACTTGCAAATCTTGTCCATGCAACATGGAAGTTTCTGCTGTTTATATATTCGGCCGGTAAGCTTTTATAATTTCCGCCATCAGGAACGAGAGAAATTATTTTTTTCACTCGTTCCGAATGATTTGCCGCAATATGGTTTCTAACTACTTTGGAATTTTTACGCATCATTTTCTGATATTCATTCTGCGGCTGTGTCAGATATTCTAAATTCTCATCTCCAAGTTCGTCTTCTAAGGCCGGCAGGTCTGACAATGCCATACTGCAGCTCACTTTATCTTTATTGGGCTCTGGATATAGGAATTCTCCGCTTCTTGTTCCCACAAAAACTACCCTCTTTCTGCTTTGAGGAACTCCATAATCAGCGGCACATAAGATTCTATATTGAATCTGATACCCCATCTCTGTGAACTTTTCTAAAATGCTGTCTTTAATCTGTCCGCCGAACAACCCCACAAGCCCCGGTACATTTTCTATCACAAATGCTTTCGGCTGTATTTCCTGCACCAAGCGGATGTATGACAAATATAATTTATTTCTTGGATCATCAAACCTTCTTGGGCCCGAAAGGGACATTCCCTGGCACGGCGGCCCGCCAATAATTACATCAATGGTCTGATCGCCAATCAATGGTTTAATATCTTCTTCATAAGTTATTTGTGTAATATCTCCACAAATTGATTTTGCGCCATTGTGATTCAGTTCAAATGTTTCCAATGCTTTTGAATCATTATCTATCCCCAATAATATATGAAACCCTGCTTCCTCAAATCCATAAGACAGTCCTCCGCAGCCGCAGAATAAATCTATTGCATTTAACTTATTTCCCATTTTGTTACCTCGCCTTCTTCATTCATTATATTCTACGGAAGGAACAAAAACAAGGATATTCTATCGAATATTTGTTCTTTTCTGGAAAGAAATTGGGAAACAATCTGATATACTATATGGTAAACTAACCGCCGATTTGTCAGAAGATGTTTCTTCCCCTAAAATACAATCCATTGTCTACGAACTATTGCAGTTTATACAGAAAAACAGATCCGGCGTATCACTCGATAAGCCTTATGTAAATGTTCTTATTGACACATATTCAAAGAATTATGTGAAAAAATGACTGATAGAAAATATGGAAAAGGGATTTCCTTTATCACTTGCTTTGCTCTATTTTTTCTCTTCTTTTATGATTGATACAAGCCAGTATTCTCAATACCCCAAAACCAACTATGGCAATCCCCACAAAAAATATAAGTGCGCTATGAACCGCTTGAGACGTTGTTGCGCCTAATCTGATATAGCAAATAACCAATGCTGCCGCAAATACTCCGGCACATATCACAGCTATCAACGCATCTGTAAATGGCGTACTTTTGAATCCGGAACCAGTCTCCCAAACTCCATTATAGGTCATCACTCCAATATAAGCTGCTCCACCAACAAGTAAAACAGCAGTTTCTCCTGCCACAAGCACCAATTCTCCCACCATGAGAAGCTGAATGATTATCACAGCCGCACAAATAACAAAGGCTAGGCCAAATGCAATATTTCCGGCTTTTGTTACCCTCTCTTTTTCCAATTTGTTATAGTCCGCCACTTTAGATAATGTTTCTTTCAATTCTTTATCCATATTCTCGCTTTTCCTTTCTCCGTCCAAAATTTCTTTCACTTCTACATTATAGAACTCCGCCATTTTGATAAGGATACTTAAATCCGGCATATTGGTTCCTGTTTCCCACCGAGAGATTGTTCTTCCCGATACAAGAAGAATTTCTGCAAGCTGTTCTTGTGTTAATCCTCGTTCTTTACGAAGCACCTTTAAAAATCCTCCTATCTTTTTCATATCCATTCTTTTCCCCTCCTTTCACCTGCACATTACCATAAATGCCAACAGCAAAACACGACACAAAGCGAGAAATGCCCTATCTTCACCATTAGACACGATTGTCTAAATAAATTTTCTTGTATTGCAAGGTCATTTTACCAGATACCCGCTCAATTATCCATGTAATTTTAAAAGCACCACTCCGCCTATCATGAAGCGTTTTGTCAAGTGCTTTTTTGAGTTATTGACGGAAAACTTTTCGGCATGGTGGGAAACGGGGGTAGAAAAAGGGGCGTAAAACGACAGCCGCCGCAGTAGTGCAGACGGTTTTGCCGTTAGAATGAAGCGGACGAAAGCGGAGCAGGATTGTGTAAAATCCTGTTCCCCGTTTTCGGCGGCAAAATGGCAACGGCAAAAATCCAGACGGTCAAGGGTTTAAGAGTGGAAATTTTTTCGCGCCCCATGCGAAAAAATACTACTCGTCACAGGGATTGTTTTTGATGATGAGATGTGCTATATTTTATAATTGATAAATTGGAGTTGAGAAGATGTTTTGTAATGAGGAAAAGCATATGGAAGAAAACTACAATACCCTCATCAAACAAGCGGTTCGGGCAGTGCTGAAACCCAAAGGGATGTTCCAGAAAGGTTCTACCCGGATATGGATAGATGATAATGGTTGGTTCTTCACGGTTGTGGAATTTCAGGGCAGTTGGTGCGACCGAGGGAGTTATCTGAATATAGGAATGCAACATCTATGGAACGAGTGGGAATATTTGTTTACCGTATGTGGCACACGGGAAGCCAGAGAGGGGACATGGGTCGGATATAAAGGAAACGTAAAAATTTTCTCGCAAGAGATTACTTCTTTAGCGGAAACTGCACTGGAACGAATTTTAGAGTATCGGACACTTGTAGACCCAGAAACAGCTAAGACTATACCTCTTATAAGCAGTGTAATTGCGCCCTTTTGGCCTGCGTGGAATCAGTTTATGACTGCCGCACTAGCAGGGGACATTCCTTTGTGCCTTGAACTTGAGCCAAAAGTCCGTCGGGCACTGGAGCGTGTCCCAATAGATGGGGCAGAAGAAATGTTGACACAAATTTTGTCCCTTTTGGATGAGCCTCAAAAAATTCATGCATATATTGTGGACAAGATTATTGCGCAACGAGCGTATTGGCGGAGTAAGCCTGGATTGAAACGTTTATCAGTTCATCCAGAATATGGTTAATATTTCCATGATAACTCTGTACCATAACTTCCAGCCTATCATGCAGATAAAAAACTAAAATAGGGCGGCGGTAATAGGCATTGACTATCCCCGCCGCCCTATCTGTTATCGCTCCATATCCTGCGCCCTGCGGGGCTGTTGTTCCCACTGTTCCTGTCGCAAGATACTGTAAACGCTCTTTCTGATTTTCTCCGCTTCTTTCACTTCCTCTTTCAATACAAGATACCGCTGATTAAGCGTTTTCCTCTCGGCGGTCAGCTTGGTGTATTCTTCTTTCCATGCCTTTGTCGGGATTGTGGTCTTGCCGTTCATCACGCCTTTAAGATAATCTTTCGCCGTTGTGAATAAGATTTGCTCAGCTTCGGTCAGCGGCTTCTTTCCCTTACACTTGAAATATATGTCGGCTTGCTCTAAGTGCTTTTTCAGAGTGGCAAGCCGCCGTTCAACGGGTTTCAGTTTCCCTTGAATATCCAGTTGTTCCCCTATCATGGACTTGAATTTTTTATCAAGCCCCACCATATCCATGATGTTATTGGTTTGCAGGAAATTCAGCATTTTCGCCGCGTCCTTGAGATTATACAGCGATTGCGAATATCCCTGTCAAAGCACTGTTTTTTTCTTTGGCAAGAACTTTTTGCAGTATAACCGTGTCTATTTTTGTATTCAGTTGTTTTTTATGGGTTTATGAACGAGCTGTCTATAACTGGTTTTTGCATCTTCAAGATTTTCGAAAATCTAAAGCTTCTACACTTAATATTCTTACACCACTTTACAAGTTTTTTAATAAAAAAAGTATCGTACAGGACTTTCTGATGTATAATGAGTTTGCTACAACCTTTACAAAGGAAAGTGACCCTGTACGATAAACTCATTATACAACAAAGATAACCTGATTGGTAGACTTCATCAATATTTTTTTACTTATTTTGAAACATTTTCTGCCCCTACTGTAGAGACGCTGTTTTTACTGGTACTATCCATACTGGCAATGGAATCAGCCCATTCCATACGCTTCCTTTACAGGCACTTTTTGTCCGGCATCACGGAAAAATCACTGAATGCATTTTACTATGCCTGCTCCCATGCGAAAGTGGATTATTCCAGGTTTATGAACGTAACAGCGGCCATGGCCCTGAAGCTGGTTCCGGAACGCCTGAAGTCACAGCCGGTTTTTCTCTGCATTGACGACACCATGGTGGCAAAGTTTGGGAAAAAGTTTGAGGATGTATCAAAACTTTTCGACCATGCCGCACATAATGGTTCCAATTACCTCAACGGGCATTGTTTTGTCAGCCTTATGCTTTGTGTCCCGGTATGGCGGAAACAGCGGATTGTCTACCTGGCAGTTCCCCTGGGATACCGTATGTGGAAAAAGGAAGTATCCAAGCTGGAACTGGCGGCATCCATGGTACGGCAGGTTATGCCGGAGTTTTCTGCACAGAGAAATGTCATCATCCTGTGCGACAGCTGGTATGCCAAAAAGGACTTGGTGTATGTCGTAGATGAGTATGCCAACCTGGATGTTATCTGCAATGCCAGGTATGACTCTGTTATTTATGACCTTGCCCCGCATCCTACAGGCAAAAAGGGCAGGCCTGCCAAACATGGGAGACGCCTGTCCATAGAGACAGATTTCACCCTTTCTGAGGAAAAGGTTNATTGGCGTGCGCCAGGTTCTCACCAACCTCTTCGGGCAGAGGGAAGTCCTTGCCTATGTGACGGCCTCTGATAAAGCAAAGGGCGCCAGACGTTTGTTTTTCAGCACTATTTTCCCCTGGCAGATGGAGATATTCTGTGCCTGGCAGGAAAAGGCGCCGCTGAACCAGACCGGGAGCAGCCGCATGCAGTTTATTCCCCTGTTGTGTTACTATTTCAGGTGGAACATCGAGGTCAGTTACTATGAGCAGAAAACGTTCTGGTCATTATGCAGTTACATGGTCCGCAGCAGCAAAGGGATAGAAATGCTGGTCAATTTGATTAATGTCGCATACTGCGCAATGAAAATGCTGCCTTATCAAGATGAAGTTTTTTCAAAATACCGTAGCGAAAGCGTGCAGGAATTCCGGTTTGCCCTCAGTGAGGAAATTCGCCGGCAGGTATTTTATGCCACTTTCCTGCAAAATGTCGAAACGGGCATAAAATCAAGTGTCTTTACAAAGGTACTGAAACAGCTGCTTTGGCATCAATGTAGCGGTTGGCATAAGTTGTAAAGTGGTGT
>CAJTFE010000063.1 GCA_910575725.1 Clostridia bacterium | reverse complement strand
CTGCGGCCCCATAGGGGCCAGCGCCGTGTACGGCCCTCAGAAGGGAGCGGACGCAGAGATGGTTACGAAGCTGGACGGCCTCCTGGGCCGCTGCGCATTTTTAGCAAAGGAGCTGAACCCGGAAGCAGATTGGGAAGCGCCGGGAACCGGTGCGGCGGGAGGGCTTGGCTTCGCCTTTCTGACCTTTACCAATGCAGTCTTGGAGTCTGGGATCCGGATTGTTATGGAAGAAACGCATCTGGAAGAGCTTGTTCAGGATGCAGACCTGGTCGTAACCGGGGAGGGCTGCCTGGACGGGCAGACGGTGCAGGGAAAGGCCCCTGTGGGAGTGGCCGGGCTTGCGAAGAAATATGGAAAGCCGGTAATCGCATTTTCGGGAATCGCCAAAAAGGACGCCTCTGCCTGCAACGAGGCAGGAATCGACGCCTTCTTCCCCATTTTACGCAGAGTAACGACCCTGGAGGAAGCCATGAAGCCGGAGAATGCAAGAGAGAACCTCCTGGAGACAAGCGAGCAGGTGTTTCGGCTGGTAAGGGCAATGGCAGATAAAAGAAAGGAATAACCGGCCTTCACGGCTTAATCAGCAGATTTTTATTGGTCTCGTCAAACTGCCTGGTGGAACTGCGGACAAAGAGGGTTGGTTCCAGAACGATTTTTTCGACTTTGGAATCGTTCCCCTCTATCTGTTTTAAGATCAGACGGGCGGCTTGTTCCCCCATCATCCGGACATTCTGTCCGATGGTTGTTAGTTCAATGCCTTTGATGGAAGAAAATGCAATATTGTCAAAGCTGACAACGGAAATGTCCTCTGGAATGCGGATGTTTTGCTCCCGGCAGCCGTCCATAAAGCCGATGGCAGCCAGATCGTTTACAACGATCATGGCAGTAGGTTTTTTCCCGGCTTTTTTTGCAAAATCAAGGGCGACTTCTTTGCCGGCTTCCATCTTCAGCTCGCTGTCAAATACGAATTCCTCCTGAAGGGGAAGGCCATAGCTGCCAAGAGCCTGGCAGTATCCCAGATATCTCATCCTTGAAGCAGAGGAAACCTGGGGGCCCCGGACAAATCCGATTCGGGTGTGCCCCAGCTCGAAAAGATGGGTAACAGCCATATAACCGGCTTTGAAATTATCGGTCAGTACAGAATTTCCGTTGTAGGAGGGCAGAACGCGGTTCACCAATACCTTGGGAAGCTCCAATGCCTTTAGAGTGTTTTCCACACCGTCATCCTGAGCAGTAAGCAGAATAAGCCCGGCAAAGCTGAACTGCTGAATCAGATCGAGAAATTCCAGCTCCCGCTCCACATAGTATTCGCTGTTTAAAACAACCAGCATATAGCCGCTTTTGTTTAAGCACTGCTGGATATAAAATGTCAAATCTGCATAAAAGGGATTTCGAATATCGCCGAGAATCAGAGCAATGATATTCACATGACCTTTGATTAGACTTTTGGCAATCGTGTTGGGACGATAACCAATCTCATCCACAAGATCCAGAACCTTTTTCCGGAGTTCGTCTCCTACGCCTGGATTTCCGTTTATAGCACGGGAAACTGTAGCTTTCGAAACGCCAAGCATCTTGGCTACGTCTGATATACTGTACTTTCCGTTTTTCATCAAATCAATTTCCTTTTTCTTTATAATACAGATATTAGCCTAATATTCCCTTAAAATCAATCTTTTTTGTGTTTCCGTATTTTTATGCGCAAAAAACCACCAGACTTTTCTGCGTTCTTCGTCCGCATAACTTGCGTACACCGGATATCAGAAAAGTCTGATGGCTTATTCCTGCGCTGCAAGCTTGATGTCCTGTCAGCTTGCTGCAGAGTGTCTGGCTTGGAGGCTGTCCCCCCAATTGTGAGCCTGTTTATTGATAATCAGCCGGATACTGCAATTTGGATTCTGCAATCTCATAGGGCCAGATGGTCACATAGCTGCCGTCTTGAATCTGAGTCATGGTCAGGGTGGCGTTCAAGTTCTGATTCAGATAAGGCGCGCCGTCGAATTCGTCCTCGTCAAAGGAAATGGTATCGTAGGGGAGGATGATTTCGTTCCCGTTGGAAAAGCTTCCGTCAATTACGATTTTGGCCAATTCATCCCGGATACTGCTGTGGCTGAGCTCCTGTTGTGAAGCGGCGATCTCTTTGAAGGCGTCAATCAGCACCCAGGCTGTTGTGTAGGCTTCCGCAGAGTGGCCGTTCAACTCCTCGCCGTATTTGGAATAGTACTTATCGCTGATTTCCACGCCCTTGCTTCCCACAACGAACTCAGTCGCCACAGCGATGCCGTCTGCACGGGTTCCTACACTTTCTAAGTAAGCGCCCTCCGTGAAGCCGTTTCCTTTGCAGACAATCAGGCTGGGCTCATATCCCTGCTCGCTTAAGGTGTTTGTGAAAAGGATTGCATCTGATACATAAGCGTCAGCAATGACCACATCCGGAGCCATGGACTTCAGCTGCAGAACTTCAGAGGACAGATCTGCCGCGCCGGAGGTAAAGAGGATTTCTCCAAGATACTGGATGCCGTTTTGCTCTGCCCAGTATTTTGCCCACTGAACCGTCTGCTGTCCCACCTCGGAGTTATCCGTGATAACGGCAACGGAATTTCCGCTGAATTCGGAATTGCTTTCGGATTCGTCAACGATGTACTGAATCATATCCCGGACAAACATCATATTCGTGGGAGCCAGGCGGAAAAAGTACTGATAACCATTTCCTGTGATAGCATCCGATGTAGCGTTGGCGGTAATCATGGGAACCTCATACTGCTCTGCAATCTGGGCTACGGTCAGGGTAACGCCGGACTGATAGCATCCAATCAGAACATCTACGTTTTCCTGCGTGATAAGACGCTCTGCCTCAGACATGCCCGTTGCGGAATCTCCCTGGGTGTCGCCGTAGATCACCTTGACCTGTCTGCCTTCGATACCGCCGGCTTCGTTCACTTCCTCCACGGCCATGTCGATGCCCTGCTGCATGGTCTTGCCGGAATCGGCCAGATCGCCTGTCATGGGGTAGAGGGCACCGATGATAATATCATCTTCATCTGCCGGCGCTTCAGCGCTGCCGTCGTCGGAAGCAGAAGGAGCTTCGGAAGCCGGGGCTTTCTCGCCGGAACCACAGCCGGTAAGCATGGAGCCAAGGATACATGCTGCCAAAAAGATTGTAAATAGTCGTTTCTTCATTTCTTTTCCTCCTAAAAATAATTTTATCAAAAGCCCAGATAGGCTTTTTTTACGTCTTCGTTATTGGACAATTCCTCGGCGGTGCCTGTAATATTTACAACGCCGTTTTCCAGAACGTATCCCCGGTTGGCGAGCCGCAGGGCTTTGCGCACATCCTGTTCCACAAGCAGGATGGTGAGCCCGGTTTCCTCTGCAACCTGTCTGGCAATGCGGAAGATATCGTCTACAATATTCGGCGCAAGGCCCAGGGAGGGCTCGTCCATAATCAGCATCCGGGGCAGTCCCATCATTCCCCGGGAGAATGCGACCATCTGCTGTTCGCCGCCGGATAAGGTTCCGGCCATCTGGCCTCTGCGCTCCTTAAGCTTCGGAAACCAGTGGAAAACTTTTTCGATGGTTTCCTTTTTCTTGCTTTCCGCCATTTTGCTGCATGCGCCCATTTCCAGATTCTCGTAAACAGTCATCTGTGGGAAGAGCTGCCGCCCTTCGGGAACCAGGATAATGCCGGCGTCGATAGCGGCCCGGGCGTTGCCGCCGGGAATCTCGTTGCCGTCAAAGACGATGCTTCCCGAGGTATGCCGGATCAGCCCGGCTACTGTTTTTACAGAAGTGCTTTTTCCGGCGCCGTTACTGCCTACCAGAGCGATAATTTCCCCTTTTTCCGCCTCAAAGCTTACATCCCACAGTACCTGTATATCTCCGTACTTTACATTCAGGCCGCTGGCCTTAAAAAAAGCGTTTCCCACCTTACTGCTCCTCCTTTCCCAGATAGATTTCAATCACATAGGGATCGTTCATAACTTCGCTGGGAGTTCCCTCCGACACCTTTTCCCCATGATGCATGACTACAACTTTTTCACACAGGTTGGCTACTGCCCTCATAACATGCTCAATGAGAAGAATGGTGATTCCTTCATTGTTGATTTTCAAAAACAGCTCGATTGCCTCGTCTGTCTCTGTGGGGTTCAGGCCGGCCATAACCTCGTCCAGAAGCAGAAGCTTCGGGTCGGTAGCCAGGGCTCTTGCAACCTCCAGGCGCTTTTTAAAAGGCGTTCCCATTTCCTTGGGATACATGTCTTTTTTATCATACAGATCTGTGAACTTTAAAATCTCGGCTGCGTACTCTCTGGCTTCTTTTGTGTTTGAGATTTTTTTGCGTCCGAACATGGCGCCGGAAAGCACATTCTCCAGCACGGTCATATTGCGCAGGGGCTTCATAATCTGAAAGGTTCTTGCTATGCCCAGGCCCGAATACTTGTGGGCTTTTGTTCCGGTAATGTCATTTCCGCAGTAAGTAATGGTTCCCTCAGAGGGAAGCAGGACGCCGCTGATCATATTGAATACGGTCGTCTTTCCCGCGCCGTTGCTTCCGATAATACCAGTAATGCTGTTTTCGCTTACCGTGAAGCTTACATTGCTTACCGCTTTCAGGCCCTGGAAATTTTTGCTGAGATTTTGGATTTCCAATATATTTGCCATTTCCTCATCACTCCTCATTTTCTGTTGGTTTCATCTTGAACAGCTTCACATTTACTGCGTCCAGCTTTTGGTTGACGTTTTTCTTAAAACGGCTGTGGGCGAACCATCCCATAATGCCGTTTGGCTGAAAAAGGATGACCACAATTACAATGGCTGCATAGACAATCAGATTCAGTCCGTTTGCGACAGAGGATAGGTTTGCGCTCAGGAATTCGGAAAGGGGCGTAAGGATGGCAGAACCAAGAAGCGGCCCGGCGATATTTCCAACGCCGCCGATGATTGCCGGCATTACATAATTTAAACTATAGGAGTGATCCATAATGTCTGAATTGATGTACCCGATATAGTTTGCGTAAAATACGCCTACAACGGCGATCAGGCCTGCGCTTAAAAAAGTAGCGATAAACTTGTATTTGAAAGGGTTGATGCCGATTGCCTTGGCGGTTTCCTCATCTTCACGGATGGTTTTAAGGGCAAAGCCCAGCTTGCTGTGATCGATGGAGCGCAGGATGATGAAAAAGAGGATCACCATAAAGAAGCTGATGTAATAGTAGGGAACCTTAGATACCCACCGCATCCACCAGAAGCCCTTCTTTATGGGAATCAGGATTCCCTGTCCGCTTCCTGCGTACTCCCAGTTGATAAAGAGATTGCGGAAGGCTTCGGAAAATGCAATGGTAACCAGACTGAAGTAGGCGCCGGACAATACGAAGCAGGGCGCCATCAAAATGCTGGCAATCAGTCCTACCACAAGAAAGGCGATGAGCATGCAGATCCAGGGAGAAATCTCTGCTTTTGTAGTCAGCAGTGCAGTAATGTATGCGCCCAGTCCCATAAATCCTGCATGTCCCAGAGAGGTCTGCCCGGTCAGGCCGCCAAGAATGCTCCAGGCAATGGTTCCGCAGGCGATGTAAAAGGTAGTTACAAAGATACCCAGGATATAGGGCGTTTTTATCCAGAAAGGCACCAGGGCAAGAATTGCTATCAAGACCAGCAGCAAAATGGTACGGATTCCGATGTGTTTTTGTTTCATAATTTCCTCCATTTTCGTGTTCTTAACCTCTTTTTCTTTTGATGTTAAGGTTTTCTTTGATTACGAGAATCAGTATAAAGACTACAAATACAAGGGTATCCTTGAATGCCGCGCCTACGATTGTGGAACCTACGGTCTCTAGGATTCCCAGGACAAAGCCTCCGGAAAATGCGCCCCAGACATTGCCCAGGCCGCCCATAGTTACTACAATAAAAGACCTGGTTCCGTATACGTTTCCGACCGAAGGGTATACGTAGTAAAAGGACATAAGACATGCTCCCGCAATGCCTGCAATGGCGGCTCCGATTCCGTAAGTGCAGGTATAGATGGATTTTGTTTTGATTCCCGTTACCTGGGCTCCGGTGGGGTTCTGCGAGGTTGCGCGTATCTGCTTGCCAAGCTTCGTATGCTTCAGCATCAGGAAAATGAAAACCGTTGCCAGGCAGAGAAGAAGAAAGCTTACAAATCTGGGCAGGCTGATATTCATTCCGAATACTTTCATAACCTGATTGGAGAAAATACTTTCCACGGTTCTGTAGTTGGATGAAAAAAGAAGCAGCGCCGTGTTTGTCAGAAAAATTCCCAGACAACAGGTTAAAAAGAGCACGTTCTGGTCTCCGTCCTCCTTAATGGAACGGTTGATAAGAAGCGATTGAAGCATTGCGCCGAAGGCAAACATGATGAGAGCCACCAAAGGGATGGCAAGAAAGGGATCCAGATTGAGATAGGTATAGAGCAGATAGGTAACGTACATACTGACCATAACAATCTCGCCCTGGCAGAAATTTGTGATTTTCATAACTCCGAAGATCATGTTCAGACTCATCCCCACCATAGCGTAGATTCCTCCGATCATGATGCCGTTAACAAGCGCCTGTACTAAAATTCCAACATCCATTTTTTCCCTCCTATTAAAAGTCGCTGCGCGACAGCGCTAAGCCGGACTTTTTATTTTCCAAGATATCCCCCGTCCACGGGGATCACGGCTCCTGTTATATAGGATGCCGCATCGGATGCCAATAATAGGGAGATTCCCTGTAAGTCCTCTCCGGTTCCCCATCTTCCTGCAGGGATGCGCTGGGTGATTTGCTCATATTGGGACGGGTTCGTGGTTTTGATTGTTTCTGTCAATGAGGTTTTCATATATCCTGGGGCTATGGCGTTCACAAGAACGCCTCTTTTTGCCCATTCATTGGATAATGCTTTTGTCAGCTGTGCGATGCCTCCCTTAGAAGCGCTGTAGGCCGGAATCTGCTCACTTCCGAAAAAGGAGGTCATGGAAGCGATGTTTATGATCCTTCCGCAGCCTTGCGCAAGCATATCTCTTCCGGCAAGCTGCGACATCCGAAAGGCTGCTGACAGATTTAACTTTAAGATTCTCTCCCACTGTTCATAGGGGAAGGTTTCGGCAGGGCAGCGGAACTGGGAACCGGCCCCGTTGACCAGAATGTCAATCCTTCCGCCAAGGATGCGCAGACATTCTGCATAAATTTCCGGAATGCATTCCGGTTCGGATAAATCTCCGATTACGGCGGCTGCCGGGCGGTGGTGGGAGGCCATTTCCTTTGCGGCTTCTTCTGTTCTTGCAGAGCTGCCTACGATGACCACTTCGGCTCCTGCATCCAGGTATGCCTGTGCAATGCTTCTGCAAAGTCCCCTTCCGCCGCCGGTAACAACAGCCTTTTTTCCGGTTAAGCTAAGATTCATAAATTGTTTTCCTTTCTTTTTCCCGGATTTTCTGGAATTGATTAAGTAACCGTTTTCGTAAGAAGAGACTAACACCTTTTTGTACAAAAGTCAACAGCATATTTTTAAATAATGCCGAAAACAATATTTTTCTGCTATTTTTTACGATTTTCAACAGTAGAATTTGTGCATAATATACATATGTGGGGGAAGGAGAGAACGAATCGGAAGGAACGAGATAAGAGAGTCAAACAAATCGCATAGTTGCTCCTGTGAAACTGGATTTTGTGTAAAATGTCTAATTTTTAAGGCTATAATTAGTAATTTTGCCAGTTGACTTTTTACATTTCTGTAAATATGATAAAAATAATTAAGAAACCGTTTTCTTTAATGTAAGGAGGAACATATATGCACTCAGGAAACGATCTCTGGAATTTAACAGAGCAGAAGGCCTTAGATGTGCGTCATATTGCGGATTCGTCCGGTGAAAAGGAGATTTTATCGTATCCCCACAGCTTTCGCAGCATGTATGATATGCTGGTTCGCTCAGCCGAAAGGCAGGGGGACAAAGGGGCGATTGCAGACAATGAAAATCATATGCATACATACCGGCAGCTTCTTATGGATACGGATGTACTTGCGGATTACCTGGAGAATACCCTCGGCTTTCAGGCTCACAGCCGTGTAGGGCTGCTGCTGTATAACAGCTATGAATTCTGTGTTTCCATTTTTGCCTTATTTAAGCTGGGGCTGACAGCCGTGCCCATTCCCACCAAGTTCCGGGAGAGGGAGATCTGTTCTCTGATTGAAAAATCGGATGTAAAAGGAATTCTGTCGGATATTCATTTTGAACATGCAGTTGCGCCCTTTTCCGGGAAAGGCATTAAAATTATCTTTTCGGAGAATGCTGCCGGGGAATATGGCTTTTCCCATTTGAAAACCGGAAACAAGCTTTTTGCCGATACCAGGGCAGAGCTGTCGTCAGATGCGATTCTCATGTACACTTCGGGGACTACCGATCAAAGTAAAGGCGTAGTTCTTAAGAATTACAGTGTGATTCATGGGATCATGACCTATCAGAAGCTTCTGGGGATTACAGAGGAGGACAGCTCCGTTATTTCAATTCCTATTTATCATATTACGGGAATTGTTGCGCTTCTTGGGCTCTTTATCTATGCAGGGGGGACCCTCTATCTTCATAAAACCTTTGATGCCGGCCGGACTCTTGCCTGTGTACGTGATTTTTCAGTTACGTTTCTGCATGCGTCGCCTACGGTGTATTTGAAAATGTTAGATCTGCAGACTTCTTATCCGTCCCTTCCGTCTCTTCGGATGCTGGCCTGCGGCAGCAGCAATATGCCGCCTGCCAAGATCCGGAAGCTTCAGGAATGGCTTCCGCAGATGGAATTCGTCACTGTTTACGGACTTACGGAAACCTCTTCTCCCGGGACGATCTTTCCTGGAAATGCAGCGGTAAGCCCTTATATCGGCTCGTCGGGCCGTCCGATTCCGGGAACGGAGTTTCGCATTGTGAATGAGGATGGGGAAGAGCTGCCGGACGGCCAGGTGGGAGAAATTGCAATCCGGGGAACGGTAGTGCTGGACCGCTATGATAAAATCGAAACGCCGCTCTTAAAGGACGGATGGCTTAGAACCGGCGACCTGGGATATTTTAACGAGGAAGCTTATCTTTATATTGCAGGCAGAAAGAAGGATATGATCAACCGCGGCGGAGAAAAGATCTGCATATACGATGTGGAGAACGCACTGTGCAGGATGGAAGGCGTGGCGGATGCTGCAGTGGCAGGGATTCCGGACGAGATCTACGGAGAGACAGCGGCGGCAGCGGTAGTTTTGGAAAAAGGATATATGCTTGAGGAAACAGATATCCGGGCCTTCCTAAAGACGATGCTTGCCGGCTATAAGATACCGGCCCGGTTCCTGTTTTTGGAGAAGCTTCCAGTGACGCCGGGCGGAAAAACCGATCGGAAGGCGGTTAAAAAACGGTTCCTCCAAGAGAAGTAAGAAAGGAGATCAGACGGCGGCAGCCGTCTGCAGATACTATGAGAAAACCTGTATTTATCACTGGCCGGGAGGCTGCGGAAATGATCCGGGACGACTGCACGGTTGCAACGATCGGCATGACACTGGTATCAGCTTCCGAAACAATCTTAAAAGCAATAGAAAGCCGGTTTCTTGAAACAGGACATCCGTCCCGGCTGACCCTGGTTCATTCCTGCGGACAGAGCGATCGGGATCGGGGAATCCAGCATTTTGCCCACGAAGGAATGCTTCGCCGCATTATCGGAGGGCACTGGGGGCTTCAGCCCCGGATGATGGAGCTGATAGCGGATAACAAGATTCTCGCCTACAATCTTCCCCAGGGACAGTTTGCCCAGCTTTACCGGAGCATGGCGGGGGGAGAGCCTGGAAAGATTACGAAGGTAGGTCTGGGAACCTTTGTGGATCCCAGGCAGGACGGGGGAAAGATGAACGAAATCACAAAGGATGCCCCGGACATTGTGGATCTGGTTCAGATAGACGGCGAAGAATATATGCGTTATAAGCCGATTCCTCTTGATTACTGTATCATCCGGGGAACCTGCGTAGACGAGCTTGGCAACCTTACAACGGATGAGGAAGCCATGCAGCTGGAAGTGCTTCCGGCGGTTCTGGCCTGCCAAAAATACGGAGGGAAGGTCATTGCGCAGGCAAAATACAAGGTTCGCTCCGGATCTCTTCACTGTAAGCAGGTTACGGTTCCCGGCGTTTTCATTGACGCGGTGGTGATGTGTCCGGATCCGGAGGAGGATCACAGGCAGACCCACAGCTTTGCTTTTGATCCAGCTTATTGCGGGAACGTGAAGACGCCCGTTTCTTCCCTGGAAGAGCTGCCTATGAGCCTGCGCAAAGCAATCGGCCGCCGGGCGCTCATGGAGCTTAAGGAAAATGATATTTTAAATGTGGGTACGGGAATTCCCAATGATGTGATCGGCCCGATTCTTGCAGAGGAAGGAGCTTCAGAGGAGGTAACCATTACCGTGGAATCGGGAATCTATGGGGGGATTCCCATGGGAGGTATTGATTTTGGCATTGCCAAAAATCAGTATGCACTGCTGCGGCATGACGATCAGTTTGATTTCTACAACGGAGCAGGGGTTGACGTAACCTTTATGGGTGCAGGTGAAATGGATGCGTCCGGCAATGTGAATGCTACCAGGCTGGGCTCCACGCCTACCGGTGCGGGAGGCTTCATTGACATTACCACCAATGCAAAGCATGTGGTTTTCTGCTCTTCCTTTACGGCAAAAGGGCTTGTATGCTCCTTTGAGAGCGGCCGCCTTCACATCCGGCAGGAGGGCTCTGTAATTAAATTTGTAAAGAAGGTGAAGCAGATTTCCTACAACGGGGAGATTGCCCGGAAAAAAGGCCAGAGGATGCATTATGTAACGGAACGGGCCGTGTTTGAGCTCCGCCCGGAGGGGCTTACATTGACGGAAATTGCCCCGGGGATTGACTTGAGAACACAGGTGCTGGATTTGATGGAATTTGAGCCTCTGGTGAGCCCGGATCTAAGGCTGATGAATCCGGATATTTTTAAGGAGTCCGGGACTTTTGGCCTAAAAAATATATTGAACACAAATGAATAAGGAGGTTGTTGAAGATGCGTTTGGAGAATAAAACAGCAATTGTAACAGGAGCGGGCCGTGGCCTTGGAAGAGGGATTGCAAAGAAGCTGGCCAGAGAGGGCGCCCGGGTAGTTGTGGCAGATATGGCAGATACGGATGAGACGGTTGCGGAGATAATCGAAGCAGGAGGCGCTGCATCGGGATTCCAGGTAAATGTGTCCAGGCAGGAAGAGGTGCAGGCATTGATCCAGTATGCGGTAGATACTTACGGTGGTCTTGATATTATGGTAAATAACGCCGGTATTAACCGGGACGGTATGCTTCACAAGATGCCGGTAGAAAATTGGAATGTGGTAATTGATGTGGATTTGACGGGTACTTTTTATGGAACCCAGGAGGCCCTTAAGGTAATGAGAGCCCAGGAGAGGGGCAGGATTATCAACATTTCCTCCGGAAGCTGGCTTGGCAATATCGGGCAGGCGAATTATGCTGCGGCAAAAGCCGGAGTGGTGGGGCTGACGAAGACAGCGGCAAGAGAAAATGCCCGTAAAGGCATTACCTGCAATGCGATTTGCCCCGGATTTATCGAGACGGATATGACACTTAAGCTAAAGGAAGTCAATGACGGCGCAGCCTGGGACAGCATGATGCAGAGAATTCCCATGGGCTGTGCGGGAAAGCCGGAGGATGTGGGAAACCTGGTTGCTTTTCTGGCATCGGATGAGGCCGCTTATATCACGTCAGAGGTAATTAATGTAGGAGGAGGGATGATTGTATGAAGGATGTAGTAATCGTAAGCGGCGTCCGCCTTCCAGTGGGAAGCTACGGCGGAAGTTTAAAGGATGTATCGGCCATTGATATGGGGGCCATGGTTGTAAAAGAGGCGGTTAAGCGTGCCGGAATCCAGCCTTCGGATGTAGACGAGGTTGTGATCGGACAGGTGGGAGAGATAGCGGAAAACGGATTTATTGCAAGGGCGGTGAGCCTTAAGGCAGGGATGCCAAAGGAGTCTACGGCTTATTCCGTAAACCGCCAGTGCGGCTCCGGGCTGCAGGCAGTTGCGGAGGCAGTGATGGAGATTCAGACCGGACAGGCAGAGGTGGTCGTGGCAGGCGGAGCAGAGAATATCTCACAGCTTCCCTACTATGTAAAGGATGCCCGGTGGGGCGCAAGGATGGGGCACAAGAGCTTCGAGGACGGGGTGATTGACATTCTGACCTGGCCCTTAGACGGCAATCATAACGGGGTGACGGCGGA
>CAJTFE010000062.1 GCA_910575725.1 Clostridia bacterium | reverse complement strand
TCTACTTTGTATACCCAACACCTCTATTTTCGTACCAGATACAAAGAAATGTCCATTATCTTGGCTCATTCATCTGAGATATATAACTAAAAAATCCTTGAAAAATAAGGAAAAAGACTTGACTAAATAGGGAGGAAGAAGATTAATTATTAGAGGGCAGGGAAATCAAATCAGAGTTTCAACAGAAATGTATGAAGATATACTTAATGGTGTGTATGGGAAATTCTCTGGTCATACTCATCCTGGTATTTCGCTTGAACCAGGACCAGCCGATGAACCATTTTTAAAAATGTTAGGACAAAATAGAAGTTCGATCTGGGGAAATACTGGTGAGGGTTGGATGCCTTTTGGACAGGATTATTGGTCCACTCAAGAGGTGCGAGTGCAAATTAGACATGAGAAGATGGCTAAATTATATGGTAATCAATAAAACTTAGATAATTCTGGAGGAATATTAATGTATAGTAACTTAGATGGTATAAACAATAAACATAATGATCATGATTTATCAGTGCTTGTTGCATGTAAAAAATTTGAAGAAATGCATCCCAAAGAAAAACAACCAGAATGGTTAAAGTATTGCATGTCAATGCGGACCATGAGAAATCACAATAAAAATTGGGTAATTAAAATGATTTTATTATCTAAGCCCGAATTGAAGTCGAACCAGTTTTGGCAGTGGGAAGATGATGGAATTCCCATATTATTTCAAATTGATCCAGCAACAAAGAAAAAATCGGTAGTTATATGTGGTGGCCCATCAACAAATATAGAAGTTTTTTTTGAGGTTGAAGTAGATCTTAAGAATGATAAGGTGATGGTACTTGTAGATACTGATCTCAACAAGTTGGATGGAGCGAAATATGAAATAAATAGACGTTAGCTAATATGAAGGAATATACCCTTACATCTCCCACTTGGGGTCGGAGAAAGAAGGCTTGGAAACAAAAACTTTTCCAGACCGTCGCTGCTTGGAACCGTGTCCGCATGCAGCAATGAGACGGTACAGTTAAAGCTGGACATTGACCAGGGAAAGCCGGAGCAAAAGCTCTATCCTTTTAACTGGGTGCCTGCAACGGGAAATATGATGTATATGATGCCGCAGGAGGGAACCCGGGTATCCCTGTACTTTAAAGGGGATGAGGAAACCAGCGCGGTAGCGGTGAACTGCATCCGGAGCGGCGGAGGGTGTGCCAAGTCCGATTACAGGGACAAGGGACTGACGACAGAGCATGGAATGCAGCTCAAGCTTTACCGGGACAGCATGGGAGTGGAAACTCCGGCGAACAAGTTTCTTATGGATGCGTCAAAAGGGATTGAGATATCGGGAAGCCGGCAGCTCCATATATCCGCAGCAGGGGACGTGCGTATCGAGGGGAAAGAGGTATGCATAAGCGGCTTCGAAAAGGTACGTACCTATACGGGAATCTTAAAGCTTACGGAAGAGGAAGAGCTGGAATTAGAGGTAAAGGCGAAGATCGAGCTGTCGGAGGGGAATGAAGGACAGGAAGCAGATATTCGAGGAGAGCGGATTACATACTATCTGGCCTGGGAGCATGCGGATCTGAGCAGCCCGATGTTCCGTTATCGAGACGAACCGGAGGACAAATCCTTCGACTGGTGGAGCCTGATGGCGAACGTGGCAGGGGGCCTGGCGGTAACGGCAGGAGTTGCCATGTTGGGAGTAGTGGGTGCGGGCCTTGCGGCAGGGACGGCAGTTGGTTCTGCGGTATTCGGAGGAGCCACGGCGGTAGAGGCAGCCCAGGTAGTTGGAACAGCAGCATTTCTGACAGGCAGCATGTATGTGGGGAGTCAGGCGTTATCCGATGTATTAAGCGGCCGTTTGAGCAGTACCGATACGTATATTCGCCGTGCGTTGGCGGGAAGCATCGTGGGAATCTTTTCCGGGGCGTCAACCTTAATGCTGGCGGATGCGGGGCTGTTAGCTACGATGGGAAGCGGATTTGTGGAAGGGTTTGCAGGAGAGGCTATTACGCAAAAGCTGTTGAATGAGAACGGAGAAATAGACTGGGCACAGTGCATCCGTAGCGGAGTGTTTACGGCTGTTATGGATGGTGGGTTGTATGCCTTGAGATCTGGTGGAAAGGTTAAAAGTGGCAAAAGGTTTGATGGGGAAAGTGATGCTGGAATATCTTTAAGAGATGTTTCAGATGAAGATGGAGAGTTAAGTTATAGTAGTATTATGCATGCATTGCGAGAAAGTGAAAGTGTTGAAGGAGATGCTGTTGCAAAGTTACTGAAAAGGAAAAAAATAAATGTTATAATAGCAGAGCAGGTTGGTGATGGAAGAGGAGGAGCTTATTATTTTTATTCAAAAAGAATATATGTATACAAAAAGATTAAACTACAGTCTGGAGAGTGGATATTACAATCTCCAAGTTCAGCTGCAGGTTTTTTGGCACATGAAACTAAGCAATGGATTGATGGTGGTGTAAAGAATAAATTAGATGAAGTTAATGCATATCTATGGCAAAAAAAAGTTGATTTAAATCTTAATTATACTCTTAATGATATTTGGAATACTTTAAATACACATCCAGCTTATAAGCATCTAAAAGATTAACATTTTAAGGAGAACGAGATGGATAAGAGAAGTAAAGTTATTGATTTAGATAATGATACACCAATATCAGAGGCACCCTATGCTGACTTGCATAAAGTCGGATTTTTTGATTATAAGGAAGCAAAATTAACAATAGTGTGGGGAGAAGAAATAAGCAGAAATAAACAGATCATTATTTTAAGAAAACTATATCCCAAATTAAAAGAGCTATCCACAGCAAATATTTATGAAATAGTACAAAAGAATAAGCAAGAATGGCAATTTGCAACGACGGGATGGGGGAACGCAGTTGATCTTGCAAATGAAGCAAAGATATTAGGATTAAATATAATAGTTGAGGAATTAGTATTAAGTTAATGCGTTGGAATAGGGATAAAGTTTGTAAAGTGCATAACAAGTCAAACTAAAAATGGTAGGGTTGTTTTCTAGAGAATTGTCCGTGACAACAGCAGTGCCGGATTGGAGTTTGAAGGAGTGATTGCAAATTCCCAGGTGGAAGTTTATGCCGAAGGAGAGCGTCTGCCTCTGTATAGCGGAATTGTCCAATCAGCAGAAGCGAAGGAGGAAAACGGTCTGCGGATGATCTGTCTGCAGCTGGTTTCCGGAAGTATTCTTCTGGATATGGAGAAGAAGAGCCGTTCTTATCAGAATACGGGAATGAGCTACGGAGGAGTTATCAATGAGGCTCTAGCCCCCTGGAACACTGCGGCGATTTATCCTTCCAGCCTAAGCGGAACGGCCATTGGCTTTCCGGTTATCCAGTACCAGGAGACAGACTGGCAGTTTGTAAAGCGGATGGCCAGCCGTTTTGCGCTGTCTCTGTATCCGGAGCCGTCCATAGGCGGTTCCAAGATGTATGTGGGCATTCCCGAAACCGGAAACACCTGTGAGCTTGAAGCCGGGGAATATGCGGTGCGGATAGACGAAAAGTTTTACACCCTGGGAGGAGAAAAGGCCGGATATGACAGAAGCCAGTTCTTGTGCTATGAGGTAAAGAGCCTTGAAAATCACAGAGTAGGAGACAAAGCAAGGTTTTTGGGAGAGGAACGGTATATCTGTGCCAAGAAAGGCAGCGTTATTCATGGACAGATGGAGTTTACCTATACCCTTGCATCTTCCGAGTGGGCCGGAGAAAGAAGACTTGGAAATAAAAACTTTTCCGGGCTGTCGCTGCTTGGAACCGTGTCCGCATGCAGCAATGAGACGGTACAGTTAAAGCTGGACATTGACCAGGGAAAGCCGGAGCAAAAGCTCTATCCCTTTAACTGGGTGCCTGCAACGGGAAATATGATGTATATGATGCCTCAGCAGGGAACCAGGGTATCCCTGTACTTTAAAGGGGATGAGGAAACCAGTGCGGTAGCGGTGAACTGCATCCGGAGCGGCGGAGGGTGTGCCAAGTCCGATTACAGGGACAAGGGACTGACAACAGAGCATGGAATGCAGCTCAAGCTTTACCGGGACAGCATGGGAGTGGAAACACCGGCGAACAAGCTTCTTATGGATGCGTCAAAGGGGATTGAGATATCGGGAAGCCGGCAGCTCCATATATCCGCAGCAGGGGATGTGCATATCGAGGGGAAAGAGGTATGTATAAGCGGTTTCGAAAAGGTACGTACCTATACGGGAATCCTTAAGCTTACGGAAGAGGAAGAGCTGGAATTAGAGGTAAAGGCGAAGATCGAGCTGTCGGAAGGGGATGAAGGACAGGAAGCAGATATTCGAGGGGAACGTGTTACATATTATCTGGCCTGGGAGCATGCGGATCTGAGCAGTCCTATGTTCCGTTATCGAGACGAACCGGAAGACAAATCTTTTGACTGGTGGGGACTTGCCGGGAATGTGGCAGGGGGAATTGCCGTAACGGCAGGAGCTGCCATGTTGGGAGCAGTGGGAGCAGGCCTGGCGGCAGGGACGGCAATTGGTTCTGCTATATTTGGAGGAGCTACGGCGGCGCAGGCAGCCCAGGTGGTGGGAACAGCAGCATTTCTGACAGGCAGCATGTATGTGGGGAGTCAGGCATTATCCGACGTATTAAGCGGCCGTTTGAGCAGCTCTGATACATATATCCGTCGTGCCTTGGCTGGGAGCATCGTAGGAATCTTTTCCGGGGCGTCAACCTTGGTGCTGGCGGATGCAGGGCTGTTGGCAACAATGGGAGGTGGATTTGCGGAAGGGTTTGCAGGAGAGGCTATTACGCAAAAGCTGCTGAATGAAAACGGAGAAATAGACTGGGCACAGTGCATCCGGAGTGGTTTGTTTACGGCTGTTATGGATGGTGGGTTGTATGTTGTGATAGCTGGAAGGAATATTGAGGGAATATGTGTTAAAAAGAGAGATTGTACAGAAGATGTAGGAAGAACACTTCAAAATAAGGGAGTTGATGTGAGGAAAAGTTTAGATGATTATATTAATGCATACAAGCAATCAGATGAGTATTTAAATTTATCAAATGCTCAACGAAAGGCAATTGATAGAAAATTGCAAGGATTATTAAAAGGCAATGTTGCTGTTGCTGATGTAGATATATATGGGATAAAATCTGAATTTAAAGCACATAGTAAAATTCATTCAAAGGATTCAATTGGAAGTATTTCTGGTGATTTTTCATACGCTCCATCTGCAGAACAAAGATTTTTTGAAAGTTATGTTGAAGATGTATTTCCAAGATATAATGATACTGAGGCAAAAATATTAGAGGATATAGTATCAAAAATTAAAGATTCAAATACAAAAGGAGTAATTAATTTATATACAGAATTGGATTGTTGCCAAAGTTGTAGTAATTTAATATTAGAGTTTCGGCGTAAATTTCCAAATATAAAACTAAATGTATTTACAAATAATACAATAAGTCATTAAAGGAGTAATTGTATATGAATGATAGAATTAAGTATGAGGCTATTAAAGACGCTGTGGAATATGGATATGATGAATATATGAATGAAGAAAATTTAAATATATGTCAAGCGACGGCTAAAATATTAGAAGAAGATTGGCGAGAAGTGAATTATAGTGTGTTTACTAAAGCAAGCTATTTTCTTAATATTGCTATAATGTGTATTGAAAAGGGGGAAATTGCTGATTTTATTTATGAGAGGTTAGATGATATCATTATTGAAAGTTTTCAGAACATAGATGAGCAAGACAGATTTTTATATGAACAGGATTTCAAAGAATATAATATATTAAGAGCTGCTCAAAAATACAATGTTATTGAAACTTCATTTTCAGCCAAATCTAGGGTGGATTATTTATTGAATTTAAAAGATACCTAAAAAATATTTTTCTAATATTTACAAGTCTTGTTTTAAAAGTGGATTTAAGATGCTGAATTAGTTTAATAATATTTATAAAAATGAATTTTTGTGCTTTAAAATCAATTTTAAAGAATTCTAATTTGTAATAAAGAAGCATTTTTATAGCAGTTAAATAGTATTTTCTCTGTATGGGGCAAACAAAGGCGAAGTGAGTCTGTGCAAACGCAGCGATCCGAATCATAAAACCTTTGAAGCACCCGGCGGAAAGATTGTGGATCTGCATCCCGGCGGAATTATTATGGATTCCGGGAACGGTATGCGTGTGGTTTTGGATGATGCAGCCGGCATTACCATTACCAGCCCTTCCAACGTAACGATTAAGTCGGAGGCGCTGATTGAGATTACAAGCCTGGACGGAAAAGTGGAGCTTATTGGTTCCGAGGGCGTGGAACTCTGCCAGAACGACAGCAAAATCGAAGTGGCTTCCGATAATGTGGTAATCTGCGGAGCCAACTCCAAGGTACAGTAGGAGGGGGGCGGCTATGAGCGGAATTACAGCAGGAGCCCTCCGCGTCAGCGGCGGCATCGGAATCGGAAGTGTTGTAAGCTTTTTTATGTGTGAGTATCCAGGAGAGCACTCCCGGGCAACGATAACAGGAATCGCACAGCCTGGGAAAGACGGACAGACAGGCTGTGAAGGAAATCTGGCAAATGCCCCTGTGGAGGTGCTGGCAGAGGGGGAAGAACTGCCTTTGTACAGCGGAATCCTCCAATCCATAGAAGAAAAAGAGGAAAACGGCCTCCGGCTGATTCAGCTTCAGCTTGTCTCCGGAAGTATTCTTCTGGATATGGAGAAGAAGAGCCGTTCTTATCAGAACACGGGCCAGACTTACGGAGGGGTGGTATCCCAGGCTTTGGCCTCCCGGAACACGGCAGCAGTCTATCCTGACAGTTTGGACGGAGCGGCTATCGGCTTTCCGGTCATTCAGTATTATGAGACGGACTGGGAATTTGTGAAGCGTATAGCGAGCCGGTTTGCCCTGTCCCTGTTTCCGGAGCCTTCTATGGGCGGAGCGAAGGTGTATCTGGGTGTGCCAAAGACGGGAAATGTCTGTAAGATCGATTCTTCGGAGTATACGGTCAGGGTGGACAGGCGGTTTTATGCTCTGGGTGGAGAAGAGGCAGGCTACAGCCGGGAGCAGTTTCTCTGCTATGAAGTAAAAAGTGAGGATAACTGCCGGGTGGGAGATCTGGCAGAGTTTAAGGGCGGGCAGAAGTATATCTGTGCCAAAAGCTGCAGTCTGAACCGGGGACAGGCGGAGTTTACCTATATCCTTGCATCCCCCGAATGGGCAGGCGCAAAGGAGATTGGGAACCGGAATTTCTCCGGCCTGTCGCTTCTGGGAACGGTAGAATCCTGCAGCAATGAAACCGTGTGCCTGAAGCTGGACATTGACAAGGGGAATCCAGAGCAGACATTGTATGCTTGGAACTGGGTGCCGCCAACGGGAAACCTGATGTATATGATGCCCCAGGCAGGAACCCGTGTGTCCCTCTACTTCAAAGGGGATCAGGAAACCAGTGCCGTAGCGGTAAACTGTATCCGCAGCGGCTGCGGCTGTGAGGAAGCAGATTACCGGGATAAAGGCCTGGTAACGGAGCATGAGATGGAGCTGCGGCTTTATCAGAGCGAGATGGGCCTGGCAACGAAAAACGGGAATAACCTGCTTCTAAACAATGCGAAAGGCATAGAGCTTACGGGAACCCAGGATTTCAAGATTGTGGCGGCAGGCAATATCCGTCTGGAAGGGAAAAACATACGTTTAGAAGGACCCGGGGGCGTAAACAGCTACCAAGGCTTTCTCCAGGCCAAAGAAGCAGACAGTGGAGCAGGAGCAGCCCAGGTAATGGCGAAAAATGTTCCCCTGGTAGGAAACGGGGGAGGAGAGGGGGGCTGCAGGAGCTTCGGAATCGGAAGAGCCGGAGATGGAGCTGGAGGTGGTAATAAAAGCAAAAGTCGAGCTGCTGGAAGGAGACGAAGGCCAGGAGGCAGACTCGAGAGGTTCGGAAAAAACTTACTATCTTGCCTGGGAACATGAGGATCTGAACCATCCATCCAATCGTTACCGTGATATGCCGGAGGAACAGGGCCGTGACTGGGCAGGGCTGGTCAACAACGTAATAGGCGGAATTGCACTAGCAGGGGGTGCAGCGGCACTGGCATATGCCGCACCTTATGTATTGGCAGGAACTAAAATAGGTGCGGTGGTTTTTAAAGGACTATCCGCAGCACAGGCAGGCCAAAAGCTAGGGGCTGCGGTATTCCTGGCAGGAAGCATGAGCACGATAGGCCTGGGAGTATCAGACTTTATGAGCAACCGAGTATCCAGCCGGGAGGAATACCTGCGCCGGGCTATGGCAGGCTCGATATCGGGCTTTCTGTCAGGGGCAAGTACTCTGGCACTGTCAGATGCGGGCTTGGCGGCTGTGATGGGAGGGGGCTTTGCGGAAGGGTTTGTGAGCGAGCTTATTACGCAGAAGCTGCTGAATGAGGATGGGAGCATCGATTGGGGGCAGTGTTTCTTAAGTGGAGGGTTTAATACCTTTTCGAATACAATTTTGTTTGGTACATTACCTAAAACTGAAACGAAGAAATTTTTTAATTATGTTGATGATCAATTAGAGGATATACCATCTAGTGTTTGGGAAAAAGGAAATGGTCCACGTGGCCTCATTATTGATGAAGCTGAAAAAATAAAGAATAATTTGGGCTCAAATTTTCCAACAGCCGATTATCTTCGTGATGGGGTTTTAGGAAGTACAAAGAGTTATGATACAACATGCAAAACGTATGCTCGTGCATCAGGATGGTTGTCCAGATTAAAAAGTGATATAAATAAATTAAAATCTTTTACTAAAAAGCGTTGGCATTCAGCAACAGTTTTTGAGACTGATTATACTAGTAAATGTTTTAATATCGTTCTTCCAAATTGTGAATTGACAGAAGCACAAAAAGCTGTATTAGAGCAGGCAAAGGCTTATGCGAAAAGTTTAGGAATTGATGTTAAAGTTTATATAACACAATAAAGGTGAGGATATTTTTTATGATTAATAATGTTATAGTGGACGTATATGTGGATAAAAATAAAAACATGATTTTGGTGCCCTTGAAAAAGAGTATAGAGGGATACAGATTATACGTAGAACCATGGGAAAAAGTCAGTTATCTCGAGTGGGAACATGTGGCTAATTATTGTATTGATTTATTAAAAGAAATCTCTAAAGATCCTGTAACAAAAGCTACAAAATCGGATGTATTTAAGCAAATATCGGGCGGAAAGGGATTTAAACAGTTTAGTAAAAAGCATATCTGCATTTCTGTAGAATATGACATAGATGATGGAATGGTTACGGTATCAAATAATCCAAGGCTGCCAGATGGATCTTATGGCATAGAAAAAGGGACTTTAAGTGAAAAATATAGTATTGGGTATAAGAGTAACAGAGATGTTGATTTAATACAAGCTAATTTTCTAAAAGCTTATAAAGATGCGGAAGCATATTTGAAAGAGATAGGAGGCAGCTTATAATGGCGCAAATTAGTTCTTCCTTTGGTTATAAAATCACATGGTTTGCGGTAAAAGAAGTGACGATAGACGTGATTTTGGCGAACTGCCCTAATTTTACAAATGCAGCTGAAACAACTTGGGAAAAAGGGTTAATGGCAGCGGAGCGTTCCATTGATAAAGTTTTTTTATCCGGATCTTATGACGGATGGACCTTTTTAGTTGGGGTAGGTCTGCCGGATCCCTCACAAATGGAGAGCCTTATGTCGTTGCTGCAGAAGCTGGGAGAGCTGGCAAAAGAGGTATGTTATTTTTCATCTCATAGAATCGTAAGTTCATATGGGTTTGCCAGAGTTGTACAGGGATGCTTAACCAGACTATATGGTTATTCGGGTGAGCAGGGACATGTTTATGCAAACATAGGAGAAAGAACAGAAGCTGAGAAAAACTTATCATTAAATTTTTCCACGAAAGACAGCGAACTTTTTGCAGAAGGATTTGATGAAATAGATGAGGAACATATTATACAATTAGCTGAACAATGGTCTTTAGATCCGGACAATTTGTTTGGTATGGAAGAACAGGAATGTGTAATTGCGGATATTGATTAAGTGGATCGAGGGAAGCAGTAGGGCAGGGTATCCCAGTACTTTAAATGAGGCGATGAAACCAGTGCGGTAGCGGTGAACTGCATCCGAAGCGGCGGAGGGTGTGCCAAGTCCGATTACAGGGACAAGGGACTGACGATAGAGCATGGAATGCAGCTCAAGCTTTACCGGGACAGCATGGGAGTGGAAACTCCGGCAAACAAGTTTCTTATGGATGTGTCAAAGGGGATTGAGATATCCGGAAGCTGGCAGCTCCGTATCTCTGCGGTGGGAGATGTGCGTATCGAAGGAAAAGAGGTATGTATAACCAGCTTCGAAAAGGTATGTACCTATACGGGGCTCCTCAAGCTTATGGAAGAGGAAGAGCTGGAATTAGAGGTAAAGGCGAAGATCGAGCTGTCAGAAGGGGATGAAGGGCATCAGAGATAAACTGTGGTATAAAAATTTAATCTATATAAAGTTATTAATTCCAGATTATTCATGTCAGCATAATTCTGACAAATAAATCTATTTTCTTGTTTCTAAGTATCTTAACATCACATTCTTTATCTGAGGCCCTAAAAAGGATATAAAATTCCTATGGGATTTTTAACAGTCTATTTGGCTGTCAAGATTCATTATTGATGCTGTGAGTAAGAGTTAATTGCGATGGGTTCCATAGGTTGTTTAACTGGTGTTCTTGATGCGAAAGATTCCAGTTTAAATGATAAGAAGGCCATATACACAGAGAGGAGAAACTATAATGCTTAAAAACATTAAAAAGAGAACAATTTTTATAGCAATAATATTACTAATTGTTATTTTGTTAACAAACCCTGGTTTAATACCATTTTTTCCAACAAACATAAAAGTTCAAATTCTTAAATCACTAAATAATTTATTTGGTGATGTAACGCAAATATCCAAAGTCATAATGATTAATTGGTTAACTATTTTTCAATTAATTATTATGGTGCTTGCGATAATCGTGATTCGTGATGTTGTAGATATTATACTTAAATATGTTAAACCGGAAAAAAGAAGAATGAAAACTCTTTTGGGATTATATGGTAATATATCAAAATATCTTTTTACAATAATTGCAATTATATGGGGACTAAATATTATTGGAATATCGCCTGGAACAATCTTTGCTGGCGTTAGTATCATTACTATGGTAATTAGTTTCAGTGCGGAAAGCCTTATTGCAGATGTTGTTACAGGAGTTTTTTTGCTTTTTGATAATATTTATAATGTAGATGATATTATTGAAATTGGAGGATATAGAGGCACGGTAGTTAAAATAGGTATAAGGACAACAAGCATTAAGGATACAGGGGGGAATATACAAATAATAAATAATTCTGATATGCGGAATATTATTAATAGATCTAATATGGAATCCAAGGCTATTTGCGATGTAGAGATATCAAATGCATACAGTATTGAATTAATTGACAAAGCGTTGATGGAAGCAGCAGCTAGTATCAAATTAAAATATAAATTAATAAAGGAACCCAAGTATAAAGGCATTCAATCACTTAATAGGGATAGCCTAACTGTTAGAATAGAAGCATTAGTAAATGAAGAAGATATATACGACGCACAAAGATACATGAACAGAGAAATCAAAACAGCATTTCAAAATAATGGTATAGAAAATGGACAATAAAAAAAGTAGCCTTTGTACAGAAATATGGATTTGCAATAATGAAGCTTTTCCAATCCATGATGAAAAAATAGAATGTAAAAACACTAAAAAAAGGCAGCATACAAAAATAAAGTTTTTACTAATCCCGTTTATCGCCATTTTTATTGTTAGTACTATGTTTGATGACAATAGAACCTATAAATATGAAGAGATTGTAAATTATGTTGTTGTAGAAGGGGATACGCTATGGGATATCTCACGCAGATACTTGGGAAAGGGTTATAAATACATAGAAATTATAGTTGATAATGAAAGCAATATTGATAATCCTGATTTGATTTATGCTGGAGATAGATATCAAATAGTTATAACGCATGAGGAAAAAGTAAGTAATTAGCAGTAGCAAGAAAAATAAACAAAAGTCAAATATAAGGAATAAATGGATAACAATCCTGAATTATTCACAGAACAGTATTTGAACTGATAACTGTGCCATGAATCTAAAAATTTATCCATGCAGACATAACATCACTCAATTAGTCAAAAGGGTATAAAATCCCTGTGGCAAAGTTCAGAGCAGTTGTTAAGCTGCCAAGGTTCGTTAATAGCTGCTATTCTAACTGTACATTTAGCTTACTGATATTTAAATGTGTCTCATAGAACTCTTTCTTATAGGGGCAGCTGCTACACAGTTTGAATGTGATATATCTTGCTGAACGAACTACTTTTGCAGCAATCTTCAGCAGTTTTAAACGGACAGTATCAATACGTTGCTTTCGCATATTTGCTGATAACGCCAATCGTCTAAACCAATTAAATATGTTATACGCAAGAGCGTGTATCTGAAGTCTGTTGGCATTTACCATTCTGGTATGACTGCTTACGGACGC
>CAJTFE010000061.1 GCA_910575725.1 Clostridia bacterium | reverse complement strand
TTCCAGTTCCGCAGAGCCCATCCAGCACATCCTCATCCAGAAGAATTTCCGACCGCAAAAAACTGCGTTCGTAAATCCTTCTATGCGCTGGATGGGCTCTGCTGTTTATTTTCCAGTTCCGCAAAGTTCAAGCCTTCACTCCATCCCTTTCATTTCTTTGATGCTCTGCCACATTTTTACCGGAATCTGGAGCAGCATATTCCCAGCGCCGATCAGCAGTGCAGAAAAGGGAACTGCCCAGGGAATCCGGACGGATGCGCACCAGATTGTCATATTCCGCACCACATAGATATAACCGTAATATCCCATCACAACCAGAAAAACAGCCGTCAGCAGATAGAAAACGCAGGACAATATGCACTGCATCTTCTTGGAAAACATTCTGTAAAAAATATCTACCCTTGCATTGGCATCCATATAAACAACGGTTCCGGATGCAAAGTAAACTGCAAAGATCACCATATAACGGGTGATCTCCTCTGCCCAGGTAAAAGAGGTGGAAAATACATTACGTGTAAATACCTGTACAGCTGTAATCACTACGGCAGCCAGCAGAAAAAGGATTCCGATACCAAGCAGGAGCTGATTAGCCTTTTTTACAAAAGCAGCATATTTATCCATTCTGATTCCTTTCTTTTGTACAGGGGCTGCCGCACCATAAGACAGCAGTCCCCTTGCCTTTATTTGCAGAAGTCTTTTTATCTGCGGATCTCTTCCACACGTTCCATGGCTTCATCCAGCAGTTCCGGTGTATCCATAACGGTACGCAGATACTCAAGAACCTCTCCCTGGCACGCCTGGCGGAATGCATCAATCTCCTCCGTACTAAGCTCTGTAACCTCAAGCCCCTTCTCTTTCAGCAAGGCCAGATTTTCTGCCTCTTTTTCCTTATACATGCCGTACTCTGCTTCCAGTGATTTCCGGGCAGCTTCATCTACCGCAGCTTTCTGTGCATCAGATAATGAGCCATAGAAATCCTCATTCATGCAGAACAATCCGCATAGGCATACATGCCCGTCCAAGGTCATATACTTCTGTACTTCCCAGGCGCTGATATAAACTGCATTGGCAATGGGATTCTCCTGCCCCTCCACTGCTCCCGTCTGCAGCGCCGTATAAAGTTCGTTCCAGCTGACATTTGTAGGCTGTGCTCCCAGAGTTTCAAACATTTTCATATGTGCCGCCACATTCATAGTACGAATCTTAAGCCCCTTCAGATCCTCCGGTGTCAGAACCGGTTTTTTGGAGTTGGTAATATGGCGCAGCCCCTCATTGAAAAATACCAGCGGACGGATGCCTGTCTTCTCTGTAATATCAGCCTGCAGCTTTGCAAAAAATTCCCCCTCCGGATCCAACAATTCATATGCCTCTTCACCGGATTCAAACAAATAAGGAATATCTAAAAATCCCAAGTCCGGATAATAGGATGTTGCAAACTGGCCGTTGCTGATGCTCATGCAGGCTTCCAGTGTCCCCGATTCTACCTGTGTCAGCATACTGCTGGCGTCTCCCAGCTGGGCTGCCGGATAAAGCTCAACGGTAACCGTACCGCCGGAGAGCTCCTCCACCTGCTCCTTGAAGGTATAAGCCGCTTCGGAAAGGGCGTGTCCGCTGCGCTCCGCCGTCTCGGCCCAGCCCAGCTTCATGGTAACAGGTGTCTCCCCCGGCGCCGCCTCCTGTTCGTCAGAAGCGTTTTCCTCTTCCGTTTCCGGCTGCTGCGATACTTCTTCCTGCTCTTTTGGCTGGTCAGAAGCCGGTGAGCTGCCGCAGGCCGTAAGCCCCAGGATCATCGCAGCAGTAAGTGCCAGTACAATACGTCTTTTCATAGTAATCCTCCTTTATTTATAAATGCATTTTTAAGTTCAAGATAATTCGTAAGAGCCTCCAAGAAGACTAAGCTCCTTTAAGCGTCCGCGAATCTGCGCTTTTTCTTCCTCCGTTGCCGGAATAAACGGCGCGCGGGGGTAACATTTCAGAATTCCCCGGATCTCCAGCATGGCATAGATTGCCAGCTGGGTGGAGCGAGCCAGGTACATAATCTCACGCATTTCGTTTACCTCAAACTGGGTCTTTCGGCATGCCTCATAATCCCCCTCTATGCCTTCCCTGAACATTTTGCGGCAGATTTCCGGAAACGCATTGGCGATTCCGGGAATAAAAGCCTTGCATCCCAGCACGCAGGCAGGCAGCCACATGGCTTCTGTTCCCAGGGCCACATCGAAAGTGCCGCTCTTTAGCAGCCGCATGTACTTGGCCATCATCTGAATGTCAAAGGTTGCATCTTTGATTCCGCTTACCCCCGTCTTTTCCTTCAAATCAGAAATGACATCCAAATCCATCATATAACCCTGGAACTGCGGATTGTTGTACACGTAAACAGGCGCGCGCCCTTTCGCAGCCTTCACAAGGGCATCAAAATAATAAAGAAGCTGATCCTTATTGTGTTTGAAATAAAAGGGCCCCACCGAAGCCACTGCTGCCGCGCCGTTCTGCACTGCATGCTCTGTCAGCCGCCCGGCGCTTAAAGAATCCGCCGTGCCCACCTGTACGATAACCGGCACTCTGCCTCCGGCCGTATTGACCGTAACCTCAGCCACCCGTTTCCGCTCTTCTTCTGTCATCAATACGCCTCCGCCGTAAGAGCCGTTGATAAAGAGGCCGTCCACCTCTTCTGACAGAAATCCCGCCAATGTTTTTAATCCCTCATAATCTACCTCCCCATTCTCACAAAACGGAGTGATCATAGGAGGCACTACCCCATACATCTGAAACATTTTTCTGCTCCTTTCTATTCCAGTTCCGCAGAACCCATCCTGCACATCTTGATCCAGAAGAATTTCCGACCGCTAAAACCTGCGTTCGTAAATCCTTCTATGCGCTGGATAGGCTCTGCTGTTTCATTTCCAGTTCCGCAGAGCCTATCCTGCACATCCTCTTCCAGAAGAATTTCCAGTTCCATTTTATAATTTCCTAATCTGCTCCAGAGCCACTGCTATGGAGCCGGTTACGGTCAGCCTGTCCAGCTCTTCCTTTTCATAAATAATGTCAATGGCTGTCTGCGGGCCAAATTCCTTTTTCAGCATATACTCATACATCCTGCAGCGGCTCTCATGCCCATAGAGGACGTAATGCTCCGCTCTATAGCCCTGCTCTCTCAATTCCCGGAAGGCATTGAGGTCGTCCGCCGCAATTGCCGCGTCCATGAACACTTCTCTTTCATGGCCGTCCGTGTGCATCAGCACCTGCATAAAGCGCGGCATCAGCATAGTGCGGGCAAGCCCGGCATGCCGCACGCAGCCGGCTGCGGTTTCGATGAGTTCTTCCTCCGTATAGCCTCCCGGCTCCTCGCCCTCCACCGGAACCAGGCTCTTTCCTATGTTGGTGGAATTGCAGATTGCTTCAAACAGCTGTCCGCTGATGGTCGTACTGCTGGCAGCGATTTCTTGCTTTTCGTTGATATACATTACCTTGGTATGGGAGGATAGAGCTACAAAATTGCAGGGATATGCAAGCTTCATGCTTTTCATAATGCCGATACACTGCACTTCCTCGCCCCTCATAAAATCCACCTGCCGCAGCGCCTGTATCTTCGCCTCCGGATACTGGTTGCGCACGCCGCGCACAAAATAAATCGGACGCCCAATATCGAGAACCGCCGGATCCTCTACCTTCTCAATCCCTTCCGTCAACTGCTTTAAACCTGCAGGCGCCACCAGATGGGGAATCTCAATCAGTCCCACCTCCGAAGTAATCATGCCCGAGGCAATTGCGAATTCCACATCCTTATCCGCAATTTTATGTTCCTCCAATACCCGGAAAAACAGCTCCTCCACGCCTCTGCGGAGCTTGTTGCGGCTTCCTGTAATGGAGGTATCACGCACCCCTACCTTTGTGCGCCCGGAAGCAGCAATATTCTTGTTCTGATCCACAATATAGATTCGTGTCATGGTCGTTCCGCTGTCAATTACTGCAAACATGTTCTTTCCTTTCTATGCTCTAAAGCTCTCCGCCTTAAAATTGAGGATGGTTTACCGGATTCTTCGGTTTCTCTCCTGCCAGCACCCGGGCCGCCTCCTGTGCCGCCTTCAGCTGGAGACTGGCCACCGCCTCCTCGGAATACCACGCCGTATGGGGGGTGACAACTGCATTGTCCAGCTGCAGCAGCGGATGCTCCGGCGGAATGGGTTCTACTTCTGTCACATCAATTCCAGCCATGGCAATCCGTCTGTTCTGCAGGGCCCACACCAGATCTTCCTCCTTCACGATTGCGCCTCTTGCCGTATTGATAAAAATAACTCCCTCTTTCATCCTGCCAAATACATGCCGGTCAAACATATGATAAGTTCCGTCATTCAGCGGACAATGCACGCTGATATAATCGCTCTGCTTCAGCAGCTCCTCAAACTCCACCGGCCTCACATGAAGCTTTTCCGCTTTTTCCAGGTTCATCAAAGGGTCATAGGAAATGATATTTACACCAAAGCCGGCCATCTTTTTTGCCACAAGCTGGGGGATCCTGCCAAAGCCTACAAGTCCAAGGGTCTTACCCTCTACACGAAACAAAGGCTTTACAACGGTATAGCTGCTCTCCCCTCTTTTTACCTGTCCCGCCAGATAGGTCAGCTTCTTTGCGCAGTCCAGCAGCAGCGCAACTGCATGATTGGACACTTCGTCCAGACTGTAATCCGGCACATTGCAGACATAAATCCCTTTTTTCCCGGCCGCTTCCAGGTCAATATTATCTACACCGATGGCATACCGCACGATCACCCGGCACTTTTGCAGAGCCTGGATAACCTTTGCCGTAATCGGTGCAAACTGACAGATCAGAGCGTCACAATCCCCGGCCGCCCGGATGACTTCCTCCTCTGTCTTACATTGGTATGCCTCAAGCTCGATACCGCTGTCCGAGAACACCTTCTTTTCCTGTTCCAGGCTCTCATAGTAATAATCTGTAATTACCGCTTTCATGATACTTTCTGCTCCTTGTGTTTTATTGTATAAAACTAAGTTTTATTAAGTGGATAAAATTTAAACCTGCTTTACAGGATTAAAGTAAAAAAGCTTAATCCACAGCAAAACCAAGCTCTTTTGAGATCGCTTTTGCCGTGCTCGTCACTTGTTCCAGATAGCTGTCATATTCTTCCCCGAAAAGGATGTCCTGCATGCCGCACAAGCTGATTCCGGCAATCATTCTGCCGCTCAAATCATAAATCGGTGCGCACAAGCTGCATACATGCACTTCATTCTCGCCCAGATTATAAGAATACCTCTTCTCCCCGGCCTCAAAAATGAGCTTTTTCAATTTTTCTTTGTCTACAATCGTGTCTTCCGTAAATTTCTGAAGCTTTACATTCTTGAAATACCGTTCTATCTCGTCAGGACTGTCCTGAGCCAGAAACAAACGCCCGATCCCGGTGGAATAAAGCTCGCTGGTTTCCCCTCTCTGTACAAGGAGCTGCGTCCAGGCCGGCACTCTGCTTGGAACAATCTTTTCAACCATAATCAGAATGTCATTGTCCCTCAGTCCCAGGTAACAGATCATATCATTTTTATCGGAAAGCTTCTGAAGATATCTGGCAGCAATCTTACGCAGATCCAGGGATTCAAACTTCTGCTTCCCCAGGCAGTAAAGCTCCAGACCCAGAGAATACTTCTGTGTCTCTGCGTCATAGCTCACAAATCCGTCCTGGGCCAGCGTATATAAAATCCGCAGCATGGAGCTCTTGCCGATTCCCGCCGTCAGGCTCAGTTCGGACAAGGTCATCTCCGGCTTATCCTTAAAAAGCTTCAATACTCTCAGTGCATTTTGAACTGCATGAATGGTATAATCTCTTCCTGTACTCATCCGGTTCTCCTCTTTTCCATCCCGTTCTCAAAAACGCACAACTCCCTTAAAAACATCCGCTCCCTGGGCCGTCCACTTTAGCAGCTCTGTTCCTGCTTCCTCAAAAGAAGTCCTGTGTGTAATAAAATCCTCTGGAGAAAGAATCCCCTGCTTCCAAAAATCTATGACGCGCTCAAAATCTGCCTTTGTTGAATTCCTTGTTACAAATAAGGAGGGCTCTTTCATATGAAACTCCTCTCCCGGTATCTCCAGCATGCCTTTACAGATGCCTGCAAATACAAGCTTCCCTCCCTGTGTAATCTGACGCCAGTCATTTTCCATCACAGATTTCACAGCTGTCGTATCCACTGCTGCATCAAAAAGCTGCCCCGCGGTTATGCGTTGGATTGTGCTGTTATAATCATAGCTTACCGGGTCTAAAACATCAAGTTCGAATTGCTCCGACACAAACCTCCTTCTCTGCGCACTGGTATCTGCCAGTATCACTTCCGCCCCGTATGTTTTCGCATTCAAAGCACAGCTTACGCCAATGGGGCCGGCCCCCATTACCAGCACCCGGTCTCCCGGCTTAAGTCCCAGCTTTGCAGCTGCATGGCATCCAATTGTGAGCGGCTCCAGCATCGCGATTTCTTCCGGCCTGGCATCCCCGGATATCTTTATCCAGTTCTCCGCCGGTGCGTTCAGATACTCCTGCAGGCTTCCGTCCCGATGTACCCCGTATAGCTCCAGGCTTTTGCAGGCGTTCGTCTGTCCCTTCTCACATGCCCTGCACTTTTTACAGGAAATGCACGGCATCAGACATACTTGATCTCCCTCCTTCAGATCCGAAACTCCCTCTCCTGCCTCAACAACAGTGCCGGCAGCCTCATGGCCGATTACCCTAGGAAAAGAGAACAGCGGCTGGCGGCCAAGAATGGCATGCACATCGGATCCGCAGATGCATACTGCGTCCATGCGAACCGTCACCGTACCTTCCCCACACCTAGGATACGGCCGTTCCTCATAATGAAATTCCTTCGCCTTATCTAAAATCAGCGCTTTCACTCGTATCACCTCCTTTACGGTTTTCTGGTATTGTGCATCAACTGCTATTTTGTCAGATAACCGCCGTCAACCGGAATCGTCACGCCGTTGATATAGTCGCCTGCGCTGCTTGCCAATAATACTGCGGCTCCTTTGAACATCTCCGGTTCTCCCCAGTCGCCTTGAGGAATCCGTGCTTTTACACTGGCATCTCTCTTTGGATCTGCGCGCAGAGCGGCGGACAGATTCGTTTTAATCCACCCCGGGGCAATGGTATTTACATTGATTCCCATGCCGCCCCATTCGCTTGCCAGAACCTTTGTAAGTCCCATTACGGCATGCTTGCTCGCCGTATAGGCTGTAGTGTTGAAACCGCCCAGATAAGACAGCATGGAGGCCAGATTGATGATCTTCCCCCGGGTTCCCTGCTTTAAGAACTGCTTTGCCGCCAGCTGTGAAAGAAAAAACACTGCTTTCTGATTGATCTGGATGATCGAATCCCACATTTCTTCCGTGTATTCCAGGGCAGATGCCCGGGGACAGATTCCGGCATTATTCACCAGGATATCCAGGCGTCCGTAACAATCCAGTACTTTCTGTATGATACCCGGCAGCTCTTCCATGACACTTACATCCCCTTGGATGGGCAAAAATGCGCCGCCGATGCTTTCTACATACTGCTGCATCTCTATGGGCTCATGGCGGTTGTACACACAGGCAATGGAAGCCCCTGCTTCTGCCAGTCCCTTTGTGATGCCTCCGCCGATTCCGCTTCCTCCGCCTGTAATGAGCGCCACTTTTCCGGAAAGTTCAAATTCACTTAAAATCATCTCATCTGACTCCTTCCAACCGCTTGAGTTTTATCTAATAAAACTAAGTTTTATTTTTGTTCCATAGTTAGAATATAGCATAAACAATTTTATTTGTAAATGCGCAAATATCGCCAAAAATCAGCAGCTAAATTCGTTACATTTGCCGAAATCTTTTTGCACAAAATATGCAGTGACGCCTGGCAAGGCAGTTGCGCACGAACAGTAACCCAAGGCTGTATTTGATTATCAGACTGACACTGCTGCGGCTTTTCAGAATTCAGATTTTGGTGTATAATAAGCCTGTATACAGTTCCTTCCAAGCTTTTTGAAATTGTACAGAATCGGGAGAATGATTAAGATGTTTTTTATCATGGGAATCAGCCAGGGGAGAAAGAATTTTGCTTATCAGCAGATGTGCATCTGCGAACACTGCGGTTCTTACTGCAGATACGAGGTGTTTATGACTTATATGTATCTGTCGCTGTTTTTTATTCCCTGTTTTAAATGGAACCGGCAATACTATGTGCGGACTACCTGCTGCAGCACAGTTTACGCCCTTGAACCGGAGGTGGGAAAGCGCATCGCAAGAGGCGGACAGGCCGAAATACTTCCCCAGAATCTAACGAAGATTCAGGCCGGATGCAGAAGCAGAGTAAAAAGCTGCGGTAACTGCGGATTCGAAACCCAGGAGGATTTTGAATTCTGCCCGAAATGCGGGAGGAGATTTTAAGCGGAGCCCGCTGTCTTCTCTCATCTTAGGTTCTTTCTGCCGCCTTAGCGACATTCAGTAAATGTCACCGGGAAGCTTAAAATTTAAATATTCGAGGTGTAAAAAATGGGATATCACATTCAAATTATGCAAGGCGATATTACTAAAATAGATGATCTGGAAGCGATTGTAAACGCAGCCAACTGCAGCCTCCTTGGAGGGGGAGGCGTAGACGGCGCAATCCACCGCGCCGCCGGGCCGCTGCTTCTGGAGGAGTGCCGGAAGCTTAACGGCTGCAGAACCGGGGAGGCAAAGATTACGAACGCCTATCATTTGCCATGCAGATATATCATTCATACAGTGGGGCCTGTGTGGCGGGGAGGGCAGAACAATGAAGAACAGCTCCTTGAAAATGCATATCGAAATTCTCTTCAGACCGCGGTTTCCCATGGTATCAGAACGATCGCGTTTCCTTCCATTTCCACAGGTGTATACAGCTATCCGGTGGAGCAGGCTGCCTTTGCGGCAGTCAGAACCGTGCGGACGTTCTGTGAGCAGAATGCGGATAAGATCGATATTGTCAGATTTGTTTTGTTTGATCCGAGAACGTATGCTGTTTATGAGCAGGCAGTGAAAGAGCTATGTGCGGATGATATTTCATGATTTATAAATTTCACAATACATTGCATTTTCATTATTATTTATCACATCTCTATAAATTGTTCTGTCTAATTTACTATACTCAGTAATCATAATCTTCTTATCTCTAGTATGCCTTTGATAAATTGTTCCAGTCATCTGGTACATCCTCTAATCCTTTTTTACATCCTGTTCATCTTCCATTTTCGTTATTTTTAAACTCTAGCAAAAACTCATGATCTCCAATCGTTTTATAATAATCACTTATTTAAAAACACTTTAATTTTCTAAAGATTCATCTTTATCTTCTATTGTTGGAATAACTGGTGACAAATAAAAATCTTTCTTATTTGTCAATTCCCCTCTGGCTAAAGAAAACACCTGGAATGCATTTTCATTTCCATTCGTATCCTCATCATCGTATAAATAAATCAATCCATAACTTCCTTCTGCAATTTTTCCAATTTTTCTACACAATTCGAAAACTTCCAGAATCTGAGGATTTATTCTATTTGCATAAATCGAAAATTGTATAAACCAATCTCCATTTTGAGCTTCTATTTTAGGCTTAAACCAGGACAAATTATTAATTTCTTCTTGGATTTTTCTTATCAGCAAATCTATATGTGCTTCTTCTTCAATAAACACCTTATATGTTTCTCTAAATGTTATCCAGCCATGTAATTCTACCATTTTCTGTCTTCCTCAATTATGAACTTCTAATGGCTCGGTATCAATAACATACTCAACGCCATACCGCTCTCCATATTCTGCTATTTTACGTAAAATATCATCCGCAGGAGTTCCCTCAAATTGAAAATATGCCTTCCTGCCGGTTGCTTATGCGGCTTCAAATGCTGCCTTTGTCTCTTCTCTCCATGATTTACCAAAAGATTGCAAATTCGGTTTAGCCTGCGCAATAAATTCGTCACTAATTACATCAAATTCTCTTCCTTTAGGGTCATTAGAAAACTTAACCCTTGATTCACCGCCAATTCGTTCTGCTAATGCATCCGCTGCCGCATCTGGATTATCTACTTTTTGTAAATCGCCTGAATATTAGGCTTTTGCTTGTTAAGGCGAGGTTTTTTGACCTGCGCTATCGGAAATATACACGAGAATCTCCGATACAAACTATCATTTTTATTAATCTATATTTTAATTTTAGGGCAGAATAGATATATTTCCCTCCCCCTTCTCATACCTTATATTAACAAAAAAACATTTCTCCCCATTATAGCAATCCAATAATTGAATTATTTTAGATAAAAGTTCGCTTTCTAATGCTCTTTCTATATCATAATGAATGAATAATGTACTTTTTAAATCAAAAATCATGTCGCTATCTTCCAAATCAAAATCATAGCCTAATTTCAATAACCCTATTATTTGTTCTTTCAGCATCTGTGAAAGTGTATTAACTGAACAAACTTTTTCTTTAACTACTAATTTTAACTTTTGAATTTCTATTTTTGACAAAGTCTTCTTTTGCATATACTTTTGCAAAATATCTTTTACATGCACCAAATCTTTCATTACAAGCCTATTAGGAATTTGAACCGCAACACTAAATGCGGCTTGTATTTTACCTGATAAAATATCACTAAATTGTTGTACCAAATTATCACAAAGCTCTTTCTCAAGATCACCTGCTCCAGCCAGTTCTGTTATAATTCCCCACACTTCCAAAATGCTAAGCTGAAAAACATCACCTTTCAGCATTTGATGCAGCATATCTATTGCCCATTTATTTAGCTGCTCTTGTGTTATTTCATTAACTAAATATTGCGATAATTTCACATTTATTATGTCTTTCAAATGCTTCATCCCTATTCATTTTATTAAGCCAGGACTTTTCAAGAGATTAATGACAAAATCATTTGTACGTCCATCCCATATATAAAAAACTTTGGCTTTACTTCCTTTGTATAATACATTTGTTTTCCTACTCCTAATACGATTCCTCCTGCAACTGCCAGTACTGTTAAGACTGCAGGAGAAATTGCACTACTAGCCGTGAACAGCTTGTTCCTGATATAATAAACCCATCCTGCATTTTCATTATCTTCTTTCCCTTGTAAACATATACTTTATAATAGCAATTCTTCTATCCATTTAGATTTTAGCAGTCTGGAATTGGTTCTTTTTATATAATTCAGAAATTTTTCTATATTAACGTATAGTTCATTCTCAAATTCTTCTAACTCTACCCTTTCATCCCAATTATTTTCACCCGTTTCTATATTAATAAATTTCAAATATAATTCATGCTTCAGCTCCATCTTCAAGCTGTACCTATTCATGGTTAAAAGCTGCATTTCATACTCTTTATTTTTCTTTACTACATTTATGCCTTCCTTTAAATGAACAAACCAATATAGGATATCCTCCATATCTGCCATTCCTATTTCTATTAATGCATCCATTTCCGTTTTATCAGGCCAGATCCCCTCCTTTCTATTATTAATACACAATTCAAAAAATCCATATACTGCCCCATTCCATTCATTATCAAACTCATCTAATGTAATTTTTGACAGGTCACTTGTAATAACCCAGTGCATTTTTACCATCATATCCTCCGTTAGTCCCGATCGAGTTGTTTACATTATAAGTGTATCTGTTTGCCCTATATTGTAAAAGCAGAATCGTTTATATTCTAAACACATAAATATACTCGATTGGCGCTATTAGTGGATTCCAGTCGTCTATATCCTCTAATTCGAAACAAATGCCCTTTTCTTTTTCTATTTCATAAGTATCATATACTTGAACATAATTACCAACAATTTTTTTTACATCACTTAAAGCGGAGCCTATACCTATAATTCCCTTATACTTTCCTTTAAAATCACCCTCTACACCGATTTGATATATTTTTCCGTCTTCAGATATCCAAAATTTAGCATTTTCAATTTCAATTCGTGTTCCTCTACCCAAAAGACTTTCTTTATAGTCATTGCCTATTAAAACAATAAGCTGATCTTTTGTTATATTAAGTTTTATATTTCCTATTCCAACTCCAGGTATAATAGGCCCATCTTGTATTTTCATCATTGCACCTTCCTTATATCAATAAAACCATTTAAACTTGTTCCTTCCTCTTCTGTATTTTTTGTCAGCCATGCTCCGCTGGCGCAGATCTCCGCTCCTTCTCACTGCTTGCCGTGAACAGTTTGTTATTGATATAGCTCTGGCCTGTCTTGACCCTCCGGACTGTCCCTGCCTTTGTTCCGCTCATATCGTTGGCTATGGTCTGCTGCGATTCCGTTTTCGCTGCGGCCCGTTTTACTTCGCTGCTTTTGCTGGTTTTTGCAACCGGCCTTTTATCCATGCATATCCGCTTGGCACTCTATGGTTTACCAGATTATTTCTCATGTAAGTGCAGCAGTTTTAAACGAAAAATTGTCTTCATCATAAGCATTTTCCTCCAGATCAATCTGAAATTGATATTCTTCAAAAAATTTTTCGCTTAATTCAAAAAACAATTTTACGGCGTCTTCTTCACTATCTGTTATCTCTATAAAAATATGATGCCAATAAAAACTTTTCTTTACATAGTTCGAATCCACATTTTCCTGTACCCACTTTATTACCCATCCTACAAAATGCCTATGAAATATCCTATCAATTTTATAAATGTCACCTTTCATCAAATTACTTCCCAAAAAACCGATAACTAGATAATAAATATAATTTATTTCTAATTCTTCAACATACATTAAAGGCCTATTCCTAATCGCTTTAATAAATTTTTCAACACTCATCTTCACCTCGTTTAAAGTAGAGTCTTTTCCTATAATTCCCTTATACTTTCCTTTAAAATCATTCTCTACACCAATTTGATCTATTTTTCCGTCTCCAGATATCCAAGATTTAGCAAATACTTAAAACATTGGTATTAATCTACATCTGCCTTTTCCGTTATCTTTTAATATATATATAAAACCGTATCATCTTTATCAAATGCCTCTGGTATAGATTCAATTAAATTTTTTATTCTTTCCTGCATATATTCCAATTC
>CAJTFE010000060.1 GCA_910575725.1 Clostridia bacterium | reverse complement strand
CTGCCGCGTCTGCGGCTGTCCGGCAAGCGGACAAAAGGCGGTCAGCATATGCCGCCGCACAAAAAAACCGCCCTCTGGTAAAGGCGGCTGTCCCCGCGCTGCGTAAGTCCTGCGGCGCGGCGGTATTCAGTTGTAAGGGGTGCGGCTCCTGCCGCTGTGTACTGCGCCGGAAAGTGGGGGCGCGTATCATGTAGCCGGTATGGATAGATGTGATTGCTTCAATCGCTCCTTTCTGTGTCCCGCTGTGCTGCCGGACGTTTTTTTCAGACTTGCGGGAAGTGAATAGCTTGCGTAGCAAGGTGTTCGCTTCCCGCAAGTTCACAAAGGGGTAGCTGCCGCAAGGCAGCGTAGGGGAAGTGTAGCTTCCCCTGTCCCCCGGCGGTCTGCCATGCTGTCACTGTTGCGGGATAAGCCCCCGGCGCGTGACATACTCCGTTGCAAAACGGCGGTGTTCCGCTTCCTTTTCCCGCCAATACTCCCATAATGCAGCGTCGGCGGCTTCCGCAACATTCATTAAAAACCGTTCAAGCTGCTTTTGTTTTTCCTCTGCGCTACGTTTCCTCATGGTCTGCGCCCTCCTGTAAGTCTGCCGCGTCAATCTCGTAATAGTCAAAAACCTCGTCGGGCTTGACAATGGCGGGGCGGCGTTTAAGGTGCTTTTCCATGTCAAAGGCGTTCTTCGGGTCTGCGTCGGACAGGTACTTGTATTTCGGGTGCTTCGTTATGTCGAATTTATCCGAAAAGAACGGGCGCACCCCGCGTAGCTGCAAGATACATTTCCCTCCGTCCATGACTGCAATTTCATCTTCCGTCATAAGCTGCTTTCCCAATTTCTGATAGTTCAGCCCATGCGAAAGCTCCCGTCCCCTTGTTTCGGAAGTGTTGAAGCTGTCTATCGTTTCCTTGCCTAAAATCTCCGATATTTCTTTGAGCGTCGTTTTTTCCTTGCCGCCCAAGAAAAGGGTGGTGTCGCAGTTGCCGACTATGGTATCGGCGTTGTCCTTGTAGATTGCTTTTAGCTGTGACTGGCTCTGCAAGATGATTGACGCGGATATTTCCCGGCTCCGTATCGTTGCAATGAGCTTTTCAAACTTTGGTATCTGCCCGATATTCGCAAATTCATCAAGTAAGCACCTTACATGGACGGGAAGCCGCCCGCCGTATTCATCATCTGCCTTGTCGCATAAAAGGTTGAATAGCTGTGTGTAGAGAATACTCACGACAAAGTTAAAAGTATCGTCGGTGTCGCTGATAATCACGAAAAGGGCGGTCTTTCTGTCGCCTATGGTGTCAAGCTCCATTTCGTCGGTTTCCATAAGCTCCCGCAGCTCCTTAATGTCGAATGGGGCTAACCTCGCGCCGCATGAGATAAGTATGCTTTTTGCGGTCTTGCCCGCCGCAAGTTTGTATTTTTTGTACTGCTTGACTGCAAAATGTTCCGGGTCTTTTTCTTCCAGACGTTCAAACATGAGGTCAACCGGGTTCTGGAAGTCCTCGTCGTCCTCGCGGGCTTCCGACGCATTTATCATTTCAAGCAGCGTCGTGAAGTTCTTCTCGTCCTCCGGGGCTTCATACCAGATATAGCCGATTAGCGCGGTGTAGTAGAGCTTTTCCGCTTTCACCCAGAAATCCTCGCCGGATTTTTCCCCGTCGCCTTTGGTGTTGGCGATAATGGTATTGACTAACTTCAAAATGTCCTTTTCGCTCCGCAGATAGGCAAAGGGATTGTATTTCATGGATTTTTTGAAGTTAATCGTATTTAACACTTTGATACGGTATTTGTACCGCTGTAACATTTTCCCGGTTTCCAAAATCAGTGTTCCTTTTGGGTCAGTGACGATATACGACGTTGGAAAATCCTTTGACGTACATTGCATGAGCGACGGTTTCACAAAGAACCGGGTCTTGCCGCTGCCGGAACCGCCGATTACAAGGATATTTTTGTTTCTTGCGTATTTCGGCTGCTTCGGGCGGCTGTTCATGGTGAGCCGTTCCGTCTGCGTTAGGGGGATATTGTTCTCAAATACCGGGTCGGTGTACGGCTTTATGTCGTCGGCTGTCCCCCAACGCGCCGAACCGTACTCTGTTCCGCGGCGGTATTTCTTCGCGTTCTTGCCTTTGGTGTAGATAATCAGCCGGACAATGACCGCCCCCGCAATGCCTAAAGCTAAGTCTGCCGGGTGGAAGCTCGGCGCGATACTGGAAAAGGCGGCGGTAAAACCGTCCCCAAGATGTAGCAGCTTTGCGCTTGCGTCCGCGCCGGGGGAGAGCCGGACAGCCGCGCCCACTTTATCAAAGAGCCAGACAAAGAGCAGATACGGGAGATTTAGGATAAGCAGCTTCTTGATTTCCGGCTTCATAGCGATACCTCCCTGTCCTTGTTCTTGACCTTTGCCCGTTCCGCGTTTCTGCCCTGTGCAGCTTCTTTGAGGGTAGAGAGCAGCTTTCGGATTGAGGGCTTTTTCTCCTGTGTCAGCTTTTTTGCGGAAAATTCCTTAAAGGCTGCGGTCAGCACGTCCGCGTCCCGCCCCTTGAAGAAAACCAGATAGCGGGGCGGGCTTTCCGTCGCGTCCTTTTTCAGCGCAAAGTCGATACCGTACTTTTTCGCCGTACTCTCAAAGGCTTTGATATTGCCCTCGGTAATCTCAATGTTGGAAACGCCCGCGTTCTGCTTCATAAGCTGCTTTAAGCTCTGCTTGCCCTGTGGCGGTTTGGAAAGCTGCTTTTTTCCCTTTGACAGTATGGCTTTCATTGCCTTTTGGAGCGTCTGGGCGGTCAGCTTCCCGGTCTTGATGTAAAGGGCTATGGTCTTTTCGTTTACTTCGTCCTGCAATTTCTCGCGTCCTCCTTTCGCTTTTCTTTATGGGGCGGCGGTCAGATACGCACCCGCAGCCCGTTCAAGTCCTCGGCTCTGATACCCACAAGATACCAGTTGTCGCCGTACTCAATCCGGGTCGGCTTCCACTTGCCCCGCACGAATACGTCAAAGCACTCGCCGCAATGCAAGCCCCCGTAGTAGCTGTTTAAGTCAAAGCGGATGTCGTAACGGTCGGTGCGCTCGTCAAATACCAATGCTCCTGTCATTTTCTGTGCCATAATAAAATCCTCCTTTTGTGGTTGTGGGTGGTTACAGGCTTTCGCCCTCGTTGCATGAATAATAGTCCGGGTCGCCGTACTGCGGCTTCTTCGGTGACAGTGCGCCGCTTGCCATGTCATGGGCGACAAGGGAAGTGTAATAATTGCCGATAGTGGACGGGGCGTTGAAAAGGGCTGCTTTCAGATATTGCTTGATGTTGCGGATTTTCGTTGTGTTCTCCCGCATACAGTCAAGCACAAAGCGGATATGCTCGCCGTCCAGTTTCATAAACTTAGATTTCACAAGCTCTGCCGGGTAGTCGTCCCCTGCAATCCGTACCCGCTTTCTGGCGGTGCATACGGTTTCAAGCATGAGGTCTACAATCTCGTCAAGCCTGTCACTGTCAAACTTCATGTCCTGTTTGAGAATGTGGTAGTCGATATTGTCCTTGATGATTTCCCGGTATATATCAACTGCGCTCTGTGCTGTCGCTTCCGTTCCTTTCCGTTCCGGCGGCGTAGCCGCTTCTCTGCAAGGAGAGGGGGTAGGGGAAAGGATAGGAATGGAATGGGTACTTTGTTCATCAGTAATTATTTTTTCTTTTTTTGGTAAGTCAGTTCTTTGTATATCTTTATTTAATTGCGTTGGATTTTCCAACGTAGGTTTTTCCAATGTTGGTTTTTCCTGCGTTGGATTATCCAATGTTGGATTTTCCAATGTAGGTAAATCCGGCGTAGGCGGCTGCGGCTGCTCGAATATCACATAGTCCGCGCCCCGCAAGCATCCTTTCTCGTCGCGCTCCCTTGAACGGACGATATACCCGGCGCGTTCAAGCTCCTTAATGGCTTCGCGGATAGCGTCTATCTTCTCCCGGTTGATAAGGGATAAGCCTTTCAAGGTGTAGTCCCAATCTTCGGGGAGTGACAGCATTTGCGACAACAGCCCCTTTGCCTTTAGGGAAAGCTCCTTGTTGCGTAGGTGGTGGTTGCTCATTACGGTGTAGCCCTTGTTCCGTTCCACTCTGAAAACTGCCATAGTTCATAGCTCCTTTGCTTTGGATTTGTTACGCAGTAGAAGCGCGGTTTCGGGGAATAAGGTATAAATCCCTTGCCGCGCCAGATACACACCCGCAAAACCGCTTGTAGCAAGGCTTTTTCTGCCCCTACTGCGTAACAAAGGGCATGAAAAAAGCGGCGTTCCTGTTCTCCCATGTAGAGAGTAAGAAACGCCGCTTCTGCGTCGTATTCAGTTTTTAGTACAATACCCTGCTTGTCCGTCGCTCGAAAAACCTTGATTTTCCAGTGTTTTCAAAAGTATCGTTATCTAACGTCAGCTTTTGAAAGACCAAGCTTCAAACGCATGATTGAGGACATAGAGGACGGGAAAATCAACTGCGTTGTCACAAAGGATTTGTCAAGGCTTGGCAGGAACTATATCCTCACGGGGCAGTACACGGAGCTTTATTTTCCGAGCAAGGGCGTAAGGTACATCGCAATCCATGACGGCGTTGACACGATAAGGGAGGACAACGACATCGCCCCATTCAAGAATATCGTCAACGAATGGCAGGCAAAGGAAACGAGCCGCAAGGTAAAAAATGCGATGAAAGCCAAGTTTAAAAATGGGGAATACATCGCCCCAGTCACGCCTTTAGGGTATAAGCTGCATCCGACGGAAAAGAACAGGCTCATTATTGATGAGGAAACGAAGTGGATTGTGGAGCGTATTTTTGAGCTTGCGGCACATGGGTATGGGGCAAAGAAAATCTGCCACGCCCTCGCCAAAGATAAAGTGCCAGTCCCAACATGGTGGCTTTATAAACGGAACGGGTATAAGGCGTCCATGTTTGAGGGGAAGCCTGAAGAAGTAAAATACCGCTGGTGCATACAGACCGTCAGCAATATCCTCGCCAACCAGATATACCTTGGGCATACCGTCCATTACAAGCTGACAAAGATGTCCTATAAATCCAAAAAGAATATCAAGCATAGCGAGGATGAGTGGTTCGTGGTGGAAAATACGCATGAGCCGATTGTCACGCAGGATTTGTGGGATTTGGTGCAGACGCATGTAAATTCAAGGCGACGGAGCCGTAAAGACGATGAGCCGCAGATATTCGCAGGGCTTATAAGGTGCGGGGAATGCGGATGGACGCTCGGCTCGGCAAACACAAAGGACAAGGGGCGTTTTTACCGCTGTACCCAGTATGCGGCGTATGGCAGGAACTTCTGCACGCTCCATTACACGCCTTACAAGATTTTGTATGCGTTTGTTCTCGGAAGGTTACAATACTGGCTGATGGCGGTAAAAGAGAATGAGGACGCCATTCTGGAACGGCTGCTGCAAGGCAGCGAGAAACAGCGGCAGTCCGAGAATGCCCGTGCCGAAAAAGAGCTGAAAAAGGCACAGAAACGCAGGCAGGAGCTGAACAGCCTTTTTGCGAAGATGTACGAGGACAGGGTAAAAGGGCTTCTTGACGAAGAAAATTATTCCATGCTCTCCGTCAAATACCGCACGGAGCAGCAACAGCTTGATGAAACGGTCAAGACCATCTCTGCAAGGCTTGAAGAAACGAAAGAGGAAACGGACGATGCAAAACGCTGGATTGACTTAATCCAGAAATACAGTGCCATTGACGAGCTTACCGCCCCGCTCTTGAATGAACTGATTGAGAAAATCGTAGTCCACCAGTCATGGAAAGACGGGAACGGTAGGACAGTGAGGGACATTGAGATTTACTATCGTTTTGTAGGAAAAATTGATTAAATAGGCATGGGGAATGTGCCGATTATGGCACTTCCCCGAAACACTGTCTTTAACTCATGTAAAGCGGATGCCTTTGGGACGGAACCGGCCGGGATTGTTATCTGGCTGTAGGTTAATAGATTAGAGGCAGCAATTTCTGTCATATTTTAAAAATCTCCCTTCACTTGTGTTTCCCTTATAATATAAACTTAGTATAAGGCGCATTTTTTTTACTGTCAATGAAATCAAGGTACATATTTTTCAGCCAATGAATCTAAAATAAGAAAGTTTTCACCTTAGGTTTTCAAGGTATGGGGAGAAATCCATCACTCCACACGAGAATAAAACAATTCATGCTGCCGCTTCACCCTGCGCCGTACCTCAGAAAGAAAGCTTTCCGGCCCCAGAATCCGGATCACCGGACCGAAGGACAGAAGATCGATGAGAAGCTCTGTCTCGTCAGCCGGATCGTAATAGATGGAGCACAGCCAGGTATCGCTTTCTGCCTCATAAACCGTCTGCTTTTCATAATTGGCAAACCGCAGCATACACCGCTCCAGGGCGTTGCGCTCATTGCGGATGCGGATTTGCACCGGTTTCTCTGCCTGCCTCTGAAAAGGACGGATATCCCAGTCAAAGTCCCTGGGAACGGGATTTTTGGAAATATGGCAGGCAAGTATACGGGCCGCATTCATAACATGAAATTGTTTCGGACGGCAGTGGGACAGGGACACACAGAGCAGACGGAACTTGTCGTCCTTGGGAGAATACTGAAAACGGCAGGGCAGCACCTCCCGGGTCAGCGCATTTCCCTTGCGGCTCTCATAAGCCACAAACAGAGGGCGGCGCTTTGTTATGGCTTCTAATATGGTACGAAAAATATTCTGATAAACAGGATTTTCATAAGGATCCCCGTCCTCATAACGATCAAAATAGTGAAAATCCGCCGGATCGTACAAGGCCGGGACAGCTTCAAAAGCTTTTTCAAGCTCTTCCAAAGCCTCCGCTGGAAAAAAGAGACGGAATCTGGAATCCAGGAGCAGAGCCTTCAGCCAGGACTTTTGAAGCCTTGTCATGGGAGGCTTTAAAAAATCCTCCGCTTTTTCCCCCTGCTTTGGCAAAAGGACACAGGAGAAGCGTCCGTCCTCCTCTTTTTTAAGGAGGGGGCTCCAGGCTCCCTCAAGGAGCTTTGGAAGAATGGCGAGAGCGCTTTCCATAGAAGCAGTGCTTAAAATATCTGCCTCCATTTCCTTTCTGGTGAGAGGCCTTGTCCCTGCCTCAAATAAAATTTTCCGTATGACTTGAAAATAAGAGCCGTAGATTTCTTCAAATAATTCCATTGTTATCCCGTTCCCTTTATAAGTCTTAACTTGAAGGATTTTTCCGAAAATAGACGGTCACATAGGGCCTTCTGTGTACATCTCATACATCTGTTCCAAATCCTGTGTCACTTTCTGAAGGGCCGCCTCATTGGAGCACTGCAGATCTAAAATCCGCCCGGTAAATGATTTCACCCAGGAAAGCATTTCATTTACATCAAAAAATGTCCCTGTATACAGAAATACATTCTCCCGGACTTTTAGGACTTCACCGCCCCGTCCTTCCCGGTGAAGGCGGTTCAAAATATGTCCCTCCCGGCCTTCGTCAAGATACAGTTTCATACACAGAGTTTCTATGCGGCTGCGTCCTCCGAAGGAAACGCCCCAGCAGGAGGAGAGATTCTTCTTTAATTTTTCCTTGTAACATTCATATTCCGGGCATACCTCCAAAGGCGTTACCTGAGAAATGCAGTCAAGGCGCAGGCAGTTAAAACGCCGCTTGGGAAAGAAGTAGAGGCAGACATAACGCCGTCCGGTCTGGGTGCTCACAAAAATCTGCAGGGGAAGCCCGGCAATCTGGGCTCTTTTTCCAGAACGGACACTGTGGTTTTCGAAGGTAATGCTTCGGCGCTCCCTCATAGCTTCCAGGATCTTTAGCAGTACCTGATCCTCCAGGGTATGTACCAGAAAATAATGCTTCCAGCAGAACACATCATTGTGAAGAAATTCCCGATCCAGAAGAGTGCTTCCAACAATGCCGAAGGGCATAGCTTCAGAGCAGAATTTTACTGCCTGCATCAACTCCTGATAGAGGGGAGCGTTCTCCAGCTCCATAGGGGAGGAAAGCCGGTAGGCAAAGGCTTTGCCGCTTTTTTCGGATTCGAAAATTCCCAGGCGCTCGTATTCCCGGCATTTGTTCCGCACCGTCTGGAGATCCGGAACCGTCTCCATATGCTCTGCCAGAAGGTCGCAGAGAGCGGAGGCAGTGAGAGCCTGTCCCTTTCCCAGAAGGCCAAGGAGAAAGAAATGGAGCAGAAGATCGTTGTCCGTAAAGCTCTTGGACTTCCAGGCTGCATAGAGGGGATTGGTAGAGAGCTGCTTACTGTCCATATGGACGGAGACCTGTTTTCCCCGGGAGGTATAATCCGCATGGATATAACCGGCCAGATAACTCTCGATCCGCCGCCGCTCATTGTCGTAGGTGCGTCCGCTCTTTTCCCCAAATTCCCTGCGTACCTTAAAGCCGTAGAGAAAGAACTGCCGCATATAATCCCGGATGCGTTCAAAATTTTTGATAAGCTCTTGATAGTCGGACATGACGCTGCCTTTCTGAAAATTCTAAAATGCAGATGCGATAGCTAAGTCAATTATACTATCACATCAAAACAGGAGCAATCAAAAAGAGAAAAAAAGAATATCAAAAATCGGAAACATGGGGTATAATAGAGATGATTTTATGGAACAGGAGGAACTTATGCATGTATAAAATGAGAAAACAATATCTTCTGCCGGGCATTCTGGCAGCAATGCTTTTGTGCGGCTGTGCCGGAAAGGATGCGGCGCAGCCCCAGGAAAAAGAAGTTCAGACAGAGGAGGGAGCGGCTTCTGAAAAGGCAGAGGATTCGGCAGCGGAAGCTGTAGTCTTTGAAGGGCAGGATTTGGAAGGAAACACCATTTCCCAGGAAGTGTGCGCCGGGTCGAAGCTCACCATGATCAACGTGTGGGCCACCTACTGTAATCCTTGCTTAAAGGAGATGCCTGAGCTTGGCGAGCTTGTGCAGGAGTACGATGCGGCGGACTTTCAGCTGATTGGCATAGTAAGCGACGTAGTGGAGGGGCAGGATGAAGATGCCCTGGCATATGCGGCCGGCCTGGTGGAGGAGACGGGCGCAGCTTATCCCCATCTGCTTTTGAATGAATCCCTGTACAAGGGACTGCTTGCAGAGGTATCTGCCGTCCCCACTACCTTTTTCTTAAATGAAAAAGGCGAGGTTCTGGATGTGGTTGTGGGCGCCATGGACAAAACCCATTGGAAGGAGAAGATAGATGGGCTTCTTGAAAATCTGTAAACAGAAAGCCTGGCTCCTTGGAACGGCTCTCGGAATCGCATTTCTGGGTCTGGGGGCAGCCTGGGGACAGCTGGAAATCGTTTGGAAAAAGGCGGTTATGATCTGCCTGGAATGCATTGGAATCGGGTGAAGAGATGAGAAAAAACTTGCAGCTTAAGGTACAGATTTTATTTACCATTCTGACCAATGGGTATGCCTACGGCTTCTTGAACGGAAAGATCTATCAAGGAACGCTGAAATATGCCTGCGTTCCCGGATTAAACTGCTATTCCTGCCCGGGGGCCCTCGGCTCCTGTCCCATCGGGGCGCTCCAGGCAGTGCTGAATCAGCGGAATGTACAGATTCCCTTTGGGGTTTTGGGATTTCTCTTTGTATTTGGAAGCATTCTGGGACGCTTCGTGTGCGGCTGGCTCTGTCCCTTTGGATTGGTACAGGATTTGCTTCACCGGATTCCCTTGTTTCAAAAGCGGAAGCGCCTGCCCTTTCATTCCGTGCTGAAATATGGAAAATATTTTGTTCTGATTTTTCTGGTGGTCATCGGCTCTGTGTTTCTCTTTGGGGGCTTTGCAAAGGTTCCTGCCTTCTGCAAATATCTCTGCCCTTCGGGGACGCTCTTTGGAGCCCTGCCCTTGCTTACGGGAAATCAGCTTCTGCGCAGCCAGGCAGGAGGACTGTTCCTTTGGAAGCTTGGGATTCTGCTTGTGCTGGTAGTTCTTTCCGTTAAGATTTACCGGCCTTTCTGCCAGTATCTGTGTCCCCTGGGGGCAATATACGGATGGTTTAACCGGTTCAGCCTGGTGCAGATTCACTGGGAGGAGGAGAGGTGCATTTCCTGCCATGCCTGCGAGGGCGCCTGTCCGGCGGGACTTTCTCTCAAAGAGATATCCCGTTCACCGGAGTGCATCCGCTGCGGCAGATGCATACACGCCTGTCCGGTAGAGTGCCTGCATTTTCGAAAATAGTGATTGGAATAGCAGATGAGGGGGCGCCGAAGCTTTTTCAGGCTTACGAACCGCTGGTATCTGTGTGGTTTACAGGGACGGCTTTTTTTGCTTGATTTTGTTTTGACGGCAGTTCCATAAGTATGGATGCCAGAAAACCAAGGGCACAGAGAACGCTTCCCCAGAGCATTCCCTTTGACAGCTCCTGCCGGCTTAGGAGATCAAGGGTGATTCCTGTAAACATCTGGCCCAGAAAGGCCAGGAGCGTAAGCCGGAAAGCGGAGATTCGCGGAACCGTTATATTGTACAGAAAAACCACCATTACGCCGAACATGCCGCCGCAGAAGATCCATGGAGCCGGTTTTGCAAGGAGCCGGCCAGGAGTATCCGGGAAAAGAAGCCATAGTGCAAGGCAGCAGGGAAGGCCTGCCAGATGGTTATAAAAGGAACCGGCAAAAGCGCCTGCCTTGTCCGAGAGCCGGGCATTTACCGTTCTCGATAGAACGACGCAGATACCGGCTCCTACAGAGACGAGCACAGCGGCTGCCTGGTCTGCAATGGAGGCATCCAGCATAACGGCGACACCGGTGCAGGATATGGCGATGCCGATAAAGGCTGATTTTTGAAGCCTGTGCTTTTTCATGCCCAGCAGTCCCAGGCTGTCAATCAAAGCGGAGGTGAGGCTCTGTCCCAGAAGGCCTAAGGCAACGATGCTTGTCATGCTGATACGGCTGAAAGCAAAGTTGTTAAATAATGTGGTGAGGACGCCGATTACGCCGCCCAGATAAGTCCACCCGGGAACGCCGTGATTTCGCAGCACGGGCTGCTTTTTCCATATACACAGCAGAGAAGCAAAAGCCGTCCCCACAATGTGGATGAAAACAGCAGAAAGATAAGGGCCGGCATAGGCGGTTAAATGGCCGTTTACAGATATCATAATGGAAATCGTAATGCCGGTCAGAAGGGCCAGTATCATACTCAAAGCAGCATGCTCCTTTCGTACTCTCGGGAGGCAGGTGATTTTTTCTGCCTGCTCCAAGGAAGTTACTTTGATTATAGGATAAGACTCCTGGAACATATAGGACATTTGTCAGGGTGTTACGGAATATTATGGAACTGGAAACAGTAATATTCTTCACAATGCACAAATCAATTTACAGGCACATGCATTTGTGACTGGAAATTGATTTTATACTCGTGTATTTTGAGGAATATTACGGAACTGGAATGGAGGAAGTCGTGAAATCTGTTTTGCCGGGTTCAGAGGAAAGGGAAGTTCTTCTTACATATGGTCTGGAGGAGAGAGGGCTTGTAAACTGCCGGGTTCATATTTATGAGTCCGGCGAATATGTTTTGCGGCAAGGATCTCCCATTGAGTCTTTTTTTGTAGTGATAAAGGGAACGGCCAAAGTGTGCGTCAATGCCGAAAACGGCAAAAGCCTGGTTCTGTGCAGCTATGTTTCAGAAGGGATTCTGGGAGATATTGAGCTGATGCTGGATGAGGAAACGGCGTCGACGACGGTGATTGCCGCATCGCGATTGTCCTGTATTGCCATTCCCATTCCGACCAATGCAGGCGTCTTGAAGAACAATATTCAACTGATGAACTACATTGGGCGAGAGCTTTCCCGGAAGCTTTTAAGGAGCAGCGACGCTCATGCGGCCTCAGCCCTGCTTTCCAGTGAGGCGCGGCTTTGTTCATACATTCTGGCAACGGAATATAAGGGAGTGTTCCGGGAATATCTGACAGATGCGGCGCAGTCTGTTGGGATCAGCTACCGTCATGTATTCCGGATAATCAATAAGCTGTGCAGGGAAACCGTACTTGAGAAAACGGAAGCCGGCTTTCGGATTGCGGATATGGAGGAGTTGAGGAAAAGATGCAGATAAAAAAGGAGCTCAGTCAGGAGAATCAGCTGAAATGCTCCCAAAAAAGGATGATGCAGCGCAGGTGATCCGGCTTTTGCATCATCCTTTTTTGAGAAAAATTTATATGCAGGGCTTGGTTTTTTAGAATCTGCAGGTGCGTCAGCAAAGCCCGGACTGAAAACTCTGGGGCTTTGAGAAGCTCTCTGTGATCTTCTCACGCACCTGCTGTTCTGTCAGAGGAGCGGAGGAGGAAAGTTCAAAATACACATAGCCGCCGGCTGCCTTTGCATATCCGCAGGCCAGGTAGCGGCTTCCCTCCAAAAGCTTCTTTTCCAGAAAGAGACAGGTGTAAGACGCACGGTCAATCCATTCGCCGACGGTGTAATTCATCCCGGCTTCGCTTAGCTGTACGACATGCTCGGACACATAGTCGGAGAGCACTTCGTCCAGAATCCACTTCTCACGCTCTGCCAGATTCACATAGGTCAGCTGGATGGGAGAGGGGGCTTTGACAGGGAGTACGAATGCGGCGAGGGCTCCATATCCGGCTGCTTCTGTGTTGTCATCTGCCGGATTGGCAGCCATTACATCGCTCTTGATTGGGATAAGAGAACATGCAATTGCTGCTAGTACGATTAGACATGATAAGAATCGCTTTTTCATAGACACCCCCCATTTCTTATGTTTGCTTTGTACTTTGTCTATCTTTTCTTTTTGTTTCTCCTAGTATACACAAAAAGTATTACAAAATTATGAAGATAAAATTTATTTTGTATTATAATTTTGCTTAAAATAATATAATATTCAGAAAAAACTACAGATTAATCAAAAAGCGGACAAAATCGGACAAGAATATTTTGACAGAGAATCCGTTTTATCTAATTGCAGTCTGCGCTTTTGGTATGGTATAATTTTAACAATAGGTTGCGCTTCAGAAAAAAGGACAGCGGGACCGGAACTCTAAATAGGAGCTTCCTGTATAATTCAAATATAGGGAATTCCAAGAAAGAAGGTTGAGAAAAAAATACCTCAGAGTAAAATAAGATTACTGACTTCGCAGGTTAGTA
>CAJTFE010000059.1 GCA_910575725.1 Clostridia bacterium | reverse complement strand
ATATCCCTCAAAGTACACGGGTATGAAATCAATTTCCAGCCGCAAAATACATGCGTCTGTAAATCGATTTGTGCACTGTGAGGGATATTACTGTTTTCCAGTTCCGTAATATCCCTCAAAGTACACGGGTATGAAATCAATTTCCAGCCGCAAAATACATGCGTCTGTAAATCGATTTGTGCACTGTGAGGGATATTACTGTTTTCCAGTTCCGTAATATCCATAATGCTTTATTATGTCCTCGGAATTTCTTATTATGCGCTGTCTTACATCCGTTTTTTTAACGCCTGTAAAATTTTCTTTTCCAGCCTCGATACTTGAACCTGCGACATGCCGAGCTCTTCCGCCACCTGCGTCTGCGTGCGGTCGTGGAAAAAGCGCAGCACAATCAGGCGGCGCTCCTTGGGCTCTAAGGAGCTTAAAAGCTGCTCCAGAAGAAGCTGGCGAAGCAGTGTCTCCTCCTCATCCTTCCCCTGATCCACCTTGTCCATCAGGCTTAGGCCCTCTCCGTCTCCCTGGTATACAATTTTCTGAAGAGACTCTACTTCAGCGCTCCCGTCCATGGCTTGTACCAGTTCCTCCGGCTCTACCCCCAGACGCTCCGCCAGCTCCTCCACTCCCGGCTCCTCGCCGCGCTCCATCAAAAGCTCTTCCCGCAGCCTGGCCGCCCGGATGGCCAGCTCCTTCAAAGAACGGCTTATTTTTATCATGCTGTCATCCCGGAGAAAGCGCTTGATCTCACCTGCAATCATAGGAACCGCATAGGTGGAAAACCGGACGTCAAAGCTTAAGTCAAAACGGTCTACTGCCTTAACCAGCCCGATGGCTCCGATCTGAAAGAGATCCTCCGCCTCCACGCCCCGTCCCAGAAAGCGCTTTACTACATGATGAATCAATCCCATATTTTCCTCAATCAGTGTCTCTCTTGCCTCTTTATCTCCTTCCCGTGACCGTCGAATCAGTTCCTCTGTGCGAGCCATATATCATTCTCCATGCTGCCCGATCTTCTTCTTCATGGCGACAACCGTTCCTTCCCCCGGTTTGGAAGAGACTTGTACCTCATCCATAAAGGCCTCCATAAACAAAAATCCCATACCGGAACGCTCCAGCTCCGGACGCGAGGTATACAAAGGCTCCATCGCCTTCTTCACATCTTTGATTCCGACTCCCTGGTCTGCAACCTCCAGGCACAGAAATCCGTCCTCAATCACGCCGGTAATGGTAACCTTATGTACTTTCCCTTCGTATCCATGAATGATCGCATTTGTGACCGCCTCCGAGACGGCCGTTTTTACGTCTGCCACTTCCTCCATGCTGGGGTTCATCTGCGCCATAAAAGCCGCTACCGTCACCCTGGCAAATGCCTCGTTGTCCGAAATGCTGTCAAATTCTATCTTCATCTCATTCCTTTTCATCCTGCATTCCCCCCTGCTTCTTTTCCACCGGAATAATCTTCATAACGCCGGAAAGCATCAGAATCTTTCCTACTCTTTCCCGAACCTGTACCGCCCGGACATCGCCCCCCAGGGCTTTCATCATTTTATACCGTCCCATCAGCATCCCGATCCCGGAGCTGTCGCAGAAAACCGTATCTGAAAAATCAAATACAATCTCCCGGATGTCTTTCTGCCGCACCAGCGTGTCCGCCTCCCGGCAGATCCGCTCTGCGCTGTGATGATCCAGTTCTCTCGGTACGGATATCCACAAGGTTTTATCCTTTATCTTCTGTTCTCCCCATGCTTCTATGCTGCTGCTCATTCCTGCATCCTCCTATTCCAGTTCCGTAATATCCTTCAAAGTACGCGGGTATCAAATCAATTTCCAGCCGCAAAATACGCGTCTGTAAGCTGTTATAAAAATATACTCGTCAAAAAGGGACATACCTTCCGGTATGTCCCTTTCTCCAGGGTTTCTCTTTTGTCTGCTTTTACTGCTGCGCCTGCTGCAGACGGGCAATGGCCTGGTTACAGTACCGCGCTCTTTCTGTTCCCGGATGCGTCTCCGCGAACCGTTGGAACAGCGGCAGGGCCTTTGCATTCTCCTGCTTCGCCTCGTAAGCGCGGGCCAGGTAATACATTGCGTAGCCGTCCTCATAATCTTCCTCTACGGCAACTACCTGCTCCATCTTGTCTATGACTTCATCATGGTTTCCTGACGTATAAGCCGCAGAACCTGCATCAAACAATGCCTTTACCTCTTCCATATGAAGGGGGCCGTAGATCTGGCTGTACAGAGCCTTAGCTGTCTCGGAAAGCTGGCTGGAATCCACTTCGTCGAGAGCGGCAAGGGCCGCCTCGTCATCTTCCGCCTGGACAGCTGCATAAGCCTCGATCAGCTTCTCATAGTGAACGCTGATATCCGGCTTTTCCTCTTCCTCCACCTGCTGGCTTTCCAGTTCCTCTATCTTCTTCTGCAGATTGTTGATCTCTGCCTGCTTGGCGGAGATCTGATCTCCGTATTCCACAATCTCCTGGTTCGTCTCGCTGCGGACTGCCCGAAGCTTAGCCGGAACCACCAGGAACCACATAAGCGCCACGCCGACCACCAGGCCGATGAGAAGATTCAATACCACATTTACACCTGTATTGTCCTTATAGGTGGATGGCATAATGATCGTCTCGTTGCCGCTGGTGTAGGAAATCACATCGGGATTCTTTCCCCGTTCCTTCCCTTCCCGTTCCGGCTTCTTTCCGCTCCCCACAGGCGCACCCGTCCGCTGCTCCAGCTCCTCCAGATAGCGCAGGGACAGATTGTCGGTCTTATCTATGGCAAGAGCCCGCTGAAGCTCCCTTCCGGCCCTGTCATACTCCTCAGACTGAATATAGAGAAGCGCCAGTAACTGATGTGCTTTTACCAGCTTTGGATTCAGAGAGAGAACCTTCTTTAACTGAATGACTGCCAGATCATCGCTTCCCTGCTGACAGTACAGCAGAGACTGGTTGTACTTTTTAATTGTCTGATTGATAGTCTCCAGACGGGCCGGATTGTTCTGGATTGCCCGGATGTATTCATCCGCAATATTCTTGTTAGGCTCCAGGTTCTTGCTGATAATCCACTCCGTCAAGGCAGATACAACCTCTCCGGTCTCATAGTAAATAAGCCCCAGAAGATTTCTTGCAGAAATATGCTCTTTATTTAATTTTAAGCTGTTCTTCAGATCCTGGACTGCGCCGGAAAGGTTCCGCACCCTGGCCTTTTCCAGACCCATGTTGTAATAGGTGTTGGACAGGCGGATAAGCTTCTGGTAGATCTTAATATCCGTGCCGCACGCACTGCAATATTCCGGATCCTGCAAAGTGGCTCCACATTTTACACAAAGCATTCTTTAATCCCACTTTCTAATATCGGTTGCTGCCTTTCATTTCCTTAATCATCTCCTGGAGAAGATCGGCCATATCTCTGGGCTTATTATTATAGACATTCTCCTCTACCTGTTCTACTTCCAGGCTGGGGTGAAACCGCTTCAATTCTTCCTCAAAATCAATCATGTGCCGTCCTCCTTAAGATACTTTTAATACTTCCCACCAGATACAGAGAACCCACACAGAATAAGATTCCGCCGCCTTTTTTTGCAAGGGCTGTGGAAAATGCCTCCTCCACATCCGGGCACACTGTTATCCGGGCGCTTCCGTACTCTTTAAAAAGCGCCGCCGGCTCCTTCGCATCCACGGCCCGGTATCCTCCTACCTCTGTGACAATCACCTGGTCCGTGCGCAGTTCCCGGCAGATCTTTTCTATCATATGGCGGTAATCCTTGTCTCCCACCGCGGCAAATAACAGGGTGACCGGCTCATCTCCTTCCAGACGCTTTGCCGTTCTCACGAACTCCTCCACGCCGGCCTCATTGTGGGCCCCGTCGATAATCACCCCCGGAAGCACGGTCTCCATTCTCCCCTGCCATCTCATACGGGCGATTCCCTGTTTTATCACTTCATCTGTAAATGCGCCCTCTGTATCCATCACCTTCAAGGCTGTCACGGCCAAGGCCGCATTCTTCACCTGATATTCCGCTACGCTGGATATAGAAAGCTCAATATAATCATAATACCCAGAATTTATGGAAAAATCAATATCTTTATTTGTCATAGAGGAAATTTTTAGCATTTCTCCCGAGATTCCAAAGGACGGACAATGCAATTTCTCTGCCCGCCTCTGAATCACAGCCGCCGCCTTTTGATTTTCCCCATCGAAAATAACGGGCACCCGCTCCTTGATAATTCCTGCCTTTTCCCCGGCAATGGCTTCCACCGTATCCCCCAGATACTCCGTGTGATCCAGGCTGATAGAAGTGATAACCGTTACCAGAGGATGCGCCACCGAATTGGTGGCGTCCAGTCTGCCCCCCAATCCCGTTTCCAGCACCAGATATTCCACTCCCGCCTTTTCAAAAAGCACCATACCGATGAGAAAGAGAATCTCAAAATAAGTGGGATGGGCATAGCCTTCCTTCTGAATCTGCTCCACACAGCCCATCACCCTGCGAAAGGCCTCAAGGAATCTGTCATTATCCACCTGCGCCTCGTCTATCACAAAACGCTCGTTCACCTCCACCAGATGGGGCGAAATAAACAGTCCCGTATGCTTTCCCGCCGCATGCAGCATAGAAGCCAGAAAAGAGCAGACAGACCCCTTCCCGTTGGTTCCCGCCACATGAAGAATCTTCATGCGCTCCTGGGGATCTCCCAGATGCCGCAGAATGGCCTTCGTATTGTCCAAGGTATTCTTCTTTGTAAATTTCGGCGTCTCCTCTATATATGCAGCCGCTTCCTCATAAGTCATGCTTTCGTATGTCTTTCTGCTTTCCATCTTTATCCTTCTTCCCTGGAAAAAGACGCCAGACGTTCCTTTACCTGCTCCATCATCTGACTGTATTTCTTCAGCTTTTCCTTTTCCTCGTCAATCTTGCTCTTGGGCGCCCGGCTTATGAACTTCTCATTGCCAAGCATTCCGTTTACACGGGCCAGCTCCTTCGCAAGCCGTTCCTCCTCTTTCTTAAGCCGCTCCAGCTCCTTCTCCATATCTACCAGGTCGGAGAAAGGCATGTAAACGGCTCCGTCTGTAATCAGGGCAGAAACCGCATCCTCGCTGATTCCCGTCTTATCCGCCTGGATCACGACCTCTCCTGCATAAGCAAGAGTAGCAAAGAAAATACGGCCCGTTTCAAAGATGCTTTGCACCTCTTCCTTCTCAGAAACCACAATCACCGAAGCCTTTCTGCTGGGGGGAACATTCATCTCGGAGCGCACGTTCCGGATGCCCCGGACAGCTTCCTTGATCCGCTCTACCGCCAGCTCGTCCCCTTCAAAGGCCCACTCCTCTTTATACTCCGGCCAGGAGGAGATCATAATCGATTCTTCTCCCGTGAGATTGCAGAAAATCTCCTCTGTAATAAAGGGCATATAAGGATGCAGAAGCTTTAGTGCGCTGACAAGAACCTTCCGCAGAGTCCACAGGGCCGCCGCCTTGGTCTTATCCTCCTCCTGGTAAAGACGGGGCTTCACCATCTCAATATACCAGTCGCAGAATTCCTCCCAGATAAAATCATAGAGCTTCTGTACGGCAATCCCCAGTTCAAACTTGTCCATGTTGGCAGTGACGTCCTTTGCCAGGGTATTGACCTTCGAGAGAATCCATTTATCCGCACTGGTAAGCTGCTCCAGCTCCATAGCATCCGGGATCTCAGCCTTCTCCATATTCATCATAATGAACCGTGAGGCATTCCACACCTTATTCGCAAAGTTCCGGCTTGCTTCCACCCTCTCCATGTAGAAACGCATGTCATTGCCCGGCGCATTGCCTGTCACCAGAGTGAAGCGGAGAGCGTCGGCGCCGTATTTGTCGATAATCTCCAGCGGATCGATGCCGTTTCCAAGGGATTTGCTCATCTTTCTTCCCAGGGAATCCCGTACCAGCCCGTGAATCAGCACATGATGGAAGGGAGATTTCCCTGTCTGCTCATAACCGGAGAATACCATCCGGATTACCCAGAAGAAGATAATGTCATAGCCTGTTACCAGCACATCCGTTGGATAAAAATAATCCAGATCCTCGGTCTGCTTCGGCCATCCCAGGGTAGAGAAAGGCCACAGGGCAGAGGAAAACCAGGTATCCAGGGTATCCGGATCCTGTGTAAAATGCTTACCGCCGCATTTCGGGCAGACAGAGGGCTCTTCACGGGCCACGATCAGCTCGCCGCAGTCGTCGCAGTAGTAGGCCGGAATCCGGTGTCCCCACCAGAGCTGCCGGGAGATGCACCAGTCGCGGATATTCTCCAGCCAGTGAAGGTACGTCTTGTCAAAGCGCTCCGGAACAAAGGTCAGTTCGCCGTTCTTCACCGCCTCGATGGCAGGCTTCGCCAGCTCCTCCATTTTTACAAACCACTGCTGCTTGATAAGGGGCTCCACCGTGGTTTTGCAGCGGTCATGGGTTCCTACGTTGTGGGAGTGATCCGCTGTCTTTACCAGAAGGCCCTGCTCCTTGAGCTCCTCCACAATCAGCTTCCGGGCCTCATAGCGGTCCATGCCGGCATACTTTCCGCCGTTCTCATTGATAGTGGCGTCGTCGTTTAATATATTGATCTCCGGCAGGTTATGGCGTCTGCCTACCTCGAAGTCGTTGGGGTCATGGGCCGGGGTAATCTTTACCACGCCGGTTCCGAACTCCTTGTCCACATAAGCGTCGGCAATCACGGGTATCTCCCGTCCCACAAGGGGAAGAATCACGGTCTTCCCGATGATATCCTGGTAACGCTCGTCCTCCGGATTCACGGCCAGAGCCGTATCGCCCAGCATGGTTTCCGGACGTGTGGTGGCTATCTCCACAAAGCGATCGCTGTCCTTGATGGGATAGTTAATATGCCAGAAATGGCCCGCCTGTTCCTCATGCAGCACCTCTGCGTCGGAGATGGAGGTCTTACATACGGGACACCAGTTGATAATCCGGGAGCCCTTGTAGATATAACCCTTTTCATAAAGGCGGATAAATACCTCCAGTACGGCCTCAGAGCAGCCCTCATCCATGGTAAAGCGCTCCCGATCCCAGTCGCAGGAGGAGCCCAGCTTCTTCAGCTGGTTGATGATGGCTCCGCCGTACTCTTCCTTCCACTGCCAGGCTCTTTTCAGGAAGCCCTCTCTTCCCAGTTCCTTTTTGTCGATGCCTTCTTCCTTCAGCTGATTGGTCACCTTCACCTCTGTGGAGATAGAAGCGTGATCCGTTCCCGGGATCCAGAGGGCGTTGTAGCCCTGCATTCTCTTATAGCGGATCAGAATATCCTGCATGGTTTCATCCAGGGCATGTCCCATGTGAAGCCGTCCGGTTACGTTTGGGGGCGGAATTACGATGGTGAAGGGTTTTTTGCTCTTGTCGGGCTCTGCATGGAAATACTTCTTTTCCAGCCATTTTTCATAGATGCGATCCTCCATGCCTTTGGGATCGTAAGTTTTTGCTAATTCTTTCATTTGTGAAATTCCTCCTTTTGAAGTTCCGGTTGTCCGCCGGGCACGCTCAAGTTCGCTTCGCTTCATTTCGCTCACGGGCTCCCTCCTTCAGGCTGCCCGGCTCATTGCCAGCCTGCAAAAAATAAACGCCCTTTCATTATCTGAAAGGGCGTCAATTAACGCGGTACCACCTGTCTTATATGCGGTTTCCCGCATACATCTCTAAGACCTCTTAACGCTGGTCAGGCGTGAACAGCTACTCCTCCTTCACTGCTCCGGCTCCAAAGCTACCTCCACAGCCACTGTTCTGAAAGGAGCTTTCAGCCTGCGGCTCCCTCTCTCTGGCAGATGTGATCTCTGTGTACCCTCTTTTTCCAAGCCTTTTTCTGTTTGGCAATTTCTAACATAGCAGGCTTTTTTCTCTTTGTCAAGCCGTTAACTGATTCAACAGTCCTTTACAGAGAAATTCTTTCATCCAGCCCATATCAAGCTCGGGCATCTGCTCGCTTTTCTCCAGATACATGACAAAAGCCGCCATATTTGCCACGGATGCGATACAGGCCGCAGAAGCGGGAATATCCTGCCGGATCTCTCCCTGGTTCTTTCCTTCCTGGCACATTTCCATCAGAATCTTTAAGGGGCCGCAGCCGGCCTTCTTGCGCTTTTGCAGCTCCTCCAGAATCGTGCTGCTCAGTCCGCTTCCTTCTGTAGTCAGGCGCAGAATCTGTGCAAAAACCTTCTGCTCCCGAAACCGCCTCTCCATCCAGTCAAAGGCGTAGATCACCTTCTTTGAAAAGCCTTGACGGCGATCCAGTTCTTCTTTTTCTTCCTCAATCTTCTGTTCCACATCGTAGAGAAGGGCACAGGCGATAATCTCCTCCCGGCTTTTAAAATAGTCGTAAGCCGTTCCTTTTCCGATTCCTGCCTTTGCGGTAATGTCAGACACTTTGATGGAATTCACATCGGCGCCTTCATCCAGAAGCTCCAGTACGCCCCGGTACAGCGCCAGAACCTTCGGCCTTGTTTCCTTCATGCTACTCCACCTCCTCACGGACTTTCCGGCGGATCAGAAGCGAATAGATACAGGGGATCACAAACAAGGTCAGCAGTGTACCATACAAAAGTCCGCCGATGGTTACAACCGCCATTGGCTGAACCATATCCGCCCCCATCCCTGCGCCGGCTCCCATGGTGGACAGTCCCAGCACCGTTGTGAGAGCTGTCATCAAAATAGGCCGCATACGGGTTTTTCCCGCCTCCACCAAGGCTTCGGTCTTCGTCATTCCCTGGTCAATAAGCTGATTGGTATAGTCAATAAGTACAATTCCATTGTTTACGATGATACCGGAGAGCATTACAAAACCAATCATGGCAATCACGCTGAATTCACTTCCTGCAACGTACAGTCCGAAAAGGCCTCCCGTAAATGCCAGCGGCACGGTAAACATAATGATAAAAGGCGACAGCAGCGACTGGAACTGGGCTACCATTATGAGATACATAAACAAAAGCGCAAGAAGGAGCATCTTTACCAGCTCCACCATAGACTCCATGATTGTCTCATTTTCTCCCTGCATCTCAATGGTATACCCTTCCGGAGGCTGGTAGCTCTTAAGCTTTTTCTCTACCTCGCCGGATACCAGGCCGATGTTATGGTTGTCGTCGACGGAAGCCGTCACGTTGATAAACCGGGACTGGGCATCCCTCTGGATGGTCTCCAGGCCTTCTGCCTGTGAAAACTCGGCAATATCTGCCAGGGGAACGTGTTCCTTGGTGTTATCCTTCTTTGTAACGGTCAGCACCAGATCCTTCACCGTCTCTCTGGTAAGCTCCACATCTCCCCCGTTCACCACAAGCACGTCGAAGTCCTCCGTATCTGTAGACAAGGTTGTTGCGCTGGCAGGATCCGACAGCCTCTCCATTATCTCGGAAAATACGCCCGCTGTCGTCAGCCCTTTCTGGGCCGCTTTTTCCTTATCCACTTTGATGCGGAGCTCCTCTGTGGTTTCCTCCATGCCGTCAGATACATCTGTGGTTCCTTCCACTTCTTCTACAAGCTTTGCAACGTCCCCGGCAATCTCCTGCAGCCGATCCAGATCGCGTCCTTTGATCACGATGCTGATGCCGCTTCCTCCCAGAGCGCTCATATCCATACTGGAGGTGGACACTTCAATCTCGGCCTCCATGTCCTCCGTAAGCTTTAAGATCTCATTTTTCAATTCCTGGTTTGTCAGCTTCTTATCTTCTTTCAGCAGACCGTAGAGGGAAACCTCATTGGTGGAGGTATCTCCGCTTACCAGGCCCATGCTGCTTCCGGCGGCCGCCATGGCTCCCACCTCTGTCACATCATCCAGGGTCAGCAGCCGGCGTTCCAGCTCGTCTGCCTGCTCGGCCGTTTCTTTCAGCGGCGTTCCCTCCGGCATGGTCAGCGTCATACTGATTTCGGTGCTGTCCATCTCCGGCATAAATGCCGTTCCCTTTGCAAATTCCAGAACTGCGCTCAGCACCAGAAGGGCAACTGCCAGAACAAGCACTATGAATCTCCTTCTCAGCGCAAGGCGGATCATGCTTTCATAAATTCCTATCATCCTCTCAAAGAGCCTGGAAGGCTTCTTTTCCTTGGCGCTTTTCAAAAGCCCGGCTCCCATAGCCGGCACCAGTGTCAGCGCAACCGCCAGGCTGGCACCCAGGGAGTAGGCAATGGTAAGGCCCATATCCACAAAGAGCTGCCTGGTAATTCCCTCGGTAAATACGATAGGCAGGAATACGCAGACAGTGGTCAGCGTGGAAGCCGCAATGGCCCCCGCCACTTCCTTCGCCCCCTGGATGGCTGCTTCCGACGCACTGAGCCCCTCATTTCTGAGACGGTAAATATTTTCAATCACGACAATAGAGTTATCTACCAGCATACCGATTCCAAGGGCCAGGCCGGACAGGGATATGATGTTCAGGGTTACGCCGCTGAAATACATGCATACCACAGCCGCCACCACGCTGATGGGGATGGAACAGGCAATGACCAGGGTCGGTCTTAAGCTCTTCAAAAATACCAAAAGGATTAAGATTGCCAGAAATGCTCCGGAAATCATATTGTTAAATACGGAATCCGTTACCAGATCAATGTAAATACCTTGATCCATCAGGGGAAGCAGCAATAGATCCGGATCTTCCTCCTGAAGCTCTGCTATCCGTTTGTTAATCCGGTCGGATACGTCTCCCGTGGAGTAACCGGTCTGCTTCTGAAGGGTCAGCATGACGCCTGCCTGGCCGTTGATGCTGGCATAGACCTCGTCGGAGTTGTCTGTCATAAATACGTCTGCCACGTCACTTAAATGTATGGTATCAACTCCGTCCATTTCCATGTCAATGAGCACCATGTTCTGAAGGCTTTCTACATCATCCACTTTTTCGCCTACGCGAACGAGATATTCAATGCCCTCTTCCGTCACATAGCCTGCCGGCATGGAAAAGTTCTGAGCTGCCAAAAGGTTTTCCACCATCTCTACCGTGAGGATATCCGTCATGTCTGCGTTGAGCAGCGCGTCTTCCTTGGCCTCTGCCAGATCCTCCTCGCCCTCCTTGATGGAATCCCAGCCTTCGTTTAACTGCTTTCGTGCGTCGTTTAGCTGCTCCTGGGCGTCGCTTATCTGATCCCAGGCATCGGTAAGCTGCTCCTCTGCGGATTCCAGCTGCTCCTTGGCGGATTTGAGCTGGGATTTGGTGATGTTTAAGGTGGCGGAGGCGCTGCCCATTTCGATGGCTGCTATCATTTCACCCATATTTACTTCAGTGAGCTTCTCGCTTAACTGGGCGTCGGCAGCTTCCAGCTCCTTCTTTGCCGCCGTAAGCTGATCGATCTCTGCCTGGGGGATTGCCGCAAGCGCAGCGTCTGCTTCCTGCTTCTGCGCTTCTACCGCTCCCACTGCAATCTGTAAGGAAGCGTAATCCTTCACATCCTTCAGCAGATCTGCAAAGGGCGTGCCTGCGGCGGAACCCAGTATCGCTTCCATTCCCGCCTGCACTGCCAGATCTGCCGCCCCGGAGCCTGCCGGCGCTCCTGCTGCCACGGCATCTTCTTCTGCCTTTTCTGCGGCTGCCAAAAGCGTATGTAATCCCTCCGAAAGCTTTCCAAGCCCCTCTGCCGTTGCTTTTGCTGTCTCATATTCATTCAGCCGCACCTGGATCGCCGCAAGATTTTTTGTTATCTCCGCCTTCCCTTCGTTGATGGCTGTCTGAGCTGCGGCAAGCTGGGCTGCGGTCTCTGTCTTTTTACTGTCCAGGGTATCGATTCCGTCCCGGATTTCATCAAGGCCGTCTTCCAGTTCTTCCTTATTCTCCGCCAGATCTGCCTGGTTCTCCTGCAGCTCGGCAATGCTGTCATTGAGCTCTAGCTGGCCGTCGTTTAGTTCCTTCTGGCCGTCCACAAGCTCCTTCTTGCCGTCTGCTATCTCTTTCTCAGCATCCTCAAATTCACTCTCAACGTATCCGAAAACCTGCTCGTTGATGGCGTCTATCTTTTCCTGGCGGATCACCACCTGGACATTTTCTTCAATAAGGCCGGAGGCATTCACGGAGGCCACTCCCTCCAGGCTTTCAAGCTCCGGGATAATCAAATCTTCTGTGAGCTTTGTCACTTCTGTGTGGGACAGTCCCTCTTTTCCCACAGCGGCCACCATAACCGGCATCATATCCGGATTCAGCTTCATAATAATGGGGCTTCCGATAGAATCATTATCCCACATGGCTTTTAACTGATCCAGATTCTCGCGCATCTCAATGGTGACGGAATCCATATTGGCGGTTTGGGAAAATTCCAGAACCACCAGGGAATAGTTCTCTGCGGAAAGAGAGCTTACATTCTCAATATTGCTTACTGTGGCCATGGACTGTTCTACCGGCCTTGTTATGATGCTCTCCACCGTCTCGGGGCTTGCGCCTGCATAGGTGGTCATAACAATCGCATAGGGCAGATTCATGCTGGGCAGCAAGTCTGTGGTCATCTTTGTAAAGGACACTACGCCCAATACAATCACAAGAACCACTGCCACAAATACGGTATACGGTCTCTTTACACTGTACCTGGATATCATTTTGTCTCGTCTCCTGTCTCCTCATTTTCCGACCGACCAGTCGGTTCTGTTCCATTATAAAAGTCACCTCCGGGCCGTGTCAAGTTGAAAAGTATAAAAATTTTCGAAGATATCTTACCTCTTTTGGGTGTGGATTGTCAAAATTTTAAATGTTTCCTTCCTTTCGAATATATTAATTATTATTTGCTTGGTAAATAGCAAGCAGAGATTATTATTTGCTTTGCTTGATTTTTGATAGCATTTATGCTATCATCCCCAAAGCAGAACGTGCTGACTATATTGCCAGAAAGGAGACTCACAAATTATGAAGACCTGGGATGATTATAAAAAACACGTCAAAGCTGCAGATCCTGAAGCTGCCAAAGATATAGATGAAGCAGAAGAAATTTCTGCCATTGTCAGCGCTATGGTTAAGCAGCGCACTTCTATGGGACTCACCCAAAGGGAGCTTGCTTCCATGTGTGGAATTCCGCAGTCTTCGGTCGCCCGTATCGAATCCTGTAAAACCACTCCTAATCTTGGTACACTTCTTACTATATTTCAGCACCTTGGCTTACGTTTAACCGTAACCCCTTCAAAACCCATTCTTTAGAAACCAAATGGAGATGTGAGCTTTTGCAGTCACATCTCCATTTCTTAATACTTTCTTTTATCCCCAAACTGTTTTCACCAGCCGGAACACCTGCTCGCTTGTCTCCAGGAGGTTCTCTCTTGCATTCTCCGGCTTCATGGCTTCCTCCAGGGTCGTTACTCTGCGTAAAATGGGGAAGAAGGCGTCGATTCCTGCCTCGTTGCAGGCAGAGGCGTCCTTTTTGACAATTCCCGAAAATGCGATTACCGGCTTTCCATATTTCTTCGCAAGCCCGGCCACTCCCACAGGGGCCTTTCCCTGCACCGTCTGCCCGTCCAGGCAGCCCTCCCCGGTTACGACCAGGTCTGCATCCTGAACAAGCTCTTCCAGATGCGTTTCTTCCATAACAATCCGGATTCCCGACTCCAAGACTGCATTGGTAAAGGTCAGAAAGGCGAAGCCAAGCCCTCCCGCCGCACCGGTTCCCGGCGCTTCCGGATCCGCTTCCGGGTTCAGCTCCTTTGCCAAAAATGCGCAGCGGCCCAGGAGGCCGTCCAGCTTCGTAACCATCTCTGCGTCCGCTCCCTTCTGAGGGCCGTACACGGCGCTGGCCCCTATGGGGCCGCAGAGGGGATTCGTCACGTCGCAGGCAATGCGGAAGGTGCATTCCTTCAGTTCCTCCATGACATGCTCCGCTTTGATTTTATGGAGTACCGAAAGGCCTTCCCCTCCGAAGGGCACTTGATTTCCTTCTTTGTCCAGCATCTCGAATCCCAGCGCCTGCAGCATCCCGATTCCGCCGTCATTGGTCGCGCTTCCGCCGATTCCGACAATGAAATGGCGGCATCCCTTTTCGATCGCATCCCGGATCATCTCTCCCACGCCGTAAGTTGTTGTTTTCATGGGATTGCGTTTTTCCGGCTCTACCAGCGTAATTCCTGCCGCCGAAGCCATCTCCAGGACAGCCGTCTTTCCATCGGGGAGAATGCCGTAAGAGGCTGGCTGCGGTTCCCCCAGAGGCCCCGTCACGCTTAAGCTCTGCCAGGTTCCCTTAAGCCCTAAGGTCAAAGCCTCCGCCGTCCCTTCGCCGCCGTCCGCCAGAGGGCTTATCCGGATCTCCGCATCCGGGTATACTTTTTTGATGCCCTCTGCTATGGTACTGCCTGCTTCTAAGGAAGGAAGACTTCCCTTTAGTGAATCAATCGCAATTACAACTCTCATACCTGTTTTATATTCTCCCTTCCGGCTCCGTCTCCCGGCCGCTGTCAGCACTTCGTAAAGTACATGGAGATCCCCTGTCCTCCTCCGATGCACATACTGATCATAGCATCTTTTTTATCCGTCCGCAATAATTCATACAATACTTTCACAGTCAGTATCGCCCCGGTTGCCCCGATAGGATGACCGATGGAAATTCCGCCTCCATAGATATTCACCTTATTCTTGTCAAGCCCCAGATCCCGGCTCACCGCATAAGCCTGGCTGGCAAAGGCCTCATTGATCTC
>CAJTFE010000058.1 GCA_910575725.1 Clostridia bacterium | reverse complement strand
CGTTTTGTGTGTTACAATTCATTTTAGATACCTCTCTGTTCAATAAGATTTTCACTAACCTGCAAGTCAGTAATCTTATTTTACTCTGAGGTATTTTTTTCTCAACCTTCTTTCTTGGAATTCCCTATACTTGAATTATACAGGAAGCTCTTTTATCTCCGATTTCTCTTCCTGATCAATTTTTCCCTGCATTTTGTAGATCATCAGCCATTTCAAAAAACTTACATTTGCATTCCGGGCAGACTGACGGAATGATCAGCGGACAAAATTTCAGCTTCACATATTTGATATGCCGCCCCTCTATGCTCCGCAAACATTCCTTTTCTTTCAGATTATCCCCTCTTGTCGGAACATAATATGGAAATGGATGTCCGCAGCAAGGACACCGCCAAAATAGTTTCGGGGTAAATCCAAACGGAACAGCCGCAAAAAAAATCAGAAGTGATATAGCAGCCACCACAATGAAAAACGCCAAAAACGGTCTGTTCTCTATCATGGCGCTCATTCCCATGTTCCTGCCCCAAATAACCACGGGAATGAACAGCACCATACTGCAAACACAAGAAGCGGCAAAGCATCCCCATTGTATCAGAAATACTGCTTTCGCAAAGGCACAGCACCGCCGGAACCGGGGCGGCATCTGTGGGAAAACATATGGGAATGGTTTTGATGTATTCTCCTGCTGTAATCGCCAGTTTGCAATATCATCCGTGGGTTTTCTCATCATCCTGTCCTCTTATAATTCCGCTTAGTCATGAGGGTAGTTCATCAACATAAAATCTACTGATATTTCCATATCTCCTTATGTTTCAGTATTGCAGAATAATTTGCTTCCTGGCTGTCATGGAAAAGGTACAGCAGAGTTTTTATGGCAAAGGAACGGGCATAATCTATATCTATGCCTTTTACAACCTTCTTTGACAGCATCATCTCACTTAGTTCGTCTACCCAATGATTGATCTTAGGTGGAAACTTGCCATAGCAAAAATCATTGAAGCCTGAAAGTGCGGCACGATATCCCAGGGAATTCTTTCGATTTTTCATATCCGACTTCTCATACTCACCTGCAAGATGGTCAACTGTCCGATACAGTTCAAAAATTTCCGGCTCCGTCAATTCAGATAAATGTTCATCCAAATAAGCCCTGGTTATTTTGGCGTCCCGGTAGTCTTTGTCCAGCCACGTCTGCTGTTTTTCATAGGAGAGGTTTATCTCCGGCAAATGCTCGACATACCATGCGCCTAATTCAGCAAGGCCCTTTTGCAGACTGTCCTTATCATTCTCCGTATCAAACCACGGGGAACAGACCGTATATTTTTCGGGGATACTGGAAAGCCTGCCATAACCGGAGTAGTTCGACACCCCGTAAGCACACATGGCTGCACTCCAATCGTACTTGAGATAACTAACATAAACATTGTTGAGCCGCAGATGGATTTGTTCATTCCAGAATCCACGTTCTATACGCAGGTGCCGGAAACTGCCCGTTTCACTTTTCTGCGCAAATGGGTAATACGGACCGCTGCTCCCATCTCGCAGAACAAAGTAGCAGGCTTTGTCGAATTCTTTCGGGGGAAAGATAGACTGAAAATCAGTAAAGTGTTTTTCGCCAAATTCAATGATTTCTTTTTTACAGATTATACAGCGTTTCATCATGCACCTCCATTTTCTATCTATTAAGCTGTTTATTACAGCCTCAATCTGTTTTCATGACTGACAGCAAGAGATTATTCATTCGCTCTTTAATCAATCAACCTTTGAATATATGGAACCAGATCACAGGTAAATTTCAAAGTTATCACTGCTCCATGTGGAAAGCACATTTTCAGCAAGTGTCATGTCCACTCTCAGCACTGTGTATTCACAGTCACAGTAAATATAATCTTCCAGCACGATTAGCCGCATCCCATGCACATCCAAAACCTGATTTATTGCGGTCATAGATTTTTTGAAATTATCATAATCGCTGCAATCCGTGTATATCTTTTCTTTGTGGACAATCTCTGAAATTTCCGGATATTCCATTCCCTGTGTATGGAAAAACTCCGTTAAAGTATGTGTCAGGTCATCCTCATAGCCGCCGATCTGGATACCGTAACCGTGCGCGCAGAGAAAAGCGGCACAAAAACATTCCGCATACAACTCATTTTCCTTTGAAAAGTCCAAAAATTCTTCCAGTGTTTCAAGAAATAAAATGCTTTGGATAATGCTCTGATTTTTCTCATAAAATGCGGAGTAGTCTGACTGTTCCAACAGCTCCATCGAACTGTGTAACTCATTTTTCTCATCAGGAGATAAGAGCAACTCTGCTAAATTCAGGACATCCATGTTTTTTCCTCCTTGCCTGTTATAATAATTTTTTGATACTATCTGTTGGTCTTTTCACAATTTTGTTATTTCATTGTTCGGCCACGCGAATACTATAAACTTTCGTAATTTGCGCAGGATACGATTCCGCAATCGAGCCATCATATTCAATTTCCAGAACATCACCAACTTCCGGCTCCGGCGAGGGTTCCATATTTGCCATGGGAATAGTTATCCGGTCTGCACTGTTCAATTCCGCACTTCCTTCCACCGGCTCCACAAGATAACAACCATCCTGTATTTCTATTATAGTCGCCCGGAATGTGGCTGTTTCGTCTCCACCCACTTTCGATTCCCCGCCACCGCTGGACGTTCCGCAAGCAGTAGCCAACAATATAAGACTCATCGTTAAAATTAACAGCAGTTGTTTTTTCATAGCATATAACCTCCTGAAAAGCAGATACTTACAGTTTTTAACCAACTGAAAGTTACTGATTTTTCTTGCTCTCAATAGCCTGGATCGTACAGGAAAAACCTGCAATCGTCGCAAACAGTGTTGCGCCACCCATAGCCTGATTTATTCCTGCTCCCATGAAAAAACCAATAACAGCAGCAATTACAATTATCACACTGGAAATCATTGTCCTCATAACTGAAACCTCCATTACTCAATAAACAGAAAGCAGTCCAAATTTAATTACCATCATTTTTTGTTATTTCTGTTAAAGCCATTTGCAGCTGATATACATTTTCCGTACCATACTTATCTTTCGTAGTAAGTTCAAAGTAAAGGGTACCATTGAAATCATTTGTATCATCTATATTTATTCTCTTAAGTGTACTGTCTCCCGATATCTGCCCCAAATCACCGGAAACATTGACGGTACCTCCTGTCGTATCTACCACACTATTGGAAAGAATCACATTCTTTTCACTGCCGAATATCGTATAAAATGTGGTTGAGTATGATGTAATATCAAGGAAAGACTCATCAGCTACTTTCAAATCACCACCGGAGAAAATTTCCTCTGAACCATTGAAAACAATAATACCATTAGACACTGTGAGCTGTTCATTCTCCCCACTAAAAGAATACACCCTTAATGGTTCCTGCTCTTCTTTTCCGCATCCGGTTAATGCCAACATCAGCATCGTCATAAAAGCCAGTGTTTTCGCTTTCATCATATCCCAAATCTCCTCCATTACGGATTCAGCTTCCCAATCAGTTTCCGATAAAAAGAAATTTATAAATGGTATCACATGACATGTAAATCTATAAAGACTAATGTAATCTTATCATCGGTAACTTTGCGGACAAAAAATCTGGCTGTTATAGGTAAAGTCTTCATTGCTACTCCCTTCCATACCTTTAAATCTCCGATAATAAATTATTGAGGAAACAATCAACTAAGGTAAAATCCATAGTACTATTTTCCTCTGAATAAGCGTTCAAAAACTTTTCAGCTTCAGATCTGCGCCCCAATTTAATCATACAATAATATTTCAGCATAAAATATGCTTTCTTTTGGGTAATTGGCACAACCGAAATTATCTTTTCTATATCGTCAAAATGGGTATTCGCAATGTTTTCCCATGAGCCCCACTCTTTCAGCCATGTTTCTACCTTTGGAAAATTGAAAATGATATCCTGGACAATATTTTCATGTGTTGGAAAAGTTAAGGCTTTTTCCAATGAAGGAATGGGAACAATCTGCTCCATTCTTTGCCGTATAATGCACTCATGTTCTTTTGGCTTTTCCTTTATCTCTAATTTTCCAGTATAAAGAGACGGGAGCCCCACGGGGTGAAGTCCAACATTAACAAAAAGGTAATCACCATAAGCCCCATGCTGAAAATTGATAAGCTTGTAAAAATCATTTTCTATTTTCCAAAAAGAATTTCGCTCCTTTTTATATCCGTATTCGGAAAATATCCCCTTAACCTCGCCAATTATCGTTTTCATATTTTTCGCTCCCTTATAGATGAAAAAACGTCTGCTATATTCGGCGTTGCTTCGGCTGTATACTTAGTCCATGTCCGGTAGGCATTTCGTAACCTGTTTTTGTCATGCTGTTCAAATGATTCCGATGCACAGACTGAAACAATTCGCCTTGGATCAAGTTTCATATTGGACTTAAACCCCAAAAGTACGGGCATGTTGACAGACACCTCATTTTTAGGCTTTGTAAAATATCCCCACCTGACCATAGGGTTGTGCTTTATAAATGTTTCAGCAAAATAGAATGAAATATCTGTAATAATCGCTAATGTTCTCACTGAAAATCTCTTTTTTGAAATACTATCATGCATCCATTCCGGAAATTGCTTTAATTCTGCCTGGTATTCTTCCTCGCTTTTTGCTACCATGTCGATTTGAGTTTCAAACCAGTTCCATAGCTCGATAAGGGAATCCGGTGTATATTCACACAAAAAAGCTGCTCCCCCTGTTGACTGGACATATTCATATAGCTGTTCAATTCTCTCTTTTGATTGTCCAACATACCAATGGAAATATTCTTCTGCCTGTTTCTTGCTTAGACTCCGAAATCCATTATGATGAAATGGAGCAATCATTAACTTATATTCATTCATTTCGACTCACCCTTTATTCCATACTGATCATTGAGGTAATAGCTATAATTCCTGAATACCGGCCTGCTGTAACCAGTCTTTCAGCTTTTTTATAGGAAAACCGGTAAATGTATAGGCGTCCTCTGTCAATCCATGTTCACCAATCACTGTTTTTTCTGCCTGGCCAAATATAGTCACAGACGGAAAAAAGAGAAGGATTCTGCCAAATGTAAAGCCTCTTATTTTTGATAATTTTAGCTCAATGCCTGTATAAGTGTCCAAAAATACCCTTTGATTTGTCACATAAATTGTGGCATGCCAGCATTGGTAGGTATGTTTCTCTAAATCCCTATAAGATACGAGCCCTTGTCCAATTCGTGACTCGCCTGGATTAAGCTGTAAATTTGTCATAGCTATTACCTCTGTACTTTCTTTTTTATCATTGTTCCATGAAAAAAATAGCGATAATTGTCCTCCGCATCGCCATCTTCCATAACTCTGAAAGAATCAAAATCCGCATCTACCAACCGATTGCCCCAAAAGATATGTTTATCATCACGAGCATATCCGTCACTTAACAACATAAAACTCTGGGGCGTAGTATCAAGCTGCTTACCTTCCCCAAATATCCGAATTCCGTCACTGGCATAAGAATACCCCAACAGAGCAAAGGCTTTGCTGTCTGCATCAAGTGGCACACCATTATGAAATACCTGCCTGCCATCATTGGCATAGCCGTCACCCAATATCACAAAATTCTGTACTTTTGCTTTCAACAACTGATCTCTCCAAAATATGTGCTTATCATCGCGGGCATATCCATCACTTAGTACAGCAAAGGATTGAGGAATTGCTCTTTTTACTGTTACCTGGCAAAAATATACACGTTCGTCATCTTTTGTATATCCATCGGTCAAGATAGTAAAGGCAGCCGGATTTTTACACGTTTTCAGTCGGACAGCGTGGCGGGTTTCCGTAGAATAAGTAAAAAAGTACACAAATTCTGCATCTCTGCCATAACCTTCAGGGCCATACATTCCAATACCATCATCCAATATTTCAAAGGTTTCCGGATGTGCAATCTTGGCATCGCCATATGGAGTATAAATGATCTGATGGTTTCCAATATAGGCCGGATTGAAGACGTGAAAGCCCTCCGGTGTAATGTCACGCAACAGGATGCCTCTTCGGTAAACCCGCTCTTTGTCCTTTATAAAGTCATGGCTCAGAACCTCCATTGTAGCAAGATCAATTTTGACACGGCGGAAAATATTTTCATACGATTGTTGTTCCGGCATAAAGGCCACTTCACCGTCACATTCACGGTAGCCGGATGGTTTTCCATTGTTATCTTTTAAAATACGTGCGTAACCCATTGTATCGCTCCCTCTGTTTCTAATTTTTATATCTATATTTTCAAATCATATACCATAGTATCGTTGTCTCGCCATCGCTTTTGGCTCATTCGTCCTGGATGGGGAAGCCGTATTCTGCTCTTATAAATTTATTGAGGTGCGCCCATACTTAAAAACTCTTCAATTTCTTGTCTCAAATCTTCCACAGTATAAGTGCTGGCGTCAAAGCCATTCAGAATATTGAGTTCCTCATGGAAGATATAAATTTTATTTGCTTTTGCCTGCAGGAGCAGATTACATTCTAAATGGTCTATGCTGTTTAGAAAATCATAGAGGTATTCCGCATACGTTTCTGTATCTAAATCGTCCGTAAAGCGTAAAACCAATTTTACATACGCCCCGCTTTCTGAGAGGAACCGCTCCAGCCCGTCTTCGGCTGTCCATGCTCTTGCCGTTTCCGGCATCTCCAGAGAAATACGCTGGTCAATGACATAATCCTTAGTTTCACACAATTCCAAAACCGGAGTCTCAGCCTCTTCCTTGAAGAAGTACACTGCATATCCATCCCGGACATCTTGATACATTGTCTGTGATACAAGAGCGGTTGTCACCTGTTCCGGCGCATTGATCGGCGCAACATCACAGGTATAAGTGGCCCCAGCGAACAGCCCATAGTTTTCCAAATCCTCGTCACCGACAACAGTAAATTCCATCCCATATTTCTCTTGTAACTGTGTCAGCAAATATGCCCTCGCAGACTCCAGATTATTTTCAAATGGGCCATCTTGATACTCGGCATTTTCCAGATCATCAATGGCCTCCTGAACACCGCCGCCGACAACCTCCAATGCATCATTTGCTTTTTCCGCCGCCCAGTCTGTCAATTCTTCACTCATACCGCATCCTGACAGCATAAGCAGGAGTAAGGAAATCATAAATAGTCTTTTCGGTTTCACCATATCTGCGAACCTCTTTTTTGTGAATATCAACAGCTACCAGCCAGTCTCCATCCAACGGTTTTTTTATATGCTGTTTCCGCTGGCGGCTGAAGCTGATAAAAAATCAAGGTCAAAAGTATGTTGCTTAATTTTGCTCTTGACTCCATAATTTTTCAATGCTTTCCATTCGCTCAAAATCAATATCCGAAGTATACCCAGCACTACGTTCTGTGTCCGGAATTAGCCCAAAAGCACTTGCAAAAAAAGAAAGCACATCATCAGCCTCTATCCCGATATAATCCGAAACTTCTGTATCCCAAATATAAACCCGCCCACTGTTACCCAAATGTAATTCATAGCTCCAAGCACCGCTTGGACAGTAAAAGGGATTTTCCCAGCCATCAACCTGTCTTGGCGAAAAGCCATTATAATTCAACCGGTATCCGATTGGAAAAATATCATCATTAAATCTGGCACTTAAACATTTTGCCCCTATCAGCCAATCTTTTAACAGTATATCACTTTCTTCAGAAAACCTAAGACGTAGAGCCCCTCCGTATTTATCTATCGGTATTTTTTCTTTTTTTATTGGAAAAATCAGGCCGTATAGCTGTTCGTAAAACGTCTTAATATTCTCTGGGATAGGCAAACCAGTGTCTTTAATTGCTGAAATAATATAGTTGGATTCCGCTCTGTGCAATCCGTTCCATCCCCAGTGTTGAAGAATAAACTTGACTTTATTTTCTAATAAACAGTCCAGCGTTGCTATTTGGGAATACAACTCACCAGCTTTACATTGTAGCTTATCATACTTAATTGATGCAGCAATAAAAGCAACTTCATCTGGTTTTAGTGGGTTCCAATTCACTTCCGTATCCTCCCATTGAATTGATATGTGTATGTAAAACACTAAAAAAACAAAACCCTCCGCCATAGCCCCGCCTCATCTGCGCTTTTGGCTCACTTGTCAGCATTTTCAGTAATTGGGATTTCATAAGCCCTTTTCTCCAGGTACTCCCAATGCTCATCACCAACAGGTTCAAAGGATGTCCATGCCACTTTAAGCTGGTTTTCAGATAGATAAAATTTGATACGGGTTAAAACTCCGTTACTTGTATCAATATCAGGCTCTGCCACATAATCAAAAGTGTAAACCATATGTTTCTGTGTCCAGTCCGAAATATCCCGGTAATAAATTACCGCATTTTCCGCTGGTATCTTTATCAATCCAAACAGCTTCTCGCTTTCTTCTTTTCCGGGAAGATAGAAATAGCAACGTGTTTCATATGTGGCGATGTAAAATTCATTTTCTCCTGCCTTGTCCTGAAACAGTATCTCGCCATCACTCAGATCGATCAGGAGCAGATCGCTTTCTTTCAGCCAGCCTTCCACATAGCCATTGTGGTGAGGAGCCGTCCAATGCTCCGCACAAACCCAGGTTTTACCATCTTTCTGTACGTTTCCACGCATCGCCTTGCTTCCCACATCGGGATAACGATACAATACCGAACCATTTTCATCCAGGATATGTATATCGTAGTCATGGGTTTTCTCATAATCACCCGCTTTTTCCCATTGAAGATAACAAGAGCTTCCCTCAATGGGAGATTTTTCATCATAAGCATAGCAATCCCTGCTATAACCGGACGGATATATTACTTCATATTCTGTTGCGCCTGCCGTTGGATCACAGCCTGTCAGTGATAGAGCAAATATTGCCGCACAGCATAAAGAAAAAATGCGGCGCACAATTTTTCCTTTCATCTTTGTCCCGCTCTCCTTTTCATGCCGCCTATCACGCACCACGCTATCACATACAACAGAACATACCCCCCTGCCAGCACAAGGACAATCCTATACTTTTTCCGAAATCCTGCTGTGTAGCTTTCCGCAGTCTGATCCGGCTCCACAGTGATATAGGAGCGGTCAGCGGGAATCGCCAGCACCCGCCGCTCCACTGTTGTTCCTGCATCCACAATCTTCTGGCCCAGCTCACGGGTAAGGGCCTGCTCGCTCCACTGATAGCCGCTCCCACTGATGTCTTGATAGTAGACCATATAAACGGTCTTAGTCGGATTCATGCGGCGGTCACGTCCGCTCGCACCCGTATTCTGCACCTGGACGGGCAGTACCTGATAGGGTGAAAAGGTATAAACGCCTTTGTCCTCGTAACTGTCAGCGGGGAGGATAGCAGACAGATACCTGAAAGAAAGATAACCCATCGCCGCTGCTAAGATCAGCAGCATAATTCCCACCACAAAGATAATAGATTTTAGTTTTCCCATATGTACCCCCTGAAGCTGCAGATGCCTGTTAAGTGTTATGCTGTATACAGGTTCTCTCTTTTTAACACCGCAAATATCTTTTTCCGCATATCTTTGCTGATCTTTTCAATAGCCGCCAGATACCTGTCCTTATCCTGTTCCAGCCATGTACAGATGAAATTCCGGTAAAACTCTTTTTCCGCTTTTGCGTTTCCGGATATCGCATAGATTGCGGAATACATCTGCATGATATCTTCTTCTGATAATTGGTACATTCGGACTGTATGTTCAAAAAAAGAATTTGCATAAGGCACTCCGATCTCGCGCATCATCTCCTTCACCGGCCCCCGTACCATATCCACATATCCTTTTTTTATCCCATAAACGATAAGCCTTTCCGTAAATGTGCATACCTTTGATAAATAACAGAGTTCCACATTTTTTCTGTGGGGAAATCCCATAATATATTTATTGACAGGCATTGTTTCCGGCATGATATCTGTTTCTCCTGACAGCCAGGAACGGAATGCCCGTTCTTCTAAAGGATTGCTGTTTATAAACTCCATCTGGCCGGCCCAGGCTGCCGCCTCCTCTTTTGCAATGTCAGCGCCTTTTCCCTGGGAATTCAAATAAATCAGGATATACGCTTTCCCTGTATGGTTTGAACCCCGGAATACCTTTTTTGCCGTTTCCTCATTGTGGATCACAAGCTCTTTGAAATTCTGTTCTTCCTTTTTGCTCAGGCCCATGGAGCTTGCCTGTATATACTCCTTTATCCTTTTTTCTGCTTCCTGCTTTTCTCCTGCTGTTCCGTTCATGCAAACTTTCCCTTTCAACGTAATTTCTCGGCCAAATTTTCCAGATCCGCTTTTGTCATAGGCGGAATCAGAATGTGATCCGCATCAAACTTTCGGACATCATATCTGTTCAGTTCTTCAATAAACTGTTCATAAGGAAACATTCCTTCCAGCACACGCTGCTCACTGTAAAGTACAAATTGTACAAATCCCTCTGTCACTTTCAGTTCACTCAGATTCAGAAACCCGTCAGCCCGGACAGGAAAGATACTTTCGCATTCTTCTGTTAAGGCATAAAAAGCTCCTATCTCCTTTGTATCGTTTTTCTGCAGAAGCCTTGGTTTTGCGTAATAGACATCCCGTGCCTGAAGCCCATGCAGGGTCCTCTCAAAATCAGAAAGATCCGTACATGCCTCCCATGCGGCTACCTTGTCCTTTGTTAGCGTATAAGACCACCGCGCCAGGGTAAGGATATGGCTTTTAAATTCCTTATTTCCGCAAAACTGGTTCAGTGACTTCCGGCTGAATGCAGCAAAATCCTCAATTCCCTGTTCCAGTTCCCTGCCGGTAAAGGCCCTCTCTTCTTCCACGCAGTACATCTCTACCTTGCCCAAGCGTTTTTCTATCTCCCCCGCAAGCCTGGCAAAGTCTATGATCTCTGATCTGGTTGTAGGAATATTATAACTTATCTCATAATATCCTTCTCTGGCTTTGCTGCCATCAAAAAAGATTCCCCGACCAATATGCTCCGGATGATAAAACACAGCCGTTCCGTTTGCCTGCTCATTTTCCTGCAGGATATAAAAATCATTATTGGAACCATAGCAAAAACCACAGGCGCGAGCCAGCGATGGGATATCAAGTACTGTCTTTCCAAATAGTTTCTTCTGTCTGATCTGCAAAGTAAATGCCATAACAAAATCTCCCTGTCTATTTACAAATAAATGTGTTTTCAGCTTTTCATATCTCATTTTTCGGAAAAGCGCAAACTGGAATTTCAGATTTGGATGTTTATGCTAAGATACTTACAACAATAGCAAACACACAAATCAAAAATACTCCCACTTACCCCTATGGATAAAAGGAAATAACTCTTTTTATAACTCATATTGTTTTTCTCCACATTCATACTTAATTTTGCCAAATTATGATTTCGTTTATTTCCTGGCAAACTGGAAGTTAATTATCAATATCCCTCGTCTCAAAAAGAGTCCACTCATTATCAAGTAAAACAACAAAACCATCAGAAGTTATTGCATAAGGTGAATCCAATCCATCAAAATTTGCCTGTCCATCCTCCTCCGGCCATTGCGATAGAGAAACTGTAGATGTAATTTTCCCTATAATCGCATTCTCAGCCACTTCACCAGGCAGTTGCTTTCCTGTTGTGCAATAAATATCACCATTATACATTACAGATGGTACACAGGCATTGGGAGTGGAAGCTTTATTTTGACACCCTGATAATTCCAAAACAATCATTATAAGGAAAAGTGTCCTGACATATTTTTTCATAACATATTCCTCCATCTGAATACCGGTTTTCCAGTATAACAAGCTGGAATTTATTTTTTAGTCCATTTGCATAATTCAAAAAAACCGTAAATGCTCACACAAACAGCAAAAACTTGTAACGAAACAGGTATATCGGAAAACAGCGCAATCGCTAAAAGTGCAATCAAAGTTATCCCCATACAACTTGCAACTAAGATTTTGATTGTTGATGCCTTATTCATACATATACTTCCTCATAACTGTTCTTGATGCAACATCCACCAATACTTATAGCTCGCACTCCGCATGAAGTTTCTTCAAAACCTCTTTATGTATCAGACGGCAAAAGCGCAGGTCAACATATTTTAACTTAGGCAGTTTCAGCAGTAACCGGCAATCCGTAAAGTTTGTATTATAAAGAGATAATGTCCGTAAATTTTTACATTCCGTTAGGAAAGAAAAGTCCTCCACGCATATTTCACAGATCCGCAGTTCCCGTAAATTCTCCATACGCCCGATAGCAGACCAGCCCCGGAGGTCATAATAGTAAGGTTCCGGAGGAAAATGTTCCTCCGGCGCACGAAGATACGCATAGCGCCTTTTATCATCCCAACTCTGAACTGTTTTTTCGGACAGGATAAGCTGCAGCTTTTTCATTTGCTTTAACTTCCGCCCCCAGTCCCAGGCTGTGGACGGCAGTCGTCCGTCCGATTCCTGCCGGATGGCAAGGGCGATTAGCGGATGCAGCAAAATCCCATCTGCCGGAATCGTCCGGTACATGCCAAGGTCAGCCAGCGCATTTCCTGGCATCTCCAGACGGTACGGGCGGGGAAAACGGACATCTTCCGGGTTAATGCTTTCATAAAACAAATCCTTTAACACCGTGCCGGCCGCTTTGTAGACTTTGCATTCCTCATTCCGGCGGAAAGAACGCTCTAATGCTTCTTTGTCCTTATAATCGTCAACATGGATCTGCTCCAGTGCAAACGGAAATGCCTCCTGCACCTCAAGCAATGCTTCCCATAACCGAGAGTCGTTTACACAAGGAACCGACAGCAGGGCATAATGGAGCAGCTCCAAATCCTCCCGTTCCCGCAAAAAGTCCAGCCATATCTCCAGGTGTTCCTTTGCGTCCGGGAAACGCCCTAAATCACGGAGCAGTTCCCTTTTTTTCCTGCCTTCGGCTTTGTCCAGAAGAAACGCCACCTGTTCCAGTTTCACTTCACCACCCATCCTTAAAAGGGGAATGGCGATACAATAGGTTTCTGGGGAAAGCTCCGACAGCTTATCCAGAATGCGCTCCCTCCAGCTCTTCGCCAGATCTTTCCTTTCCGCAGGCGTGTGGTACAACTCATAGACTACCTGGTCAAACAACCCTGCTTCCCACCGTTTATCCAAAAACTGTCCATATAACACAGGGTCTACACGGTAAGCCAGCAGGGGCAGGCTGTCCACATTTTCCTTTGCGATCCAATCATCCAAAATCCCGCGTATGAAATCCTGGGAAGCCTCCGATAAAGCCGGGAACTTGTCCATGCTGCCGACCGCCAGCAGACGTTCCGCATCCGTATCGGCCTGAATGTAAAGCTTCCGCAGCGTTTCTTCGTCGCCATCCAGAGAAAGGCCGAACCACCCCATATCGTAACCGGCTGCCGCCTCCCGCAGCCAGCGGATATACCAGGATAAAAAGTCCGGCTCCCTGGGGAAGAATATCCAGGAGCGCTCATATTCTATATAAACGACACGGCCCCGGTCCGGCCCTGCCACCAGCAGATAAGTAAAATAAGTATCTCCCTGAGATTCAATGGGAATACAGCCCCGCCGCCAGTCGTGATCCCTGTCGCCTAAATCTTTTAATGAATCCGGATCGGTTCCCGGAGCAAGATACGGCGTTTCCCCCGGCTCCACCTGCCAGCTCAGCCAGCCCTTCACCTGCTCCAGTGAAAACAGGCCGTAAAAAGGCCCGGCTCCGCCGTTCCCCACCTGCAGCAGAAAGTTACGGTAGCCGTCCGGAAGCGAGATCCCTGTTTCCCGCTCAAATGCTTCAATCTCTTTGAGAGACGCCGACGGATTCCATTGATATTTATGATGTTCTGCGCCAAATTGTTTCAGATCGGCATCTGTGGCCCTTGCCTTTTCTAACAATGAACGCAATTCTTCTATCGGAAATGTGTTTGACATTGCCTTATACTCCCTTTTCTCTTATATCCACTAAAGAAGCTCTTTTTTCTTTAACCGGATTGTTTGACCCTCCGAGGACAGCATAACACCCCATACTTTATTTAATGCAATCTGTTCAATCTCTTGCATTTTATCAATAATATTTGCTTTTGTATCGTCTCTCTGTATCATTGAAAGCACTTCCTGTATCGTATCATAATTTTCCTGATCATCCACAGATACCTCTCGCCCAGATCGTTTATTCAGCTCAATACCCTTTTTTAAACCGCATAATGCCCTTTCCAATAGTAAGATGCTTTTTTCAAAGTTTCCTTTCCAAATTTCACCATACCCCAAAGATAAAAAACTCAAGGCATTATCATTTTTATGAGTGATACTATATTGAAAACCATCACAACTCCACGTTTCGGATAAATTCAAAAAGCGATCATAAGAAAAAGTTTTCAAACATGAAAATATTTCCTGATTAAATTGAGGATGAATAATCTCTGCCCAAAGCGTTTTCATTTGCTGAATATCGTAAAATTCTTTATAGCTTGTTGTATCTTCTATGGCAAGATCATAATAAACGCTATAAATATCCTCCCTATTTAGTCAAGTCTTTTTCCTTATTTTTCAAGGATTTTTTAGTTATATATCTCAGATGAATGAGCCAAGATAATGGACATTTCTTTGTATCTGGTACGAAAATAGAGGTGTTGGGTATACAAAGTAGA
>CAJTFE010000057.1 GCA_910575725.1 Clostridia bacterium | reverse complement strand
TTCGTAGAGCAAGTTCCTCTACGAAAAATATAACCAATATATTAGTTATTCTAATTTATACTATAACTTCTTTCCATTCTCAGCAATCAATTCTGCATATAAAAAATCCAATTCCGTATCAATATCCACACTCTTTTCCCGTTCCATAATATATGCAAAACTGCCCTTCCTGTACAAATTAACATCTTTTTCCAGCTCTTTTACATACACTATATATATCGCGCCATTAAGGCTGTAATATTTCTGAGCTGCCTGCCTCTGGACATTCAATTCTGGACGGATAAACCCTTCCAGACTATGTTCTTTTGGTAAAATATTGCACCATAAGGGTGTATGGGACGTCTCACAGACAGATACAACCGCAACTGTCGCCTTGTCCCGAAATATCTGATAAGCAGACAATATATCTTCTTTTGTCCGCAAAGGAGATGTGGGCTGTAATAAACAGACAGAATCAAATATTTCTCCCATTTCTTCATACATAGAGAGAACTTCTTTTACTGTATCCCAAGACCCGGCTTTATCACTGGAATTCATCCTGCTTCTTAAAAACGGAACCTCTGCTCCGTACTCTTTTGCAATTCCGGCATAAACAGCAGAATCTGTAGACACCATAACATTATGAAATATTCCTGACTTTAGGGCTGTCTCTATTGTATGTGCCATCAATGGTTTTCCACAAAACGGCTTTATGTTTTTATCTGGAAGCCCTTTCGAACCGCTTCTCGCAGGAATCACTGCTAAATTTCTCATTTAAATCCCTCTCCATATTTTACCCTCAGCGGACAAGAAGACACTTCCCTGTTCACTGAGGGTAAATTTCTTTTTATAAAAAAGATACCACATCTGCTATTCTATCTGCTTTATAATACAGAAAGCTTCCGCATACCTGCTTGTACATGTTCCTCCCCGGACTGTAGCGAGAGCTCTTAAGTTTTCTAAGCTTCTGGGAAAGGGTACATCCTCAATTTCAGTATCATAAATTTTCATCGCTTCCAATTTCTCTTCCAATTCATTTGTTATATCTACAAACAGATTCGGGGCAAAACCCTTATTCTGAAATCCATAATCTGTTTCCGAAATAATTTCCATTGTTGTAATACGCTTGATATATGGTGCGCGGAAAGTTTTTGCGCATGCCATGCAGCAGTCATGCACCACACTGTGATCCGAATGAGCGTCATACCTTCCCGGTATTAATAACCACTCCGGCTTCACTTCATTAAACACTTTTCGTATTTTTTCTATAATTTGTCCTTCCTCTATACTTTTCAGTTTTGCCGGCTGAAATTCCAAATTATAAAATCCGTTAAATCCATAAAAAGCATCTACCCTTTTTAACTGCTCCTGGCGATGTTCCACAATCTCTTTATCCCATCCCCCGGACACTTTCATATCTGTAATATTCAGCCAGAAAATTTGATTTCCTAATTTCTTATATTTTAAAAGTGTTCCCCCTGCTCCAAGTGTTTCATCATCGGGATGCGGTGAGACGACAAGCATCCTCATAAAAGGTATCCTCCATTTTCTATATTTACAGCATCAAATTCTACAAGCCTTACTCCATTCTCCCCGGCTTTGACATCCACGGTACCGTCCCCGTTCACTGCCAGCACTTTACCGGGCTCAAAATTCTCAAAACCGGCCGTTTCAATTTCCTGTGTCTTCCACACCTTATATTCACTGCCGTTTAACATAAAGTGTGCGCCTGCATACGGTCTTGTGAGGCTGCGGACTAAATTATATATACTTCTGCTGGACATCCTCCAGTCTATTTCCCCATCTGTTCTGCCGCGCTTCCTCCACACATTTCCTTCCTCTGCAGATTGAGAAATATAACGGATTTTATCCTCTTTAAAAGCCCGTACTAATTCTATCTCTTGTTCTACAGCTGCTTCCATAATTTTATTATATAATGACCTGGCATCATCGCTGTAAGCAATCTGAATCTTCTGCTGCGAAACAATGCTTCCTTCATCTGCCCCCGGAGTAAGCATAAAAAATGTAGAGGCTGTCTCAGGCAGTCCCAAAGCCAATGCCCATATAATCGGATGCCGGCCTCGGTTATTCGGCAGCTCTGCAGGATGAAACCCTACTGCTCCTTTTGGAAACAGATTAATCACATCTTCTTTTAATAATTGCGACCATCCAAAACAAAAAGCTATATCGGCACTGCAATTTTCTATAAAATGAATGCTGGCTGCAGAATTCACATCTTCCACATAATGGTATGGGATTCCATATTCATCACAAACCGGTGCCAGATCATAAAAATCAGCATTAAACCGTGAAGATTTTTTTGTTAAAACCCCAGCTACATTAACTTCCTCTTCCAGCAGCCTTTTCAGTAACACATAAGAACTCTCTACACATCCAATAAACAGAATTTTCACGTCGGCCTCCCATTCCCTGTCTCAAAATTCTATATCATAAAATTTCTTTTTGATGTTGACTTTGTTATTTAAGATAAAGCTCCGGACAATTTCTATAATTTTGTCCGACGTATTGCCGTCCCCGTAAGGATTGGCAGCGTCTGCCGTCTTCTTTCTGAATTCTTCTGATAATGCCTTCTTCACTGCTTTGTCTACTGCATCTGTTTCCGGCGCACATTGAATAACGGTATCTCCTGCAATCCTCCCCTTCTGCCTGTCTCCGATATTAATTGTAGGAATATGAAAAGACGGGGCCTCAATCAAACCGCTGGACGAATTTCCAATAACAAATAGGGCGTATTTTAATGCGGTCAAATATCTCCTCATTCCGAGAGAATCGACTAAGACAAAATTATCATGCTTCTTTGCATAATCCTCTAAAAGCTCATTAATAACACGCCCATCCGCATCTGCGTTTGCCTTTGTAAACAGATAGGTTATATCGGAATTTCTATCCAAAGCTTTCAGAAGTTCCATCATCTGGCTTTCTGCAGTAGCATTCTCAAGGGTTACCGGATGAAAAGTACCCACGGCGTACCTGCTCCCCAGTCTGCATCCTATGCTTTTTTCCAGATCGGAAAGAGATAAAAACTCTGCATTATGCACATTCTCCACCCCGGCTGCGCCGACATTAAATACTCTGTCCGGCTCTTCTCCCATCTGTATTACCCGGCGTCGGTAGCTTTCTGTACTCGTGAAATGCAGATAACTCATTTTTGTAATGGAATGACGGACTGCCTCATCAATAAGTCCTTCTGTTGTCTCTCCTCCGTGCAGATGGATAATCGGAATCTGTTCATTCATAGCCGCACATGCAACCGCTAAGGTTTCATACCGATCCCCCAGCAGCATAACTGCATCCGGCTTTGCTTCTGCAAAATAATCTGCAAATCCGATCATAGCCAGCCCCATGCTTTTGGAAATTGCTGCCGGCGTATCTGCACTGAGTAAAATTTCTATCTTTTTTTCTATATGGATTCCATCTCTCTCAATTTCTTGATAAGTCAAGCCGAATTCTGGCGACAAATGCATGCCCGTTACTGCTACAGATAAACGAAAATCTTGATCTTTTTCTAATTTCTTTATAATCGGACTAAGCAGGCCGTATTCTGCTCTGGTTGCTGTCACAACACAAATATGTTTTCTCATAACACCTCTCTGTTTCTGAAAACAGTCATTCTGCATCTATCTCATTTTGAGCTTTACGACTTTATAGTTCAATCAGCTCATCCACTCTAAAATCTTTTACTGCTCTTGTGCCAAGCACTTCTTCCCATCTCATAGGCGATATCCCGTTTCCTGGTCTTTTCGTTGTAAGATTATGTTCCGTCAGAAGCTCTCCTTTTAAAATGTCTGTTTTAGCAACAATGCTCTTTCTCACAACCGCCAGATTTTTTCTTTCAGATTCTTGAACGTTTTTCTCTCCCTTTCCTAATGCAGCTTCAACATTCCGGATAGCTTTTACCATCTCGCGCAGTTCATTTGGCTCAAGGCTCGCTTTATGATCCGGTCCTTCCATTGTCCTGTCCATTGTAAAATGTTTTTCAATCACTTTGGCGCCAAGAGCCACAGCCGCAACCGGTATTTCAATTCCTGCCGTATGATCCGAATAACCTGTTTCACAGTTAAATCTCTGTGCAAGCTGTTTCATCGCTAAAAGATTCACATCCTCAAAAGGTGTCGGGTATTCCGTATTGCAATGAAGCAGTATAAGCGGTTTATCTGAATATTTTTGTATAACTTTAACTGCTGCCTCCACTTCCTTCAGCGTACTCATTCCCGTGGACATGATAATCGGCTCGCCGTATCTGGCAATTTGAATCAGATACGGCATATTTGTAATTTCCCCAGAGGGGATTTTCCAAAATTTACACTGCAGCTCATGGACAAAACGAATGCTGTCCTCATCAAAAGCTGTTGAACAGAAATCTATGCCTTTCTCCACAGCATAATTTGACAGTTCTCTATATTCATTTTCTGCTAAAGTAAGCTTTTTCAACATACCCAGCTGGCTTTCCGTGCTTCCTGTATTCTTTTTTTGATATTCTGCCTTTTCTGCATATTTAGAAACGAGATTTTCCGGAGTGAATGTCTGAAATTTCACACAGTCCGCCCCGGCTTCTGCGGCAGCGTCTACCATCTCTTTTGCAAGCGCAAAACTTCCATTGTGATTCACGCCTGCTTCTGCAATAATATAAGTTCCCTGTTTACCCATTCTTCTCCATCCCCATTCTATCCCCGGTTTTTATCATGCCTTCGTAATCTGTAATTTTGATGTAACTGTCTTTTGTTTTTACCAAACAGAATTCTTTTGTCTTTATAAGAACCTGTCCTGGTATTCCCTTGTAGCTTGGAGCGCCGGGAACAAGTTCCGCTGATATCATTTTTATCCGCCTTCCCTCTATAAAAGAGCATGCACAGGGGCCCGGATAGGTTAAGGCCCGGATAAAATTAAAAACCGATCTGCTGTCCTGGTTCCAATCCAGAATTTCATCATTTTCTTTTCGTATTCCGCAATACAGCCCTGCCGCAGAAATATCATTTTGTTTTATTATTTTCACATTCCCACTCTGAAGCAGTTTAACTGCCCGGTATAAAATGCCGGAACACCCGGTATAAGCTTTTTCCAGCAGCGTCTGATACGTGTCTTTATCCGTAATCGGATAGATATCCTGTAAAATAATATCGCCCGTATCAACGCCCTCATCTACATAATGCACTGTAATGCCGAATTCTTTTTCATCATTAATCAGCACCCAGTTTAATATATTTCTCCCTCTATAATAAGGCAGCTTTCCAGCATGACAGTTGATTGTTTTCATTGGGGGCAGATCAATAAGTTCTTTTTTAAATATCTGGTTAAAAGACATTGACACAAATAAATCCGCCTCATATTTTTTAACCTTCTCAATAAATTCTGCGCTATTAACATTGGGCGAATATAAAACATCAATATGATTCTTTTCCCCTAACTCCTGCAGAACCTTATCCCTTTTATCATATCTTACACAAATAAAAGAAATGTGAATTGTTTCATCCTGCATCAGCTTCTCAAATGCCTTGTGCGCCCATGGGCCGTCCGCAAAGTACCCGATAGTAATAAAATCTTTCATAAATTATGCACATCCTTCTTTCTTAATTAATCTTTAAATAATTAAGAAAGCTTTAGCCGGCACGTGCATCATATAAAAGCTCAATTACCCCCCCCCGATATTATGGATGATTTCAGAAGTAATCCGGTTCCTAAACCTTACACTGCTTCCTACATTTTTTGCCACAATGCTTCCCGCTCCTATCACGCTGTTTTCCCCAACCGTTATCCCTTGAATGATAACCGCACCTGCTCCTACAAAACTCCGGTCTTCCACAAAAACTCCGCCGCACAATGTACTGTTTACAGAAATATGGCAGAAATCCCCGATACGGCAGTCATGTTCCACCACGGCAGCCGTATTAATAACCGTCATTTTTCCTATAAATGCGCCGGAATTAATTACTGCCGTTTTCCCTATAAAAGTACCTTCACCCACGCGTGCATCCTTCGCCAGAACAGCAGTCGGATCCACCACGGCAGGCATTTCAAAGCCTATTTTTTTTAGCTTCCTATATAACCTGCCGCGAATCTCTCCCCGGCCCAGATACCCTATGCCCATAAATGCATGATGAATTCCCGAATCATACAGGCTTTGTAAATCCCTGTCATCACCAATTACTTTATATCCGCGGTATACTGCATTCTTTTTTTCTTCGCAGTCTATAAAGCCTGCTATCTCATAAATATCGGAAGCTTCTATTGCATCTATAGCTGACCTGGCATGTCCGCCGCTTCCTAATAAAACAATCTTTTTTTTCATAATTTCTTTTCCAGTACTGCCTGCATCCGCTTAAGCTCATCTATCTGCCCCATATCCAGCCAGTTTTCTTCCGAGATCGGATAAACCCCTACGTTTTCCCCTTTATCAATGCATTTTTGTATCACGTCTGTAATATGAATAAAGGTCCGCTCCGGTATTTCTTCTAAAAATCCAGGTTCCAGCACATACAAGCCCGTATTCGTGATGAAGGAAATCTCCGGCTTTTCATTTAACCGCAACGCACGGCCCGTATCTCTGACCTCCACAGTCCCGTAGGGGATTTCGATCTGCTTTAACGCACAGACCATTGTGATCATGTTTTTCTGCTCCTTATGGAATTTTAGGATCTCCCCATAATCTTCTTCAATCAGAATGTCGCAGTTACTCACAAAAAAAGTGGAGGGGTATCTTCCCTCCAAAAGCTTCAGCCCTCCGCCGGTTCCTAAGAACTCTGTTTCTTCTATAAAATTGATATCGATCGGATTGTCATGATCCAGAAAATAAGATTTGATAAAGTTCTTCTTATAATTTACGATCATATCAAACCGGCTGCATCCGTATTCCATGAAGTGTTCTATGATATGCTCCGTGATGGTTTTATCACCTATGGGGATCAGCGGTTTGGGAAGTATCTGCGTATAAGGGTATAAACGCGTTCCCTTTCCTCCCGCCATGATCGCTACTGGAACATCCAGGACTTCTTTCTCCCGGCGGACGGATTCTTCCGCAAAGCATATCTCTTTTATCCTTCTGTCCCTGTCCAGAATAGGAATCGAAGAAATTTTGTAACGCTTCATCTGTTCCCCTGCCCTGTTTTTCTCTTTTTCGGGCAGGGACTTTGTGCCTCTGTTGGCTGCCTTTATGACCGGATCTCCCAGCGCGCCGTTTTTTAAAATATAACGCCGGATATCTCCGTCTGTCGCCGTCCCCATAAGCCTTCCCTGCTCGCAGACATAAACGATCCCTTTGGCATTTCGGTTAATCTGCCTCATAGCCTCAAGCACCGGACAGTCTGGAACAACCAGAAAATCCTTTATCTCCATATCTATGTCTGCTCCTTAAGAAATGAATGAATCCTTTCTGCCACCCGTTTCACGCTTTCCCCTTCCAGATTACTGCTGCAGGGGATATTTACGATTCTGTCGTAGTACCACAAAGCCTTTTCTATCTGGTAAGCCCGGCTTTCTGCATAAGGTTTTAATGTATGGATCAGCTTCCAGACAGGACGGCTCTGTATCTGGTGCTGCTCCAGATACCGTATCAGCCCGTCCCTGTTATCTGTAAGATAACTGTAGAACCAGTAGTTGCTCCGGATATCACTGCGGAAAGGAAGCAGCTTTATTCCTTCTTTCTGATAAAGCTCATAATTCTCCTTCTTAATCCTGATAAACTCCTCCAGCTGCTCCAGCTGTGCCAGTCCCAGCGCTGCCTGGAGATTCGTCATGCGGTAATTGTAGCCTATTTCCTCATGGACAAAGTAAACCGTATCCTTTTTTGCCTGTGTGGACAAGAACCGGCACCTTTCTGTCAGTTCCGGATTCTGTGAAACCACCATTCCGCCTCCGCCGGTGGTAATGATCTTGTTTCCGTTAAAAGAAAATACACCGATATCTCCAATGGTTCCGGCATAACGGCCCTCGTAAGCTCCCTCCCGGTAACAGCTTCCCAAAGCTTCCGTTGCATCCTCGATTACCTTTAGATGGTAGGTTCCGGCAAGGGACATAATCTCTTCCATATCTGCCAGGTTCCCGAATACATGCACGACTACCAGGGCAGTCACTTTCCGGCAGGACGTCTTATTTTTCAGGATATTCCCGTCAAACTCACACTCCTCTTCGCAGAACCTTTTAAGCTTCTTTGGATCCAGGGTTAAGGTATCATCACAGTCCATAAAAACCGGATCCGCCCCAATATAATGTACCGGATTCACTGCGGCAACAAAGGTAAGCGTCGGAACCAGAACCTCTTCCCCCGGCTGTATTCCCAATACCTTTAAGGCCAGATGCAGGCCGGCTGTCCCGCTCTGGCATGCGCAGGCCGCAGGCACATGGACATAACCCGCAGCCGCTTTTTCAAAATCCGCAATATAAGGCCCTGCGGTTGACACCCACTCTGTTTTTACGGCTTCCGTCACATATGCCAGTTCGTTTCCTTTTAAATTTGGTGCCGATAATGGTATAAACTGCTTTTCCATAAACATCTGCTCCTGTTCAGGCTGAAATTATAAGTTATAAATATCTGTTTTATACCGATCCAGGTTATTTCTCAAAAATTCAATTGTCTCCGCCAGTCCCTGGCGGAAGGTATAACGGGGTTTCCAGTCTGTCAGACGCAGTATTTTTTCATTGCAGCCCAAAAGTCGGTTCACCTCGCTTTTTTCCGGACGCAGCCTCTGCTCGTCGCATACAATCTCTGCTTTTGGATTGATCTGGTTTATCAATTCCTCCGCCAGTTCTCCGATGGAAATCTCATGCTGTGTTGCAATATTGATTTCTTCCCCAATGGTTCGATCGCTTTTATAGATTTCAATAAATCCCTGGGCCGTGTCTTTTACATAATTAAAATCCCTGGTCGGCGTTAATGCTCCCAGTTTGATTTCCTCTTTTCCGCTTAGAAGCTGTGTAATAATTGTAGGAATCACGGCTCGCGCCGACTGCCTCGGGCCGTATGTGTTAAATGGACGCACAATTGTAACGGGCATTTGAAAAGAGCGGTAAAAAGACTCTGCCAGCCTGTCCGCTCCTATCTTGGTTGCCGAATATGGGGATTGTCCCTGATACGGATGTTTTTCATCAATAGGAACATACTGTGCTGTCCCGTATACTTCCGAAGTGGATGTGGCCAGAACCCTTCCGGTTCCCAGCTCCCTGGCTGCCTGCAGAACATTCAGGGTTCCTTTGATGTTGGTATCCACATACGTATCCGGGGAATGGTAGCTGAAAGGAATGGCTATCAGCGCTGCCAGATGAAACACTGCCTCACAGCCTTTCACTGCTTCTTTCACTCCGTTGGGATCACGGATATCTCCTTGGAAAATTTCTATGTGTTCCATGATATCTTTAGGCAGCGTATCCAGCCAGCCCCAGGTATTAAAGGAATTATAGTAAACAAATGCCTTTACTTCGTATCCCTGCTTTACCAGTTCTTCTGTCAGATGGCTTCCGATAAAGCCGTCTGCGCCGGTTACTAAAACTTTTTTCATTCTTTTAATCCTCCACCTAAATAATATTACTTACAATCTATTTTTTTGTACCACATTTTTAATTATAATTAACACTTGTTCTATCTCTGACACTCTAAGAAAACAAAGCAATAAAAGATATACCCCTGCTCCTATTAACACCGAAACAAACGTAAAACTAAAAGTTCCCAAGCCAAAAGAATACAATATTGGAGCTTTTACAGCATATATAACGGCAGCCATCACAAATGCCGCTAACAATGATTTCAACAATACTATTCCTGTTGTTCTATATTCAATTTTCATAATCTTTTTTTTAGCCTGTTTTAACAAAAGAATTCCAGCAATAGCCGTAGAAATCGTCGTGGCCAATGCTAATCCAATTGCTCCTAAATAATGTGACAATATAATATTAAGCACAATATTCAATAACGAACCTAACATAGAATTTTGCATTGGCGTTTTTGTATCATAAACCGAGGTAAATAACTTCACTCCAATAAGTCTTATTGTAGTAAACATGCTCCCAAATAAATAGCATGCAAAAAGCTGCCCTACAATAAGCGCTGATGTATCTCCAAATGCTCCTCTTTTAAATGCTAAAGTTACGATTTCATTACTTAAAATTAACCCTCCAAAAGCAATCGGCATACTAAGCAAAATTGTCGTTTTAATTGTTTGTGTATAAACCTTTTCTAATTCGTTGTAATTCCCCTGAGCACTTAAACGAGAATATGTTGGATACATAAGTGTAATAATATTGCTCAAAAGAATTGTTTCAATGATAGAACTTAATTTAGAAGCGTAATTTATGTTTGCAATACTACCGCTATCCAGAAATGATGCTATCATCTTATCTACAGTCTGATTGATCTCACTTGTACCTATGCCGAGAATTACCGGCACTATCATCTTCCCTGCCTTGCACAAAGCCGGATCTTTTATATTCAGCCGAATATTGTATTTTTCATATTTTGATGTGAATAATAAAAACAAAATGCATTCTGCAATAATGCCGGTCAAAATCCCATATGCAGCTGCAAAAACGCCATACTTTCCTGCAAAAATTACTAAAAATACGATAATACTGACATTTCTAACACTATTCAAAATTTTAGGAATAACAAATTCCTTATGAACGTTTAATAATCCATTACTAATACGTACAATACCTTCGAAAAACAACATTGGTAAAATACATTTCATCAAAGAAACTGCTAATTTATGGGAGTCCTCCATTAAACCTGGGGAAAAAAAGAAAACAATTTCATTTGCAAATAATTCTCCTAGAATCAAAAATGTTATGGTTCCCAAAGAAAAAAGTGTAATTAGATTAGAAACAAATTCGGATGCTGCCTGTTTACTTTCATTGCAATATTTTTCAGTATACAGTGGAATCACGATTACATTGATTGCATTCCAGACTACTGAAAATAATATTTCCGGAACTTGAATGGCAATTGTAAAAGCATCGGCTGCTTGTGAAGTACCGAAATAATTTGCAAATACTGCTTCCTTAATAAATGAAAAGAATGCCATTGATAATGATATTATTGTTAAAAACACTCCTTGTTTAATAAACCATTTTCCCTGATTCATTACAATTCAATCCCTTTTCTAAAAAGACAGGTTTCTCTTTGAACAGAAATATTTCATCTTCTTGATATTTATACTTATAAGTTTCAGCATAACAAATTCCTAACGACAATATCATCCATTGAATCATACCTAAAAAAAACTTATTTTGTAACAAGCAGCATTCCATACAATTATAGGCAACTACAGCAAAAAAAGCAGCCATTAATAATGCCCTTAAAGAGCGATCTGTGATTTGTACTATATGTTTCCATAGAATCCAAAATATAACTATGAGACATAATAATCCGACTACCCCGTTTTGCATCAAGGTCTGAATAAAGCTATTATGAAAGGATGAATTAGCATACCTTTTTATAAATGGTGTTATTCCTGTTCCCATCCCCAAAATCAAATTCAAGCCTTTAAGCTCTGCCAGTGATGTTCTCCATAAATAGGAACGAGAAGAATCTATATTTTTTCCAAAATACTTTAAAGAAATTGTATTTATAGAATCATACCAGCTATAATTTTTAGCATTTATATAAATCACTAAACCAGCTATTATGAAAAACAGCATAGGCCCAAACAATCTTTGATATGTTCTGGCGTTTAAATCAAATAAATAAAAAGCAAAGTATAATAAAATAATAAATATTCCTGTAAATAATGCTGTTCTGGAAGAATATACTAAAGAAAAAATGATTGCTGGAAGCATACCAATCATCACAATCAATTCCATTCTGCATCCTTTTTGTTTCGTCCGTTTTCTCTCTTCACTTTTATTCCATTCCATTAAAACAATTAAAAGCAAATATAAAAAGATTGCACAACCAGCCAACGTGTTTTTACTATTAGTTTCTATCTTGGATAAAAAAAACAATACTATACAAGCCATAAAATAATAAATTTTTATATATTCCTTTTGTATCTTGAATTTTCCAGACAGAATAGTGTAAATAATCAAAAAAACACTTCCACTAGTCAAAATATTTTTAACAGAATATACCGTCACATTTTTTAAGAGACCTGCAAACTGTATTGCTATAAAAATTCCAAATAAAATAAACATCTTTTTGCCTACGGAACCTTGTATTTTTCCTCTTTTAATAATCAAAAAATAATTAAGGGAACAAAATGGAATTAAATATTCCAAATACATTTTTTCTGTAACAAATGTGATAAGAATAATACCACATAATAACGTAATATAATTAGGCAAAACAGAACTTACTTTTATTCCCAAATTAACTTTTAACCTTTGCATATCTCACCTCTGTCTAACTTAAAAGCTTTGTATTAAACCGTCTCTATCTATTGAGCGATCAGCTTTGAGACCAATGAAACACGACTATCTACTACAAATCGATATTCTAATTCATATAAAAGTTTATATCTTCCCATATCAGATACATCATCGATAATTGCATTAATTTCACTATTTACAGCTTGATTGATTACAGTAGAATATAATGAAATAACATTTTGTGTCTGCAAAACAGACTCTTTTATCTGTGTTTCCTTTGGATTCTCTATCTCTATTTTCTGATTAAATATTTTATCTATTAATATCATTTTAGAGTATATGGGATGAGGTCTGACTGCAACTTTATATCCCATAGTCTTTAATTTCATTAATATCTGTAAAATTTTCACTAAATTTTCTTCTGTTTCTTCTCCTAAGTAATACGTATAATCATATTTTTTATTATAAGTTCCTTTTAAAATCAATGCCGGCGGTACTGCCACTACAAATTGATTCGGCTCTGCTTTTAATCGTTTAAATAAATTTATATAATACGGAGCCCATACATAGCATTTATCAAATTTAAAAAAGCTGTCACGTATATAAAAAAGTTTTTCTCCATGCATAATATTTATATGCTTAATATTATTTTTTCTGCAGTAATATGTTAAGAAAGAAGACGTATATGAATATTCACCCGATACAATAATTGCATCAGGTGAATACACATTAATGATCCAGCTATACATTCTTACTTTAATCAAGCACTTAAGGATAAATTCAAATGATAATGGATATCTTCGTAATAGCTCTTTTATTATTTTCTTATCATTTTTGCTCAAACACTCACCTGTCCTGGAAATATTTTTTATATTTGCATATATATCTCTCAATTCCTTTGGAATAAACTTACTTGTCACATCCATACCAAGATATATTCCATTAAAGTGCTCTGTATTTAAAATTTTCTCTTCTTTTTTTAAATAATAATAGTAAAATAACAGCAAAATACTCCCTATATCTGTTACAATATTAACACGCCAACTTTTCAGCCACCTTTGACATTTATATTGATTATAAGATCTTTCTATCAAATCCTTCGGTTCTTTTAAACTTTCTATAAATTCTTTTTGTTTTTTTACTGGTACTTTAAATAAGCTATCCTGGCTGGCGGCAATCATACTTGCAGCTTTGTATAAATACTTTTTTAATTCCATATCCATTCATTATTTCCTGCCTAGTTTAGCAACATTGGTTAATTTGCCTGGTAAAAATTCACATCAGAAATCCTTTTAAAGAATCTATCACCTTCCCCTGCTCCTCTGCCGTCATATATGGATGCAGCGGCAATGCCAAAATTCTTTTGCACAATTCCTCAGTCACCTTAAGTTCTGTCTTTACACAATCTATCCCCTTAAACGCCGTCTGCCGGCTCATAGGTTTTGGATAGTAAATCATTGATGGAATCCCATTTTCTTTCAAATGTATCTGCAGCCCATTACGCTCTTTCTCGTTCTTTAAGAGGATAGAATACTGAGCCCAGCTTGAATAGTATCCGTCTTTCACATGCGGAGTCTTTACTATATCCTTTAACTCCTTTGTATATTTCTCTGCCACATAATTTACAGCCTCAAGCTCATATTTGCGAAACGCTTCCAACTTTACATTTAAAACCGCAGCCTGTATGGTATCCAGCCGGGAATTCACTCCAATACAGACATTGTCATACTTGTCCTCTCCCTTGCCATGGATACGATAAGAACGCATCAACGCTGCCCATTCATCATTATCTGTAAACACTGCTCCGCCGTCGCCGTAACACCCCAGCGGTTTTGCCGGAAAAAAACTTGTGGTTGATATATCTCCAAAACTGCAGGCTTTTTTCTTCCCGATCTGTCCCCCAAATCCCTGCGCCCCGTCCTCAAGAATCAGAAGCTCATACTCCTTTGCTATACTGCGAAGCTGTGAATAATCCGCAGGCTGTCCAAAAAGATCCACAGCTAAAATTGCTCTTGGAACCAGTTTTCCCTCTTCTTTCACTTTCCGGACTGCTTTTTTCAGTGAATCCGGCGACATATTAAAGGTATCTTCCTCCACATCTACAAAAACAGGAACTGCCCCTTCATAAGCCACCGTCTCGCCAGAAGCAAAAAAAGTGAAATCCGGCACAAATACTGCGTCACCACGGCCAATGTTCCAGGCCATCAATGCCAGCGTCAAAGCATCTGTTCCATTTGCACAAGTAATACAGTGTTTTACCCCTGTATACTCTGCTAACATATACTCCAGCTCTTTTACCTCTGTTCCGGAGATAAAATCGGCAGTTTGGCAGACTCTTTTCATTGCTGCATCAATTTGAGGTTTTAACTCCTGGTACTGCTTTTTCAAATCACGAAATTCCATGGTTATAATCCACCTTTCTGCGAAAGGCACCAATGGGGTTATGAAACTCATTTGTGGCTTTCACTCTTCAAATTTTCCTGATATATTATCGTTGTAAGG
>CAJTFE010000056.1 GCA_910575725.1 Clostridia bacterium | reverse complement strand
TCCTGCATGGGCGTATCGTATTCGTCCAAAAGAAGAATCACCTTTTTTCCATAATAACGGAACAAATATTCCGAAAGCTGCCTTAAAGCAGGAACCGCATCCACATCCTCCATGTCCACATGCTTTCTTAGAAAGGTATCCTTCTGCTGCTCATTAAGGACGTCGCCCTCCAGTAAAAACATATGCCTTGTATATTCTTCGGCAATCAGCTGGCACAGTGTTTTCCTCATCTTGGAAAAACTTTTATCCTTTGCCTCCGCAAAGCTTAAGAATATCACCGGATATGTCCCCTGAAGCTTCCGGTACTTCTCTTCCTTCCAGATGGCAAGCCCCTCAAACAGTTCGCCTTGCCCTGCATACTCTGCGGAGAAAAACCGCTCCACGGTATTCATCATCAGCGTTTTTCCGAAACGTCTGGGACGGGTAATCAGGGTCACCGCATCCTGGTTTTCCCACCACTCCTTGATAAACAGGGTTTTATCCACGTAAAAATTATCATTCGTAATCAATTGTTCAAAATTCTGAAGTCCGATTCCTACGGTTCTTGCCATATACGTACCGTCCTTTCATGGCTGCTTAACAATAACAGCGGCCCTCCGTTGTCTCTAGTATAACAACTTCGGGCCGCTCTTTCAATTAATATTGTCTTTTCTTAAACTATTTCCAAGGTAAATGTTACTGTTCACTCCCCACTTTTCATAATTGTCAAATGTAGGGAGTGAACAGTAACGGCATCCCTGCATCACAGCTGGAGGACTTTACAAACAGCTTTGTTCAGTGTCTCTTATAAAATATTTGTAACTCCCAATGCTCTTAATTCACTTTCTATAGTATTCTTTACTTTTTTATCAGCAACAGCAATTACTACTACGTCATATTTTAAAGAACTAATATTTTCAGGAGCTATCATACAAAATTGACTATCCATTGATTTCCATCTTTTATCTGCCCAACCAACAATTTCACAATAACCGCTTTTCTTAATCTGATGAAAATATGTTTGTCCGACTACTCCAGCACCATATAATACTATTCTGCTTTGCTTATTAACCTTTTCAAATGGAAATAAATATTCATAAGCCTTGATAAAACATTCAGGCTTACTTTGCCATACCATCATTCTCATATATTGATCCAATTGACTTTGTATCGTTGCAAGCGAACCCATTTTTTTGAATTTTTCAACCATATACAAATATAGCTTTGCAACATTAAAATAATAATCATCTCCTCTATTATGAGATATTGATTCACTATTATACATATAATGGTATAAACATTCTTCGCCAACATAAACGCTATTGCACTCAAAAATATACGGAAAAATAATAGCAGCATCTTCGCCATCAAACAACGAAAAATCAATGCCAGCCATGTTTTGAATAAGTTTTTCGCGGCAGAACATTTTTGTACAAAGATATGGGAGAATTCCAAATTCAAAAAAACCATCATAATGCAATGCTTTATTATACAATTCAAGAAGACTGTTTCCTGAATAATAACCAGTTTTAATTTTATTAAACTCCTTAACTATCGAATTTGTTTGTGTTTCTCTCAGACATCCCATTGCTATTAAATCTGGCTGGTATTTTTTTAAAATTTGTATCATACTATCTAAAAAATATGGAGATACCCAATCATCAGAATCTACAAAGGCAACATATTCTCCTTTAGCTTTTTTCAGGCCATTCCAACGTGCTTCTAGTGCACCAGTATTTTTTTGACTTATTAAAGTAAATTTCTTATTTTTAGTGACAAATTTTTTACATATCAGTTGTGATGAATCCGTGGAGCCATCGTCAACTAATATAATTTCATAATCTTTATAAATCTGATTTTCCAAAGATTCGCAACATCTTTCTATTGTTTTTTCAGCATTGAATACAGGAACTATTATTGATACCATCTTAGAGCCACCTTCAATCACTTATAATGTTGAAACAAAATCTTCGACCACAGCTTTTTTTCCACACACTTGCCATTCAATCTCATTTTTAACACAATGATTACATAGCGGTACCTTCTCATTCATTTTATTTATTAAATCTGTACCACTCACAATATCATTAAGGTCATATATTCCCTCGTTAGGTAAATTTAAACCAAACCGGGCATTCAACTCATCAATATACATTAACGAAGGGCATCTTGCTATTTTGCCATTCCATATAGTCACGCAGCCATTAGATATACATAATTGGGGAAATTTAGTGTCAATGTTTGATGTAAGCGGAATGTTAAATTTCTGTTTGATTTCATATTCACGAATTTCATATTTCACTTTATTGTTTTTTAGTTTATCAGTAATTTTATCAATAACAGCATGCGTTGGCTTATATTCTGAAATACTAATTTCCACATTTGCATTTGATATTCTCTTCAAAATGTCATCCTCAATACTTGGAATAAGAATTCCATTTGAAACTATTGTAATCCGAGATGCCGGTAAAACTTTTCTCACTATTTCAGCGTACTTGGCAATGTCAGGGTTTAAAAATGGCTCTCCGCCTAAAATATAAAACCTTCTAATATAATCAACTTTATCCTTTAATTTTAATATATCTTGTACTCTCTCACTAAAGTTTGGAAATTTGCTGTTGTCAAAAATTGGTGAATAGTGCGTGCATCCCCTGCAGTTTAAATTGCAGCCATCAACAATATGCATTTCCACTTGTGGGAGAATATCTGTTTTTCCTTCAGAAACATCCAAACAATGACAGCTAAAAAATGACTTTCCCCCAGTTTCACAGCTCCAATCATTATCAAGATACCAGTATATATTCTTAATATTGTCAGATTGCAAAGCATTAACTATCGCCTTCATAGTATCAATGCATTCTATCGCAATGATTATTGCTTCACCTTGATACTTACACTTTGTTTTTTCCCAAGTATTAATTTTATAGTTGTAAATCTGACCACATTTTTCTCTATCAATAATGCCCAAACATTCGTCATCAACAGATTCTCTAAAATATTTAACATAGTTTTCTATGGCCTTTTTGCCAAAAGTTCCTGCTCCATAAATATAGAATTTCATTATTTCAAAATCTCCTTCCAAAACAATAAATGAGAAGCCTGATTTCCATAATCCTTCACAGCCTCATGTGCCTTCTGCCCCAATTCACATAATATCCCCCTATTTTTTTCTATAAACTCAATTTTTTCACATATTTTTTCATATTCCCCAACTTCAACAATATAGCCATTAATATTATTATAGATAACATTTTTTATTCCTGAGGTTCGTGTCACAATAGGCACACACCCCATTCCCATTGCTTCTAATTTACTTATTGAATTTCCTTCATACTCCGAAAATTGTAAGAAAATATCTTGTTTTTTCCAAAAATCAAGCATCTGATTTTTTTCTAATCTTCCCAGATACCTTACTCTATTTTCTAGTTTTTTTTGTTTAATAAACGCTTCTAGCTCAGTAGATTCTTTTCCTTCACCTGCAATCTCAATAATATAATTTACTTTTTTCAATTCTAAAATTTCAATTATTTTGTACATATAGTCAAATCTTTTTTGTTCAATTTCAATTCGCCCGGCATACCCTATTCTAATTGCATCATTTCTATTACAATTATAGTTTCTTTCAATATTTTTCTCCCACTTAATCGGCAGCTTCATCAGAACAACCTTATTTGTTTCAAAATGCTGCATTAATTTTTCAGTCACCTCATAGCTAATCCCAACAACACATTCAATATCTTCTTTAAAAGAAGCATATCTATACAAAAAATCATCTATGTCATTATGATCAACGGCAATGATGCTTATGCTGTCAGGATACTTCGTTTTTACAATGCTGGCCGCTATTAAAACTTCATTTGGGAAACTAACCACTACTTTACATGGCAGCTTGTGATATATTAAGTCAGCCAAACAGAATATTAATTGCTTTTGTAATGATACATACTTGTCTTCTACAAACAGAATATTATCTTTCATTATGTCAGGAATAACATATTTTCCATCTTTTGAAATGATATATGTATGATTCAACCCTTCTGTTATTAGCTGGCCCACAACATATTTTGTCCAGTCTTCAACCCCTCCTAGCCCTAGACCTCCCCAGTAAGAATCAAATATAATATTCATGCTTTCAATTTCTTGACGAAAATTTAATTTATCGTTTTTTAGTTCAATCAAATCGCAATATAAATCACTTAATAATTTTCTATAATCAACAATTCTTACTGTGCAGTCTATTGATTGTATCTGTTTATATATCTGTTTATATATTTCTATATTTTGGACTGTAATTACAACATATTTTATATTTAACTTTTCTATGTTTTGTGGATTATTTACTATTAATCCATCCAAATTTTCTCCCCATAAACGACTATCATTATCAACCAAAAAATATTGATTTGTATTTATTAAAAGCTTCGATATTTGTTTATAAAAATAACCCGCTCCAAATATTACTGTTATTTCCTTCATATCTACTACCTTATTTTTAATTATTTTTTCATAAATCGAAAGTATAACCAATTTACTAATTTATTAACTTTTTTCCTCTTACAAGACATTTTACCAAATATGTTGGAGACGAATTCATATATCCATTCTGCAAGGGATTAAACCAGACATATCCTTTAGAATACTCACTTCTCAAACCATAAGATTCCAATTTTTGCTTTATTAATTCACCGTCAAATATTCTATGATATGTACAAATTGAGCATCGTAACTTCTGAGATTTTTTTATTGTTTTTTCTGCTCCAATTAATGCCTCCCATTCATACCCTTCAATATCCATTTTTATAAAGTCTACTTCTTCATCTATAATGTCATCTAAAGCAGCTAACCGCCCTTTAGTTGCAGAAGATAAAAATATATGTTTAATATCTATTTTATCTTTATATGGTTCAAAGGTTCTATGCAATGCTTCTATCCACTGTTCATTTGCCTCAATCAGATACGCTTTTGCTATTGCATCAATATTTTCCAAAGTAAAAATTCCTTCTGCTGCACCTACATCAACAATAACATCTCCTTTATTAACACATATCGTTCCTTTTTGATATAAATGAGGTGATCTTTTATCTTGTTCTATCAAAATACTCTTATAATAACTCTCTACTTTTTTTGAATTATTTAGATATTTTGCAAAATATAACTTCTTATCATTATGATATACATAATACATATTACATTTATCATCAAAATAAACGCTTACTGACTGATTATCATACTCATCAACAAAATTGTAAGGAAACATTTGAAGATCATGATTAATCAAATATTTTAGAATATTTTGAATATCCTTTTCTGTGCTTTTACAATAGCGATCATAAATCATTTGTTTATAGATATCCTGTGGGGTTAAAATGCAAAAATTTAAATCTAACTTCATAGAATTAATTTGAAGTACAATCTCTGAATAATATTCGGTTGCAATAATTATGCCATCAAAATCATATTCTTCAATCTTGTCCGGAGTGATTACGCTGATTCCATAAAATGTTTTTTTTTCTAATTTATTATCAACAAATGCTTTTACATTGTACCGCAAAAGAATATCACACTTTTCAATTAGCATTTGAGCTACCATACCTGTTCCCCACATCAAAACTTTTTTCATTAACTCACTCCTATTACATAATTATTTTTTCTCTGTCAACACCATTCATTAATAATTGATTTAATATCTCTTCTCTATACAAATCAACACATGTGCAAATCACTATAACATCATAGCCATTTTTTATTCCTTCTTCAGGTTTACAAACAAAACATCCATTATAAATATATGGAGCATTTTTATCCACCCAAGACATAACATTACAATATTTTGTTTCAATTAACTGGTTATAATAAGATTTTCCTACTTCGCCAGCTCCATATAAAATAATATTTGAATCTTTTGACACTTTGTCAAAAGGGAATAAAAATTGTGTTGGTATTGTTCTCTTGCGGAACAAGCATTCCAGGCGCATTTCTAATGCTTGTACAAAAAAATAATCTATCTGCTTTCTTAAGTCTGCTGAATCCATATAACATTCTTGCAGGTAGTTGTATAATGCATACAATCTTTCTATAAATTTTTCATCCTTTATATATCTAGGAATATCGAAATTCTTTCTTTGTCTATGATAATAATAAAAGCCTTCTACTAAACACAGTGAAGAAACATCTTTCATTAACGGATAAATAACAGCAACATCCTGTCCATAATCAGCACGTATAACACAAGCTTTTTTAATATATTTTGAAATCAATTCTCTTTTGATAAGTTTATTACATAACGATGGATCCAAACCATATCTTTGGTTATCAATATCCCAAATCATAGTGGACATTATTTCATCTTTTATCTGCGTTTTACTGTATTCTCCTTTTCTGTATAACTCACTAGTCTTTATACTTCTATTTTCAGAATAGTAACGTATAATATCAAAAGAAATAACATCATACTTTTTTTCAAGATATTTTGACATTTTTTTATATGTATCTTTATCTATCCAATCATCCGAATCTACAAATGTTATGTATTCACAATCATTTAAATGAGCTAACGCTTTTCTTGCGGCCTCTAATACACCTTTATTTTCTTGATGAATAACAACTATCCTTGTATCATTGTTTTTGTATTCATCACATATTTCTCCACTTCTATCTTCACTTCCATCATCAATTAATACTAATTTTAAGTTCTTCCAGCTTTGACTAATTATGCTCTCTATACATTTTTTTAGATAATTCTCGGTATTATAAACAGATACTATGATTCCTATTTTACACATATTTCATATTATTCCTTCTCTTTCTTAAAACAATTTTATGCGAATAAACTCCGCTTGAACTATTCATGGGCATATAAGCTTGCCTCAATTATAAATATGCAGAGAATCACAATCTTTACAATTACCATATAGGCCTCTTCCTTGCGATAGTTTGCATCTAGCCTCCATAAACCTTGAACCATACCAAACCTCCAGGAGCGACTGTTGGTTCAAATCCCCCATCGTATACTTCCCCAATGGATCATTACAACATAGACTCACCTCACCAGTAGGTCTTACTACCATTTGTTGAAATGGATAAATGCATCGAGTTGTAGACATATCTAAATCATTTTTTCTGTTTTTCGCATTTCCTCCTCGTGACGATAATACTTCAAAAGGCCTCCTTTTAAATATTGTCACCTTATCAATCAGTTTTCTATCATTAGCAACAATTTGTGATATTTCTTTAACAGGTTTTATTAAATTTAGATTTTGACTATAATTATCAATTATTAATTCATCTAAATTGTCAATCAAATTATTAAATATTTCTTTTGTAAGAAGAGTACCATTTGTCAACATATGTATTCTTGCTTTTGGTAAATGTTCTCTTGCATATTTATGAAATCCTATAATTCTTTTATCTAACAATGGTTCATTATTCGAAAATAATGATATGGAACCTGAATAGTCCATTTCTTCCAATTCATTAATTATCTTATAAAAAAGGCTTTCTTGCATTAATGCCTCTTGGCGAGTATCATCATTGCGATTTACTGGACAAAACGAACATACTCCGTTGCATCGATTATAAGTTTCAATTTCTATCAACTTAAATATAGGCGTCTCTTCCCCTACAACAGATACATATCGTTCCACCGTCTCATTGTACAAGTTCATGTTTTCTAAGATTAATTCTCTCCACTCTTTCTCTGTACTTTCGATTGGATTTGCTTCAACTATCAGAACATCTTGATGTCCAAATCCTTTTGACTTGTATAAATCAATTATTTCATAATTAGTCTGTCCTTCTTTTAATTTATTTATCTTTTCACAATATGCCAGATGATATTGTTGATTAATTATAATAATCTCTCCACTGAAGCTTTTAATTTTTTCTATCTCTAACCATTCACAATATGCTGCAGCATTCTTTTTTAGGAAAGCAAACATAAGCTTGGAAATATACAAATCTTTGCCCTCCCCCACACAGATAAAATTCGAAGAATCTTTTTTTATTCTTTCCAGTTCTCTGCAATGCAATAACTTAAAGTACCGCCACTCTTGTACTGTTATAACATTACAAATATTTTTATTGTTCAAAATCTCTTCTACTTTTTTACCTTCTGCATCATTCATACAAATTAAAATTACGCAATCCTTATAACGAGTAAGCTCATTAGGGGATATTACGGGTAAAGAACAAAAAGTTGTCCCAATTTTCAATTCAGAGGAATCGCAAAAACTATGCACAGAGTCCTTCAGTTCGTTATATTCTTCCTTTCCACAGATTCCTGCACCATATATTATTATTTTATTACTCATAAAATATAGCTCCTTACATTATTAGCAGTTAATCACACTAAATTAAGCTCATAAAACACTTTAAGCTCATATCATTGCTCTCTTGAAGTATTGCGCTTTCCTTCCAAACATAATTCTTCCGTTGTTCCATAAGCCCATCAAGTTCAGATTGACTTACTTCTATTTTCCTAAATGATAACGCATCACCTTTCATTTCAATAATCCCATTTCCACTTTTAGGAAACAAAAGTAAAGAGCATTCTTTTTTATATGTCCCCATAAATAGCGTATCTTCTTTTATTTCTCGTTGGAATCCTTTCGGCATAGATTTTTCCAAACTTTCCCAATCATCACTATGTTCTCTCTTTATAAAAATGGAATTTCCAAAACAAGGCAAACAATATAAGCAGCCCTGATTTTCGCAAATCCTAAAATTTTGTCTTGTTTCCTGAGCTGTGCCTATTTTAATTCTTTTTATATTCCCCGCTTTCACCTCGTACAAAACAGCTCCCTCTGTTGATGTAATCCATATATCATTTTTTATACAAGAAATATTATCAAATTTAGCATCTGCAAAATCAAAACACTCATATTCATATGTTAAAAGATTAATTTGTAATAGTTTTCCAGTATTGTATAATGCCATATGAAGAATATGATTCATAAGAGCAGCCCCATATATATCGCAAAAATACAAATCACTAAATTTCTCAATCACGCTTCTCAATTGCGTATTTTCATGTACGCTATTATCTTTCAAATTTATTTTTAATATCATTTCCAAATTATTCATCGGAATCAAATATATCCAACCTTCTAATATAAACGCACATGATATCATTGCCTCTTCACAATGCAAATCAATAAAATTCTTATCCCCTGTTATCAAATCATATATTGTTATTCCTCTCCCCCTTAATGGAATAAAATATAACTTATCTTTATACAATAAAACTTGATTATGTATATTGGGTTTTACATGACTCTCGTTTTCAAAAAAGCCCAAAAATTCAGTCTCCTCTAGATTATCCTTTGTTCTGAATAATGAATTAAATTCTAAATTTGAAAAATAATAATAATCTTTATAAAAACAAGCATCATTAAATTTTATTGACGAATTCATTTAATCACCTCATAATTACATGGCATACAGATTCTTAAATACATTTGTCTCTACAAATATTCAAATATGGCCTTCTTTGAAATTCCAGTTTTCAACAATTGTTCTTTAATGTCATCAGCATATTTTTCATTTGCGATAACAAATAGCGAATGGGAAAATAATTCCATAACATTCTGAGGTGAATATACTGGCAAATCATCTATTTTTGAATTCCACAAATCGCTATTATTATCCATAAAGCCTATAACACGCAGTCCATTTTTCTTAATCCACTTATATGCATCATAACCATAGTTTCCACATCCAAAAATAATAATGCCTTTTGAATTATTTCTGCTTGCTTTCTCTAAGAATATCTGTTTTTTTCTATTCTTTTCTTCAAAATACAAATCTTTATTATTAATAATCAACAATAATTGTTTCCATATATTGTTTTTAAGGATACTTTCATTAATATATCCTTTATCTATTGCAGTCAATAATTTATCTATAAACCAATTGATATAATTTACATTACTATTATCAATTTCATTAATCTCCTTTGTACAAAGCAAAAATGATCTCGCCATTCTGGCATAAAACAATACGTTATCTTCCCTTCTTTCTATTAGAGCATTATAATTTTTGCAGAATTCAACGTATGAATACATCAAGCTTTTATTTTGATTTGAAGATGCGCCTTCTCTATCTATACAATAATTATATAATGCACTATCAATATACATTACACGATTAGCTGATTGTGTTGTTTTAATCAAAAAACCAATATCTTGAAATGATGCGCCCTTACTTTCAGAAAATGTAATATTATTTTTAAGCAAAAATTCTTTACTATATATTCCAGTCCAAATGTACCAATCCGTACTGCCTATAGAAGGATAGTCCTTTGGACATAAAACTCTTGAATATAGCATCTTATCATCAATATTTTTTCTTTCCAAAAAAATTTTTTGTTTATTTTTCTGTGTCCAAAAAGCTTTATAATCTGCCTTAACATAATCACAACTATTTCGTTCTGCTATGTTATATAGGGTCTCGTACATTTCAGGCTGAACATAATCATCCGTTTCAACAATTGCAATATATTTTCCCGAAGCATTCCGGATTCCAAGATTAACTTGGTAACCATAACTTCTTATATTTGTCCTCACAATTGTTATTCTATTATCGCAATTTGACATCTCCTCAAGTTTTTCCCAAGTACCATCATCAGAACCAGCATCAACGCAAATAATCTCGATTTCTTTTATTGTCTGTTTTATAACACTACAAACCGCTAATTCAATATAATCTACTACGTTAAGTGACGGCATTATTATCGAAACTTTTGGCATTACATTTTCCTCCAAAAGCCTTTATTTGCAGTTATCCTATAAATTTCGTTTCCAACCAAATCTTTTTTATGCAGTACTTGATCTTTCTTGTCTTCTGGCAGCAGTCTGTTCTCCGATAATTTTAAGTCTAGACAGCCTTTTTCCTGTATGAACATTTGCATTTCAATTTTCTTTTTCAGTAATTTCTGCTTCTCTTTTTCTGTAAACGAGATCACTGTTTCCTTGCAGGAATACTGATTCTCCCTTTCTCCAATTTGGTAAAAACTATATGTATCGTCCAGCATATTGTATTCCATAACATAGTTTTTCTCTTTTAAAAGAATCCAAAAAGAATGCCCTGTCACACACAGATCAGAATGGATGTTACTCTGTGTAAATACCCCATACTTCTTCTCAAACTCTTTCTGCCATTCGGAACACAGCTTGATTTCATATGTTTTCAAATCCATACAAATCAGTTAACATATAATTTTCTTCTTTTCCGGTTAAAAGCTCGACGATACACCATTTCCGCATATTTTTTTCTCCTAAAGCTCCGGCTCTCCAGACTGCCCTCTTCTACATACCTCACAAAAAATGAAGCTGTAATTATTACATAACCCAACTCCACATTCATAGATACAAGTCTTTTCACATGTCTCCTTCGTTTAACAACAAAAATGTATTGGGCACTTTTTATAACCGATATATTGGTCACCCAAAAGCTCCACAGCTCCCAGGGTGATGCGGCGGCAGCCTGCCTCCGCTTCGCTCCCTGCTACGTCACGCTCCGCATGTTCACAGGGTCCTGGCCTACCCAATGCGCAGGTCTTCAAGCTTCCTTCAAGCCCTGCCTTCTAATGCCGTTCTTTCTTTTTATATCATGAACCTGCCTCTTAGTCCTTCCGGTAAAGCCCGGCTCATCACCGGCGCTTATCTAAACGGCTGTTCTTATGATCTTTCCAATCCGCCTTCACCTTGTCCACGCTTCTTAGCGTTGAGAGCGGTGTTAGTCTTTTCCTCTTCCTCATAGCCGCAAGAAGGACAGAGGAACCTCCTGCCCTGCTTTCCCCCGGCGCTTCCTCCCGGCCTGCCCGCGGTAACAAAGCCGCACCGGCTGCACTCCCTGCTGATATCCTTTCCCTGAACTTCCACCATCTCAACGGACTGCTCTTCACACTTCTGGGTCAGTCTCTTGCGGATATAGCCTCTCTGCCACAGGCTGACGGAATGGTTGATTCTCTTATTACTCCCCTTTGCCTGTGTTCCCGGAAGCTTTGCCATATAAACCGTCTTGGGCTTTTCTATGCTGAGAAAGCGGTTCAATTCCTGGTTGATATAGCCGTGAAGCTGTTCCTCCAGCTTCCTTTTCCTGGCGTAGTACTTCTTCCGGCCGGGATTGCTCTCCCGGCTGCGCTGATAGCCTGCCGTCTTCTCGCGGATCCAGTCCGCATAAGCTGTCTGATACGTCCCAAGCTCCTCCCCGTACCGGTGTCCCTCATGGGTGGTGAGCATGGTGTACATTCCAAAGGCGATGCCGGTTCTTCCCGTATAATCGGGATGCTTACGGACGGCCGTCTGGATCGGCACATGAATCTCCAGGGCGCTTTCTTTCGGATCCAGCTTGATATAAAGCTGGGATTTGTACTGGCTGCCGTCCGTCAGCGGTATGAAGATCCGTTTTCTCTTTTCCTTGGTGGAGATGTATATGCCCCCGTCCCCATAGCGGTAAGCCCTCTCCGAGACGGCAAAGCCCAGCGTGTTCTCTGTATGGGGCTTTATGTGGCATTTTCTCACCTGTCTGCACAGATAGCGGTGAAGCCGCTCTGTCTCCAGATGCTCTGCAAGCAGCTCATACCGGGCTGTCAGTTCTCTGGTAAGCTCTACGGGCTTTTGGTTCAATACCTGCTCAAAGACTGTGCTCACCTTTAGGAGAAAGCAGAGATAATGCTTCTCTTCCTCCGTAAAGCCTTCATTCTGATTTACATTCTTCTGGACACGGGCCTTCGTCCTGGTCCACTGAGCCTTGAGTTCTCCCAGGGCGTCAAAGACGGCGAGATAAAAGTATACGGAAGGCATTCCTAAGGTATCCCTTAAGCCGCTGGCCGTCATCTCATTCTGCACGGTGTAGCCGGGATACAGTTTGGACAGGCCTCCAATTCCGCCGAAGCGTGCATACACATAATTCTTTACCTTCCCGTAATCTTCTGCGATTTCCAGAAGCTTCTGCATGTCCTCTGGGGGAACGGGGCCCTTGCTGTATTGGCGTATGATTTTGTAAACAGTCTTTGGCGGCATGGACGTCATCCTCAAAAGGTGTACTTTTGTAGAATGAAAATGCAGGGGAAAAATTTGGAACTTTAGCACAAAAAAGGAAGAAAAAAGGTTGCAGATTTAACTAATGTTATGGTAGAATGATGCCGATAGAAGTATAGACAGACAAAAACAAAAAAGTACACCTTTTGAGGATGACGTCCATGCCGCCAAAGACTGTTTACAAAATCATACGCCAATACAGCAAGGGCCCCGTTCCCCCAGAGGACATGCAGAAGCTTCTGNGTGTACTTTTTTGTTTTTGTCTGTCTATACTTCTATCGGCATCATTCTACCATAACATTAGTTAAATCTGCAACCTTTTTTCTTCCTTTTTTGTGCTAAAGTTCCAAATTTTTCCCCTGCATTTTCATTCTACAAAAGTACACATTATGAAAATGAATTTTTCATAATGTGTACTTTTTTCTGACAATTCACGCATTCTTTAAATCACTGAGCACTCTCAATCCAAGAACTATGCTCACCCGATGAGAACCTTCTTCCCTTCAAAGGCAAACCCATACTTCCAAATCCGCTCCGGGGCGATTCCTTTTGCTTCCAAGGCCGCAGCATACTTCTTTTCTTCTATCTGGGCAAGGGCCGCCTGCACCGTGTCCTCCAAGGTCTCCTCCTTCCCAGGACGGAACACCTTGAATTCAATAATAATGGCCGGATCAGCCTTTTGGAGAGGCTCCAGCATGATATCATAACGTCCAAAGCCGCTCTCCCGGTTGGAGGTCAGGACATAACGCCCCCTCAGATCCGCAAGCAGCCCCAGGACGAAGCCGTGGTAAAAACGCTCCGGTTCCGCAGCTTTTGACGGCTTTTTCCCGGTATCAAAGGAACTGAAGGTCTGCTCCGTGATCCGATTCATATACTCGTTCATTTCCTCCAGCTCATCCCGCAGCAGAGCCTTAATAAATCCGTTATACGCAGAGAGGTTCTCTTTCAGCCACATCTGCAGTAAATGGTTAAACATGATCCACACTTCCCGGTTGGTCAGCGCCAGCTCATATTCTTCCCTGCCGTATTCCTCGCAAAAGGTATAGCCCTCCATTTTCAGATAGCCGCTGGCCAGAAACAGACTCCAGATGGCATTTTCATTCCCTTCCAGCGCGCTGTATACAATCTGCTCATCCACTTCTGTCCGAAGAGTTTTTCCTCTCAGCAGATCCTCCATGATTTCCTTTACTTCCCGGCTGCCCTCACGGACCAGCTTGCCCACCAGGCTGTTGCTGCTGGTGTTTTCGCAATGGCAACGAGCCAAGTGGCCACTTGTGGACATTTGGCGACTGCCTGCGACCCGAATACTATGGTATTCGGGGGCCCAATAGGTGGAAAGCTTACGCTTATCCAGATAATTCAAAATCGACCAGGGATTGTAGATATCCCTTTGATTCCCAAATGCAAATCCGTCATACCAGCTTTTTACTTTATCCTTTTGATCAGACAGGCCATACTCCTCCAGCGCAGTCCACACCTCTTCCTGTGTAAATCCAAACGCTGTTTCATATTTCTTTGACGTAACTGAGATCACTTCCAGATTGTTGAGATCCGAAAAAACAGATTCCTTGCTCACACGGGTAATTCCCGTCATAATAGCCCGTTCCAAACTGGAATTACTTTTAAATGCAGTGTTAAAAAAGCTTCTGGTAAAAGATACAAGCTCCTTCCAGTAACCTCCCACATAAGCTTCCTGCAAAGGCGTATCATACTCATCTAAAAGAATAATTACCCGTTTTCCATGATACCGGTACAGATACTCCGACAGCTTCTGAAGGGCCATGGACGCCTCAACATCCCCCATATCTTCCCGGACGCTGTCAAAGAACCGCCTGTCGGCCTCT
>CAJTFE010000055.1 GCA_910575725.1 Clostridia bacterium | reverse complement strand
TGGGATCCATGGCCTTTTATATTTCAGGAAGGAATTCATGCTCTGGCAGCGTGCCATATTTTCGGTAGGATTGTGCATTTACAGACAGCACTGCGCAGTCAATTGGATAAAGGTTGGAAAAATAATTCGTCATTTGCGTCTCCCTCAATTCGCCGTCCGACACTCTGCATCCAGCGGGATCCCGGCCTCCTCTAACAGCGCATGAGGCAGCTTCATCTCCGCTTCTTCCGGCAACTCCATGCATGCGGTTTTCCGGAGACCCTCCGCAGATAGATACAATTTCCCATAGCTGTTCTCCGCACGGACCGACTTCTGACTCCCATACACGATCCGAACCTGGTCCCCAGGCCCTTTTCCTAAAGCCTCCAGAACGCCAGGGGGCAAAATGATGCTGCCATCACTGGCAACGGTTCCCTTTACTTCCATCTGGTTCACGTTACTCACCTCCCTCTCCATTTCCATCCGGCTCCGTCTTTCTTTTCAGTTCCTCACAGAATGCGGCTACGGCCTCCTCATCCCCATGGATGTCCGCCGCTTCCAGCTGTGCCACAAGCGCCGCGATCCGGGCGCATTCCTCTGTCAGCTCCTTCAGCCAGGCACTGGGGTTATAGCCTCCGCAGGTGCGGATATAGCCCTTCACCCGGCAGTCGTAGAGTCCCGTCTTCTGATTTTTTAAGAGGGCAAAGTAAAGTCCCACCATACATCCGTCTGCGACCTGTACTGCCGGCATCCCGTCCCAGCCTGCACAAAGTTTCTGCTTCCCTCCGGTCTTTTCCCAGATCAGGGCCTCTGCCCATCGTAACTTTTCAAGTGCCTCCATTGTCCTTATCACCTCCCGGCATCCAGTCCCCGAACAGGCTCATCTGCTGCGGCCCGGCCAGCTTCCGCTCCTCCGGGTCATAGTTGGTAATGATCAGCTCCGGGTATTCACAGCCGTTGTCATACCGCTGCGCCAGGTTGTTGATCCGGGTCACCGCCGTGATCTGCCGCCCTTCATACAGATCCCGGATATACCCGCAGTCATTGTAGCTGACCATCCATTTCCCCTGGCAGTTGTTCAGGGTATCCCTAAGACGCACATGGTCCTGCTTCGGGAATTCCACCGCATAGTGGTCCTCTGTCATGTAATAGGGCGGGTCACAATAAATAAAGGCGGTTTCCCGGTCATACTGGCGGATGAGCGCCTCAAAGTCCTTGTTCTCGATCACCGTGTTGGCAAGCCGCCTGGACGCCTCCCAGATCAGGGAGAAGGTTTTTCGCACATCAAAGGGCTGGCAGCCATAGGAAGTACAGCCGCTCCCGTAGCTGTAGCGAATCAGCTTGTAAAAGGCCACGGCACGCCGCACATCCCCTGGGGACGCATTCTCCAGCATCAGGGTTCTCATATCCTCAAACTCCGGCAGGGGCAGGTTATGCTTTGCCAGCTCCAGCTCCCTGGCCATAAACGGGGCATCAAACTCCCCCTTGTCCAGAAACTGCCGGATCACGTTAAATTCATCCCGGCTGTTTAACGGTAAAAAACCCAAGTCACGCAAAAACTCCCAGGTCTGCTCCCTGACACAGGAATATAAGTTTGCCAGGTTGGAATTGAAGTCATTGTAGACCTCCATCACCTTCCCGTCCGGAGGCCTGCCGAACAGCACCCAGCCTCCGCCCCCGAACACCTCGATATAACGGTCATAGCGAGCGGGGAACATGTCATAGATGACTTTCCGCAGCGCTTTTTTCCCGCCGACCCATGAAATAAAACTGTTGATCTTCTGTCACCTCCTTCTTCTGATTTACTGAATATACATGGAGAACTTCCTTTTCATTAATATCTCTGGTCACATGGTCTGGCAGGCACATCCTCCCATCTGCAGGCCGTCCTCCTGGACTTCGTTTTCCGAAAGATCCAGTCCCTGCTCCATGGATACCGCACCATAAGAGGTCAGTTTCATACCTGCCGTTTCGTACTGGGCCATACCGTATTGATAAAAATCAAATCTTTCAAAAGCCGGGTCCGAACAGTCCACACCCAGGTTCTCCAGGCATTCTCTTCCATAATCCCCATAGCTGACCTGACTGGGATCGAACATATACTCATCCAGCCGGTCTGCCAGCCAGAGGGACCGTTCCACGCTCTTCCAGCCGTCAAACTCCAGGACTGCCTTGTATTTCAGACGTTCCCCAGAGGTCATCTTCTCCAATTTACCTGCCAGTTCATTCAGCACCCCGATGTCCTCATCTGGACCGATGTGTTCCTCAAAAACAGGGATCATACTGCTGACCTCTGTGATCCTGCAGCTGCTCAGGCATGGGGAAGAGACGAAATTCCATACATGGACCAGTTCCCCGCTGTGGCAGGGCAGAAAAATCCACACATCACCATTTTCCGGATGGTCCCGCTCCTCGATGCGTACAGACAAAAACGTCTTTGTCCCCAGTTCTGTTTCCGGCAGCTTTTGGCCGTCATAGATCTCCTGCCAGCCCTCCCTGGATCGGAAGCAGTACCCCTCTCTGGTAAATGCGCCCTTTTCCGAATGTCTGAGATATGCCCCCACTTTTGCCGGATCCATCAGGGCGATCACTTCATCCGGCAGGTCCTGCAGGATCCGCACAAAGTCTCCGTCCAGCGCATTCTCCCCCAGATCCGTATCTTTCACGATACCGGGCAGGAAGTCAAAGTATTCCAGGTTGACCGTGGCATTGATCAGGTCCTTGATGGAGCATTCATGGCCCCTGCGCTCGGTCTCCATACAGGCCAGCACCCCTTCATACCGGGAGATCTCTTTCTGATCCATCTGCCCGACCCTGCCGGCAAGAAAGTTCACCTCCTGCACGTCCGCTTCTGTCCTGGCCAGCCGTTCCCGCAGGAAATCCGGCCAGCCCCGGAAGGTGATCATCCGATACTCCCCGTCCACCGGCACCCTGGCCCGCTCCATGGCATCCTGCACCAGTGCTCTGACAGCAGGCACTTTCAGCTCCGCACCCCGGTATTCCGGGCAGTCTGCATATTTTGTTGCTGCGATCGTCACATACATCTACATCCCTCCCATCTGGGGTCCGCTGCTCTGCCGGATCCGGTCCAGGAACACGTCCTCCGACAGGATCTCAAAGGAATCTTCCGGCTGCCAGAACCTGACATACAGGATCCCGCCTTCCTCCTGGAACTCCCTCTGCTCAAAACCTTCTCCCCATCCATCGGAAGCCTGGCCGCTCCAGCTTTCCATGACCGTCCCCAGCTCCTGCGGGAGCAGCCCGCCCCGGCTCACTACGGTCATTGTCCCATACAGACAGCCATTCACTTCCTCAATGCCGGGGAACATGCTGACCACCCGCTGTTTTAACAGCTGGTTGTCCAGATACACGGCCAGTCCCCGGTCGCCTTCGTGGGACCAGTCTTCCCCGTTGATCCGCTCCTGTATGGCGGACGCATACTGCATCAGGTCCCGTCCATCCAGGACGGACGGTGTCTCCCCCATGTTTCCCCAATCATCCTCTTCAAAAAACTCCCCCTGGACCGGACTGAACAGGTGGGTTGTGACCAGGTCTCCGGAAAGATCCCGAAAACGCCACTTATCGCTGGTCACGATGCCATGGGAGGTCTCCACCGCCCCGGTCTCCTCCATCAGTGCCTTTGCCATACGGTCCATGTCCACGAACTGCTCAATAAACCCGTCCAGGTAGTAGACCTCGCTGTCCTCCAGGATATGGTGGACATACTCCTGCGGACTGTCCACGCCTTCCGGACACAGCCGGTAGTCCATCAGGTTCCCTGCAGCCTCCAGTGCTTCTTCCAGCGTTCTGGGACACTCTGCCTCCAGCACGGCATACAGCTGCTGGAGCCGTTCCTCTGTCCCATCCAGCACTTCTTCCATGAAAAATGTGGCCGCCCGGTTGATCTCCTCCGCCCCCAGACCGGCAGGCAGATAGTCCGTCAGGTCCTCCCGCTCCACAAAGGACGTATAAAAGCCAAATCCATCCAGGTTCTCCACCCCAAAATGTTCCCTTGCCAGCGCGATCCGTTCCCTGGGAGCCGGAACCGACAGGGCATAGTCCCCGTAGGGACTCCTGTATCCTTTCTGATACAGATGCAGCAGGATCAGGCCGCCCTTTTCATATCCGGGATGGATATGCCTGCCGTTCCCATAGACTTCCTCCGGCACGGCCCCTTCTTTCTTTAAGACCAGCCCGCTGGGGGAGAATTCCCCTTTATGGCGGAGGAAATAGGCGGAGGACACCCGCTCATGGTCCAGGAATCCTGCGATCTCTGCAGGGACTTCGATTCCCTTATCCTTTTTCAGCATCATCCGGGACAGCTCACTCTGATCCGTCCCGTGGGGGATCAGCTCATACTGGTCCAGGTTATAGGAGAGGTTGATGATCTCTCCCAGAGCTCCCGGCCCCTCCATCCGGAGCACTGCGGAGAACACGTCCTGTTCTGTCTGCGTCAGATATCTGATCCGTCTGGTCAGAAAGTCCAGTTCCTGCCGGTTTTCCTGCTTTTCACAGGAAATCCCTTTGAGCCGTTCTCCCAGGTGGGGGACCGGTGTCTGTGCCTCCTGGACCAGTACCGGTGCCTCCGGCCTGGCATCCCCAAACTCCGCAAGAGCCTTATCCACCTCCTCATAGGAGGCTGGCAACGTCAGGCAGACGGTCCTGCCCGCGTTCCTTCCGATATACAATTTCAACATTTCTTTTCTGGCCCCCTTCCTTTCCTCTCTTCTTTTTCTGCCATGATCCCGATCCCGTGCCGGCTGATCAGGATGCCGGTTAAGATCACCTGCAGGAGCCGGTCACCGATCAGCTCCGGGTCCCCCAGTTCCGATAAGGACAGTCCCGGCCTGCCGCCGCACATCTCCTTTGCGGCACACAACAGGGCGTAGCCATCCGGTTCTATGCCATGAACCGCCATCTCCCTGTAACGGATCCCGTTCTTTGTAATGCATGGTTTTGCCTGGTTCCATAAAAAATTGTCCGCACTCAGCAGGAACAGGGCCGCCGCCCTGCCATGGTCGGCGCACAAGGATACATAGTCGCCGTTCCCGCAGATCTCCCGGAACCTCTTTTTATGCTGGCCGCTCCGAAACATGAATTCCTTCACCTCCCCTCTGTTCTTCAGATTGATGATGCGGACAGCCAGCCGGGATGGTGGGATCTCCTCCAGGAAGAACCGCACAAGTTCCCCATATGGCGCTGGCTGCATCTGCTCTGGTCTTCCCCGGATGATCCCGGAGCGGCGGGGTGAAAATCCAGGGATCTGCCGCATCCCGGATTCCAGTTCCCGGAGGGCTGTCTCTTGCAAAAAATGTCCTCCCAAACATCCACCTCCCCTAAGCCATTCCCATCCTGGGACTCTCCTGTTCCACAGTCTGGTTCTGGTCTGCCGCCTGGATCCCTTTTAATTCCTGTTCTGTCCGGATCCGGTTTCTGGAGGCTGCGCCGAAATCCACACAGAGCCGGCACCCTTCCTCACACTCAATGTCCTGTTGGACGAACCCTTCTCCCCAGCCGTCCGCCATCTGCCCGTACCACTCGCTCTTCAGACGCTCTGTCTCTTCCGGGGACAGTTCCTCCCGGCATTCCACTTTAAGAACTCCCCAGAGACAGTAATTCCAGACTTCTACAGCCGGATGCATGCTTACGACCTTTTCCTTTAAAGGTCCCTCATCCAGATATTCCGCAAGCCCTGCCCTGCTCTCCTGGATCCAGTCCTTTTCCAATGCCTTTTTGATCGTCCAGTCATATCCGCTCAGGGCATAGCCGTCCATGGACGTGCAGTGGTCCTCGCTGTCATAAAAAGCGCCCACCAGGGGACTGTACAGCCGCATCCCTGCAGGCGCTTCTGATTCTTTAATCTTCATTTCCGCTCCTCCATTCCTCAAAATCCGTCAGGCTCATCTGCCCTTCCACCTGGAAATCCTCCATCCACCAGGAAAACACATCCTCCGCCGTCCGCCATCTGGTCTTTCCTCCGTCCCTGTGGATCACCTCCAGCATCCGCCCGAAGGCCTTCGTATAGGCATGCCGGTAGGTGGGGAACAGGGCAAACTCCTTCCACCGGGTCTTCCCCGCCATGGGGCAGCCGATGCAGCCTACCCGGAAGAAGCCCATGTCATACAGCGGGTTCATGGGGAGCCGCTCACTGCGGATGTATTCCCATACATCCCGGTCCGTCCAGTCCACGATGGGATTGCAGATCCGCTTGCCCTTCAGGGCGCAGCTCTCAAACAGCCTCCGATTGTCATCATTGTCATTGTTCAGGATGATCTTCTTTTCCGGGTTGGCAGTGAAATTTTCATACACGCCCCGGTTGTTCCTTCGCTTCACGCTCTCCGCCCACCGCACCCCGGTGGTGATGAAGCGGTCCCGGCAGGTGGCCTCCTTCAGCACCTGACAGCAGTACCGCTGCAGTCTGGTAGGCGGGAATTTCTTCATGGGAATCAGCGTCCACATGGTGACCCGCCCGCCTTTGTATACAGGATAGTTGATTTTACAGGGGACTCCCTGTTCCTCCAGCTTCCGAAAGGTCTCCCGCACATAATAAATAGTCTGGGGCGCATCCGCCGTGGTCAGGTTATGCTGCACTTCATAAGGGATGCCGGCTCTCCTTACGATCTCCCGGCACACGCAGCTGTCCTTGCCTCCGCTGTCCGTGACCACCAGGGGGCTTCCATACAGGGCGAAGGACATCTGGGACGCTGTCCTCACCCGCTCGATCGCTTTCTGCTCTAAATCCATCCAAAAGGGAGTCAGATATCTTTTCCCTGGCCAGGAACCCCGCCTCCTTTCTTTCTGGTCTTGCTTGTGCGCACAAAAAAAGCACTGGTTCGTCAGCGCCGCAGTCCTTTCCTTATTTTCTTTTCTGTTTCTGCTTTTTTACATCCTTATCTCAAATCCGCCCACCTCCCTTCCGAATTCCTCCTCCGTCATCAGAGACAGGTTCTCTCCCCGCTCCGTATCCCAGAACCCCGCATGGAACCGGATATTCCCCGCATTCAGGGTACGGCTGGCAAACAGGTCTCCCCAACCATGGGCGGCAATCTCTTTCCATTCCTTCTTGAGTCCTGACAGCTCCTGTTCGGTCAGCTCTCCTTTTGTACAGATCTGGGCGACTCCCCACAGCTGTCCCTGATGTTCCTCCACATCCGGGACGATGGATGAGATCTTCCCCGACAGAAGCTGGTTATAGAGGGTCTCCGCCAGACCGCCTGCCCCGTACTCCCGCATGCTCTTTGCGATCTCCTTCCGGATCACGGTCTGGAATGCCGGCATCTTCTCCCCATGAAGGAGCGCGGGGAAAAGAGGATATCCTGCAAAGGTGGTCAGGGTCAGGGGGCTGTACAGCTTCAGTTCCTGTCTTTCTCCATGATCCAGACAGATCGGATGTTCCCGGTTGACCACCACGCCATAGAACGTTTCCACCGCCCCGGTCTCCCGGATCTTCTCCTGCCCGTACCTGCGGTAATCGAAATGATCTTTCAGTCCTTCCGGAATGGAAAAGCCTGCCTGCTCCAGATAGTAGTGTGCATAGCTTTCCGGTACCAAAAATGGAAATGGCAGAAGCTCGTAGGTCTGATGGTTCTGGATGATGCGGCAGCACTCCTCCATGGTTCCGGGGAGTTCCGCCTCCAGGGCTGCAAATGTCAGCTTCCAGTCAATCCCGGAACACGTCTCCATCTCTTCGATCACCCTTGCCGCCTGGTTCAGCTCTTCCAGAGTGCTGCCGGGCGGCAGATGTTCCAGCAGGCCGTCAATGGATGTGAAGATCTCCACTCTTTCCGGGATCTCTTCCGTGATTCCTGCCTGCCGTTTTTTCTCTGCCAGTTCCTGCTCCGGCAAGGGAAGTGCGAACCGGACATAACGGTCTTTGAAGGATTCCCGGATCAGAGTAACCGAAAAAACGCCCTGCTTCTTTTCCATTTTTTCTGTTTCCTGCCTCTTTTCTGTTTCCGATTCCTTTTCTCTGTTCTGCCCTTCCCCTGCGTCCGTCTGTTCCATGAGATCTTTCCGTTTCTCCACATATCCGCCCTCTGTCAGATATCCCCGGTCCTCCTGCTGGAGCCGGCCAATCCCTGTATAGTCTACATAAACCTCCAGCCCCTCCGGAAGCTGTGAGGTCTCCTCCTGTGACAGATATCTCCCCAGTTCCTCTAAGCTTCTGATCTCCGGATGGAGCCGGTAGCGGTCCAGATGCCCCAGTGTCTCCAGGATCTGCTCCGCTGTATAGGGAGCTTCCAGCCGGAATGCCGCCCGGAACAGCATCTCTTCCTCCCCGTTCAGGCTCCCCAGCCTTTCGGCCATCTGGTTGAGACGGTCCAGGTTTTTCGCCGGAAAGACTATTTCCCCCACCAGACGATTCTCCAGTTCCGGAAATTTTGAATCCACCGCTCCGATAAAGGGCAGCATAACTGATGGATGCTGCTCCTCCAGTCTCTCCCTGACCTGCTCTGCTTCCTCTTTCGTGGCCGGAAGCCGCATCCAGATCCCATCCTCCCAGTTTTCTCTTTTTACAAATATCCGCAATGCATTCCCTCCTCCCTACTGTAGCTGGATCCCCTGAGTATGTTCTTCTTCCATCTCCGGCGCTTCCTCTTTCCGCACCACAAGACCGGTCTGTGTATAAACGCAGCTGTGGGACGCATAGTATTCTTCCCCAATGCCACGATAATCCAGATAAGGCCACACCTTCCTGGGGAACTCCATGATGCCGTTCTCCACCACATATCCTCCCAGCTCCCGGCTACAGGTCACACCGGGGAAACACTCATACAGCTGCAGGCTGTCCGCCGCTTCCAGGACATCCCCGATGGTGGAGATGGATCGGCAGTCCAGGACCCCGGAAAATTTCATCTGCTCTTCCCTGTCCATCCTCCCGATCTTTTCTGCCAGGCAGCTGATCTCCTGGAACCAGCCATCCGCAGGCAGATACTGTTCAAGGCCGGGGATGGGGGACTCCACTTTTGCGATCCGGAAGGGGATGCTGCTCTTTCCCTCATGCCCTCTGGTCAGAGAGAGCATCTTCTGCTCCGGCTTCTCCCTGCCGGAAAGCGGAAAGGTAAGTAAGACCCGATTGACCGGCCTTGTGGTATTTTCATACAGGATCTTTATGACGGGTTCTCTTTCTTCCACGATTGCCTCCTCTCCCTTCTCCTATTGCCAGAGTGTCACTTCATCTCCATCCCGCCCATCTCAGGTTCTTCTTTTCCCGTGATGGTGACGTACTGATCAATGATGTTCAGTGCCTCATAATAGTCCTGGCATCCGCCTCCGGTGATGCGCTTCTTCATTTCTTCCGCCTTATCTTCCATGCCGTTTTCCCGCAGGGTCCGGGCCGCGATCCCCATCAGGTTGAAGATGTTCCCGTCCTCACCGATCAGCGCACAGTCCGGCTTCTCTGCCACGGCTTCATGTAGAAATCCTCCCAGCCGGTTATTTACATAGTCGGACATCCATGTGCCGCCGAACTGCAAATGTGTTTTAAGCCTCCAGACCGCCAGCTTTCCGATGTCCGGCTTTTCTTCCCCAAAGAAAAAGAGCAGGTTGGTCATCCCCTCATTCCGGAAAACCGCCACATCATCCAGCCGTTTCCCTTTGGGAAGGATCCCTTCCTGCTCTAATATCTGGTTGATCCCGTCTGTCCACTCCTTCAGATCCCCGCCGCAGCCCTGGAGGACCAACCCCTCACGGCCATGCATCGTTCGGAGTTCCTCTTTTTCGATCTGTCTGATCATGTTATGCTGCACTCCTTTTCTTTCTGATCCGCTTTTGTCCGCCATGATGGACGGAATTTTTCAATCGTTCTGACATTCACTGACTCTGTACACCGCTACGCATGCGAGTCCGGCTATTCCGGCCAGAAGAATCCCTACTGCTGCTGTAATACCCAGTATCCATCCCATATCGCTTTCCCCTTTCGTTTTTTCCAATCCTTTACTGCATCCGGCACTCTGCCAGGATGGCTGCCTCCTCTTCCGCTGCAAAGTATTCGTCCGCCGCCTCCCTGCTCACGGCCAGGATCTCCCCTGCCTCTTTTTCTCCCCTCTGGATCGGTGCCAGGAACTGGTTGATCTTCCTGCACAGTCTCTGATCCGGGCAGTTGTCCAGCGTCCCCTTTCTGCTGTCTGCCACCAGGCGGTCCAGAACATCGGTCACGGTGATCTGCCGGGTCTCCCCACCCTTTCTACCGATGAGACTGGCAAGGTTCTCTGCAGTCAGCGCAACCAGGTATTCTTCTCTTTTACCGCTGCCGCTGTCGTACACACTGGCATAACCCATGGTGTCGGTGTCCATGATCCGCTGGATCATCTGTTCATCTTCTGATTTCATGCATCCTCTCTCCCTTCTGCTAAAGTCTCTTCCTATATGGCTTTTGTTCAGGCAGTAAAAAAGAAGGATCCATCCGGTTATGGAAGTTCCTTCTGCCTCATATACAGATATCCTTTTTTCTAACTCAGCGTCATCCCTCCGCTCTGTTCCTCTTCCGGCGCTTCTTCCCTGCCTTCGTCCTGCACACTCTTCAGGCTTTCTGATATCGCCGGTTTCTTTTCTGTATACTGGATAACGATCCCGGAAAAGTCATAGCCCACAGGCCCCAGTACTTTTTTCTCCATCATTGTCAGTAATGCCTCCGTATCAAACTTGGCCTCAAAATACAGATCCTTATCGATCTGGATCGGTACATCCATGCCTGCCGGATCCTTCCCCAGTATCGTCCGCTGCCTGCCGAATACCTTTCCCCTCAGCTGCATCAGTCTTTCATGCATGTCCGGCTGCCCGTTGCAGTGCTTCAGGATGGTCTGGACTGCCTTTTTCCATGTGGGTGTTTCTATGGTCTCACCAGAAGCAAATGTAACAGAGACCGGCCTCTTCCCTTTGAGCATGGACGGGGAAGTACTCCCCAGGCGGCATTCCCTGCTCCTGATCTCTGAATGATTGTATGGTTCCCCATTCTGATACATCCGGATCATGTCATCGCATCTCTGATTCACAACCTGCAGCAGTTCTGCTCTTATTTCTTCAATCAGTTCTATATAATCCATCGAAACATCCCCTTCCTTAAGGCATAAAAAAAGAACCAGAACCTATCCCTGACTTAAGGATTTTTCTAATTCTATTCTATGTAACACCATACACTATTTTCTTTCTGTTTGTGTATGTAGTTCCTATTTTCTACTATTTTCATACACTATACACATAATACACTCTCAAAACCTTGCTCCATATTAGGAAATTAAAATGTAGCCCGTCGTAAACGGTAGATAGTGCGTACCTGGACTGCAAGGGAAAAATGTGTGACAATAGACTATATTTGTATCACGAGTATCAAAAGTTAAGTCTCAACTTTTGATACCGCTATCAGGAGGTAAGTCTATGAGTTCAGAAACAAGCGTGGTGGCTGAGCAGTGCCGCCTCCAGGAATGGGCCGCACAGATCAGGGACTGCCAGAGTCGCCCGGTCGGCATGAGCATTGTCAGCTGGTGTGCCTGTCACGGCATTACAAAAGCGAATTATTATTACCGGCTCCGCCGTGTAAGAAAGGCCTGCCTGGAAGCTATCCAGACGGAAATGCCTGCACGGCAGATGGTTCCTGTTCAGCCCGAACTTTTACAACGCCAGGAACAGATTGGCAGAAACCTACGGCCGGGACTGGATATTTCCATGAAAGGGTTCTCCGTCCATGTAACAGAATCCACATCCATGTCCCTTCTGGCAGATGTTCTTAAGGTGGTGCGGCATGCTGAATGATGCCGCGTGTTTTAAAGCCGTTTATATGGTCTGCGGGTACACGGATCTGAGAGCGGGAATGGACCGGCTGGCGGCGCTGGTGGAGACACAGACTGGCAACAGGCCCTATGTGCCGGATACCCTTTACCTTTTCTGCGGACGGCGGACGGACCGCATCAAAGGTCTCGTATGGGAAGGGGACGGATGGCTCTTATTATACAAGAGACTTTCAGAAAGCCGGTTCCAATGGCCCCGCAGTCCGGAGGAAGTACGTTCATTGACGCAGCAGCAATTCCGCTGGCTGATGGAAGGGTTGACAATCACACCAAAGAAGTCTGTCAGGCAGGTGGAACCACCGGAATATATGGGATGACATTGTGCAAAACAGAGAAATTTCTGAACGGTTCCGCCATTTCCGGGGCTTGTGCATTCCGGCAGTATACAACCAGCCGTGAACGGAGGAAAAGCATGTTAGGCGGGCGTTATATGGATTCGTGTCATTTGAAAGCCTCCATAAAAATCTGCTCATCACAAGCCATAACCCGCAGCCAGAGGCATGGGCATTATGACGGATGCCGCCGGGGAACCGATTCGCAAAAAATGCGGATTTCTGGCATAATAGAGGCATGAATATCAGGAGGCAGCGGCATGGCTTTGGAATATACGGAAGAAAAACTGAACAGCCTTGACAAGGAAACAATCATCCAGCTGTTCCTGTCACAGCAGGAGCAGCTTAAGCAGATCGACCACAACCTCCAGCTGGTGTTGGAGCAGGTGGCGGATTTAAAAAGGCGCCGTTTCGGCAGTTCGTCTGAAAAGCATGAACCTGACGAGCAGATCTCCTTCATGGAAATGGACGGAAAGATTGTATTTTTTAACGAATCAGAAGCCGTGGCTGACGAAGAGACCGATGAAGACTCAGAGTCCGTTCCCCGCCGGAAACCGAAAAAGAAACAGGGAAAGCGGGAAGAAGATCTGGAAGGATTGCCGGTCGTGATGGTCGAACATTCCATGACGGAAGCAGAATTGGAAGGATTGTTCGGAAAAGAAGGCTGGAAGCAGCTCCCTGACGAAGTGTACCGCAGATATGGTTTTACCCCGGCAAAAGTCGAAGTAGAGGAACATCATGTGAAAGTATATGCAGGGAAGAAGACGGATGAGATCGTAAAGGCGCCACATCCGGAGTGCCTGTTAAGGGGAAGCCTCGTGTCCCCCTCGCTGGAAGCGGCCATAATGAACGCCAAATATGTCAATGCGGTGCCTCTTTACCGCCAGGAGCAGGAGTTTGAACGTTACGGTCTGCACATTTCCAGGCAGAACATGGCGAACTGGACGATTCAGTGCGCGGATCGCTACCTTGCGGTCCTTTATGATTACCTGCATGAAAAAATGTATGGTTACCATGTACTGCAGGCAGATGAAACGCCCGTGCTGGTAAATAGGGATGGCCGTCCTGCCGGGAATAAAAGCTATATGTGGGTATACCGCACCGGAAGGATGTACACGGACCGACAGATTGTCTTGTACGAATACCAGCGGACACGAAACGCCAGCCATCCGAGGGAATTCCTAAAGGATTTCAGTGGGATATGCGTCACAGATGGGTACCAGGTCTACCATACGATCGAAAACGAGCGTGAAGACTTGGTGATTGCCGGATGCTGGTCCCATGCGAGGCGCAGGTTTGACGAGGCAGTAAAGGCGCTGCCAAAGGCAAAGCGGAAGGACAGCCGCGCATACCTTGCGCTGACCATGATCCAGGCAATCTACCGGGAAGAAAAACAGCTGAAGGAACTTCCCACACAGGAGCGTCAGAACCGCCGCCAGTTGAATGTAAAACCCCTGGTGGAGGCTTATTTCGTATGGGTGCGTGAAAACATTTCAAAAGTGCCACAGAAAAGTAAGACATGGGAAGGTTTCAGCTATTCACTTAACCAGGAAAAATACCTCAAAGTATTTCTGGATGACGGTGAAGTCCCGATGGATAATAATGCGGCAGAGCAGTCGATTCGGGGATTCTGTATCGGGAAGAAAAACTGGGTGATGATCGATACGGTTGCAGGTGCAAAGTCCAGCGCCATTATATATAGTATTGCAGAAACAGCAAAAGCAAACAACCTGAAACCGTATGATTATTTCGAATATCTGCTTACCGAGATCCCAAAGCATCTGGACGATACTGGCCGAAATTTTCTGGATGACATGCTCCCCTGGTCACCGAGCCTGCCTGCGAATTGCCGCAAGCCTAGTAAAGATGAAGTGAGATAATAAGACTGGAGCAAATCTGTTTCTATCATACAGGTTTGCTCCAGTTTTGTATAGGTACGGACTATCTACGTAATCGTCAAAACGCTCGCCTTTCGCTAAAGTCATTTTTAGTCCATACTTGAAAAAAGCAATAGATTTTTCAAGGAGGAACTAAAGACTATGGATCAATGTACTCATGAAGTCCGTGCCGAATACTGGAAGGGAATCATTAGGGCATGCGGACAACGTCCGGCCGGACAGTCGGCAAAGAACTGGATGGATGAAAACGGAATCTGTGAACAAAGCTATTATCATTGGCAACGGAAATTCCGGCAAAAGGCTTATGAAGAAATGCGGAAAAGCAGCGATGCCGTTCCTGCAGTGGCAGAAAAGCCGGAGCTTTCTTTTGTTGAAATTCCCTATTGCTCTTCAGCAAAGAAAAACGGGCAGATGATTTCAGGCAGCACAGTTGCAGTCATCGGTACTTCTACATTAAAGATCGAGATTACCAATGATATTTCGGATTCCCTTCTGAGCCTGATCATAAGGGAGGCGTCCCATGCTTAAAGATGCCGCCGGTATCCGCCGCGTAGTCCTTGCCTGCGGCACGGTTGACCTCAGGAAAGGGATTGACGGCCTGGCAACAATCGTAGGCGATAAGTATGGGCAGAATCCTTTTGAAAAAGGAACTCTTTTTCTGTTCTGCGGAAAGCGGTCTGACCGATGCAAAGGACTTTTGTGGATGGGCACGGGTTTTTTGCTTCTATATAAAAGATTCGAAGCTGGAAGACTGTCATGGCCGAGAAATACACAGGAGGCTGCCGAACTTACGGAAGACCAGTTCCATTATCTGATGATGGGTTTAAATCCCCTGGATCCTAAGATCAAAGATGTGGAGCCCCAAAAAATTTACTGAAATATTTGTGCAAAACAGAGAAAATATATCGCTGTTTTAGCGCATAAAAAATGTCTGTTTATGTAGGAAGCAGACCTGTGCATGAAAGCTTCTATCTGCTGTCATGGACCGTGGAAGAAACGTTTGGACCTTGAAAACCCTATATTTTTGAACGCTGGAATGGGGCATCTGTGTACTGCTGGCGGCATGGCAGAATGACGATGGCCGATTGGGAGCCAAATGGCATCTGTTCCTGTTTTCTGTTATACTTAACCTATAAAGAAAGGCGGCCGTCATGTGCAGAAAANCATGATTATGAAAACCTCATGGAACAGGTACGTCTTGCGAATCAGCAGCGTTTCGGCCGTAATACGGAAAAACTGGATGAAATCGCAGGACAGCTTTCCTTTTTTAATGAAGCAGAAGCAAACTGCAATGAAAATGTGCCAGAACCAACGATAGAAGAAACCATTGCCTGCGCCATGAAGCCGCCCCGGAAACGCAGGAAGAAAGGGCAGCGTGAAGAGGATCTTAGGGATTTTCCACAGGAAGAAATTTCCCATGATGTCGCGGCGGAGGAACTGGATGATGCCTTTGGCAGAGGGAACTGGAAAAGTATGCCGGATGAGATCTTCTGGCAGCTTCGTTTTGAGCCAGCCCGGTGGACTGCGGAAAAACATGTCATTAAAGTCTATGTTGGGACAGGCGGGCTGCATCAGGATGAATTTCTCCGTGGAGATCATCCTGCCACCCTGTTTAAAGGGAGCATCGCAACCCCTTCCCTGGAAGCGGCAGTCATCAACGCAAAGTATGTAAACAGCAATCCTCTTGACCGCATTGCCCGGGATTTTCAGGAGAATGGCCTGAATCTGTCCAAACAGACCATGTCCAACTGGACGATATGGTCAGCAGAAAGATATTTTCTTCCGCTGTATGAATGGATGAAAAAGCGGCAGCTTGAAGCCCATGTGAATCAGTGTGATGAAACGCCTTTAGAGGTAATCCATGACGGCAGGCCTGCCGGGAGCAAGAGTTATATGTG
>CAJTFE010000054.1 GCA_910575725.1 Clostridia bacterium | reverse complement strand
AGAAGCCCACGGATTACGCAGAGCGGATTCGAGAGGGCTGTTTGCCATGGAACTGCAAATGTATATCACAGCATTTGTGGCAAATGTCAAGAGAATCACGAGGCTGACGGAGCCGGTTATGCAGTAAGGGAACGCTTTTCCTTGCATGCTTTAGAGCAAATTTGTACACAGATGCTGTTTATATAGAGATAAGAAAACTCCCAACAAAAAAGTGGGAGGTTTTCAGTGCCCTCTATTTTCAATGGTTTTGCCTTTTATTATTTCCTCAAAGTGTTTAAAACGGGATTATACCGAATATACGTTCGGTTGTCGAGGGTAAAAAAATACCAGCCGCCATTTTTTATTTTTGATGGCTGATATCATTGCTCTAACCCTTTTTAACTGATTTTAATTTGAGTAAATATGTTTTCCCTTTTTCTGTAAGTTTAATGAATTCAATAACTCCCATTCCTGTTGATTTCTTTGGAGACACCTCTATCAATCCAAGTGCATTTAGCTGAATCTTTATCGTTTGTATACAATCCTCATTGATACTTCCAAAAAATGATTCATTATCAATAACTGAATTAATACCTTTTTTTAATGCACTTGAAAAACTTTCATAATTCACATATGAAAACAAATATGGTGCAAAAGCTGAAAATATTGCATCCCAAGTCATTTCTTTTACTCTTTGTTCATCTTTATATTTTTTATGGCCATACCCATCAGTCCCGTTATATACCTCTTTCATTCCTACAATTTTATAGTAATCTCCTCCACATGCCAAATCATCCGGCATATCGGTATATTCTTTTAAAGCCTTTTGTAATGAATGTATCTGTTTTTCTTTTTCATCTAATTTAATTCTCAATTCGTTAATCTGCGTTAAAAGCTCAACACTATCCTCTATGCTCCCCCTTGTCCATCCTATTTGTGGATTATCAGCAACCTCTTCACCCAAACTGATAACGACTGATGATATTAATTCCGCTGATGTATGCCACATTTTACACAATCTTCCATCAGATACTTTGGCTCTAAACTGCTCTAATAATTCACGTTTATCATCATCTCTTTTTTCTGCTGGCAAATTATAGGGTTCATCATGAAGAAAAGCTAAAACAGGGATATTCTTTTCAACAGCATAATCATATTCCTGTTCTGTAAAACTTTTACCTGTACTTGGATTAACCGTTCCATATCTTGCTCCTACAATCAGCACATAATAATCACAAGTATCTATGATCTTTTTAATATATTTAAACTGTTCATCATTAGAAGCAGAAAACATCTCCATTCCTGCTGGTATATATTTAGCATTTAACAATCCTTCAATAATCGCTTTTCTTTCTTCCTTTAAATCTGTAAATGTAGAACTAACAAACACTTGATAACGCTTATCCATATAATATCCCCTAAATCCCCACACCCTACCAATTCACCTAACACCCCTAAAACCCAAAATCAGCCTTAAAATCCTTTACACACTATACAATCAGAACATAATAAACACGCAATTCTTTCGTAGAGTCTGTAAGATTACGTTCAATTCATAAGGCTCTTTGAAGATTACGCTTAGACATATTAAGATCTTTTGCAATTTCATCTAAAGTAGAAAGTCCATTATGGTCTTTCTTCTTTCTACCGTTGCCAATTTCTCCATGTTTATATCCTTTCAACTCAACATAAGCAGCCAACGCTTTTCTATCCTTAACAGGATCATTCTTTCGACGACCAAAATTATTTGATATTAAAGCACGAAGTTTAGAATTTTCATTTTTGTATTGCTAATCGTTATACAATAGCATATAATAATATAAAACCAAGAAGAAAGGCGGTATGACCATGGCTGCAAAAAGCGCAAATGTACTCGCACGTGTTGAACCGGAAGTAAAGGAACAAGCAGAATCTATCATGTCAAAGCTCGGATTACCTGCATCGGTTGTTATCAATGCATTATATAAACAAATCATTATGACCAAGAGCATCCCGTTTTCATTATCTCTGCCAAAAGAACCTATCACACTGGATTCTTTGACTACAGAAGAATTTAACTCCATAATAGAAAAAGGATTGTCACAAGCCAAAGCGGATCAGTCACGTCCTGTTGCTGATGTATTTGCAGATTTAAGACAGGGGTTACAATAATGGATAAAACTTACAATATTAAAATCACATCTCAGGCAGAAGAACAGATACAGGAAATCATACATTATATAACCTACGATTTAAAGACTCCCGATGCTGCCCTCCATCTGTTAGACACATTAGAAGATTCTTTTACATCACTCACACACTTTCCTCTGTCACAGATGGATATGGAATAGCAATTGGGGGCTGTCGCTTTAACGAATGAAAATTCGTGAAACGGCAGCTTCATTTTTGCTGTTTTTATATGTGATTTCAAGAAAAATCCCTTGAGCGCCCTGTTATTCTATAAAAAGAGTATACTTTAATAAGCCATTTCCCATGGCTTGAAAGTTTGTTTTGAGATGTTTAAAATTAAGCGCTTTTCACTGGAAACAAATGAGTTCCTGTCTGCATTTTAGAAATGTCTTGGCAGCTTGAAGTGTTTTCGTCCTTTCTTCCAGCGGCGTTTTACAATTGCTGCCCTTGATGCATTCAGCTTTATACGGACATCCGCTGCAGTCCTCACATTTGTAAATCGTCTTCTCGCTTCTATAACCTGTTTTGCTTTTGGAATGTCTCACATGGTCTGGCACCAGCCTTTTCGCATTCCGGCAGATATAGGCATCCGATTCCGCATCATACTCCATATTTTCCATTCTTCCTATGTCATTCCTGCACCTGCGTGTTTTTGAAATCTCATAGTTGGCAGGCTTTATATAGGAAAGCTGCCCGTTTTCTTCAAGAAACACATAGTTTTCTTCACTTTCATATCCGGCATCCGCAGTTATGTTTTTATATTTAAATTTCAGATGTTCTTCCGCATCTTTTAAAAAAGGAACCAATGTTGTTGTATCTGTGGGCTGTGGGCTTATGGTAAGCCATGTAATATATTCGGAATCCACTCCATGCTGGAGATTATATGCCGGTTTTAGCTGTCCATTTCCCATGGCGTCCTCTTTCATCCTCATAAAGGCGGTGTCGTGGTCCGTTTTGGAATAACTGTTCCGTCCGCCGCAGATATGTATTTGATGATTATATTTTTTGAGCCGGGACAGATAATCCTCGAGGGTTTCAATACTCTTTTGAAGCGGCGTTTTTCTTTTCCCAATGCCATGAACAAAGACTACATTATCACTCTGTTTGAGGGCATAAAGCTTCTTGCGGAGTTTCTTTACATGCTTCATCTTTACGGTGTCGCCATAAACAATCTTTAAATCGTAGAGCTGTTCGCACTCCGCCACAAAATCAGCAAGTTTTATCAAAAGCTTTGTCTGATTTTTGGTTACGGCTTTCTTCCAGACAAACGTGTATTTGTTTGCGGCCGCTTCGATTTTTGTGCCGTCAATGAAAATCGTTTCACCTGAAATTTCTCCCAAGTCAAAAAGCGCATTGGACATTTCTGCAAGGATCCGCTTAGAACAAGGTGCAAAATGAATGCTCCGGAACCGTGCAAATGTTGCATGGTCAGGAACAGGCGCACCTTCTAAAAGAAACATGAAATTGATATCTCTTTTACAGTTAAGCTCCATGGAACGGGAAGAATAATCCCCATTCATGTAGGAGTAAAGCACAATCTTCAGAAGTGTTCTTGGGGATACGGAATTTATTCTTTCGTAAGTAGAATATAAGTCAGCCAAATCCATTGCCTCCACAAACTGACTGAGTAACCGCACAGAATCATCTTCCGGAATGATTGTTTCAATATTTAGCGGAAGTTTTAATTGATATCCGCTTTGATTTAGGCTATAATTTTTCTGTAAGTTAATGTGTTTGGCCATACATTAATTTTACACCATTCAAAAGGGCCAGCCCACTATCCGGACTGGCTTTCTTCATCTCCAAATCAATCAAATTAAATTCCTGTATTCTCGTCTTCCATCCACAATCGCATATATAATAACCTCTTTTTTATCCTCATTAATCTTATAAAATACCAGATGCCTTTCCACAATAAGAACTCTATATCCCTGTTTCCTCAAAATAGAATATCGTGGTATACTTCCAGACATGGGAAAGTCTTCTAATCGGCCTATTGCTTTCTCAATTTTATCAAGGTAATTTAATGCTATGTCTATGCTGCCGGAATCATCTGCAATATAAAAAATAATCTCCCTTAATTGTTCATCCGCCTTGTCTGTCCTGACTATATTATACTTCATCCTCTTTTCTCTCCAACAAGGATTTTCTGATATCATCAAATGTGCCTTGCATTGGTGCAACTCTTCCATTTACAACATCATTTTCAGCCTCTGCCAGTGTACGCAATAGTTCCAGTTCTGATTTCATCTGGTAATAATCTTGTAAGCCCAAAATCGCTGTATCACCACGGCCATTTACTGTAATAATGACAGGATTTCTTTCTTCGTGGCATTGTCTGGATATTTCACTATAATGGTTTCTTAAATCTGAAGATGGTCTGATTGCTTCCATAATGCGCCCTTTCTATAGATATTAGTCTATTTCATTCAAAATATAGTCATATTATATCATTTTATGTATATGTTTTTCAAGGATTTTATTGCAAAACAAAACCAGTCTACTAAACAGTAACGAATAGACTGGCTGTTTCTATGCATCTAATTATTTTATTTCCCTTAATTTCAATCACAAAATTCTATTGTAACTTTCTTTGGAACAGTAGTAATTTTTATCCTTCCAGATTCTTGCAACTTATCTATTGCTTCTTCGACCTCATGCTCTGGAATATTAAGGTCATTAGCCATCTGTTTACTTGTTTGTGGATACCCCTTTTCTTCCATAAAAGATTTCAGATAGTTGTATATTTTCTCTTGATTGTCCATGATATATGTCCTCTCTTTTTAGGGATAGTATGTGATGGAAGACGGAAAAGTATACAAGGTGGTTTTGAAATGGTATAGAAATCTACGCAGAAACTTCTTTGCAAAAATATCCAATCCCGAATAAAAATCTTGTCGTTTTCTGTCATATATGGTAAGCTAATTCTAATCAGTGTAGCAGTATGGGGATAGTTCCTCGGTTGCCCTTTTCGGAAACGGAAAGGAGATTATTGTGAATACGTTAGAAATTTTGACGTTGCTTCTGGTGGTATTTGCCGCCTTGACTTACATAGATAATCACAGCAACCGTAAATAGACAGAAAAAAGCTATCCTCTACCGCAAATAGGGGATAGCTCGTGTAACTTGTAAATCATTTTGCATTAGTTTCTGTCTAGGGTAATGGGGACGTCCAATATCTCCGTTACCTTCTACACTGATTATAAATGATCTGTCTATGGTTTTCAAGTGAAATTTTTTCGCAAATCTACGGATGTTTTTGCATTACATAGTCCGTTTACAGTTGCTTCTATAACGGAAAGCTCTCTATCATCTAATCTGTTGAGCTGTGCGTCTAAGCGTCTGCGGACAGAACTTTTTTTGACTTCCTTGTTAGGGAATATGTACTCGTCAACCGACACATCGAACATCGTAATAAGCTGGATAAACAGCTCGATACTTGGGTACTGCCCCTCGTTTTCAACCGCTTGCAGAAGTCTTGGGGCATAATCGACAATACGGGCAAGCTACTCTCTGGTCATTCCTTTGGCTTTGCGGGCTTTTTTGATTGCCTGCCCTAACGGAGTAAAATCTCTTGATATAGGAGATTTAATATCTGCTTATGAGCGATAAAAATTCATATATAAAGCCGATGCACCTACAAAAAGTACATCGGCTCTGTTTTTATGCCAGTATTGGTAATGTGAGTTTCACTGAGAAGCCACCATAGGAGCTGTGTTCAATATCGGTTCTTCCACCGTGTGCGGATACAATCTGTTTTACGATAAGCAACCCTAAACCATGTCGTTGCTCGGTTGTGTTCTCATCGCAAAGCATATAATGAGGTGTTTTGTTGAGCTTTTCTATTAACTCATCTGTTGCTCCAACACCATCATCAGAAACTATTATGGTACAACAATTATCAACCGTAACGCCAATATAGATTTTGCAGCCTTGTTCGTTATGATTGATACTGTTTTGAATGAGATTACTGACCGCTCGTTTTAATAAATCCTTATCAGCGTTTACAGGACATACAGTTAGGGCTTCATCTGTTTGCCATTCAATCGGATATTTATCCTCAATATCCATATTGAAAAAATCAACAACGACTTGGCGAACAATAGCAATCAGATTTTGCTTTGCAGGATTTATCGGCTGCATATTGTACTCTAACTTAGAAGCGAGATTAAGGTCATTGATTAAATTCTGCATACGCTTACCTTGTTTTACAATAACTTCCGCCTTATGGCGTTCTTCGTCAGTCAAATTTGCATCGTCTTTTAGTTGACCTGCATAGCCCATAACCATAGACAGAGGAGTTCTAATGTCGTGCGAAACTCCTGCAATCCAGTTTGCTCTGGCAGTTTCCTTTTTCCTTAACTGTTGCCGCTGTTCTTGCAATATATTAGAAGTCCGATTGATATTGGCAGAAATATCAGAAAGCATACCTTTTTCTGGAATATGAACATGCTCTTCGATGGATAAATCTTGTATGCCTTTTGTAATCGGTTTTACAAGTTTTAAGAATTTCATATTTGCTATTACATAAATCAGCAGGATAACCGCAATATTGACAGCTAAAACAATAAAAACGATTTGTGGTAAGTGGGCAAAAAAGTTATAGTTCCAACTTGCCCTTGTATGTTTCCAAAAGCTGTCTTTAGGATAGCCAAGAACAACAATGCCATTTTTTGTTTCGCCTGTGTAAGTAGGATACCCATTGAGATACCCGACAGATAAATCAGCTATATCAGACAATGAGTAATTGGCAGGTATTGTATCGGGAACATTTTCTGTTCTCCACACGATTTGCAGGGTATCGTTATCAACAACAAATGCCCATATGTTTTGTTCTTTTAATTGCGTGGAAATATCTTCCTGCAATGTATATCCGCTTTCGGATATTTGAAACGCCTTGCCTGTCTGTATTGCCACATTATATGGCGAGTCAGTAACAGATGGCGATTGCCAAGCCATAAGGAACGCTAATATAACAAAATTAGCAAATACCAACAGCACGAAGCTCAACAAAAGAATACCCGTAAAACGCCGTATGAGTTTAGGTAAATTGTACATGTTATCTGCCCTCCACAATTAGTTTGTATCCCAATCCTTTTATTGTTACCAATGAAACAGGTTGTGAGGGATTTAACTCTATTTTCTCTCTGATACGGCGGATATGTGCCATTAGAGAATTTTCATATCCGAATGGATTATCTCCCCATGCAGCTTCGCATAAGGTATCAATCGTTACAATTCGTCCTGCATTGCGGTATAAGGCAGATAACAAATCATGCTCTTTTGCGGTCAATGGAATATGCTCTCCGTTTTTTATTACTTCGGCTCGTGAAAAGTCAATTTGGCTTCCATGAAGTTTAACAAGCGGATTTTCATCTTTGTAACTTCTTCTTAAAATTGCTCTAATGCGGAATAGCAGTTCCTTTGGTAAAAATGGTTTTACAATATAATCGTCTGCCCCAAGACCGAAACCCTTGAACTTATCATCATCTTCGCCGCAGGCAGTTAAAAATAGTACTGGATATTCACCTTTTAATTTTTCCATTAAAGAGAAGCCATCGCCGTCTGGAAGCATTACATCAAGAATAGCAAGCTCTGGTTGAAAACTATCTGCTAAATCAAGGGCTTCTTTTACTGTTTTGGCAGTTGCTATTTGGCAAAAGCCTGCTTCTCCTAAAATTGATACAACCATATCTAAAAGCTCCTGTTCATCGTCGACAAGCAGTATGCGTTTACTCAACAAATAATCGTTGTTCATAAGACAACCTCCTTTGTAATTTACATTGTACCATAAAGCTATGAACTTTTTTAGTCCAGCAGAAAAAGTAAGGTAAATGTAAGGTAGAGAGAAGGTTGCCACAAGGTCGGTGTTGTACCATAAGGACAGAAAGGAGATGTTGCTATGAACAACTATATTATCAAAACAGAGCAGTTGATAAAAAAGTACAAATCTTTTGTTGCTGTCAATGATGTTTCGCTGCATATTCGGAAAGGGAGTATTTATGGCTTCTTAGGTCCGAACGGTGCAGGAAAATCAACTACAATGAAAATGCTTTTAGGGCTTACCGCCCCGACAAAAGGCAGTTTTGAAATTGACGGTAAACAGTTTCCAAATGACCGTCTTTCTATCTTGAAAGAAGTTGGTTCTTTCATTGAGTCGCCGTCCTTTTACGCAAACTTAACAGGCAGAGAAAACTTGGATATTATAAGGCGTATTTTGGGATTGCCCCAAAGTGCTGTTGAAGACGCATTAGAATTGGTAGGTCTTTCAGAGTTTGGAAGCCGCCTTGCAAAAAAATACTCATTGGGTATGAAGCAGAGATTAGGACTGGCAGGTGCGTTGCTTGGCAGACCTCCTATTTTGATTTTGGATGAACCGACAAATGGACTTGACCCGTCTGGCATACATGAAATCCGAAATCTGATTAAATCGTTGCCTAATCTCTATGATTGTACCGTTCTTATTTCCTCTCATATGCTGTCTGAAATTGAGCTGATGGCAGACGATATAGGAATACTCAATCATGGGCGTTTGCTTTTTGAAGGCAGTCTGGATAGCTTGCGTCAAAATGCAATACAGTCTGGATTTGCCGCTGATAATCTGGAAGATATGTTCCTAACTATGGTTGATAAGGATAATGCAGGTAGGAAGCAGAGGGCGATATTATGAGGGCGTTATCTATTGAGCTGCGGAAAGAAAAAAGAACAGGCGTTATCTCGTTAATGCTTGCGGTTGGAGTTTTGGGTGCGGCATACGCACTTGTAAACTTTATTGTACGGAAAGATACGCTGCTTAATTTGCCGTTAGCTCCTATGGATGTTCTTCTTACGCAGGTTTATGGCATGATTATGGTATTAAATATGTTTGGCGTTATCGTTGCTTCCTGTATCATTTATAACATGGAATTTAAGGGAAGTGCCGTGAAAAAGATGTATATGCTGCCAATGAGTGTTCCTGCTATGTATTTTTGTAAGTTTTTAATTTTGACAGTCATGCTTTTACTTGCCATAGGCTTGCAGCACTTAGCTCTTGCTAAAATTGGAATGACAGATTTGCCAGAGGGAACATTTGAACTTGGAACGCTGCTGTCTTTTGCAGGATATTCTTTTACTACATCAATGCCCGTATTAGCTTTTATGCTTTTCGTATCCTCTCGATTTGAAAATATGTGGATATCTCTTGGCATTGGAGTGGCAGGCTTTTTAAGTGGAATGGCGTTAGCGACATCAAATATAAAATGGTTATGCGTCCATCCGTTTGTAGTTATGCTGAAGCCTGCCGTTGCGACGAACGCACAGCCAGATATGACTATTGTAATAATTGCATTGATTGAAACAGCCGTCTTGCTTTTTGCAGGATTATGGACAGCAAAAAATCTGCGTTATGAATAGGAGGTGCTGATATGGTTTTTTTGGAATTACTCAAAATTGAATTTATAAAAATTAAGAGAGGTAAAATTGTTCCTCTGATTTTCATTGCTCCGATATTGGTAGTAGCTTCTGGTATCGCAAATCTGCAAAGCTATTTTACGCCCGAATACACCAATGCTTGGGCAGCAATGTTTATTCAAAGTGCATTAGTATACGCCTATTATTTGCTCCCATTTAGTATGATTGTTGTTTGCGTAATGCTTGCAGGACGTGAAACGGGAAATAACGGAATACTAAAAATGTTGGCGTTACCTGTTAGCCGATATGCACTTTCCGCTGCAAAATTTTGTGTGTTGCTATTCTATTTGTTCATGGAAATGGTTGTGTTTCTTGGTGTATTTGTTATTGCAGGATTGATTGCAACGAAAAGTGCAGGAATTACGGAAACATTACCCATCATGTATTTACTGAAATGGAGCATCGGTCTGTTTCTTACCATGCTTCCGAGTGTAGCAATCATGTGGGCAATTACAGTATTGTTTAGCAAACCGCTGCTTTCTGTCGGATTGAACCTGTTGCTTGTCATTCCCAGTGTCTTAGTAGCAAATACACCACTTTGGATTGCTTATCCCTATTGTTATAGCGGCTATTTGGTTTCGTGTTCTTTACATGATTTTAGCGTAGGAAGTGATAGTGCAGCTTTTCAGCTATTTCCGTTTTTGCCATGTGCGATTTTAATTTTTATTTTGGTACTTGTAGTGGCGGTGACACGCTTTGGAAAAAAAGAAGTGAGGTAATACGATTATGGAAAATAAAAAATACAAAAAACTGAGTATAGCGGCAGTTCTCATTAGTGTATTGCCGTTGGCGACTTTTATCCCATCCTTACTGAGTATTACATTATGTGATGAAGTGCGTTCGGTCTGGGCAGGTGTAAATATATTGTCTGTATTGATTGGGTTTGTTCTATCCGTTATTTGCGTTAAAAATCACGATAGCAGAAATGCTGTAAATATTATTGGGACGGTTATCAGCAGCCTATGGTTATTGCTTATATGTGGTATTCTCGCACTTGCAGTATTCCTTAATTTTATTCAGTAGAAAGGTATTCTAAATATTAGAAAAATATTTGGCTCTATAGTACTTGTATTGTGTTTGGCATTTTGCGTTGCAGGGTGCAGTTCCAATCATAATAAAGGAAATCTCAAAGATAATTTGATTGATGGGTGGGATAGCTGGATGCAATCATACAGTAAACACGCATTAACAAAAGAAAAGGATTTACAAGGTAAAAAGGAAGATGGTGTAGATACTGAACGGTCTGCGTTTTATGGTCGATTATGGTTCTTTCTGTTTTCAAGTCATACTCCTGATACTGCATTTTCCGTTCTGTCGTTCTTAAAACAGCAATTACTTCTTCGCTGGCTTCCGGATATAATTTTCTGAAGTCCGGGATTTTATATGGCTTTGCCATAGGCTTGTCCTCCTTTTCGAATTCATGCGAAACCGAAGGACAAGCGGCGGACTCCGGCAGCGGCATAAAGTTCTGCCGGAACGCAAAAAAGCGCCTGCATAGACATAAAAGTCTACACAGACGCTTAATTCGTATTTTTCATGTTCTAATTGTTCCTCTTGTTGTCCGGAATATCCCAATTGCAGGGAGTCGCTTTTTTTAAGCGATCACCATTACACAGATATCCGGTTTCAATAAATAGTGCTGCTTCGGATCAGCAGCATAGTTTCCCAACACATAAAAACACCCCTCCTTGCTCAAACGGAGCTTGAAGGGGAACAGGTATGGGCGTGTCTTTATAGCCCGTCAAGATACCGTTTTTTTTGACGGGCTTCGTTAGCTTTTCTTATCCATTATAACAGGTAGCTATCGAATTTCTCTGTAAAACTGCTGTAATGACATACTAATTTTCAGTTTTTTTGCAAAAAACAGTCATGTCAAGACACCATGACTGTTTTTCTATAATGGTTTGACAGCAAAGATATACCCTAAGCTGGAAACCGTTTGTATATAAATGGGATGTTCCTTATCCGGTTCAATTTTTTGCCGAATTCTACTAATCGTATTAGCGATTGCTACCAAAGAGCTTTCACTATCCTCATGCCATACATTTTCAAAAATTTGCTCTTTGCTACATAACCAACCAGGTCGTTGCGCCAGAAATACCAGAACTCCGTATTCATATCTTGATAGTTTCACATCCTTACCATTACGTAGTACCCGCCGCTGATGTAATCTAATTTCCAACCCTGGGTATGTCAGTGTAGAAGATAGGAACGGATAACCTTCATGGTCACCATCATCATGCCAAACCATCAACGGATTCTCAGTTGTTGCTCCGCTATCCTCGGTAATTCTGGCAATAATTTCAATTTTCTTCACAGCTATCCCTCCTTTTGTGCCGAATTATCAAAATATCGCTCATTATTGGAATTCACGTTGATTCAGCATATATGTACTCTAGTTATAATATTTTCTTAAGCACATACAGTAACGCATCAATATGCTCTTTCTCTAAAATCAACGGAGGCAACAGGCGAATCACATGTGAACCTGAAGGAATTACGATAATTCCCGCTTCTTGTAAAGCATTTATATAGTATGCGGCAGGTACAGACAGTTCAATTCCTTTCATAAGCCCCAGTCCGCGCACCTCTTTGATCACAACTTTTTGAGCGGCCAATTCGGACAATGCCTTATCTAAATAGGTCGTCATAGCCCTGACATTCGCCAATATGTTATACTGTTGATAAAGCTGGAATACAGCAGTAACGGCTGCAGCGGCCAGAGGATTGGAGCCGTAAGTTGTGCCATGATCTCCTGCACACAATACACCGGTTGCTGCCCCTCTGGTTCCAATTGCACCTACCGGAATTCCGCATCCCAAAGCCTTTGCCGAAACCACAATGTCGGGAGCAACGTCGTACAGCTGATACGCAAACATATTTCCGCTTCTGCCCATACCACATTGAATCTCATCCAAAACCATCAAAATTTTGTTCTCATCGCAAAGCTTTCGGACTCCTTTGATAAAGTACTCAGTGGTAGGATAAATTCCGCTCTCACCTTGTACTGTTTCCATAAAAATTGCACAGGTATTTTTTGTAATCAAGCGTTTAACGCTGTCCAGATCATTGAAATCGGCAAATTTAACATGAGCAAGCATAGGAGCAAAAGGTTCCTGATAGGTTGCTTTCCCTGTTATGGATAACGCCCCCCATAGATCTGCCGTGAAAGGATTTTTTCATGGCAATGATCTCTCCATTATGATTATTATGCTTCAAAAAATGATATTTCTTAGCAATTTTAACCGCACCTTCGATTGCTTCCGTTCCAGAATTGGTGAAAAACACCTGCTCCATGCCAGATGCCTGATTGAACAGCTTTGCAGCTTCAATCGCAGGAACATTATAAAAAAGATTAGAGGTGTGTAGCAGCTTCTCCATCTGTTCTTGCAGTGTACGTGTGTAATTCTGATCGTGATATCCCAAAGCACACACACCGATTCCAGACCCGAAATCCAAATACCGTTTTCCCTCTGTATCATAAAGGTACATACCTTCGCCATGATCCCATACAATGGGATAACGATTATATACAGGAACAAACTGCTGATTTGCTTGTTTGATATAAGGATTCATTTCAGTTCTTTTCCTCCTCTACTTCAATTTTAAATACATTGATTACATCCACATCTGGACAGCAGAATACAATGGAGCCATCTGGTTGGCTGGGGAGTTTTCCCCCATACCGCAGAATGTCAATGTAAGGGAAAGCCACGTGCATGGCCATTGGGCAGAGAGCGCCTCTTTCGGTATCAAAGTCAAAGGTATCTCCAATTCGATGACCACGATGGCACCCCATATGTCCCTTTTGATCTATTAAACTGATTTTAATTTTAGGCTTTTTCATCGTTAATTTCCTCCAAAAATTGTTCAATGGGAATTCCCTTGTATTTGTCAGTATCATGTAGATTAGCATAAATAATTTTTTCGAGTTGTCTCATTGCACTTTGTACGCTCTCTAAAATCTGGCCTGATTTTAAATAATGCCCTACTACAATCGCCATAAAAATATCCCCTGTACCTGGAAAACGCACCGGTATTTCTTCATAAGGAAGCAAGATACACGAATTTTTCGGAGAACTTTTTACAACAGTAAACATTCTTCCATTGATATTTGCGCTTGTAATCACAACGGATTTGGCACCAAGCGTATGTAGTCGATTTGCGATTACTTCAATTTCCAGTTCAGAGTAAGTGTGTTTAACTGTGTATTCGGATAAAAAGCACGCCTCCGTAATATTGGGGACAATCACATCTGCAATAGAACACAACCGTTTCATGTAAGCGACTACTTGATTTGTTACACCATTGTATCGTTTTCCGTCATCTCCCATAATTGGATCAACAAAAATCGAAGTACCTGATTTTTGTTGTTCCTTACAGTATTCATATACAAGAGATGACTGCCTTTCCGACACAATAAATCCGGTACAGATTGCGTCGAAAGAAAACATGAGTTTCTTCCATACCAGAAGCGTATTTTCCATATATTCTGTTGTATCCAGAATATCAAACTGACCATAATCCAGAGTGTTTGAAACAAGTGCAGTAGGCAAATTGAAAGTTTCAAATTTCAAGTGAGATAAAACGGGAATCATGACAGATAAGGCGACCTTGCCATAACCTGCCATATCATTGATCAATAAAATTTGAGTTTGCTTTTTATCTGCCATAGCCATATTTCCTCAGTGACCGAAATAACAAAGTCTGCACAGTGTTTTTCCTGACTCTGTTTGAAAAATCTTCTGTAATGTGGTTTCTATTATGTTTTTTCCCAGATTATCTTCATAAAAATTTACCAAAAAATCTGCTTCCACAAGAATCTGATAGTCAATACCATCTATATCTGCGTAGGTATGATGGTGTCCTACTAAATAGCAGATTCGATTGATGTCTGCTTCCTCAAATCCCAGCTCTCCCAACATTTTGCGGGCATAAAAAGGACCTTCTTGCTCCTGTAATCTCCCACTGGACATCCCATACTTTTCTTCTGCCGGCCGAATACCAATATCATGAACCAATGCGGCGCATTCGGTCAAAAACTGACTATGCCCATCCAACTGTTCCATACGACCAATCATCTGTGCAAAACTGTGAACTTTTATCAAATGATGAATGCGTTGTGGATCATTCTGGTTAAAATGAATCATCTTCCGCATTAACATATCAATTATATTTTCCTGATACATAATACCCTCCTATTCCATTTCTTTTTTCAAACAAAGTGCCATCAGTTCCTTTCCTCCATCTGTTTGAAAAATTTTCTTTATATACTCTGCTTTTTTATAATCTGGCCGGTTTTCATAGCAGTTTACAATTAGATCGGCTTCCATCAAAAGTTGCAATAGTTTATTTTTGGGCTTGTCATAATCATGATGGCAATTCACCAGTTCAATGATTTTCGGAACATACGACGGAAGATAATTGGCCGATTCTAAAAAGCGAGTCACAAGGATAGATACCACCTGTTTCTGATTGTTCTGACTGGCATCCCCGTTATAATGTTCTTTGCAATATTTAATTGCCACATCATGTAAAATGGCTGCTGCTTGCAAAATTTGCTGATCTTCAACAGAGATTTTTTCTTGCTCACCAAACAGCTTGGCTAATGCATAAACCTTAAGGATATGTTGCGTACGTCTACAATGTCCTTCTTCATAGCACAATACACTGTATAAAAGATGGGTTTCATTATTAATCACGTTGACAAGTATCCTTTCTTGAAAAATTTTTATATCTCTTTATAAGAATAAAGCATTTTTCATCAGTTCTGTGTTGCGCTTGCAACACCTACCACAAAATGCTATACTTTATCTCAGAAGAAAGGAAAGACAATATGCAACTTAATTTCAAACAACTTGCTTCGCTCCCAATCTTCAATGGTATTTGTGAAGAGGATCTTCCAGCCATGTTGAATTGTTTGGGAAGCTTCCAAAAAAATTATCAAAAAGATGAAATTATCCTTCTGGAAGGTAATGAGGTTCGAAGTGTTGGCATTATATTGTCTGGCATCGTCCATATGGTTAAGGAAGATTCAGAAGGCTACCAGACACTCCTTGTAGCAATGAAAGATGGTGAGCTTTTTGGGGAATCTTTTTCTTGTGGAAGCCATTTAGATGCACATGTTAGTTTTTTCGCAGCTGCACCCTGTACAGTTCTATTTTTACCTTTCCATAAAATTATTCACTCATGTAAAATAAGCTGTACCTTTCATCATCGGTTGATTGAAAATATGGTTCAACTGATAGGAGACAAAAATGTTCAGCTGATGCACAAAATTGAAGTAATCTCGAAAAAAACTCTACGAGAAAAAATTCTTACATATTTACAGCAACAAGCCCTTGATCAAGATAGCAGGCAATTTACCATCCCCTTAAGTCGACTTGAATTGGCTAAATATCTATGTGCCGACCGCAGCGCGTTAACTCGAGAACTATCTTATATGCAAAAGGATGGACTGATTTCTTATGAAAAAAACACATTCCAACTGTTATAATTGAATACTACAAGCTCCCCATTAAATAATCTACAGCATCAAACAAAGAAGAATCCATGTTGCACACGCAACATGGATTCTTCTTTGTTTGTGTTACACTCCTTATAGTCATCATGTAGTTATTTAAGTATAAGGAGCTTCCTGTATAATTCAAGTATAGGGAATTCCAAGAAAGAAGGTTGAGAAAAAAATACCTCAGAGTAAAATAAGATTACTGACTTGCAGGTTAGTGAAAATCTTATTGAACAGAGAGGTATCTAAAATGAATTGTAACACACAAAACG
>CAJTFE010000053.1 GCA_910575725.1 Clostridia bacterium | reverse complement strand
CTCCCTTTAACTTCTGAAATCTTTTAATATTTGTTGCAAAAGTTGAGATTGTAAGTAGTCTTCTTTGAATGCGTCCATATCATCAGTAATATAAAACAGATGAATTGTATATTTGATTGAACCTTTCACGAAATACTTATATGAAATGTCCCAGCGGTGGCAGCTCAACATCATCCACCGTCCAAAGCAGCTCCACCCAAAGAATATAATAAGGTTTTTGCAAAAATAATAAGGCGCGATCCAGAGCAGTTGCATCAATTCCGAATCTTTTTTTCCATAGTTTTTCTATGACATCTATATCTGCAGATGCATTTTTAGGGGTATTGGTATCCATTATTCGAGAATAGATGTTATTGGCAAATACACCTTGATATTGTTCTGTTAAATAATAGGGTGTATTACGATCATTGCGAATAACAATAACATCTATTACTTTTTTGCAGTATAAACAGGAATGAACAATCGCAAGTAGCATAATCCGTTTCTTCATTAACTCCAATAATAATAAGTCCATCGTGATTTGATAGATTATTTGCCATACATATAATATCATGCAGTAAATCAGACTTATTCTTGTGCCATTCCTTTTTGAAATCCCAATATTCGCCCTCTTGCCAAAATGCAATTAGTCGTAACACTTCTTCTTTAAATGAAATCATATCCATTGAAGTCACCTTATACTATGCCTTAATATAACGCGTAGATCTTGCCGACCCGATCCGTTTTATTGCACCGCTCTTTACCATTGAACCGAGGACTGCTTCAACTGTTGTCGGACTGACATCGGGGAGAATCTTACATATTTCGGCTTTGGAAAGAGGGGTTAGACTGTTTAATACCGTTGCTTCTATGCGGGCTTTCTTTGTAATCTTTTTCCCATGTACGACTGCAAAGCGTTTGTCCAACTCTTTATAGCACATATAAAGCATAGACAGGAAATTCTCAATAAATGGGAAATAACTATTTTCATTTGATTCCCAACCGTCAGAAGATTGACGAAGAGATTCGTAATAATAGGCTTTGTAGTTATTGATTTGCTCTTCAAAGGACATATATTTTCCGGCATCAAAGCCATTCTTGTATAGGAGCAGCAACGATAACAGGCGTGACATTCTGCCGTTACCATCTCTGAATGGATGTATGCAGAGAAAATCCAAAATAATGCAAGGAATCAATAGCAGTTGGTTTATATTGGCGTCACTACGTGCTTCCATATAGGCAAGCTCTAACTGTTCCATAGCCTTTGGCGTTTCATTTGCAGGGGTGGGACGAAAACGAACACGCCTGTTTCCGTCTGTATCGATTTCCAAAATCACATTATCGTCTGTTTTATATTGACCGCCATATTCATAACCTGCAAATGCCATCATCATTTCGTGCAAATGCAAAATATCACGCTCACAAAAATCAATACGCTCATAGTCTAAATGAATTTCATTTAATGCATCTCTATATCCGGCAATTTCCGCTTCATTATGATTCAACGGAGCGCTGTTCTGATTGACGATAGCGGCAATACGCTCGTCACTTGTAACAATACCCTCAATAGCATTAGAACTCTTAATCGACTGTACCTTTGCAACTGCCTCTAACTCCGAAAAAATTTGGGTATATTCCTCTTTTCGCACTCCCGCCATTGTTTTCAATGCCGAAATATTTGAAGTAAGATTCACCAAATTTGCAGGCAGTAAGCCGTTGTTTAAAAAAGAGTAATCGAATTTCCTCATATCACACCATCCTTTCTGCATATTATTGCAACATATTATATGCAGAAAATCAAGCAATATCTGTTTTATCTGCACATAAAACGGAATAAATTATGCAGGTATGAGGAAACAATGTGCAGAAACTTATAAAAAGCAGTACAGAATGATTACATACTGCCTTCATCAAATGCTCATTTTACAGCATGCCAGTCTTTTTCAGATATGTAATGCCGTCACTATATCCTCTGAGATAAAATCTCTGCCGTTCCATACTGTCGCACCGAATCTGCATGAAAAAAGGCGTCCATCTGATAAGATGAAACGCCACGGCAACCAGCGGTCAGGCAATATACCGGACCGCTGACGCTATTAAATTTTGTTCGTTAATGAAACAGCCTCCTTTTTTCGATATTTTTCTCGTCAGATTTCAACTTGGAAAAGAAATTGAATAAATGACGGCAAACGCGTGGACTCCTTGAAAATCAAGGCTTTTTCCGTTTGTCGTTATTATACCGTAACGGCATTCACACATTTCTTTGTTGATTGAGATGGGTTTATCAGGCACTACATCCTTGCCGGATTTCATTTTATCCAGCGCCGCTTTCTTCATCTTGACGCTTGTTTTTGAGTATATATGCAATACCCTGGTGGGTGAGTTTTTTCCCCTGTGAATTAAAGAACAGAGGATGCTCATAGTGGGCAGGGCTGTCAAGCCCATGTTCAGACAGATACTGTTTCAGGAGAGATGCCGTTTTGTCCATCAGCGGGACGCTGCGGCTTTTCCTTCCCTTTCCGAACAGCTTCACCTGGGCAGGCGCGTCAAGCCGTATGCTGCCAACACAGAGATCAGCAAGTTCCTGTACACGTGCACCACTGTCATAAAGAAGGGTGAGCAGCATCTGGTCCCTGCGCCCTTTCCTTGTCGAGGTGTCAGGCAGTGTAAGGCGCTGGTTGCGGGTGCTTCTGCCGTTGCCACATCCGGCTTCCAGCCAGTTTAAGAACCCAGTTATCCTTTCCATGGACAGCTCGTCCAGGAGGAAGCTGCTGAGGAGCCGGGCAAAGTCAGTCGTCTTCATACGCTGTCTTCACCTCCATATCCGGTATGATGTCCGCATAGGCGGCATTCACCCTGTGCCATCCTGTGTCGCCTGCCGCCAGTTTGGCTGTCTTTGCACAAACGCCCCACACAGTTCTTTGGGTAGCCCTGCGCTGCAGTCATAACCATCGCTCATCTGGTCAAGCACATGCAGCATCCGCTCCTGTTCATGGTACTTGAACCCCAAGGGCCCGCTTTTCAGCGAGAAAGGCAGACATATATGGGGCAAGCTGCCCATTGAAGCCTTTATTGTCTGACATAATCCATCACCTCCACTTCCAGTGCGCATTTGGCGAGCCCGTCAAGGTCTACCCTGAGATAGTGCTTTGCGACCTGCGGGTCCGAGTGGCGCAGCGAATGCCATCCGTAGTGCCTGGACCTGTCAACGGAGATGCCGGCACGCTTGAGTATCTTGCTTATGTTGTGCCTGAGGGTGCTCTTGAAAGGGCTCCCTTTATATGGCGCATTGTGCACCACAAAGATGTTGGGGCAGTCCGTCTCCGGCCTGCCGTTTTTAAGGTAGTTGATAAGCGCCCAGCCGACATCATCGGGAAGGGGGAGCGTCAATGGTTCCTTTGTTTTCCCCTGTATGATGGATATGAGCTTGTTTTCCCAGTCGATGTCATTCATGGTGAGGTTGAGCATATCCCCAATCCGCAGCCCAAGCCTGGCCCCCATAAGGACGATGGCATAATCCCTTTTCCCTGTCGCCGTAGTTGTGTCAACTGCATGGATGATGCTTTCAATCTGTTCCTCGCTCCATACCGTGGGAAGCTTAGCCCTGACCCACTGCGGAAAGGCGCTCAGCAATCGTGACAGGGGCCAGGCCGACCGTGGTCTCTGTAAAACGCAAGACAAGGCCCGGGCTGACGCCATCCAGGTCATGCACTCCAGCCGAGTCAAGATAAAGTATGAAATCCTTTATGACAAAGCGGCACCGGTCATACGGGTAATGGGAACATCCATACTCGACTTCATAACGGAGAAACTCGAGTGTGGCATCCTTGAATGGCTCAGGCCGGACAATCTCCCCATGGAAGTCGTGCAGCCTGAAAAGGATCCCGAAGTTATAGTATTCTGCAAGCGAGCGTATAGCCCTGAAATAATACATTTCGTTTTTGGAGTGTTCTCCAGATGTAACGAATCCGCCAAGCTGCTGGAACTTCCATACAAGGAAGTCCGTCCCCTTTGACTGCGAATAGTCACAGTCGCCTGCATATTCCGTGAATTCGCGGAATACTTTGCTGTACCTGCGCATGGAATCCTCCGAATAGTGAAGATTCCTTAGCTTGGACTCCAGCTCTTTGCACAGGTCAGCAACTTTGATCTGTCTTAACATAACAAACCATCTCATCTCTAAAAGTAGCGCATAGCGCTCCATGAGGAATATCGGTTTTTATGTAAAGTTCTATTGCCTGGAAGGCTACAGTGACAAGCGGTCAGAGAATTTACTTTCCATAATCACTTGCTTTCTATAGTAGGTTCAAGCTGTATATAATCAGCAATAGCCGATATAATTTTGTTTGTTACTTTTTCTTCTTGTTCATTAAGTGTCAGCACTAAAATTTTTCCAATATGTCATCACCTTCTTCTCAATAATTGTTCATCATAATCATTGTCAGCTTGTTTGTAATGTTAAGAGGCATTATCTTTGAGCAGAAAATGAGAAATTTGTTATACAGTCCCGGAATGATTAAGCGTTTTCCTCTTACTATTTTAGGATAAGCTATTTTAACAACTTGTTCGGGTTTCATAACGGCAACTTTAAAAAGTAAGGTTTGTTCTATATTGGCTTTTCGTGCGAATTCGGTTTTCGTTGCTCCGGGACAAAGCAAAGTGATTTTTATTCCTGTATGTCTATATTCTCCGTAAAGGGCATTTGAAAAAGACATAATATATGCTTTTGTGGCGGAATAAACTGCGTCAGATGGAGAGGGAATGAAAGAACCTGTTGAACCGATATTCAATATGTGCCCGTAATTATTCTTTTCCATAATTGTCAAAATACGTTTTGTAAGTTGCGTAACAAAACGTATGTGCAAGTCGATCATTTTTATTTCCTTGCTAATATCTGTTTTGCTAAATAAGCCACACTCATTGAAGCCCGCATTGTTAATAAGGAAATCAACAGGTATATTCCAGTTACATATTTGCTCCATAATTAAATCTACGGCATTTTCTTTTGACAGGTCATATGCAATAAAATTTACAGTTACATGATACTGATTTTGTAAATATAATTGCTGTTGCTCCAGTTTTTGTCTATCTTGTGATACAAGTATGATATTATTTCCCATGCTTGCAAATTTTTCGGCAAATGCTTTTCCAATCCCGCTTGTTGTCCCTGTAATTAAAACATTTTCCATTCCTTTTCCCTGCCCGTGTTTCAAATTATCCTATAATTGCTTATTATGTATCTGCATATACTCTGCCTTTACCTTGTCAATGGTTTTTCCGCCAATGCCAAAGTTTTTGTCAGGCACTTCCTTTATGGTTGTTACAAAAAATTCTTGTGGTATTTTCATAATGTCAGATGATATTTCTGTTAATCGTTTAATCAGTTCCTCCTTTTGCGTATTGGACAAAACACCGCTTTCTACTGTGATATAAGGCATTTTCCATTTCCTCCTATTTTTTCTCGTTAATTTTCTCCATGATTAAATAACTTCCATTCTTCGCTATAGGACATATTTTTTAAGGAAGAATCCTCTAAAAGTTTTTTATAGAATGACAACTTTTTTTGTGTCAATTCAAATGCATTCTGTAAATTAGTCATTTGCTTTTTAATATCCTCCATGTGATTTTGTACCATAGTAAAACGCTGTTCAAGGGTTTCCCCGCCTAGTAATAACAGTGCAACATATTCTTTAATGGAATGAATGGGGATATTTGCCATACGCATACATTGTATCATTTTAATCCATTCAATGTCCTCATCTGTATATTGCCTGTATTTTTGGCTGTTTCTAGCTATTTGGGGCAGTAATTTTTCCTTTTCATAATATCTCAAAGTTGCTGTTGATAATCCTGTCATTTGGGCTGTTTCCTTTGCTGAATACATATTAATCCGCCTTTCTTCTTAATCATAAACTATGAAGTACGCTTCAAGTCAACAAGAAAATTATACCATATGCAGGCGGTTTGTGCCTTTTTTATGGGTTAAAGTATTGATTTTTCGTAGCAAGGTTCAACGCACCAAAACGGTGTGGGAAGTTTGAGATATTTATTTCCGGCTTTGTGGAGGGGGGCCTGCAGGCCCGCACTGGGGGAATACCTTCAGTATAATGGGCGCTGCTATGCCCTGACTGTCTATCAGAGAATAGCGGAATTTAACAAGGTTATCACGGTAGACATCGGGGACTTTACGCTGGATTACCTTATGATCCGGGGAGAGAAGACAGATTTTGTTGAAGATGTCGTCCGTATTGTGGAGGATATGACAAGGACTTTTGTGAATGACATCCTCGGTACGCTCAGGGAGCGCGGCTTGGGATAATCCTCTTTCTTGCCGGAGCTGTCTGATCTTGGAACTAATGATGTTTTTGGAGGTTCCGTTCCGGTAAATTTTTATAAATACATTCCCTTCTAAAGATGAAGTGTAGAAAAATATCAGGGATAAGCAGTGGATTGATGGTATGAAATAAAACTGATTGTAAAGGAGACACATGGCTTTCCAACGGAACAGAAAGAGAAGCTGGAGGAAATAAAAGAATGTCAGGAGGACTTTGCTTCCTCATAAGAATTACGGGCATACATTCAGGGATATGTAGACTGCATTCAGGTAATGTATCATATGGGGGTTTTGAAAGAGAGTAAAGGATTGAAGTGGGCAGAGAAGGCGGATGATTGAATAAATGTTATGCCCTCACAGCGCCGCTGCACAAGTCAAATACCTTGCAACAGGCTACGGGGCATCAATATTGAATGCATCAGGCACAATGCGTCCAAAGGATGCTGTGGTATTTGACCCTTGCGACAGTCGCCAATATGTCGCAGGGGCGTTCCAGTCCCTGGGTGCGCCTGATAAAATTCTGCGCCAGTTCATTCTGGATCTCCAGAAGAAGGTCATCCAACGTGTTGTAATGTAAATAAAATGTTTTTCGATTGATCTTGGCGCGCTGCGTCAATTCTTTGACAGAAATCTGTTCATAATCCATTTCACAGATCATTTCTTCAAAGGTTTTGCGGATAAATTCTTTAGTCCGCTGAACCCGCAGGTCTTCTTTTTTATTTTCTGCCATATACATCTCTCCTTAAAAACGATATTGTATAGAAAAAAACTGCTTGATATGTTTTGGAATTTTATTCCCAACGATAAAAACAAAAGTCTGCGGAATTTTGGCTTATTACCGCAAGGATAAATACTCACTTGTATCATAATACAGGCAGGTATAAAAATCAACATGAGTGTATTATAAAATTTGCAGGACATAAACAAACGGAATAAGAAATCGGGCTATAAGTTATGCCGCATTTTTGCCACTTGTGGGGCGTAAACCACAGAATCATTTTGTTTGGTGTGGAGTCGGGCGCTTTTTCCGGATTATAATAGACATAAGGTTGGCTGCAATCCTGATTTTGCGGAAGACCGGTAGGTTTTCAGATGTTTTGGATAAAGAGGAAATAAACTAAAATTTCAGGAGGATATGATGTATATGGAAAATATTCGACACACTTACGCTTTATAATGGAGTAAAAATTCCCGGACTGGGTTTCGGTGTATGGCAGATTTCTCCCTTGCATACAGCAAAATGTGTGAAAATGGCAATCAAGGCAGGATACCGCAGCATAGATACGGTGCAACACGAAGCTCTGGAATGATAACCGGGTCTATGACAAAGCAATGAAAGCCTTTGAGGTATCCCTAAAAAAACTGGGGCTTGAATATCTGGACCTGCTTTTGCTGCACCAGCAGGTGGGCGATTATATGGGCGCATGGAAGAACTGCGAAAAAGCAGTTGCCCAGGGAAAAGTAAAAAGTATCGGACTCAGCAATTTTGAATCGGGGCGTCTGGAGGAGGTCTGTGAGGCAGCGGTCATCAAGCCCGCCGTGCTCCAGGTGGAATGCCATCCTTATTTCCAGCAGAACGAATTAAAAAAGAGGCTGGCGCCTTATGGGACAGTCATCGAAGCATGGTATCCCATCGGACATGGCGATGCGGATCTGATCGGCGAGCCGGTCTTTACAGAACTGGCGCAGAAATATGGGAAAACCAATGTTCAGGTCATCCTGCGCTGGCATATCCAGGAAGGCACGGTCATTTTTCCGAAATCCACCAATCTGCAGCATATCAGGGATAATTTTGATATCTTTGATTTTGAACTGACAGGAGAGGAAATGGAGCGGATCAGATCAGGGCGGTCGATAAAAATGTGCGGTTCTTTACAACGCCGCTTGAGCAGCAGGAGGCGCAGTTTACAGCCTGGGCGCCGGAGGATTAAGGAGGCAGGACAAGATGGACAGGGCATATGTGATCTGCCACATGGCGGTCTCGCTGGACGGAAAGATAGACGGAGATTTCCATGAGGCGGAAAAAAGCGAAAAAGCAGGGGCATTACTGTCTGGTTTATGACAGGGAAGGCAGATGCACCTGAGAAGCTCCGACAAGTGCGATGAACGGTGTTCCCATGCAGATCGTGGAGGTGGTCACAAAGGCTGCCCGGAAAGAATACCTGGCGTATTTAAGGGATATGGGCATCTCCTATCTCATTAATAACTTCTCGGAATCTCAATAAATGAGATACCAACTGAAAATTGACAACTGAATATCGTGCAGGAAAAGAAATTTGAGAAAAATGGACATAAACATTGGACATAGCGGGTACTATGCCTTGAAAAATCTTATGGAATCGCTTAAGATATCATTATTAGGCGGTGAATCCTAATAATGATTCTTGAAATACCTCAGCAGAGGGCATTTCGCAGGCATCAAGATGTTGTAGCATCAAGATGCCGTAGAGGCGGCAGTACCACATCTTAGTCGAGCGGTGCCTGCCGTCTTCTAATTTATAGCCCTCTTTCTCCCGCTTGTTGGAGCGCTCCACAGAAGTTCTTCTATCATATTCTTTTTCCCATGCTTTAGAGTCCCTTGGCGGTATGTTAAATAACCTTGGATTGTCATCGGTAAAGATGTGTACGGTTCTTCCATATTTTTCCGGTGGACAGGGGTGCCGTCACCGGCAAGAGCCAGGTGCCGGGGATTAACCAGCCCCCTGTGGACGGACTGGTCCAGGAACTGCTGCTGGTAAAGCCGGAAAATGAGGAAAAAGGGATTCTCAGGCTTTAACTGCCAGCGTTCCAGCAGGGGAAGAAGTTTTGAAGCAGTGCTGGAAGAATCGCAGCATGCAGGAAGGGAGCCGTGGTTCCGGGCCAAAAACAGAGTAACATTCCTGCATGACAGAATCCGTCTTGGAAAGATCAAGAAACCAGAACTGCACGATATAATCCCAGGTGCTTTTGGGAAGCGCAAAGGGATCAGGGTAAAATTTAAGGAACTGGGATACGAAAGTATCCTGAAAGGCGGCATGACCGCCAGGGTTACAAGGTAACATCAAAAATCGCCTCCAATCAAAAAATGTACTTTTTGATCAAGGGCGCGAAGCGCCGCATTTTTTGACTGGTTTGTCAAGTGTTTTTGAGAAAAAAGTGGGTGATTTTTGAAAAATAGGTTCTGAAAGCCCTATGAAATAAGGGCTGAAGATTCCGAGAAGCTATCAGGAGAGAAGGGAGGGAAGCCATACCCGTGGCGTGTGGCCGGTGGGAAAAGGATCAGGGGCCGAACACCTGCTGGCAGTAAGGCGCCGGGTTCTTATGGGACTGGAGGAAGGACTTTGTAAAACGGCGGACAAAGGCGGAGGCGAAATCCGAATAGGCCGTCTGCACGAGCAGGGCTTTCAGGAAGGAAAGGCCGGAAGCTTCCATGGAGGAGAGTACACCGAGCCATTCCTCCTTCTGTACCCGGAAGAGCTGCAGCCACCGGCGCAGCTGGGAAAGGGTGACGGAGAAGCGTTCGCATAGCTTCTCCACAGTGGAAAGGTGCAGGAAATACTCCGCCAGGATGCGGAGGAGGAAGAACAGGCCGTAGCCTGAGTAGGGGATGATGAAGTCCGGGAGGATGGCATGGGCAGGTCTGCAGCTTAGGGCGGAATCCGGCCATGAAGGAGCCGAATAGGGCTTTTGATGAACTTTTTATACGAATCAGCTTGCAAAACAGGGAATTTTCTCTTATCATAGTATATGTCGGTGGTGCCGGAGCCTCACGAGTGGGACACGATCCCGTATATGGCAGGCACACTGGTATGTGAGAGAAAGAACGAACTGTAGGAGGTGCTGTTCTTTCTCTTTTTTTGTTCCATAAAAACTATATCGGAACAGCAAGGGATGGTCAAGAGGAAAACGTGCCGCTTCCTGCAGCACGCTCTTATAGACAGTATTTGAAACCTGAGATTTTAATTTGACGTTTTTGTGCGGGAGATAAGAACTTTAATTTGCTGGACTACAGTATGGATGCTGTTTAGAAAACTGACAGTGGTAGAAGGAAGTTATTCACGCCATCCAATACTGGCGGCGGAATATGACCTGACAATCTTTCTGACATGCAGCAGGGAAGAACAGAAAAGGCGTCTGCAGATTCGGGAAGGGAATCATTTTTCTGCGTTTGAAGACGTGTGGATACCAATGGAAGAAAACTATTTGCAGCACTATTCGATAGAAACCGGCAGCCATCTTATCGTAGATACTTGTTACGGCAGCAATGCTTATGGCGGGTGCATTTTTGAATGCAGTTCCCGGGATCATTCTCCAGATGGTGTTTATCCCTGTGCTCATGGTGGCTTTGAATAAGACAGGGATTGTACGTTTTTACCGGGAATAGAAAGCCGCAGTGAAAGCAGGGCAGGGAATATAATTGATTTCTTTTATACCGACGGGGATGGGGACAGGCGTGATTACGGAGGCATCCATTGCGGAGGGGTCTTTGAGTTCAGGCTCAATGATGTCTGGGTTCCTGCCCGCATGGAGATGGGCATGGATGACAAATGGTATCTGGTGGGATTACCGGGGCTTACGCTGGACGGGCTGGGGGTAAAGGTGGAATAGATAGAAGCCGATTTATTTGTGAAATTATATTACTGGTATAATGACAAACAGACTGATCGGTGATATAGTGGTTACAGTAAAAACAAAAGGGACAGATAAGTCCGGAAAGGAAACGATCATGGCAACAGTTAATTTCGCTGCGAATGGCTTCGCAACAGCTTCAGTTGTTTATTATCTGCATAGCGAACATTATGAGGCACTGTTCAGTAAAGAAAAAGAACAGAGTCTGGTTAAGATACGCTCATGCAAGGTAAGAAAAAGGCGAAAAACTGTGTGATGTGGGGGCAGGTCTTATGGAGGCTGCCAGAAATAGATCATAGTTTTCATGTACCGCTTATCTTAAATGAGGTAGGCGGTATTTTTTATGCTTCATTAGCTCAGTTGGGAGAGCACTCGACTTTTAATCGAGGAGTCATGGGTTCAAGTCCCATATGGGGCATATACCGCCTGGATATTTATTTCAAATAACAGGAGGTGAGGATCATGGTGTATCTGCCGGTTATAGATATGGTAAGGAAAGGACAGAACATAGGAAGGCTGCGGAAGCAGGGAGCTGCCCTGCAGGTGCGCATGGATGATATTCTGGTCACCTCACGGATGGGTATGCCTAGCGGCGAGGGCAGCGGACTGTAAATCCGTCACACAGAAACAACGCAGGTTCGAGTCCTGCCCCATCCACTTTCCGTTTGCGTGTCCGAGAGGTTTATGGTGCCGCCCCTTAAGGAAGGTGTGTGGCAACGCACCGAAGGTTCAAATCCTTCCGCAAACGCTTTTAACAAAAGGTGGGATATTTAGGAAGCATAATACCTCCGTCCATTCCGCCGCCGAATTCTATCGGCAGCTTTGTGTCAAGCTGGGACTTGAGGCTTCCCAAAAAAAGACGGTTATGTTTCAGCGCGTCCAGGAGTATTTCTATTCCATGTCCACGAACAAGAATGTCCATTGCATGGTCTGCATGGATTCCAAAAACTGTTTTTCCCTGATTCTTCTGGGACAGCCCGTGCTGACCAGCCTCATGATGCGACAGCCCAACGAGGCGCTGCGCCGGCGTATCGCCGTCAGCTACGGCTTTGCCGGGTTTTCCATCTGTCCGAAGCAGACACTGGGAATTGTGCCCAAAAGGTACACAAATCCAACATTTACATGTTTTTAATGGGGAAGAAAAAGTCTGACAGATGATGAATAGCTTAACAAAGGAAGCTTTTCTCCCTATGCAGACAATGGAAGAGACATAATTGCATGAACAACTTTTAGAAATAATCTGATGAAACAGCGGAAAACACAGGGATAATGTGATGGAATCGGGTAAAAAAGATGGGATTGAATTTGACGTTTGAATTTGCTACAGTGTGACGTTCTTCACTTGAACTGTTCAACCAACGCATCGCACAATTCTTTAGAGGGAACCTTCGCCCGATACAGCCGTCAAATCCGCTTTTGGCTTGTGTGAGCCGGTTGCGTACTGTGTAAAAGAGCTTTTATTGTATGGGGAGTGAGTAACTAAGTTGTAACATTTTTCTGGTATAATAATAAAAAAAATAGGTGGTTTATTGAAAATGGTCGAATTATTTTATGCTGAGGATGACGCTCATATTGCAGGTGTTGTAAAAAAATATTTGGAACAGAAAAACTTTAAGGTAGTAATATATCATACAATTTCAGAGGTCAGACGAGCTTTGGAAATTCATGTGCCAACGATTATTTTGCTGGATTGGAATATGCCGGATGGACGTGGGGATAGTCTTTGTCAATGGATACGCAGCAGATGGAAAGAACTGCCGATTATTTTCCTTACGGTCCGGGATGATTCCCAGGATATTGTTTCATGTTTTCAAAATGGTGCGGATGATTATGTAGTAAAGCCTTTTGAATTAAGCGTATTGTATTCAAGGATTCAGGCGGTACTTAGAAGAACGGGCAATGTGGCGGCGCAGTACTTATCCTGTGATGGGATCAAGATAGATTTAAACCGCAGGACAGTTGTTTGTGGCACGGAAGAAATAGATTTAAGCGTATCAGAGTATGAGCTGCTTTTGTACCTCTTGCAGAATAAAGGAAAGACTGTTACCAGGGAAAAAATCTTAGAACAGGTATGGGATGTAAATGGAAACTACGTGAATGATCATACATTGACAGTTACTATGAAACGGCTGCGGGACAAGCTGCATCAACCGTCCTGTTTGAAAACAATTAGAAGTGTGGGATACCGCATGGAGGATACCATATGAGCGGGCGAAAAAATTTAGTGATTCTCTTTGGATTTGTGGCAGCTGTCAGCCTGATTTCTTCTGCTGTTACGGCAATGCTGCTTTCCTGTCATTACAGCAGGCTTCAATTTGATTTGGTAAATGTGATCTGCGGCGAAGTGCTGGAACAAGAGCCGGAAATGAAGCATATCGTTTCTGCTGCATTGAAAGAATATACGGGTGGAAATGCTGATGGCGTGGAAATGAGGGATGTATTGTCCGTTTTAGGGTATCGTATATCTGATTTTTCTGATTCATCTGTTACGTATGATAGTATATTCGCAATAACGGGGTTTTTAGCAGGAATCGTTCTCTTTGCAGTTACTTATGCATTCCGTAACAAAACAGAAGCGAAACGAATAGAGGAGCTGTCAGATTATCTGGAGCAGGTTAATATGGGAAAAGCGGTCGTCCTCTCTGTTTCCGGAGAAGATCTTTTTTCCAAGCTGGAAGATGAAATATATAAGACTGTGACATTTCTTTATCAGACAAAGGATGCGGCGGTACAGGCCAAAAATAATTTTGCCGAGAATCTATCCAATATTGCACATCAGATCAAAACTCCGATTACCGCCATTTCTTTATCACTGCAGACATTATCTGAAATGCCGGTGAGAAAAGAATATGAAAAAGACAGGATGGAGCAGATAAAGAAACAGTTAAACAGACTGATTCATTTAGAAGAATCCCTGCTTGTTTTATCTCGTCTTGATGCAGGTACATTGATGTTTCAAAAAGAAGATGTGGATGTTTTTACCTTGCTTGTCCTTGCGGCAGACAATTTGCAGGAATTATTTGCAGATTCCGGCACTTTCATTGATATTCCGGAATCAGGGGAGATGGCAGTGACAGTCGATTTAAACTGGACTATGGAAGCAGTTATAAATGTAATGAAAAACTGTATGGAGCATAATGTGGGCGGAATAGTCCATTGTTCTTATGGGCAGAATCCGCTATATACAGAAATACTGATCTGGGATGAGGGGGACGGATTTGCCAAAGAAGATATTCCGCATCTTTTTAAACGGTTTTATCGCGGAAAGAATGCAGATGCGGGCGGTAATATCCGTGGAAGCGGCATTGGGATAGGCTTAGCATTGTCAAAAGAGATTATAGAACATCAAAATGGGACAATAAGGGCTAAAAATCTGCCGAATGGCGGTGCATGTTTTGAAATCCGGTTATATAAACAATAAATTTAATATCAATTCTGCAGCAGTTACTAAGTTGTAACTTTCATTTGGTACAATATAGCTTGTAAACAGTTTGCCTGCAGGAACAAAGTTTACAAGCTGACGGGCAGCTTTGCTGCAAGCGTAGAAATTCAAAACATCCAAAGGAGGAGACAAAAATGAATATCTTAACATGCGAGGGAGTCTGCAAAATGTATGGCTCCGGCAATAATCAGGTGACTGCACTGGATGGAATTGATCTGACGGTAGGCAAGGGAGAATTTGTGGCGGTTATCGGAGCGTCCGGTTCGGGTAAATCCACATTGTTACATATTCTGGGAAGCGTGGATAAACCTACAAGCGGAAAAGTTACAATAGACGGAACGGATTTGTCAAAACTGAATCAGACACAGGCAGCGATTTTCCGCAGAAGAAAAGTGGGTTTGGTGTATCAGTTCTATAATCTGATTCCGACACTTACCGTGCAAAAAAATATTCTTATGCCGCTTGCCCTTGATAAGAAGAAACCAAATAAAGAGTATTTTGAAAAGATCGTCCGTTCGCTTGGAATTGATGAACGGCTTGAAGCTCTGCCAAACCAGTTATCAGGCGGGCAGCAGCAAAGGGTTGCCATAGCGCGTTCATTGATTTACCGCCCGGCTCTGCTTTTGGCGGATGAGCCGACTGGAAATCTGGATCAGAAAAATTCCAAAGAAATTATTGATATGCTGAAATTATCGAATCGTAATCTGGAACAGACGATTGTGCTGATTACCCATGATGAGAAGGTGGCTTTAGAAGCAGACCGTATCATAACCATAGAGGACGGGCATATTATAAGCGATGAGAAGCGGAGGTAATGAGCTATGTGGAAAGATTATTCATCAGGCTATATTAAAAATAACCGTTCATCTGGCATGTCTGTTATGATAGCGGCATTTATATCAGCTCTGCTGTTATCACTGCTCCTAGGGTTATTTTATAACGCATGGAAGTACGAAATTGAAAGAATTGAACTGGAAGAAGGCGGCTGGCAGAGCAGAATTGTCGGGGAATTTACCCAGGAAGATATTGAATCTATAAAGAATTTTGCTCATGTAAAAGATGTAGTTGTAAATGAAAAGGGAGCGCAGATTCCGGAAACCGTGATAGATATTTATTTTGACAGCATGGGGTCTGTCCTTGACAATACGTTACGGATTGCTGAAACTTTGGGAGTTTCAGCAGAAAAGGTTATTTATAACTATGAACTTCTGGCGATGTATATGATACGTGATTCGCAGGACACTGCGCCGAGACTGGTTTTTCCGATGTTTATTCTGATAGTCGGAGTTGCCTCTTTTTCATTGATTATAGTAATACATAATTCTTTTGCAGTGTCTATGAATGCCAGAATCCATCAGTTTGGTATTTTTTCCAGCATTGGAGCCACGCCCAAACAGATACGCTCATGTCTTTTGCAGGAAGCGGCTGCATTATGTATTCTGCCGATCTTAATTGGGAATCTGCTCGGCATTCTAATCAGTATGGGACTGATACATATGGCGAATGATTTACTGGGGAGTGATGTGCCGGGCAGGCATGAATCAGTCTTTGGCTATCATCCGTTAGTCTTAGTGGCGGCACTTCTTTTGACGGTGGCGACCATATGGATTTCCGCATGGATGCCGGCCAGAAAATTAAGCAGGCTGACGCCGCTGGAAGCCATTAAAAATACAGATGAATTACAGTTAAAGCGTAAGAAAAAATCTCCGCTGCTTACCTGCCTTTTTGGATTGGAAGGAGAATTGGCAGGTGGAGCATTGAAAGCACAGAAAAGAGCCTTACGGACAGCATCGCTCAGTCTGATATTCTCTTTTCTTGCCTTTACTATTATGCAGTCCTTTTTTGCACTTTCAGGAATCAGCAGAAGGGAAACTTATTTTGAACGTTATCAGAGTGTTTGGGACATTATGGTTACAGTAAAGGACACGGATGTGGATTCTTTTCGTGAGGCACAAAAATTACAGGAGATTTCCGGAATAAGAAGTGCCATTGTATATCAGAAAGCAATGGCAAAAAGAATCATTGCAGAGGATGAAATAAGCGAAGATATGAAGTCCTTCGGCGGTTTTGCCGTAGCCGGGGATAATTATGTGAGGAAGACGGATGGGGGATGGCTTGTAAATGTTCCCATTGTCATACTGGATGATGCGAGTTTCTTAGCGTACTGTGAACAGAGTGGCATCGCACCGCAGCTTAATGGGGCAGTCATATGGAATCAGATACGTGATGTTACAAATCCGGATTTCAGGCATCCACGATATATGCCCTATGTGAAAGGGGAAAATGCAGTAAGTATTTTAAGACAGTCCGGCAAGGAAGAAATGACGGCAGAGATCCCGGTTTTGTCCTATACGGAGAAGGTGCCTGTTTTAAGAGAGGAGTACGCAACGCTTGATTATTATGAACTGGTGCATTTTATTCCCGCATCTTTGTGGAAAGAGATCAAGGGGCAGATTGGAGGCAGCGAGGAGGATTCTTATATCTGTATGCTTGGCAGGGAAAATGTGACATCAGGGGAATTGGATGCTTTGCAGGGGCAGGTAGACAGCCTGATTGCGGGGAACTATAAGACAGAAAGTGAAAACCGTATTCAGGAAGCAGAAGTGAACGATAAACAGATACAGGGAATGATGACAATCTTTGGCGGTTTCTGTGTCCTGCTTGCGGTGATTGGCATTGGAAATGTGTTTTCCAATACGCTGGGCTTTGTCCGTCAGAGAAAAAGGGAATTTGCAAGGTATATGTCTGTTGGAATGACACAGGGTGAAATCAAAAAAATGTTCTGCGTGGAGGCGCTTACCATTGCAGGGCGTCCGATTTTAATCACCCTTCCGTTTGCGGTTATTACAGTGGGGTATATGCTGAAGCTAAGCTATGTTGAAGTGGGGACATTTCTTGCCGAAGCGCCGCTCATTCCGATTATGATTTTTATGCTGGCTATCTGGGGGAGTGTGGCATTTGCGTATTATCTTGGTTGGCGTAATATACGTAAAATCGACTTAGCTGAGGTTTTGCGGGATGATACAATGATGTAAAATGCAATGAAATTGACAAAATCGTTATTTGAGGAAATGGGGACAGCAGCATCTGGATTATCTGAAGCAGTACCGCGCAAAGCTGTATACGCCAATCTTCTAACAAGCGGCAGAGTGTAAAGGCTCTGTCGTTTTTTGGGGGAGACATATAGGTGTTTTCCAAAGGTCGAATATTATATGTCCGAAATGGGAAAAGGTCTAAGACCTGCGGTAAGGGCAATGTATGACTGAATTGAAAAGTATGATATTAAATAAATAGGTGTGAATGCGAGTAAGAGTCGCATTTTCTTAATGATTATTTGGACATAGTACTGGAGGAAGGATTTACTTATTTCGATACGGCTTACGTCTATCATGGAGTGAACAGTAGCATTATATTTTCTCTTGACAGCATAGCTTGTTATTGTTAAGATATATGTGTATTCAATGAGAGTTACTCTTTAGAGGCTTCACCAGCGATGCATATGTAAAAGAAAGCAATGTTGCGAGTATTTTTATGCTTAGGGTGATAATCTAAAGAGTTTTTTATTTTATCATCCATTAAATAAGGAGGGTAAAATAGGCTTTGGGAATTTTTACACCACTTTACAACTTATGCCAACCGCTACATTGATGCCAAAGCAGCTGTTTCAGTACCTTTGTAAAGACACTTGATTTTATGCCCGTTTCGACATTTTGCAGGAAAGTGGCA
>CAJTFE010000052.1 GCA_910575725.1 Clostridia bacterium | reverse complement strand
AATTACATCTCTGCCCATCCAGATTCATTTCTGTACTATAATAATGAATTTTTTCGTCTGATCCCAATGTTCTATACATCAACCGAACTCTATTTGAATAGCCATTCCACAGACCCAGATATATTTCTGCCCCTGTCGGGAAATAAAATTGTTTATTTATACAAAGCTCGAAGTCTTGATATATTTTTGTGCTCTGCAAATCTTCCAGCTTGTATCTGGGCTGTTTTGCCTGGGGCCACTCATAATTTTCAATTGTTTTCACATAATTTAATTTACAATCAATTACTTTTTCTATATCTTTTAATGCCGTTTCAATTTCTTCTCTAAAGCGTAAATCTCTTCCGGTTGTTGTCCATAACCCTTCTATATTTCCATCTGTTACAGTGTAATGCAGAATATTAAAAAAACAAAGTTCTTCGCCCTTTTCATTTAAAACTATCAGTTTATCTGAGGGAACAACAGCAAAATTTTTTATATTCTCTGCATTGTCTACATATATATCCAATGAAACCATTTCTCTAGTTTTTTTCTGTGTCTCAAACAGCCAGTACTCTTCTGACATATTTGCACTAATCTGAGATAACAGCTTACTAATAAGCATATCCAATTTTTTTCTTTTCTCATTTTCCTCCTCGATCTTTTTTAACACATTATCTGTCTTTGAATACACCTGTTTATAAATGCTATCTGATTGTATTTTTAAAATATTTCTAGTATTAAAGTTTATAGTAAAAATACCACTTATACAGGTAACTATTATAATAATACTTATTATAACATTTTGCTTTTTCATTGATCATTCCCCTTTTAGTAATATTCAAAAAACACATTTCCATTTTTTCGTACATAATCAGATTTTATCCTCGTATTCTCATAATAAGAAATCAATTCATTTCCTTCTATTGACTCTGATAATTTAGCATAAAAATCTTTTTCCGCCCGGAAAAATCGGCCTGTTCCTATCGGACTTTCTCCTATTGCCTCTTCCAATTTTCTCCTTGCCGCATCCAATTCTTCCTGGGTCGTATTTTCTCCTACATCCCCTAATATTTCGTCTATCTGGTATGCTAATTCAAAAGCATGCTGCCATCCATCCCATCCGCTGGTACCTGGTTCTTTCCCATCAAAAGATAGCGTATTATTTTGTTCTTTATCTAATACGGTATATTGCTTTGGCGTTGTTAAAACATTATACAATGTGACTTCGCGGCCGCCTGTATGTTCTTTTTTTTGACTCAAAACTCTATTAATCATTGTCCATGCCACAATATCCTGGGCCTCTCCTGCTTCAGTCTGTTCTCCATATATAACTCTTGCTGTCAAATTAATCAGCGGACTGGCAATCAGCTCTTCACGTTCTTCATATTTTTTTGAACCATAAAGTTGTGCCAACTCTTCGATTTTTTCCTTTGTAGTAACATTTTCTGCTCCAAAAATCTCAGTTTTTCCTTTTGATGGAACACCTTCCGTCCCAGAATCCTCCATATGTTGTAATTCATATCTTGATTCCAGCACTCTCTCCCACTCTTTCCTCTGTTCCTCCTGTTCCTTAATTACCCTCTGTGCAATCTCCATTACCGTACTCCCAATACTTGGAGCCGTTTTCTTTCCCTGGTTTAGAAATACTTTCCCTATGGGATTTTCTGACATAGATTTATTCCAAATATCCGTAATCGCTTGGCTGATTCCCTTTACCACTCCAACCCCATCAGTGTCGCCTTTCGAAATTCTTCCTGCACTCGCACAGAGCTTCCGCTCTTTTTCACTGCTGGCTGTCAGCAACCGGTTGCCCACATATGCCTGGCCTGGTGTAAGCCTCCGTACCACGCCTGCCGCTGTTCCAGTGATACTGCTGACTGCGGCGCTTTCCCAGCTTTTCTTTACAGAAGAATGGCTGCTTCCTTTGCTTGAAGATGTAACTATCTTCTGCTGTTTCTTGTTCGCAGTCTGAATGCCTCCGCTCACATTCTGCCTGGAGGTTCCCTTATTCTTCTGGCTGCTGGCGGATACGGTCTTTTTTGTATTCGTTATTGTTTTCTTGGCTGCACTCATCACCGCTTTCGCCGGGCTGCTCTTTATCGCCTTGGGCTTGGCGGCGGCTTTCTTTCCTGCCGAGAATACCTTTGCCGCCGTTCCTTTTATCCAGGCATGACCGCCGGGGTCCCTTAAGTTTACAGGGTTGTTTCCGGTGTAAGTGTAGCGGTTCTGGCTTAAGGGCTCTAAGATACTTCCACTGTAGGTATCCTCCGTCAGAAAGCTTCCTGTCCGGCTGTTGTAATAGCGGCTTCTCAGATACTGGAAACCGGTAGACGGATCTGTAGATTCGCCGTTATAACCGTATAGATTTCTTATTCCGGAAGCAGGGCTGTCACTGCCCGTACAGTTATAGACTTCTGCCATCCCGTAAGCATCATACACATAGCTTAGCACAGATGCCCCGGACTGGGAAGTCAGGTTTGACACGCTCCCCCTTCCGTCATAGAGATACGTGAACAGCTCTCCGCTTCCCATCTCCGTATAACTCAGGCGCTGGAGGCCGTATTCATAAATGCTGCCTTCTGTTCCTGCAGTTCCCCCGGCTCCGTTCACTTGGTATTCCGCCAGCGTCTCCGCATATGCGCGGTTTACATCATTCACATAGCTGGTCTGCACATAGTTCTCACGGGCTTCCTCCCCTACATGGAAGGGGATAAAGATCTCATCATAAAGCATGGATGTCCAGGCATCCCCCTCCTTCGGCTTCCTGGCCTCGTCCCCTCCCTCTGTGAAGGTATGTACCTCATAATCCTTATGGAGATCGATTCTTCTTAAGATATACTCCCAGTGCTCATGCAGCCAGCGGCTCAGATATCCGGGCACCGTGGTAAGACCCTGGATCAGCCCCTGGCCGAAGCCGTACCAGAAGATATTGTTCCGGGTCTCTGTGATCTCCTCCTGCGTTTCCTTTGTCTCATGGACATGAGGAATCAAGGGCGAGCCGCTTCTGCCTGCTTCCCCTTTTGTCTCTTCTGTTATGGAGACGCTGTTCTCTTCTTTATCCGCGCCGTTTATAGATATTCCATCCGTTTTATCCCCGTACTCCATCCGGAATACCCGGTTTCCGTCGCCGTCGTAAAGGGCTGCCAGCAAGAGGCGGTCTCCTTCCATCACGGCTTTCAGACGGTTCTCCACATCATAAGTGTATACGGTAATCCGCTCATCGGGCCCGATCTCCTGGATCAGATTCCCGTTCTTATCATAAGTGCAGGCGGTGGTTCCATTTATCTTTTCTTGCATCTCTGATACTTATCCGGGGCCTGCTTCCGATAGAGCTTTCATATTTTCCGTTTTCTTTAACCAGAACCATCTATTCCAGGACATGGCTTCCGTTTTTTAGGGATATGCTCCTGCATCCTTTGCTTAAGACAGATTCCTTTTCTTTGACACTGGCAGGTATTTTGTCCTGCGTCTGGCTGGCCGGTTCCCTGGTTATATTGTTTCATAAGCTTCTCGGTTACCGCCGATGCCGCAGGCTGACAAAATTATTTCCACAGATATCCGATCCTGCCGTCATCCGTATCTTTGAAAGCGTCCAGGAAGATATCTTTCCCGGGGGAAAAGTAAGCTTCCGCCTTGTGAGGTGCAGCCGCTTTCCGACTCCGGCCCTCTGGGGGGTGAGGCATCCTGTTGTCCTGCTGCCTGATATTGATTATACAGAGGATGAGCTGCGTTGTGTCTTCATACATGAACTGCTTCATTATAAGCTTTGCCATTTTTTGCTTAAGATACTGCTGGATCTTCTGACTATTGTTCAGTGGTGGAACCCAGTACTTATCTTTTTCTTTCTCCCTGCTGTTCATCAGATACAAGAGCTCTCCACAGATGCCCAGTTGGTTCGTATGACTACCCAGTCCCAACGATCCGCCTATCTGAGCGGCCTTCATAAGACACTGCAGTACGCAAAAACGAAAGCTCGCTTTCCCCAAAATATACATTTTGGTCTTTTGCCCAATCGAAAAAAAGCGCTTATTTTTCAGAGATTCAACTACATAAAAGCTGCTCCTGCCAGGCATAACTCCATATTGGGCGTGATTCTTTGCTTTGTGCTGTTCATGTTGTCATTTACTTTTGTGCTGGAGACATCTTATCCGGTGAGAATGGACGAGGTCGGGGATGATAGCTGCACCTTTAAGTGTTGCTGCTATGTCACCTGCCCCATATGCGCTGGAGCTGTCTGATGTGGAACGGAAACCGGATATTGACTGGCAGTATAAAGTCATTGATGGTGTCCTTTACCGCAGGCTTTACAATTATTCAACCAAAACTCCGCTGACGGATTGGGAAATAGTCCCCTAACCTGTTCCGTATTCTAATTTCCTCTTAAGAAGAACGGCACTGCTTACACAGCATGCCGTCCTTCTTCTTATCAATATTTTTTAACAAACACATCCCGCTACAGCAGCACCCCAATCCGGTAAACCGCCGTCGCCACAATCCAGGCCAGCACACTCTGGAACACCGCCCCAAATACCGTCCATCTCCAGGAATTCGTCTCCCTGCGGATTGTAGCCACTGCCGCCATGCAGGGCGTATACAGGAGACAGAAGGTCATCAGCGCATAAGCATTCACCGCCGTGAAGCCAATCCCGGCAAGGGCTGTCCGCATCCCGGCCATTCCTGCTGCCGAAGTCACGTTCGTAATCCCAAAGAGCACGCTCATGCTGGAAACCACAACCTCCTTGGCCGCCAGCCCGGCAATCAGTGCCACCACAACCTGCCAGTACCCAAGCCCGGCCGGCTTCATCAGCGGCGCAGCCACCCGTCCGGCCATAGCTCCAAAACTCATAGACATATCTGTCACCATTCCACCCGGCCCAAAGTTCAGAATCACCCAGAGCACAAGGGACGCCGCAAAGATCGTAGTCCCGGCCTTTCTCAGGTAATCCTCCACCTTCTCCCATGTGTAAATAGCGATGCTATGTAAATTCGGCGACTTATATTCCGGAAGCTCAATCAGCAGCGTATTAATCTCCTTCTTCCTGGTAAATAAATGCATCACCAGGGCCGCCCCGATGGCCGTCACAATCCCAAGCACATACATGGAGTAAGCCGCCAGCATAGCACAGTCGGGAAAAAACATACTGGAAAACAGCACATAAATTGGAAGCCTCGCACTGCAGGACATAAAAGGCGTTACCAGAATCGTTTTCAGCCGATCCTTCGGATCCTCAAGAGCCCGGGAAGCCATAACTGCCGGAACCGTACACCCAAAGCCAAGGAGCATCGGAATAAACGCCCGTCCGGACAGACCGATTTTCCCCATGATCCCGTCCATCACATAGGCAACCCTCGCCATGTATCCGCTGTCCTCCAAAAATGCAAGAGCCAGGAACAAGATAAAAATGTTCGGCAGAAAGGTAAGAATTCCGCCTACGCCGGCAATAATTCCCTCCACCACCAGAGAGCGCAGCACAGCGCTCACCCCTGCTGCCTCCATAAGATTCAGAATCACTCCCGTAACCTGGTCAAGCCCTTCCTCCATAAAGCCCTTCAGCCAGTCCCCGATGGCAAAGGTCAGAAAAAACACAAGGGCCATAATCCCAAGGAAAATAGGCACGCCCAAAAAGCGATTTGTCAGCACTCTGTCAATCTTATCTGTGAATTCCGCCTTCTGGCTCTTCCCCACGAGACACTCTTCAATAATTTCCTCAATAAAATCATATTTCTGGCTGATAATCTCCGTCTCACAGCTCTCTTCTGCAATGCCGGCCATATCGACGGGATATTTTTTGCGGATTTCCTCGTCCCACTCCAGATGCTTAATGGCATGCCAGCGCATGTTCGGCAGCTCCCCATAGGCTTCCCGTAAGCGATCCGACACTGCGTCAATTTTGTCCTCCAGCTCGTCACTGTATACCATCACAATATCCTTGTGGTGATCGTGCTTGTGACGGCTTGTCCTCTCGTGATGATGCTCCAGGCTGTCAAGCTCCCGGTCCTTGTGATGAACCACCGCATGCATCAGAATCTCCAGGCCCTGTTTTGTCCTGGCGCTTACGGGAATGCATGGAATTCCCAGCATCTCGGGCAGGCGGTGCAGATCCATATCCATGCCCCGCTCCTCCACAATATCCATCATATTTAACGCCAGCACCACAGGCTTGCCCAGCTCAATCAGCTGCAGGGTCAGATAAAGATTCCGCTCCAGGGAAGAGGCGTCTGCCACATCCACCACCACATCTACTTCATCTCCGAGAATATAGCCCCTTGAGACCTTTTCCTCCATGGTGTAGGAAGTCAGACTGTAAATACCCGGCAGATCCACCAGGCGCATGGCCTCTCCCTTAAAGGTGTACGAGCCCTCCTTCTTCTCCACCGTCACGCCGGGCCAGTTGGCCACTTTCAGCTTTGCGCCTGTATAATCATTAAACAATGTGGTTTTTCCGCAATTGGGATTCCCCACAAAGGCTACATGAATCTCACTGCTCATAAGCGCCCTCCTCTACCAGAATGCCCTCTGCAATCCGCTTTCCTATGGCAAATCTGGTTCCCCGGACCTTCATAATAATGGATCCGCTTTTCTTATTGTTCAACACCTGGACTCCCGTCCCCTTTGTCATTCCAAGCATCTGAAGACGGCGCTTCACCTTGTCCTCAAGCTGTATCTCTTTTACCTGGTATTTATTTCCTATGGTTCCTTCTCGTAACGTCATTGTTTTTCCTTTTCTCTCACTCTCTCCATTGACTTTTCCAGCTATATAAAACCATATCACTACAGAAAAAAAACGTCAATACTTATTGATAATAATTCTCAATAAATATTGACGCATTCCTTATCTGATTTTGTGCATGTTTCTTTTTTCCAGAATTCTCATTGGTCAGTCATGGAGAATCCTGGTAGCCGCAATCGCCAGAGAGCCGTCGCCGATGTGGCAGGAAACGCTCAGCGACAAAGGATCCACAAATCCCACGGAATATCCCGGGAACGCCGCTTCCACCTCTGCCTTGAACTTGGCGGCTTCCTCCTCGTTATTCGTGTGGGCGATATCCAGATACACATCCTTTGCATCCAATCCGCCGAACCGGGTCTCAATATCATTGCGGATGGCATCGAGCATGGTTTTCTTTGCCTGCTGCATGGTTCGTGCCTTGGAAAATGTATCCAGCCGTTCTCCCTGGATCTGCAGAACCGGCTTGATGCGCAGCAAGGTTCCGATAGCTGCCACTGCAGGCGTAAGGCGTCCGCCCTTTTTCAGGTATTTCAGCGTTGCCACCGTAATATAGATGCTGGATTCCAGCTTCACTCTCTCCAGAATCTCCTTAATCTCTTTTGCACTTTTTCCCTCTTCTGCCAGACGGACGGCATCCGCCACAGACTGACGCTGGGTAATGGAAATCCGCTGGTTGTTCACTACCTGGACCTTTCCGTCAAAATCATCCGCCAGGGCAATGGCCGTCTGGCAGGAACCGGACAGACCGCTGGACATGGGAATATGGACTACCTCGTCATACTCCATAAGAAGCTCCTTCCAAAGATCCATAACGGATTCCGGAGACGGCTGCGAGGTTGCAATATCCGCATCCTGTGCCAGCCTCTCATAAAACTCTTTCTGGGTCAGACTGATTCCCTCAAAATACTCTTTTCCATCAATGGTAAATGGCATGGGCAGCACGCGGATTCCCATCTCACAGGCAGTCTCCTGTGTAATGCCGCTGTTGCTGTCCGTTACAATCGCTACTCTGCTCAATGCCTGTTCCTCCTCAACTGTTATCCTGGTTACTGTCTGATTTTTGGTTACCGGCCACAGAGTGAACCGCAGCGCTTTTGGACAGGCAGTAACCGTCCGCACCATTTGCAAACAGTACCAGTATAACAGTTTGAGTTTCAAAAGACAAGCTTATTTCTTCATCTTAGGCTGGAAGATGAGGCTTGCCACATAGGCAAAAACCAGGGCTGCGCAGATTCCCACGGCGCTGGCCTCAAAGCCGCCTTTGAAGATCCCTAAGAAGCCGTCTGTCTCCACCGCTTCCTTTACTCCCTTCCAGAGGGTATTGCCAAAGCCCAGAAGCGGCACGGAGGCTCCCGCCCCTGCATACTCCTGGAAGGGCCCGTAGATTCCGGCTGCCCCCAGAACGGCGCCTGTGCAGACCAGCAGCACCATGATTCTTCCCGGCATCATTTTTGTCTTTTCCATCAAAATCTGTACCAGGGCGCAGATGAGCCCCCCTACCCAGAATGCATTGATATAGTCCATCATAAGTCATCTCCTATTCCAGTTCCGTATATCCCCATACCGCACCCGGTACAAGAGATGAATTTCCGGCCGCAAAATACATGCGTCCGTAAATCCATCTGGGTGCGGTATGGGGATATACTGTTTCCAGTTCCGTATTTTTAATTATTCAAGCATGCTCAATCACGACCCCGTGAGCAATCCCCGGCACGCTCTGCCCCTCGTTATAGCTGACTGTAGAAAGCAAAGCTCCCGTGGGCACAAAGAGCACCCGTTTCCACTGGTTCTTCTCAATCTTCGGCAGAATATGCGCCGCCAATGTCACCGCAGAGCAGGCGCATCCGCTGCCTCCCGCATGGGTATCCTGGGTTTCACTGTCAAAGATCAGCATTCCGCAGTCCAGATGCTTCTCTGACAGATCGTATCCCCGTTCCTTTGCCAGATCCAGAAGAATGGTCTGCCCCACACTTCCCAGATCTCCCGTTATAATATAGTCATAGTCCGAGGGCTGCCTTCCAAAATCCTCCAGATGCTGGCAGATCGTATCGCAGGCAGCCGGAGCCATACAGGCTCCCATGTTCAAGGAATCCTTCAGTCCAAAGTCCACAACCTTTCCGGGGGTTGCGCCCGATATCCGGGCTTTTCCTCCCTGTGGGGCAAGTACAAAGGCACCGCTTCCCGTAACGGTCCAGGTAGCTGCAAGGGGTCTCTGTCCTCCATACTCCAAGGGAAAGCGAAACTGCTTCTCCGCGCTTCCGAAATGACTGGAGGTGAGGGCCAGCACCGTCTCCGAATACCCTCCTTGAACCGTCATGGCCGCAAGCATCAAAGCCTCCCCAATGGTAGAACAGGCCCCGTAAAGGCCGAATAAGGGAAGCTTCAAATCCATTACCCCGAATGAGGTAGCGATAAGTTGTCCCAAAAGATCCCCGGAAAAAAGATACCGCACCGGAGGAAGCCCGGCCGGCATCTTCTCCATGGCCATAGAGGCCGCTTTTTTCTGCAAGGCGCTCTCCGCCTCCTCCCAGGTATTCTGTCCTGCCATGGGGTCTTGTTCAATCTGATCAAATTGAGAGCCCAAAGGCCCCTCGCCCTCTTTTTTTCCCACAATGGAGGCCGCGCTGACAATGTGTGGTGCTCTCTGAAACTGAATGCTCTGTTTTCCTACCATTGTATCCATTTTTATCTTCCTTCCTGTGTTTCCTTTTTCTTATTTTTTTCCGGCACTTATATTATATGCTTAAGCTGCGAAAAAAATAACAGATGCTGCGGAAAAGTAATATATCCGCAGCACAGGATGGAAAATATGGTTTATTTACTTATTGCTGTCAATCACATTCTGAACAAAATCATATAGCTTGCGTGTACGGTATTGAGAATCATTTAATCGAAATCTATTAATATGTGTATCAATGAAGTTAAGCTCTTTATCCGAATATGTATGCCGGCCTTTTGCTGGCTCAAATATCATATTCAAAACATTATATTGTAAAGCTAGTTCCTCTCCCGAATCGCTTCCTTTTATTCCCATAGGCTGTAAAATGATTTCTGCTCCCGGAAGGCCGCTATAGCTTTTCTGCAGTCTTCTTAGTTCTTTACAGGCAATCGTACATTGTTTCCTGTTTTCTACAGAACATTTGGAATTTTCTTCATACCGTCGAACCATTTTATCTGATAATTTTCTTTTTCGTTCCCCGATTCGTTTAAATGTTTGATTACATAAAGTACAGGACAGACCTATATTGGGTATACATTCAACCAGCTTATCCGAATTTCCCTTTTCAATTGCATGCTCTCTTTTCCAGCGCCGCCTTCAAATTCTTTTTCTCTTCAGCATTTGCATACCCATATCTTTTCCATTTTTTATATTTGGGTTTAAATATGGGCATCTCGAGCAACAAAAAATCTTCCATACTTTCACCACTTCCGTATCTGGTTTATTATCATCCTCTGAGAGGCTGTCAGTTCCTGCCTTTCCATCTGCTCAAGACATTTTTCATCCTTCTCTCCCCATACATGATTCATTTTATTATCTCCCAATTCGCTTTTGTGTTCCCGGTGACTAAAATCCGATGTTCTAGTGTATAAGCATTCATTTCTACAAAATTATCTGAATTTATCTTGTCTATGATGCGTGTGCAAATTTCAAGAAGAAAGCTGCCCCAAAATCGGAGCAGCTTTTTTTCAAAACAAGGGCATGAATCTACTTAATATTTCTCAAAGCGTCTAACACATTTTCCAGTTCCGCTGTATCAGTAAAAACGCCAATATAGTAATCTCCAGAATGAATATAAGCCGCCTCATCTTTTTCAAGAAGCGATATTGTTATATCCTCCTGACTGGAATAAATGCTTATATCAGTTTCCGGTTCATAGTTCATAACACATACAGTAAAAGAGTCTCCGAGTAGTTCCGGATTGGGCACAACCTCTCCGCCGTCCTCTGCAAATTCTGGTTCTGGTATCTCGCCGGTAATGTATTCAATTCTCAACATATTATACTGGGTTCCATCTTTCATCGTTGTGTTATAAACGCTTCCGCGCCCATAGTGAAAACCGTCTGGCAACTGATTGGGAAGGTGTTCTGCTAATGGATGTGCCAAGGTTTCTTCTTCTGTCAGGCTTGCCACTTCTGCCGATTCTACATTTTCTTCGCTCTCGGTGCTAGGATATACGGCAACGCTGTATGTTGATGTCATCCCATCGCTGTTTCCGGCATCAATTCCAGCAGTGCCGCCAGTACCGGGAATCGAAATTCCACCGGGTATTGTTGAAGAATCCTGCTGTAAAAGAGCAGTAGTGCCTGCAACAATAAGGCACAGGCAAGCTGCCATTGCACCCCAAGCCTTCCAATTCATTTTTTTCTTCATAGTTATTTTAGCCCCTTTCACAATGTCGTCATCAAGTTCACCAAGGACTTCAAAGAAATCTTCTTTTCTCATATCTCAAAGCCCCTTTCTGTCAAATATGCTTTTAACTCTTTTCTTGTCCGTTCCAGTGTCTTTGATACGGTTCCCTGCAACATTCCATTGTCATGTGCAATTTCTGTGACTGAGTCCGCATACCAATAGCGCCGTACAAATATATTTCGCTTGCTTACCGAAAGACTTCTGACGAATGAATTGATAGCCTTTATTAGTTCCTGACGGTCAATGATTTGCTCCACATCATCAACGTCCGATATGCAGTCGGTCAATTCGTCTAAAACAAGTGTTATTTTTTCCCCACCGCGTTTTTCGGTATGATTGTGCTTGTACCTGTTAAAAGCTAGGTTCCGTGTGATTTTACCGAGGAATGTTGCCAACTGTTCAGGCCAATGGGTTGGCATGGAGTTCCAGGCGTTTAGATAGGTATCATTGACACATTCCTCTGCATCTTCTTCATTGTTTAAAATATTCCTTGCAATAGCTTTGCAGTAATGACCATATTTATCGGATGTTACTTTTATGGCTTGGTCATTCCTATCCCAATAGAGCTGGATTATGCCATTATCATCCATACAAATCCTCCTTCCACCTATATACACAACTTCTAGGCAAAAATCTGACACCTATTTTGAAAAATTTTTTTCTTATTATATCATACTGCCTACATGATATCATTAAAAATGGGCCAGAACAGTGTCTGGCCCATTTCAAAATCATTATTATCACACCACATTAGGGAATTGACCTTTGGTGTTAATGTCAAGCGGACGAGATTTTATGCTGTCATAGGATTCTTTGTAATCATCCCAACTGTCTGCAAGAGTACGTTTGAGTAGAATAACCCTTTCATCCAGTGATAAACCTTTATGTATCCATTGCCATGTAAACAAAGCCATGTATTGATTCAAATACTTTGTTGCTGGGATACGTTCTGCTGATTCTGGCATGAATTTTTCTATAATCGGATAGGCTGAATGACTGTCAGTAATTAGAGTGCTATCACTATCAAAATGCCCTGATAACAATTTTTTAACATCTTCTGTTTCTAATCTGCCAACAGAAACAGGTTTTGCTATTAAGTTCTTTTCATCATCCGCCGCAACAACAATACAGGCCTGTTCATTGCTGATTCCTCTTTTGTATCTCTTGGTGTTCTCCCACAGTTCCTTTAAATAACCTGGTATTGATATTACCCTCATCCATAGACCATGCTTTTTCAAATATTCCTCTTGATCTGCGTTGGAACAGTTATGCCTGGGAAATCTTTTCAATGTGAATATGAAAAACTCCGGGTCGCGTTTACCTTTAAATGATACAGTACAAAAACATTCATCACATTGCACTTCACCTTCAAATTTGAAATTATGTTTCCCCTCTGTATCTAATACACTATATTGCGCCATCATCCGTTGAAAAAGAATGTCCATGACCTTTAATTTGTGCTGTGCCGCTGTTGATCTACTGACATTCATCTTTTGAGCAAGATTCCCAATTGTTTGATTCTCTACAATCCCCACATATAAAGCTGCAAGTTGTGTATCTGACAGACGAGAGTTTTGGTCAAGTATATCTATGTCAGACGAAAATGTCTTACCACAATCCTTACAAATTATTCTTGGAGTACCCTTTTTAGACTTTCCATGCTTTTTAATCCTGATACTCCCACAGAATGGACAACTATCCGACGTTTTAATTTCCTTTTTCCCTTTACTTTCCGACCTTTTTGCTTGTGCCATGATTATCAGTTCATCCAGTTGGTCAGCTGTCAAACTATCAAGGCCACCCTTCAACGCTTCGTTGAAGAAGTCGGACATTGTAAAACCTCCTAATGCTATTAAATTGTTTGCACCCTCTGCGGTGCTTACCCTTCAACCATAGTCAAGACTTGCTAGAATCGCTTTTTTCTGCCGCTCGAGTGCCATCCTCCGATATTTGAGAGCTTTTTGTTGTAAGCGTTCCTCCTCCTTCAAGTATTCCTCCGCCATATCAAAATCAGATTGGAGTTGAAGTCTGTACTCGTCTTTATCACTTAATTCTGGTACAATATGCTCTTGTTCAGTTGCTACAGCTCGTTTAGCGTATTCTGCGTTTTTAATTGCACTCGAAATAATTATTCCCAATAAACCAGTATGTTGATATTTTGCTTTCTTGGAATTACAAGTGTCTTTAATTTCATCCCATTCAGAATCCGCAATGATCTCTACACCCAATTTTTTGGCATAAGTTCTGGCATTGAATGTCACTTCGTTATTGGTAATGACAACGGGCTTTCCAATATTATTGTAAAATGCTGCTCCAGAATAAACCTCTTGAATTGGGCCCTTGCCCAAAGGCTTGTTGTAATACTTGCATTGAATGTAATATGAATATTTAACCCCTTGAATATTCACACTCGCTTCAATGTCAATACCTCCATCATTAGCTTTACCTACTCTGTTAGCTGTGAGTCCAGCCAGTCGAAGAAAGTCTACCGTTTTGTTTTCAAACTCTGTACCTGAATAGCAATTGTTAAAGACGATGTTCTCAGGAATGATGTTCGCCTGCATGATGTATGCCTCCTAAAAAAGTATTGAACTGTTTTTTAAGTTCAACACCACATAGAGGAAGTCAGTACAACACGCTATATGTTCCATTTGGTCGATGATGTATTAGGCCTTTTAACTGTTCAGCCCTCGAACAGAATGATTGATAATATAAGCGAACATGAGTAGCTGTCTTTTTCTACTCTCAAAATTCATTTCTTGAAATTCAGAACAATGACCAAAAACAAGATGGTGAAACTGTTTATTATAACGAAAGCCAAAAAGAGACTGTCCACCTATGGTGAGCAGTCTCTTTTTGCAGCTGTTGTATAATTATTGCATTGATATAAATATTTATTCAGAAGATTCTACCGGGAACACGAAGTCGAATTGGGACTTTATTATTAAGCAAACGTCTTAATACACTGTTCGTTTGAGACTCCTTATTTATCGGCATTCCAAACAACCGGCCAAATATAATTTGAACTTCCGATATAGATGAGTAATCATTAATGTCGATAACCTCACAGCTGCCATTTTCCAAAACTATCAAGTTCGCATCCTGTGCGTGCGCAACCAATTCGCAAGAATGAGTTGTTATCAGCCACCTGCCCCAAGGAAACTTTCTCTTCAAAAATTGTAGAATGCATGCTGAATATCTAGGTGATTATATTCACATATTTTTTTTAATGCACAAAATCGCAGCAAAGTCTCCATATCGCGTTCGCCGGCATCCCTTCTCCCCCATAATTTTCTCCATACGTTATCACATTTATTAAAATTATGAAGCATGTCATAAAAAGCACAGTTGTAAATACCATTTCTTTGCTCTTGTGCTGATAACAAAGACCCACCTTTATTCAAATTTGCAAAAATCTGTCTTAGAATAGAAGCCGCTGTTTTTGATCATCAACTTTTATCTCTATAATCGTAATCGGTGTATAATCAATACGGCGTTTTGCTTCCAGAGGCAGAGCGGCATAATCCAGATTTATTACTTCTCCATGTCTGCTTTCCGACTGAATATGAAGTTCCTCTAATGCAAACTGTTCCATCAGAGCCTCCTTAAAAGAATACCCCTCTGCATCGAGCTCTGAAAAATCTATAGAACTATTCTTCTTTTTATTCAGATAATAGCCTATATAATAAAAAAACAAGCTCATTATCCGTTGCTGTCCATCCAATATTTCCAGCTGGTTCTGCTCATTTCTACAAGTATAAATTGGCGGAATAGGGAGGCCGCAAATAAGAGACTCTGTGAGTGAAACGACCTGAGCTTTTGACCAACGATATTTTCTTTGATATTTTGGTATAATATACAAATTCTCATTTACACTTTCCACAAGCGTCCGAAACTCGACATCCGTTTTATATTGCCGAATACCAATACCTCTCAAGTTATCTATGAAACCATACTCAAACATAACCGCAACCTCCATGTCCAAACCTTGCCCGTCAGACTATATATCCCCTAACCCTGCCGCTTTTCTCTTCCGATGATGTCTTTAATATATTGATTTTAACATAAATTCCCTATGCAATCTATATTCTTTATCGACAATTTTCGCTATCACTCGAAATATTGATTTAAATGCCAAAACAAAGTGAATAAGCACAGTTCTGTACTTATCACTCCGTCTGCAATAACACTTCCGCTATATTCCACAGGCCGTACCGTTATCACAGTATACCCACCATCATCAAAACCCAATAAATCAGCCCCAACAGCCAGCTCCGTAAACACTCCATAGAGCTTCAACATCATCCATCACAGATAGTATCTCTCTCGTCCTTGCCATGCTTAAACCCAGTAAATCTGCGATATCTCTGGTTTTTGCTGTTTCACGCCCTCGTAAATACAATTGTATTTTTTCCTGATTATTTTTTGTTTTTATCGCTTGTTTTCCATAAAATGTGTATTGATGATGCAGTTCGCCAACGCCTCCCTCAACGCTCTGTGAACCGGCGTATCATCAACCCAAAAACCGCCATCCATCCAAAAATGGTACTTTAATATCTTTCGTAATCTTATTGTATACACGAAAATAACAATCAAATACCCGTCAAATAAAAAATGCACTAGAAAGGACTATAAATTCCAACGTTTTACGATTTCTATATGAATAATCATATTTCCAAGCATCTCACGGACTGCCTTCTCCGGGAACATCCTATGTATCTGGCACTTGTAGCACGCCTTACCACAATCTCCTTAACAACTTCTAGCGAGCTCTTTACTTGCATTATCTAAAACTGTCTAAATTCATTTGTCTATTACACAAAACACAATGCAAACGCTATATTGGCAATTCTTCTATATCCTAAAGCACAAAAAAGCAGGACAATGAATTTTTTCATCCATCATCCTGCTCATAAAATCAACTACTATATTCATTTCATTTTTTATCTGCTTATTAAATAATCCCTATCACTCCTCTAACCCAATAAATCACCCCAAGCACCCAGCTGGAAAATATCCCATACAAAATCACCGGCCCTGCAATGGTAAATATTTTACACCCAATCCCAAAGATCTGCCCTTCTGCTTGTGTCAAGTTAGAACCCATTCATTTTTGAAAATTCCTTTCGCAAGCGATATATCCTTGTCTTATTTCTTCCCATTGCTTCGACATCATCCATCACAGAAAGTATCTCTCTCGTCCTTGCCATGCTCAAACCCAGTAAATCTGCGATATCTCTGGTTTTTGCTGTTTCACGCCCTCGTAAATACAGTCGTATTTTCTCCTGATTATTTTTTGTTTTTATCGCTTGTTTTTTATCGCTTGTTTTTATCGCTTGTTTTTTATCGCTTGTTTTTATCGCTTGTTTTTTTATGAATTTTAAAGTCAGCGATGTCCTGTCCGGATCAAAATCTTCCTTTATGCCAGGCTCTTCCCACCCTTCATCTTCCCATACGTTAAAAATATTGGGCACACCGCTTCCCGCATGTTCACCAATATCTATTAGATTAAACATCTTCATTAGGCTCTTATTTCTCGGGTCAGATTTTCCTCCTCTACGCATCTGCTCTTTCCCGAGTCTAATATAGCCAGGATTCTCAAATATAATTTTATTTTCCTCTTTGATTATGAGAATGCCATATTTTCCGTAAAAATCTGTATTAATCATACAGTTCGCCAATGCTTCCCTCAATGCCCTGTGAACCGGCGTATCATCAACCCGAAAACCGCCCTCCATCCGAAATGGTACTTTAATATCTTTTGTAATCTTATTGTATACACGAAAATAAAAGTCAAATACATTTCCCGACCACTCGCCGGATGATGATTGAAGTCTGTCTGTCCATCTGATTACCATATCCGGATTTTCCCTGTAGTCTAAAAAATATTCCGGAAAATATCTCACAATATCATACTCATTCCCAAACATAAGCATGCCGGCAGCCGTAGGATGAAGCTTTTTATCATCTTTCGAAAAACCCGCTGCCCCAATCACCCTAAGATATTCCTTGTCATCCAGCCGCTCAAAAGGATGTCCCGGCTTAAAGGATTTGTGGCTGTTGCGATAACCGCGAATGGAATCCTGATTCAAATCTTCAATTTCAGCCTCATCAAGCACTTCCATGTCCATGGTTTCCTCTGCCTGATCCCTCAGCATTGTTTTTACCTGCAATCTTGTACAGTGGTAATCTCCCTCCCAATTTCTGCGGAAAGTTCCTCCAAACAAATCATCATTGATGTATACCGGCTTTTGTTCTCGCTTTGCACTCGGCACCCAGATTACCATAATCACGTTATCTGTACCAACCACGGAGAAAGTTTCCACATCATCGTCTTTCAAAAGATTGATGCTCACCTTTTTACGGTTGTTAATGGTATCCCAGAAATCTTTTTTCAATTTTGAGGGATTTTTTAGTCCAGTTGTATGCCAACTACCATCTTTATTCTCTTTCACTCCAAGAATGATAACTCCGCCATAGCAATTGGCAAAAGCAGAGTAAGTATCCCATAGGCTATTTGGAAGTCCTCCCTCCGCCTTTTTTACTTCCCTGCGGTTATCTTCTTTATAGGAATCAAATTTTTCCAGTTCGAACAATTCTTCCATACTTGCTCCTCTAAAAAATAGTTTCTCCCATTTATCCAGACACACACCAGGCTTTTTTGTGCGTCAGTCATTTTTTGAAACAATTCGCATCATATACTGAAATTGATTTGGTGAAATCATATTAAGCAGCCTCGTCCGATACATCATTACATAAATATGTCATTAAGCACATAGCTTTTGCTCATAAAGTAATCCTAACTATAAAACAGCCCTGTCTCACTGCATCTTGCTAAGAACGTCAGTACTCTATGATATCGTTCACCGACCTTAGATGAATGGTTCAGTCCATCTACACACTCATTAAACAATTATAATGTTTCCTTCTCAAAATACTTTTTCCTGCTACAGGAAAAATCTCCTCTGCCTTTCAACATATCCATATTATAATCGAAAAAAGCCAAAAGCACAATAAAAAGCAGGCTGACGAATGTTTCATCCGCCAGCCTGCCCATACAAGTTCTTGTATAACACATCCCTGTCAATTTAAATTACTCCCGCCATCATCAAAACCCAATAAATCAACCCCAACAGCCAGCTCGTAAACACTCCATAGAGTATCACCGGCCCGGCGATGGTAAAAATCTTACACCCGATTCCGAATACCTGCCCCTCCTTCTGATACTCAATAGCCGGCGCCGCCACGCTGTTGGCAAATCCGGTTATGGGCACCAAAGCCCCGGCGCCGCCCCATTTGGCAATTCCCGGGAAAATATTAAAACCCGTAAGAACCACACTCAAAAGCACCAGAAGCATGGAGCACCAGGCTCCGGAAACATCCTTCTCCAGTCCCAGGCTGCCTGCATAATTCAAAACAGCCTGTCCCAGACAGCAGATAATGCCTCCCGTCACAAAGGCCTTCGCCATCTGCATGGGCAGGCTGTGGGTAGGCGTCACCTGCTTTACGTATTCGTTGTACTGCTGTTTTTGTTCTTCTTCAATAAATTCTTTCATAACAATACTGCTTCCTTTCTCTTCCAACCCACATTCATAGATCCTTCATCAAGCGCTTCATTCCCTTTGCTCTCTGCCGGTATCACCTACCATCGGAAATAATAAAAAATCAGAGAGCCGGCCGTCCTTCCAAGAGCCATAACCGCAATCACAAGGGCAAGCCCTCTTCGCATATCAATACGCCTGGTAAAAATGGGAACGATGTTCACAATCTCCGTCAGAGCCATAGCCCAGGCTCCCACAAACACACCGCTGAAAAGACCGAAGATCCCCACCCCCACAGGCCCTACCGGAACAATAAACCGATACACGCTCATCAGGTTTCCCAGGATCCCTCCTGCTGCCACCGCATCCTCATACAGGAGAATGTGCTTAGCCGTATGGGTTTGATCTGCAAACTCCGCCACCAGTCCCAGGGCGATGATTAGAGCAAACAGTCCGCCTGCCACGGCAAGGCCGCAGCTGAATCCTGCTGCTGCCATAAAAATCTGTTTCATCCACATGATGCCGCCCCCTTACTGCTCATTTTTATGAGCCCCGTTCCGGCTGGCCGTATTGATAAGCGTTGTATTCACGTCATCCTCATAGAGCCGCATTTCTACCTCGATGGGCGTAGGCTCCTTGCTCAGGCGCCGTCCCCCGATGTGATTGAAAAATGCAATAATACCGGCGGAAAGCCCCAGAGAATAAGTCAGCTCCAGAATGGTAAAGCCGTCTGATTCCTGTCCCGTCATCAGCGTGTAAAACTGCCCGAACATATCCACCGTGGACACGTCGTTGTTAAAGGCCATAATGGAAAACGCCGATCCGAAAAAGCAGATAAGGCATACCAGGGCCACCTTAATAAAAGTCACGGCCGGCTGTTCTTTCGGCTTGGTCGAGTACTCCACGATAAAATCCTGTTCTCCCATATTCTGGATTTCCAGATTGGGATAAACCTTGTGAATCTTCTCTACTACCTCCAGAATGGAAAATACTTTGCGGTCTGCGCAAGTGTGCCGGCCTTTTCTCACATGCTCGAAGGTGTGCAGCTTCTCTGTTTTCAGCCGGTTTACAATGGCCGTATCCGCGCACTGCATTTCTCCCGCTTCGCCTAGAGTTACCGTCCGGTTGTAGGTTCGGGTGTTTTTCTCAAACTTCACGTAAAGAATCTCGCTCATGCAGCGGCTTCCTCCTTAGGCGTCCATTCCTGCCTGTAAACCAAAGTGCCGTCGGTAATCGTCTTTTCCTGGTTTCCTGTATACACATAATAAAAAATTCCGAAGATTGCAGCTGCAAGCACAACAGAGATCAGCCATACCCTGTACTTTGTCCGATCCATAATATCTGCCTCCTATTCCAGTTCCGTAATATCCCTCAAAGTACACGGGTATGAAATCAATTTCCAGCCGCAAAATACATGCGTCTGTAAATCGATTTGTGCACTGTGAGGGATATTACTGTTTTCCAGTTCCGTAATATCCC
>CAJTFE010000051.1 GCA_910575725.1 Clostridia bacterium | reverse complement strand
GATAAGGTGATAATGGTAATTTCAACTGTGAATGATCTTTCAGCATTTCGGAGTCCTCCTTCCCTATACTTCTATTATAATACCTACACTGAAAAAAGCCCAATTCTTTTTCAAAGAATCAGACTTTTTCAGTGCCCTCGAAAATAAAGGGGATTCCGGATCTTTTATATAGAAAAATCCGAGGCGGGAGCCCCGGACTTTGTCTACAGTCTGAAACCCCCATTTGAAATGGGGGTCCTGACTTTGAAAGGCAGCTTTAAAGATGGTGTATTTTATGCCACTGAAATACGGATGTCCAAAATCTCCTGATATACCTGCCGTTTTATAGCTTAAAAACATTAAAATCGCTGTATCCCTCCACGTATAGGGATGCAGCGTTTTTTGTCTAGTAAATTGCAGAATGACTGTTCCTTTTTTGAAACAGAACAAATAGCTAAATTATGTTCTGTTGGAGAAAAAACACAATGTCTCCATTTTTTCTTAGGAAAAGAGTTATCGGATATTCAAAATGGATTTTTTCCCTTGTGCTAGAGTTTTAAAAGACGATGTGGATGTCAAATTTTTTAAAGGAGGTTCCTTACATATGGAAAAAAAGAACTGGAACAGTTGGAGCATGGACAGCAGAAAGGCAAAAGGTGTGGCAGTAAAACGGTTCCTGGGCATAGCTTTATGTTTGACCTTGTCCCTGGGTTTGTTATCCGGCTGCTGCAAAGGAGACAGTAAAGAAACCGGAAATGCGACAATGGGCCGTTATGTTGAACAGCAGGTGGCAACTGTGGAAAATGCTGACCAGGCTATGGGCCTGTGCTTAGGAGAAAACGGAGATTTTGTGTTCTACACAGCAGGAAGTGCAGATGGCGGCGCGTCTCTGAACCGCTGTGTCCTGTCTGCTGAAAGTGGGGAGTTTACGCAGACTCCCATGACCTGGGCCAAAGATTTGGGAAATATTCTGGATATTTCGGAGGCCGAAGATGGTACTACCTATCTTGTGGCAGCGGATGACAACTATAAAACAAGTGTTTATCAGATAAAAGACCAGAAAGCAGAGGCTGTAGACGTGTCGGGACTGGCGCAGACAGAAAGCGCAGATGGCAGCCAGCTATGCGGTGTACGCAGCCTGCCTGGCGGAGATTTCCTGCTTCTTTTTGGAGTAGCAGGTGCTTCCCGTTACAGCGGCGCGGATGCTTCACCCCAAAAAGAATATGCCATTACCGGATATAACTGGAGCGTAAGTATACATAATGGGAAAATGCTAGCTCCCGGTATGGGAAAAAATGAACTTCTGGTGCTCAATCTGGATTCAGGGGCGCAGGAGCAGACAGTGACCTTTGATACCCTTTCCCTGTCCTCCTGCCAGGGGATGGACGATTCCGGCGTATATGTGGCTGATATGACAGGCATTTACCGTCAGATTGCAGGAAGCAGCGACTGGGACAGAGTGGTGGAAGGTGATCTGACTTCTCTTTCCCTGCCTTCGGCCATGCTTGGAGGCGTGGTCAGCGATGGTGCGGATGGTTTTTTTGCAGTGCTCAGTGCTGTGGATGGCGTGAAGCTCATGCATTATGTTTATGATCCGGATATCCCTGCAGTTCCGGATACTATTTTAACGGTTTTCGGGCTGAAAGATAACAGTACCATAAGGCAGGCCATTGGCGCATTTCAGCAGCAGAATCCCAATGTGCAGATTGATTTCAGGATTGCATCGGAAGGTGCGGCTTCTGCCAATACGGAGGACATTATCCGGACTTTGAATACGGAACTTTTAAATGGAGACGGCCCTGACATTCTGCTGCTGGATGGATTGCCTGTGAACAGCTATATGGAAAAAGGCGTGTTGACGGATTTGACAGATGGGATCAATACAATGGCAGAAGGTGGGATTTTGGAGAATATTGCCAAAGCATATGAATATGAAGGTCACTGCTATGGGATACCAAGCCGTTTTACCATTCCGGCAATGGCAGGAGAGCAGAGTGCCCTGGATTCTGTCAGATCTCTGGAGGAGCTGGCGGATTTCACAGAAAACAGCGGGAACGGAGGAGCGCCTTTCCTGACACCTTCCAATAATCTGTATGGAGAAGAAGGGATGATGATGGATTATTATGAAGACTGCTCCAGTGATTTTGTGGAATCAGGTAAGATTGATGAAGCAGCGCTTACGAAATATTTTACTGACATGCTTCGTATTCAGAAAGCGCAGGAATCAAATTTTATGGAGACCGATATTGGCGTAGTGGACGGAAGGATTGTGCTGTTTGAACTGATGGGCTTTATGGAATCAGAGGAAGATTTGTTTTATGTCCAGGAGATTAAGGGATACAATACAACAAATGTAATTCTTTCCGATTTAAGTGGAAGCGGAATGTCTGCGGAGCATGGCCTGATGCCTGTTTTCGGAGAGTCTTTCTACACGCCAAGGCAGGCTGTAGGGATTACATCCGCCAGTGAGCAGCAGGAGCTGGCATTACAGTTTGTGAATCTGCTTTTATCCCAGACCGTGCAGGATGTCTATCTGTATGACGGTTTCCCGGTTAATAGCCGGTCTCTTGATAAGTTGGTAGAAGATGCTATAAAAAACAAAGAAAACAGTACAAAATTCCGTGAGATGTGCGGTCAGCTGAATACACCGATCTTTGTGGATCAGGTAGTTCGGGAGGCTGTTCAAAGCCAGATGAAGGGCCTGCTGGACGGAACGCTCACAGCAGAATCGGCAGCTGCCGCTGTGATGGAAAAGATAGAATTGTATTTGAAAGAGTAATACATAAAATGCGAGGGGTGTATCTTCGGTTAAAAGTATGCGCCCCTTGCATAAGTACAACATCAGCTGTCCTAAAGAGTAGCATAAACGGATAAACAGGTGGGGATTGAATCAGATGTTTAAAAAGAGAAAGAAAAAGCAAATAGAAATGATACCCTTTCGTTACCATTGGAAAGAAGCCCTTATGGGGGTTAAAAGAAAAGCTGCGGTAACTGCCGCACAAAGGCTGACATTAGAAAAAGAAATGCTTTTATCCGGGAAAAAGCCAAAATCAATCTTTTCCAGTGCCCAGCAAAGGACAGCAGTACGCTTATTGTCCGGATTTTTTGCGATGATGCTGATATTTACCATACTGTCCAGAATAGCCACTGACCTGACCATCGCCAAGGTAAGGACGGATACAGTAAAACCGGGAGTGTTAGTCCAGAGTTATACGATACCGGGCACACTGGAGGCAAGGGATACTTTGGATATTGTCCTTCCCGGAAATCTGCGTATTTCCAACAGGATGGTCCAGGCGGGGGATTGCGTAAATGCAGGCGATGAAATTTTAAAGCTGGATTTGGATTCTATTCAGACAGTGACAGAGCAGCTTGAAAATGAAATCAATATCCTGAATTTAAAGATCAATAATTTGTCCTATGAAATACCCAGTGCGGATACGAAAATGCTCCAGTTGGCAGAGAACAATCTGCGATATGCCCAGGCGGACTATGTGCAATTAGTGGCAGCACTGGAAGCGGCCGGCGTTCAGGTAGAACAGGACCTGAAAGAGGCTCAGAACAGATATCATCAGGAATTGAACGATCTGGAGAAGGCAAAGGTACAGGCAAAAGAGGAAGGGATTGAAACAGCCGAAAACGGCCTGGATGCAGCTGAAAAAGCGTTGGGTGATGCGGAATATAGCCGTGGGGAAGCTGTTTCGGCCGCCCAGAAATCATTGTCAGAGGCCGAAAGCGTATATTCATCAGCAAAAAGCACCTGTGAGCGTACAGCCGGGGAACTTGCTCAGGCGGGGCAGGCGTTTCAGGAGGCAGAAGAGGCTCTTGAATCCCTTGGGGAGAACGCGACTGATGAAGAACGCGCAGCAGCCCAGGAGCGGGTAGATACAGCGCGCTCTCAGAAGGAGATGGCTCAGGTTCAGGCCGATCAGGCGGCACGCAGTCTGTCGGATGCAGAAGACACGCTTGCGTGGGCTCGTGAGAACCTGGAGCGGATACAGGCACGGCAGGATCAGCTGGTTTCGGAAGCACAGGATGATGTCCGGGAAGCGGAGAATAAATTGAGTGATACGAAGAAACAGACAGATTTCAGCAATGAATCCCTGGTTTCGTCTGCACTGGCCAGTGCGGATGCCGCACGGAGCGAACTGAATGCGGCTGTGCGTGATTGGGAGAACGCCGGCCTGTCCAGAGAGGAGCAGATCATGAGGGCTCAGCGGGCGATAGAAACTGCGGCTATAGAATTAGAGTCCGTAAAAGAACAGTTGGAAAGAGCGAAACAGTCAGATGCCGCCATGCGCAGGCAAAATGAAGTGGAGCGGCTGCAGTATGAAAACGAGTTGCGTCAAAAACAGAATACATTAGAGGAGATAAGGCTGATCAGCATGCAGGATGGGGTGGTTACCGCTCCGGTAGACGGAACGGTAAAGTCAGTGACGGAAGCTTTCGTCACACAGGACAATGGGGCGGTACTCACCCTGTCACGGGCAGACCAGAGGTTTCAGTTTACTGCCAGTGTAGAACAAAAAACAGCGGAGAAATTGTCTGCGGGGGACATGGGCCAGCTTTTTTATACCATAGGAGGAATTACCCAGTCTGTCCAGTTACCGATTACTTCTATTGGTGTTCCCAATGCAGATGGCCAGGTCCGGCTCATCGCCTGGCTGGAAGAAGGCACTTTTTCCAGCGGAATTGCCGGGACATTGGAATTGGAAAAAAACAGCGGCAGATATCAGGCTGTTGTGCCTGTTTCTGCACTGAGAGCTGCCCACGGAAAGACAGTGGTCCTGGTTGTCCGTGAAAAACAATCCGTACTGGGAACAGAGCAGACGGTGGAAGAGGTGGATGTTGTGATAAAGGAGCAGAACATGGAAAGTGCAGCCGTGGAAGGCGTATTTTTCCCGGATGACCAGATCGTGATACAGACCTCAAAGCCGATTGGGAAAGGAGACAGGGTGCGTGTGGAAAATTAAATATTTCAGGCTTTGTATGTTGGGACTGTGTCTTCTCCTTATGTGGTATGGCTCTGCAGCCTGTCAGAAGAAAATGGAATGGTTTGATAACAGCGTTTCCGTGCGGTGGGAAAGCGGCATGGGCGTCTCTCCGGCGCAGATGAATCAGGTGCCCCCTTCCTTTGTATTGTGGATGTCCCATTATGAACAGATATTGTATGGGGACTTTTACCCGAATCCGGTAAACGGAGAAGTCTTCGAGTATTATGGAGACATTTCCCGTCTGCAGCTTTGCCGGTTCAGATATGGATACTGGCCGGGAGATGAAAAGGGCTGTGTGATCGACGAGGGAACTGCCCATGCTCTTTGGGGTTCTTCTGATGTGTTGGGGCAGATGATTCAATGGAATGAGAAAACATGGTATGTATGCGGCGTTGTGGAAGGAAAGGAGGGACTGGCGTTCTTTCCGGCAGAAGAAACGGAAGAGAGGATGTTTCAGGGATTGTGGTTAAATCTCTCCGAAGAACAGGGAGGCACTTACGCAGCGGAACAGATACTCCAAAAATATCAATTACCAGTGGGAGACATGACAGACCTTGGTCTGTATGTCTGGCTGTCTGGAATACTGGCAGCCCTCCCTGCATTCCTGCTCTGGGCATGGGTTCTTATGTGCATTGCACACCGTTTGTGGAAACTTCGTTATACATGGCTTTTATTCCTTATGTCTGTTCCGCTGATGTTTGCAGGAATGGCGGCGATTTCCTGGACGGTTGGATTCCCGTGGAGTGTACCGGCCCGGTTTCTGCCCACCAGATGGTCGGATGGTTCCTTTTGGAGCAGCCTTTGTGCTCAGGTCAGGGATGGTATTCTGGCAATCTTCCGTATGCCTCCTGCGGCATGGGAAAGGACATTTTGGATAACCTTTCTTCTTGGCGGCATACTGTCCGTTTTGACAGTTTTGTTTTTGTGGCTTGTTGTCAGGCGATTGCCTGTGCCTAAGCCCAAAAACATTCTCCGGATCAGCCTGATCTGGTGGGGAGGCCTGCTTTGTCTCATATGGAAGAATAAGGATTCCCTGGCGGGGAACCCATCTATTACATTATGGATACTTCCAATGGTATGGTTGACCATAAGATGGCTGCTGGATCTTCATGACAAGATGTTGGGAACCGGAAACTATTTGGATCAGGGAGGGAATGAAATTGTATTTATTGAAGAAAAAGCGGAAAGTTAATCGGCAGACTGCCCCGGAACTGGATGGCGTCACTCCATGGATATTTTTACTGCCAAGCCTGCTGATGGTCAGCGTACTGGTATTGGTTCCCTTTTGTGATGTACTCCGGCGCTCTTTCTTTTCGGCTATGGGCGGGCAGTTTGTAGGGTTTAGAAATTATACGGATGTTTTTCAAAACGAAGCGTTCCAGTGGGCAGCCGGGAATACGGCAAAATTTACTTTGATCTGTATTCCTGTATTGCTGCTGTTTTCCCTGTTGCTGGCATTGCTTGTGGACGCACTGAAGGAGAAGAGGGGAATATATAAAACTTCTTTTCTTATTCCAATGTCAATTCCGGTAGCTTCGGTGGTGTTGCTTTGGAAGGTGATCTTCCATGAAAACGGTCTGCTGAACCATCTGCTCGGCAGTGTGGGCATGGAAACGGTTCATTGGCTGAACAGCGAATCGGCCATGACGGTACTGATGGTAACGTATATCTGGAAAAATGCAGGCTATGACATGGTGCTGTGGCTGTCGGGGATTACAGCCATCTCACCGTCGCTGTATGAGTCGGCGTCTTTGGATGGAGCCGGGGCCCTGCGGTGTTTCTTTCGCATTACGCTTCCTAATCTGATGCCTACCTTATTCACAGCCGCTGTGCTGTCGCTACTGAACTCCTTTAAGGTATTCCGGGAAGCGTATCTCATTTCGGGCAGTTATCCCCATGAGAGCATCTATATGCTCCAGCATTTGTTCAATAACTGGTTTACACGGCTGGATATTGATAAAATGTGCGCCGGTGCTGTGCTGATGGCGCTAGTGGTAATGGCGCTGATTGGTTTCCTGCAGATGATATGGGGAAGGGGTGAAGGAAAATGAAAAAATGGATGATTGCAATGCTTTTATCTGCGGCGGCGCTTTTTGTATGGGTGCCCCTGTGGATGTTACTGTCGGCTTCCTTTATGGGGAGCAGGGAAATGGTGCATAATTTGGCACCGGTTCTGTCTGAGGAAGCCGGGTATGCCCATTGGCCCATTCTGCCCCAGTATCCGACCTTAAAACTTTATGTGGAATTACTGCTGGACGCGCCTGAGTTTTTCACAATGTTCTGGAACTCCTGCAAACAGGTCTTTCCCATTGTGGCCGGACAGATTGTGATCGGCGCACCGGCAGCCTGGGCTTTTGCCAGATTCCGGTTCCGGGGGAAAGGGGTATTGTATGCGTTATATATTATATTGATGCTGATGCCCTTTCAGGTGACTATGGTTTCCAGTTATTTTGTGCTGGATCGTCTGGGACTGATGAATACCGTCTGGGCGATCATCCTGCCCGGCGCTGTTTCTACTTTTCCCGTTTTCCTTATGATCCGTTTTTTTGCGGCCATACCATCGGCGCTGACGGAGGCTGCCTCCTTGGATGGCGCCGGGGCCTGGCAGATTTTTATCCACTTGGGGCTTCCCCTTGGTGTGCCGGGCATTCTTTCAGCGGTGGTTTTGGGATTTTTGGAATACTGGAATGCATTGGAGCAGCCTATGACATTTCTGAAAGATCAGACCTTATGGCCGTTGTCGCTTTATCTTCCCACGGTAACCGCGGAAAATGCGGGGGCTTCCCTTGCGGCTTCTGTGATCATGCTGACACCGGCGCTGCTGATTTTTTTGTTTGGCCAGAAATATCTGGAAGCGGGGATTGCAGCTTCCGGAATGAAAGATTAGGGAGTTTATTTTATGGAAAATACATCACTGACATTAGAACAGGTAAATAAGTGGTATTCCAGGGACGTGCATGCCGTAAAAGGGGTCAGTATGGACGTCCGCCCCGGAGAATTTATAGTATTTGTGGGACCGTCCGGCTGCGGAAAATCCACGACCTTACGCATGATCGCCGGTCTGGAACATGTGGACAGCGGAACGATCCATATGGGAGAGGTGCTGATGAATCCGGTTCCGCCCAAAAACCGCGATATTGCCATGGTGTTCCAAAACTATGCGTTATATCCTACCATGAAAGTATTTGATAATATTGCATTTCCCCTGAAGATGCGCCATTGGAAGAAAGAGGATATCCGGCGCCGGGTTACAGAGATTGCAGACAGCCTGGATTTGTCGGAATATCTCTGGCGCAGGCCCATAGCGCTTTCCGGGGGCCAGAGACAGAGAGTAGCGCTTGCAAGGGCGATGGTCCGCGCCCCGAAACTATTTTTGATGGATGAGCCCCTTTCCAATCTTGATGCAAAACTGAGAGTGCAGATGCGCCGGGAGATTACGGCTTTACAGAGAAAGCTGGGCACAACGACCATCTATGTAACCCACGACCAGACGGAAGCTATGACTATGGGGGATCGCATTGCCATTTTTAAGGATGGCGTGGTTCAGCAGATGGATACGCCGCAGATGCTTTATCAGAAACCTGCAAATCTTTTTGTGGCCGGATTTATCGGATCACCGCCTATGAATATCTGGAAAGAGGGAGAGAAATTTTGCGGCATAAGGCCGGAGCATATCCATATCACCGAGAATCCCGATCATATCAGGGCACGGGTAGTATCGGTAGAGTGGACTGGACGGGAAACGGTTGTTTTTGCAGATACAGAAAATTTAGGTAATTTGGGGATTGTAACGGATGCGGTTTGTTCGTTAAAGGTTGGTGATATGTGTTATTTGGCATTGGATAAGCAGTTTATTCATTTTTTCGATGGGGAAACTGGAGGGCGGATCTAGAGGATGATTAAATAAATGGGTTTAGTGCCCAAAAGATATTGCAATTCTTTCATGTAAACAAAAGTAGATTTTAACAGAATATTTAAAAACTGGGGATAACCCGCCAAAGAAAAAAACGGTGCTTTGACGGGTACTTCAGTACGCCGATTAACATAATTTTATTCCCTTCTGGCCCTGTTTTAGAGCCAGGGGGATTTTATATTTGCAAATAGAATATATCCATGCTGTTATTTGCTATCAACAGCATATGAAATTTAGTTTCAACGCCTGTGGTGGCTGGTTAAAAAAATTATCAGCTATATACAGGCATTTTTTACGCCAAATACTGAACTAATAGAGCAGGATATATACGAACAAATCGTAGACATACGGACAGAAACATTTATTCGTTCATGTGTCGATTGTGATTCCTCACAGATTGAAAAGTCATTGGCAGTATGGCTTAAGGCTGGCAGACAGGCAGCAAGGTGCCGTTCCCCGCCCGGCTTGTTCTTCATTTTTGAAATTTAAAGAAAATGGAGGACAAGCCTATGGCAAAGCCAGGCAGACTGCCGGACTTCCGGAAAATGTACCCGGAGGCCAGCGAAGAAGTAATCGAAGTATTGAAGGAAACAGAGAGAAAAATGCAGTATCAGGAGTACGACCTGAAGGCAGAGCAGACCATTGTTGATGCAAAGAATCATAGAGTGACGGTTCTATCCAGCCGGGAGGATTCTTATGAACGGTTGGTGGATATGTCCATACAGTTTGCAGAGGAAAGCCTAAGTACAGAAGAACAGGTATTCCAGCGTATGGAATTGGAGCAGCTACATAGGGCTCTGTCTTCGCTTTCTGATGAAGAACGGTATCTGATTCAGAAGATATTTTTCAATGAGCGCACAGAACGTGATCTGGCAGAGGAATTGGGATGTTCACAAAATGCTGTCAATAAACGGAAACAGCGTATTTTGGACAAGCTGCGCCGATTTTTGCAAAATTTTTAAATTTTTTTCTTTTTTAGGGTTGTCAAAACGCTCTGCCAACGTGGAAGTAAGTGAGAGGGAAAAGAATCCTTCTTCTGTCCTTTGAAAAATACCGTCTCAGGCGGTCATATCCAGCAGTTACAATACGTTAGCTGTACAGCGCGAAAGCGCAAAGCGGCGAAGGAGGACACGCCAGGACCACCTGCAGACAGTCAGAGTGTCTGTCAATAAGATGACATCAAAGGTGCAGAGCGGGAACTGTCCGTCCTGAAAATGCCCCGTGGCCGGGGCATACCGCAATGACCTGTACAGCCTATAATGATACTTCCGTCCAGTCACAGCCCCTTCTTAATAAAGAAGGGAACCGCAATGAGGGCGGCGACCAGAGATCCTGGCCGGGGTTCGAGTCCCATGACGGTTAGCCAAAACCGGTTGTAACTGACTGCCCAGGCTCCGGGAAGTAGTGTCGAATAGGAGCAGACGAAACTTGAAAATGAAGAACAAGCACGATTTTTCATGTGAGGAAAGGCAATCCGCTGTAAGGCGGATAACCTGCGTACACAGATGTGTGCGTTTATGAAGTTAGACAGGCAGCGGTCTGTATTTTAGGCCGCTGCTTTTATAAAGAAAGAACAGGAAATGTCGTTTTGCTGACAGAAAGGAGGGAAGGCAGGAATGACAGGAAGAAAAATCAGGCGTGGAGATATCTACTATGCTGTCTTAAGGCCGGTAGTTGGCTGTGAGCAGGGCGGTATCCGTCCGGTTGTGATTTTGCAGAATAACACAGGGAACCGGTTCAGTCCAACCACCATAGCGGCAGCGATCACCAGCCGGGACGGAAAGCATCAGATCCCCACTCATATCCATATAGACAGACAGTTTCACGGTCTGCACCGGGATTCTATGATCTTACTGGAACAGGTACGGACCCTGGATCAGAAACGGCTGCGTGAATACATAGGCTGCCTGGATAAAGCAACCCTGGCTGCAGTGGACAGGGGACTGATCGTCAGCCTGGGGATGAAAAATATCCAGAAGGAAAAAACAGCTACAGATGCGGCAGCTATGAAAAAATGAGTCAGAACAGGGCGAAGAAGCAGATAGAGAGGAAGAGAAGTATGGATGACAGAAAGAAGAAAGCATGGATCTATACCCGTATCGATGCGCCGGAAGACAGCCATGGTACCTTAAAGAAACAATATGAGCAGCTGAATACCTATGGAGAACAGCTCCGGATGGAGATCGCAGGCAGCTCCAGCGATATGGGAGAAACGGCAGGGTTAGAGAGACCCGGACTGGATCTGTTCCTGGAGGAAAAGGACAGCAGGGGAATCGAAGTGCTGTTGGTTCTGGATTCCTCCAGAATCTCCCGTGATAAGGAATTGGCCACGGATTTTCTGCTTCGGATGCGTCAGTGTGGGATTGAAGTATGTTCTACTTTGGAGGGGATAATCTCTGCCGCAGGGTGAGAAAAAGAGGGCATGAAATGACAAAAAAGGAACTGGAACAGTGGCAGGCTGTGACAAACAGCAGCCAATACCGATGGGGGGAGGATCGTATTACCCGGTTGAATGGGCGGGGTACGCTGTATTATACCGGAGGCAGAGATGGATGCTTCATGAGGATAACTCCAGAAGGGAATCTGACTATAGGAATCTACGAAGGGGCATTCCCTCATATCGGGGAGGCCTGCTTTCAGGTAAAGGCGGAGAGAAAATGCAGCAATTATGACGAAGCTTTCCAGAAAGCCTGTGAATTGGGTGGGATTAAGTTCCTGATGGACCTGTTTTCCAGCAGTCAGGTTCCCCAGGAACCGATCCAGGGGATGCATTTATGAGCGGAAAAGAATCGGTGGCTTTTGTCAGTATTGCTGCATGTAAGAGGAAAAAGTTTGTTGGGTATTGAGTGGCAGTAGTGATAGCTATCATGGGGACAACACGGTATACTGTGTATAGCGCAGGAGAAAGGAGGAGAGCAGTTGAAACGATATTCAGTTGAAACGGTCACAGAAGCGGCGGTCCAATATTTTTATATCCAGGACTGTGAGACCATGGAAATGGAACTTCTCCCCTCCCGGTACCTTGTGCATAAGGTCAAATCCAACCGTTCACCAAACACAGTAAAACGGGCGGCTTTCGCCCTGTGTTATTACCTGGAATACCTCTCGGAAAAGCAGATGGAATTCTCCCAGGTTTGCCAGCTGGCTTATGACGAACAGCATGAACACTTCGTGCGGTTCCTCTACTGGATCAAGACAGGTCGGCATAAAACTGAAAATGACAGAAAGAACCCCAGGAATGGAACCTGTAATGCGTATCTGAAAGACGTGTTCAGGTTCTATCTTTTTATGGAGGCGGAAGATCCCCAGTTTGGGAGCCTGCGGGTCCTGTCTTATGGGCAGATCACGGTAGCCAACGCGGTGGGTGTAAAGCGGGTCATGAGAGCAAAATCCTTTAACGGCTATCTGAAAGCGGAAGAGAGAAACGTCCGTGCGGCGGAGCAGAATGAGATCGTAACGATCCTGAAAGCCTGCACAAACAACCGGGACAGGCTTCTGCTCCTCCTGATCGCGGAGACCGGGTTCCGGATCGGGGAAATCCTGGGGGTCAGCTATACCAGGGATATTGATTACCAGAACCATACCATCCGGGTGTGGTTCCGGGACGACAATGAAAATGATGCCAGGGCGAAGAACGCCGAGTACCGGAGGAGCCGAATCAGCGATGACACTTTCGACTTCCTTCTCCACTATCTGGCGGAATACCGGAAGCTCCTGCAGCGCCAGGACTTCCTGTTCATCAATATCGCCGGGGAGACAGCCGGACAGCCGTTGAAAGTCGGAAGCGTCTACGACATGCTTGGACGGATGGAGAAAAAGACCCAGATACAGATAACGCCCCATATGCTGCGGCGGTACTTCTCGGTCATCCGCTGGAAGGACGGGTGGCCCCTGGAGATGATCAGCCAGGCGCTGGGGCATAAGCATCTGGATACCACAGTCAGGTACCTGGGCCTCCTGGACGACCGGATCATGGAGGCGAGCAGGGCCTTTTATGAGAAACACTCTGATGACTATGGGATCCGTGAGCTGTTGTAGACGGAGGTGACAGGATGCCCGCGTATCAGTTAAAGCAGACAGGGCCGCATGAGGAAACAAAGAAGAAAAGCGGAAAAACAGAAGAGAAAAAGGAGCAGCTGAGGAAGGAGATCGAGGAGTACACAGGAGCCGGCAGCGTTTACCGGCGCAAGCTCCAGAGATTCATGGAAAGGCATGGAATCTGGAGCATCGGGGAACTGGACTATGAATGGCGGCTGGTCTTTGCCGAAGAGCTCCCCACACTGGCAAAGCCCCAATACCACACTTTTTATCTGAAATACTTCGACCATATCAAACAGTACGACATGAGGAAACAGGGGCGGCCACAGGTCAGACGGATCCCTCTGAAGTACCCATATGAGGACAGTCTTCTGTTTCTGCCATACCATCCGGCCCAGGAGCTGGTGGAAAGGCTGGACACCTGCCCGGAACGACCGGAATGGGTATGGGATTTTTCAAAGAAAGCGCCGGGGAAGATGAAGCGGCAGATATTCGATGCCCTGAATTATTTTCTGCGGGAGGATGGAAACGGAAAACTTTTGCGGGAGCATCTGAAAGGACTGTGGAGATTCTACCGGTTCTGCGTGGAGGAACAGGTAGAGGATATCGAGCAGATGGCCTTTGACCAGAGCCGAAAATACCGGGAACAGGCAGTGGAAGCAGGACAGCCCAAAGCAGCCGGTATCTTGGATCAGTGCAGGAAGATCCTGTTCCTGCAGGCGAAGGACATCCACTGGGATGCGGATGTCTGGTACCTGGAGAGGCTGTCCCTGCAGCCGGAACGGATTGATCCAAGCAACCCAGTAGTCAGCCTGTCCTTTGTGGAGGTCACCCACGACAGGAACCGACAACTCCTGAAAAAGTATATGAAGTATGGGCTGGGGCTGACAGACCTGTCACTGCGCTATCTTCAGGCAGAGATGATAGACATCCGAAATTTCCTGAAGGAGATCCCGCAGGATGCATGCGATATGACAGAAACGGGTTTTCGGGAATACTTCCAAAGGCTCCAGGAAAAGCGACTGGAGGCGGAGACCTTCAACCGGAAGGTGATGGCCCTGCAGCATTTTTACAGCTTCCTCAAGGCCAGGGATTACGTGGGCCAGATCCCCTTCCACGGGGAATATTACCTGAAGAAGACGCTTCCCCTGCACCATGACCGGAGCGTGGAAGAGCAGGTCTCCGATGAGATCCTGAAAAAGCTCCACCGGTTCCCGGAACACCTCCGGCTCATGTACCTGCACCTGTGGGGGATCGGGCTGCGGATCAGCGAGGTGTGCAGTCTGAAGGGGGATGCCTACTACATACAGGGACGGGACGCATGGATCCAGGTCTACCAGGTAAAGCTGAGGACATACAAGCGGATACCGATCCCTGAAGCGGTCTACCGGCTCATGCAGGTGTATCTGAAAAAGCATGGCATTGAGGCGGACAGCTATGTGTTCCAAAATAAAAAGGGAGGCGCTTACCAAAGCACGACCTTCCGGAGCCAGATGATCCGATGCTGCCGGGAATTGGGGATACAGGACGGGGAATACCTCTTCCGGTCCCATGATTACCGACACGGAGTGGCTACCCGCTTTTATGACAGCGGGGTATCCATCCAGGGAGTCAGGGATTATCTGGGACATGCCTATGAGGAGATGACCCGCCAGTACATCGACTACATGCCGGACCGGATCGACAGGACCAGCGGGGAATTCTTCGCAAAGCCTGGAAACAGCCTGATGGCATGCCTGAAAGGGGGCGGGGACTGATGGCGATGAAGCTTTATTTCAGGGATATGGAGGGGTACAAAGACTTGACGGAACATCAGAAAAAATATGTGGGGAAGAGTGCCGTGTTCGACCTGGAGCTGCTTCCCGTCACAACTCTGCAGGAGGAGATGACAGAGTTTATCCAGGAAAGGATACGGACGGTCGCGATGACCACGCTGCTGAATGACCGGGGCAATTACAACCTGCTCTGCCGCTTCCTGGAGAAAAAGGGGAAGGGCCTGGAACATTTCCTGGCCTGGGATCGGGAGACATGGTTCCGGAAACTGAAGGCATGGATGCTGGAGGAGGGGATGCCGTTAAATTATGAAAGGCAGGGAGCCTATGGGAATGCTTACCGGATGCGGCCAGGGGTTATGGGATATGTGGAACGGATCCTGGACTTTCTAGAACCGCAGGATAGCCGGGAAGAGAAGGAAAAAGACATCTGGGAGCTGGAGAAGCTGGGAGTCCCATTCCATGGGAATCCGGTAAAGAACTATAAGACCATCAATTTCACTCAGATCACGCAGGATGAGCTTCGGGAAGAGACCAAGAAAGGGATCTACCTGAACCTACAGAATGAGGCCATCGCCTGTATCTCCAGGGAACTGACTGCCGTGCGGCGGCTGTCGGGCTTCCTGCGGGAGAGGCACCCGGATATCCAGTCCTTCCGCCAGTTCGACCGGGAGCTTCTGGAGGAATACCTGACATACTTAAAAACAGAAGAAGAGACCACAAAGAAGCTCCACAGTGAGCTGACCAGGCTGCGTGCCCTTATGGAGAGCATCGGCAGGATCCTGGAATACGGGAACCTGAACGGGCTGTTCCTGAGCCGGGACATCCCGCCCACGCCAAAAGCCGAATTCAAGACCTATTCGGACGCGGAACTGAAACGGCTGAACGCCGCCATCACAAGGATGGAAGAGCAGATAGCCAGGGTGATGGTCATCCACCAGATGCTGGGGACAAGGATATCCGATACCCTCACCCTTCAGACCGACTGTCTTTTTCAGAAGGATGGGGAGGAGCTGATCCGGATCCGGCAGATGAAGACCAACACTTATGTAAAGCCCATAAGCAGGGAACTGGCGATGCTGATCCAGAAGGCGATTCAGTATACCAAAGAAAGATATGGCGAGACGGAATACATTTTTGTAGACGATAAAAATCCAGCGCGCCCCATGCAGTATAATACCTTGCAGGGAAAAGTCATTCGCCTCATCCACCGGGAGGACATCCGGGATGACAATGGACGGATCTTCGGGTTCGGCACTCATATGTACCGCCATATGTACGGAGTCAGGCTGACAGAGATGCACCTGGATGACTGGACCATTGCCAGGCTCCTGGGCCACAGCAGCCTGGTCAATGTGAAATATTATCGAAAAATGAGCAACCAGACCCTGGCGGATGAGACACGGCAGGCAAGGCATCAGATGTCCTTGAAGATCCTGGGATGTCTGGACGGATGGGAGGAAGAATATGAACAAATACGACAGGATGCTGGCGGTCAATAAGCAGGCCAGTGAAGCAAAGATCGAAAAAGCCAGACGGGAGATCGTCCGAATGGTGGATGACGGGGAGAAGGTCAGCATCCAGAAGCTGATGGAGAGGACCGGCCTGTCCAGGGGATTCTTTTATAAGAACCCGCAGGTGAGGAAGGAGATCGACCGTGCCCTGGAACAGCAGGCGGGCCTGGCAGACCCCAGGCGTGAGGTGCTGGACATGGCGATGAACCATGAGCTGGCGATGTCCCAGCAGGAGGTAGAAAGACTGCGGAAGGAAAATGAGCAGCTGAAACAGGAACTGGAGGTGGCGAAAAAGGCGCTGGCGAAGAAGAATGTGGGGGTGCTGAAGAAGTTCATGTAGGGGGTGGAAGGGAGAGATGGTACATAGCCTGGGAGGATAGACTGCAGGCAGGAAGGTAAGATGACATATCTGTGAAGAAAAAAGGCATGGCGGTGGTCATGCTTTTTTCGATGGCGAATTTGAAAGAAAGAACACAAAACACAGTTTTACATACCGTTCAAACTGCCATTTTAGAGAGTTGCGGGGGCGGGGCTATACTTTATAGTGGATAATTTTAGGCTGTTATTTGAGAAAAATAATAATACGGCATACAAAGCATTACAGATATTGCAAAAAGAATGTGAGAAATCGGACAAGGTATATTGTTATATGGATAAGTTAGCCGATATGATCGGCAGTGATAATTCCTACATTCGGACAAGAGGGATTACGCTGATTGCCTATAACTCTAAATGGGATAAAGATAATAAAATTGATGAAATTATAGACGAATATTTGAAGCATATAGAAGATGTTAAACCGATAACAGCAAGACAGTGTATAAAATTACTGCCTATGATTGCAAAGAATAAGCCGGAATTAAAAGAAGATATTGTATCGGCACTACAAAAGGCAGATATATCTATTTATGCAGACAGTATGCAACCATTGGTCTATAAGGATATTCAAAATTCTTTGGCAGAGATAGAGAAGCTATAAATTTATTGAGATTTTAAGGAGTATAGAGTAATGGATAACTGGTTTACAATAGATAAGATTGATGAAAATACATATATTATTAGCGAATACCGCCATTGGGAGGAAACGCATTGCTATCTGTTGAATGGAAATATCCGAAGTCTGCTTATTGATACAGGGCTTGGCATTTCCAATATCTATGAGGAAGTGCTGAAACTTACCGATAAGCCAATTACGGCAGTAGCCACGCATATTCACTGGGATCATATTGGCGGGCATAAGTATTTCCCGGATTTTTATGCCCATGCTGATGAATTGGATTGGCTGAATGGTAAATTCCCTTTATTAATTGAAACGATAAGAGAGATGATCATAGACCGCTGTGATTTGCTCGAAGGGTTTTGCGTGAGCGATTATGAATTGTTTCAAGGTATACCAACAAAAGTGCTGACAGACCATGACATCATTGATATTGGCGGCAGGGAAATTGAAGTGCTGCATACTCCCGGACATTCTCCGGGGCATTTGTGCTTTTGGGAAAAAAGCAGGGGATATTTATTTACAGGCGATTTGGTTTATAAAGATATTCTGTTTGCTTATTATCCGTCTACTGACCCAGAAGCATACCTTGATTCTTTGGAAAAAGTTGCGGCATTGCCTGCAAAGGAAGTATTTCCTGCACACCATTCACTGGATATAAAGCCGGAAATCCTAATTCGTATGTGGGAAGCGTTTAGAAATCTCAAGGCAGACGGAAAACTTCATCATGGAAGTGGGACATTTAATTATGGGGATTGGGGAATATGGTTATAGGAAGTAGGCTGTGGCAAAGATAATGTTCCTTTTGATGATAGTTATCACATGGTGCTAGCACCATGTAACTTAAAGCCGATAAGGGAAATGATAATATGGCAGTTTGCAGTTATAGGCGGATTGCCATATTTTTGTGGAAAAATGGGCGTTTATGTGGTAATATATAGGGGCAAAGATAAAAACACAATGCAAGGCAAACTTGCAGAACTGGTAGGTAGTCCAGTCGCACCGATTTGGTGTAAGTAGCCCTCCCTCCTTAGGGTCGTCCGTTCTTTGTTCATCACAATTATTTTAAGGAGGAATTGTCATGGACAAAGTATCGGGAAAGCTGACAGTATTTTTTGAAGAACCTTTTGGGGTGGGAGTGTTTGAACGTGTATCAGATGGAAAGCTATCTGTATGTAAGGTTACGTTTGGTGCAGAACCCAAAGACTATGAGGTGTATGATTTTGTTTTGAAGAATTACTATCGGCTACGATTTAGTCCGGCTGTGGCAACTGATGTAAAAGAAGCTGGTCGTAAGCCTAAACGGGTACAACGTGAAGTACGGAAACAGGTACAGAATACCGGGATAGGTACAAAATCGCAACAGGCTTTGAAATTACAGCAGGAGCAGTTGAAAACTGAACGTAAGATAGTAAGCCGGGAACAGCGAGAGGCAGAGAAGCAGCGGCAGTTTGAACTGAAACGGCAGAAAAGGAAAGAGAGGCATAAGGGCAGGTAGTACCTGCTCTAATGTTTCTTGATAAAAGATGTATGTTTTAAGGAATAATTATCTAATAATATACCATACTTATAAAGGAGTGCCATATATGAAGTTGTATAGTGGAGAAGCGTTAAAATTGGGTAAAGATAAGATTGAAAATGGAGTGAAAATGTCATTTGACGAAATAACTAGAAAATATCATCAAGGGCAAATCAGAATTGTTACAGAGCAAGCGAGATATCCTCTTAATACAATAGTGGGATTAATTGAAAGTGGAAATTATATTTTAAAGCCTGGATTTCAGAGAAGGCATCGTTGGGATAATAAAAGAAAATCAAAGTTAATTGAATCATTTATTATAAATGTGCCTATTCCTCCTATATTTTTGTACGAAACAACTTATTCTAAATATGAGGTAATGGATGGCTTGCAGAGAATAACAGCAATATACGAGTTTTATAATGATGGATTTGCTTTAGAAGGGTTAGAAGAATGGTCTGAATTAAATGGATATAAATATAATGAACTTCCAGAAGTAATAAAGCTTGGTATTGATAGAAGATATTTATCTTCTATTATTTTGTTGCAGGAAACAGCTAAAAATGAATTGGAAGCCTTAAATATGAAACAGTTGGTTTTTGAGAGATTGAACAGTGGTGGTGTTGACTTATCAGATCAGGAAACAAGAAATGCTTTGTATGATGGCGCTTTGAATAAATTATGTTTAGAACTTTCTTGTAATACAAAATTTCGTAAGTTGTTTGCTATACCTGTAAATGTTGATAAAAAGAATAAAATAACAGGAAATGTACTATATGATAAAATGGAAGATGTTGAATTGGTGTTGAGATTTTTTGCATTTAGACAAATTGAAAAATGGACTGATAATTACATCAAGAAATTTTTGGATGAGTATCTTATATTGGGTAATGAGTTTTCGGAAGATACATTAAAAAATTTGGAGAAATGTTTTAAAGAAACAATAGATATTATATATGAAATTATGGGGGAATCTGCTTTTAGGTTATGGAAAGCTTCACGTGATGGTAATGAAGTAAAACAGGTTACAAAGCCAACAAAAGTTTTATATGATGCATTTATGCTTGCTTTTTGCCAACACTTAGAGCAAACAGAGAAAATATATGAGAAGAAAGATAAAATACGTGATGAAGTCAAAAAAATATTTATAGAGAAATCTGAACTGTTTACAAGTCGATTTAATAAAAATGATATTATTAAACGGCGTGATGCGATTAAAAATGCGGTAGACAAAGTTATAGGTGAATAATTATGTTACCATCTTATGTTGCGTTTAAGGGTGAGATAGAACAAATAGAACATTACATGCAAAGTATACGCTGTTACAACCAAATCTTGAATTTAGATATTTCAAAATCAGAAGCTATGTATAAAGATAAAATCATAGATCTGCAGAATATTAGTAGAGGATTTAATAAAAGGAAGTATGATTATGCAGTAGTTATTGTAAGTTTATATGGGTGTTTTGAACAGTTTGTAGAAAATTATGTAAAAGATTATTTAATGTTATTGGTAGATGAGTGTGAAGAGTATTCGAAACTTCCTGCAATAATAGTTAATAATCATATAGACTTATCAGTTGAACTAATGGGGAAAATAGAACAATCAAAATACTGTGATTTTTTATCAAAAGAACAGATTATTAGAAATCTTAATGACTGTATTCAGCATAATAAATGTTCAATAAATTATGAAGCATTTTGTCAGCATACAGCAAATTTTAGAGTTCAAACAATTGGAGAAGTATTAAAAAATGTTGGCTTGACAGATGTGATAAATAGTATAAAACGGAATGAAGAGTTAAAAGAATTATATATACAACAAAATGGTGAATGCAATTATGAAGGATTGAAACTAGATATCATATTTTCATTTTTAAATGAATTGGCAGATAGGAGAAACCGTATTGCACACGGTTCTGTTACAGATATTTTATCATATGATTTACAATTACAAATGATAAAGAAAGTAAAGCTTTTTGGACAAGAAATGGATAAAATAGGGTTTGAAAAAATTTTGCCCTATGTAACAAATAAAGCATATAGAATAAATGAAATATATAATCCCAATAAGTTGACAAAGTTGCTTTGCTTTAAAATAGAGGGGATAACGATAAGTATTGGGGATGCTATTATAAAAAAGCATTGCGAGAAATTTACATATTGTAAAATCGAAAGTATAGAAGTTGATCATATTAAATATACTCAATACGAAGCTAAAGATGCAGTAGATATTGGCGTAATGCTTGATAAGCAAAGAAAGAATGATGAAGAATACTGGATATATTCTGTTATAGGTGATTAAAAACTTGGCTCTATTTTGGCTCTAAAAATTTTGACTGGCACAAAAACGAGAGCAATTTTTAAAGAATATGGATAATATATGTTTGAAAAATGAGGGAAAAACAGTCAGTTCAAGCTATCCGCCGAGGAGTTCGAATAGTAAACAGAAAGCCGGGAAGCCG
>CAJTFE010000050.1 GCA_910575725.1 Clostridia bacterium | reverse complement strand
TTGAAATCTTTGTAAAGGTTTACCCCTGATTATGCAAAGTTCAAAAGAGCCTATACCCTATAAAATCAGCAAAAGTGTAGGCTCAACTTTGCATAATAACTTACTTTTCATAACCCACACCGCCTTTCTGGTTTGCGATTGCGATTATTTTACACATGATAATTCTCCTTTGCTTCTACTAATTTTCTTTTACGTTGCTTTTCCTGACTTCCACATAAGTCCTGTAATATTTCTTTGTCCCTTTGTTTGGGAACATATCGGAAAACTCCGTCACCTCGATTTTCGGGTTACGCTGTAAAATCTTCCCGAACCACTTAATATCGTTCTTCGTTCCCATAAGCCTGACTTTTAACATCAATCCCGTCCTCCAAGCATGGCGTACAAGTTGTGGTTATATGTTACATATTCCGGATAACGAATTTGTACCGCCTGCCAAAAATAAGGCGCATAGGCACAGCAGAACAGTTCTTCCACTGTGTACCGTCTGCACTCGTCCACCTGTTCCTCCGCATCATCGTAATCAAAGACACTTGGCGTACCATTGCAGTAAAGGTTAAACGCCATCCTGACTACTTTTAAGCTCCCGCTGGTCTGCCATCCTTCATGCAGGCACTCCGTTTTCACGCAGCCTGTCTTAAAATCATAGATACTGTAAATGTTCCTTCTCGTGTCATCGCTGATACCAAGACAATATACAAGTGCTTTATGGTACACGTCCTGATACCTGACCTCTTTCAATTTCTCGTAGTAGAATTTTTCATGTGCATCGCTGATAAAAATAATCGCTTTCTCTGCTCCTAACGCTGTACTACTCATGTTCATTTCCTCCATTTCTTATTTTGTTTTGACCATAACAAAAGGACACTTCCCTAAAATTTTCTTTTAGAAAAATGTCCTTATCGTACAAAATATTGAATTGGATTTATGAGTACAACTATTCATTAACGCTCATTATTCTTCAATATGCGTTGTAAAATTGTTGTAAATTTGTTGTAGTTTACAAGTTCAAGTACCGCAAACCCTTGATTTTACTGGTCTTTTCCGCCAAGCGTTTTCATTGTCGGGAACAGCAAAACATCTCTTATGGCAGCCGAATCCGTAAGCAGCATACACATCCGGTCAATGCCGAATCCGATTCCGCCCGTAGGCGGCATGCCAATCTCCAGGGCATTCAAAAAGTCCTCGTCCGTTGTATTGGCTTCCTCGTCTCCCTGGGCCAGAAGCTCCTCCTGGGCCTTGAAGCGCTCTCTCTGATCAATGGGATCATTCAGCTCGGAATAAGCATTGGCCATCTCCCAGCCGTTCATAAAGAACTCAAAACGCTCCACATAGTCCGGGTTGTCCGGCTTCTTCTTCGTCAGCGGAGAAATCTCAATGGGATGATCCATCACAAAGGTTGGCTGAACCAGATGCTCCTCCGCAAATTCCTCAAAGAACAGGCTCAAAATATCGCCCTTCTTATGACGGGCCTCAAACTCCACGCCCTTTTCCTTTGCTACGGCCTTTGCCTCTTCCGTTGTCTTAATCTCGTCAAAATCAACCCCGGCATACTTCTTCACTGCATCTACCATGGTAATGCGCTCAAAGGGCTTTCCAAGATCCATCTCCACGCCGTTGTACACAATCTTCGTCGTCCCCAGAACCTCCTGGGCCACATGGCGGTACAGGTTCTCGGTCAGATCCATCATGCCGTGATAATCCGTATAAGCCTGGTAAAGCTCCATCAGCGTAAACTCCGGATTGTGGCGTGTATCCAGGCCCTCGTTGCGGAACACCCGGCCAATCTCATAAACACGCTCCAGGCCGCCTACAATCAGCCGCTTCAAATAAAGCTCCAAAGAAATACGAAGCTTAAAATCCTCATCCAGCGCATTAAAATGCGTCTCAAAAGGCCGTGCCGCCGCGCCGCCCGCATTGGCTACCAGCATAGGCGTCTCCACCTCCAAAAAGCCCTGTCCGTCCAGATAACGGCGGATGCTGCTCAAGATACGGGAACGCTTTACAAAGGTGTCCTTCACCTCCGCATTCATAATCAAATCCGTATAACGCTGGCGATAGCGCACGTCCGTGTTGGTCAGTCCGTGAAACTTCTCCGGGAGAATCTGAAGGCTCTTGCTCAGAAGGGTAATCTCCTCCGCATGGACGGAAATCTCCCCTGTCTTGGTGCGGAACACCTGTCCTTTGATTCCCACGATATCGCCGATATCGAACTTCTTGAAATCCTTATAGGCCTCTTCTCCCACGCTGTCCCTGGCCACATAAGACTGAATATTGCCTTTCAAATCCTGCACATTGCAAAAAGAGGCCTTCCCCATAACACGCTTGGACATCATACGGCCCGCTATGGTGATAACCTTACCCTCCAGACTGTCAAACTCATCCTTGATCTCCTGGCTGTGATGGCTTACCTCATATTTTGTAATCTGAAAGGGATCCATGCCCCGTTCCTGCAGATCGGCCAGCTTTTCGCGCCGCACCTTGAGAAGCTGCTTTACATCCTGCTCCTTTGCAGCCCCATTCTTTTGTTCTCCCATAATCTTCCACTCCTCATTTTCTATATGTAACATCCCGGATGTCCGGACTGTTACTTTTTATTCTTCCGGAGATCCTTTCACAGACAGACTAATTTGACCGCTGGATCTCCAATACCTTATATTCAATCATACCCGCCTGGGTCTCCACCTGAACCGTATCTCCGGCCTTAGCCCCGATCAGCGCCTTGCCTACGGGAGATTCGTTGGAAATCTTGCCGCCCAGGCTGTTTGCTTCGGAAGAGCCCACAATCTTGAATTCCTCTTCCTCCTCGAATTCCACATCCAGAACCTTTACCTTGCAGCCCACGCTGATCTTGTCCAGATCAACCTCATCCTCTACAACTACCTCTGCATTTTTTAGAATCTTCTCTATCTGTTCAATTCTGGCCTCAATGTCCCTCTGCTCGTCCTTCGCTGCATCATACTCTGCATTCTCGGATAAGTCGCCCTGCTCTCTGGCCTCCTTAATCTTCTGTGCGATTTCCTTTCTCTTAACAACCTTCAAATCCTGAAGCTCGTCCTCCAGCTTTTTCAGTCCTTCATAAGTCAGTAAGTTTTTTTTCTCGCTCATTTCCTTTTACATCCTTCCTGTATTTCTTGTTGCAGATTTATTGTTACCCTTCGTGGCTCGAATTGTAACTATCTATATTTAGCGGATCATCGCCGCAGTGCGCGAATTTGGAAAACCAAGCGGTTTTCCAAATTCGCGGGCTTCGCCCTATCAAAATGCAAGCTGGCATTTTGTCATCTTCCATTCGCGGGCTTCGCCCTATCAAAATGTAATCTGACAAAATCGCCAGCAAGCTGGCATTTTGTCATCTTCCATTCGCGGGCTTCGCCCTATCAAAATGTAATCTGACAAAATCGCCAGCAAGCTGGCATTTTGTCATCTTCCATTTTGGCACTGCTCATTGCCTTCCCGTACATTATATCTTCTTTTGTATAATTTATGCTTCCAATCTGCGCTGTTTTATCCGAAAGCAGGCAGACTTCATTCGTTAAAGTATATCTCAACGGTCAGTCCTTGTCAATATCAATTCCTCCAGCTCCCAAAGGCTTTCCACGCTGTTAATCTGCGCTCTTAATCTGGCGGAATGGGGGCAGCCGGCAGTGTACCAGGATATGTGTTTTCGCATCTCCCGGATCCCCGTGTAATCCCCTTTATAATCAATCTGCATCCGGGCGTGGCGCAGCATCATCTGCCGGAGCTCCTTTAGTCCCGGACGAGGCTCTTCCTCCCCGGTTTCCAGAAAGGTAAGCACCTGATGAAACAGCCAGGGATTCCCCCTGGCCGCCCGGCCGATCATAATGCCGTCGCAGCCCGTCTCCTCAAGCATCCGCCGAGCCTGCCGGGGCGAATCCACATCTCCGTTTCCAATCACCGGAATCCGGACAGCCTCCTTTACCTTACGTATTATCTCCCAGTCAGCCCTGCCGGAATAGTACTGCTCCCTGGTCCGCCCGTGAACCGCCACCGCAGCCGCGCCGGAGGCTTCCGCAATCTTTGCAATCTCCACCGCATTCACGCGGCTGTCGTCAAAGCCCTTGCGGATTTTAACCGTCACCGGCTTTTTCACCGCCTTTGCAGTCCGGGACACAATCTGTTCCACCAGCTTGGGATCCTTCATCAATGCGGATCCCTCCCCGTTGCCCACAATCTTGGGAACAGGACAGCCCATATTCAGATCCAGAATATCAAAGGGCCTCTCCTCAATTTCCTTTGCAGTCTCACTGATAATCTCCGGATCCGAACCAAACAGCTGCAGGGACACCGGCTTTTCCTTTGGCGCAATCTCCATCAGCCTTTCCGTATTCCGGTTGTGAAAGGAAATAGCCTTTGCGCTGATCATTTCCATGCAGACCAGTCCCGCCCCCTGCTCCTTGCACAGCAAACGAAACGGCAGGTCGGTTACCCCTGCCATAGGCGCCAGAATCAACGGATTCGAAAGCTCAACATTTCCTATTTTTAGACTCATTACTCTCATTCCCATCCTGCAGCCCCACACATCCCGGCGGCGCCGCTCTTTTACTGTTTACTCCGCGGCCGGCAGCCTTTTACTTATGTTTATTCCGATGCTTTGTCACCCTTGGCCGGGCTTTTCCGCCAAAATACACCGCCGCCCCCAGGCAGCCGCCTATGAACACAAGAAAAGCCCCGTAAATCAAAGGATAAAGCTCCGCTCCCAGCACTTGATTCCCCTGAGGGCAGCGGCCGGCAAACCAGTGCCAGTCCGCCAGCAGCACCAAAAGCAGCGCGCCCATATATAAGCATGTCTGAAAAATCCGTTCCTGCCTACTCATCCGACCGTTCCTCCAGCACGTGGACAAGCATCCAGAAACGCTCCGTCCCTTTTTCCTTGTCCTCTTCCGTCACCCCGTAATACTCATAAATGTCCTTCATAATCTCTTCCATTTTCTTTTTCCCTTCCCCACCGTCATACTGAAAGGAAACCTGAAGAACCTGGAAGTTCTTTTCTATCTGTACATCCAGGCGGATGTTCTCTGCCGCCTTATCCTGAAGCTTCGCCCCCTCCTCTTTGTCCGGGCAAATCCGATATATCCGGAGATCCATGGGCAATTCTTCCGCCGTAATCTTCTCAGCCTCATCAAACCGCTTCTGAATCTGCTCTGCAAATGCCAATTGCTCCTTCTTAGAGGCCTTCGAATCAATAGCTGCCGGCTCCGGCGTGTCCAGAAGCTCCTTTTTGTGTGTAAGCGCCAGGCTTGACCGCAGCGCCTGCTCCATATGGCGAAACTCCTGGGTTTCTTCCTCAAGCCGCTCCGCCTGCCATTTTTCTGTGAGATATGCTTCTACCTCTTCCAGTGTATGGGGTTTCGCCGGAAGCAGTTCTCTCCACTGCTCCAGCTTCTTCTCTAGCCTGCGCTTCCTCTCCCCGTCACCGGAACGATCCGTTCCTGCCAGGAAAATGCTTGTGGGGCCGGAAGCTCCTCCAATGATGCTGACCGCAAAAGCCTTCTTCCCTCGTTTTCCCAGATAAAAAAACAGCAGGCAGCCAAACGCAAACATGAAAATCGCAATAAACTGAGAAGTGGAAAGGGCGCCTACATTTCCGCGCTCTGCATCCCCCCGGAGGAACTCCAGGAAAAAGCGCCCGGCGCTGTACAGTGCAAAAAACAGCCCGGCCACCTGCCCCTCACCCTTCTTATACTTCCTTGCAAATACAATCAGAATAGCAAAATGAACAAAGTTCAATACGCTGGATATCACCTGCGTGGGAACAAGGGCTACCCCGTTGGGCGCATACTCTGATGCATGAAACACGATTCCTATGGGGCTGTCCGTCTCCCTTCCGTAGCAGCAGCCGGCCAGCAGGCAGCCAATCCGGCCAAACCCCTGTGCCAGGGCAACAGAAGGCACTGCCAGGTCAAAATAACTCAGGCAGTTCAGCTTTCTTCTCCTGCAGTAAAGAACCACGCCTGCCACGCCGCCTATGAGCGCTCCATATATCACAAAGCCATCGGCAACATCGAGAAGAAGGGAAGGATCCGCCAGAATCCCCCGAAAGGTCGTAATATAATAAAGAACCTTTCCTCCAATCAAACCGGCTGCAACCGCAAAAAAGGTCAGCCCAAAAACTTCTTCCCCATCAAGCCCAACTCTTCTGGCCCTGTACTCCGCCAGAAAATAAGCCAAAAATATACCGATTGCAATCATCAGTCCATAGCCGTAGATGGTGACAGGGCCGATGGTAATAATCTCATTATGCATGTTCAATCTCCTCATTCAGAAAAAACACCTTGTAAAAAAGCTCCAGAGACGCCAGAAGCTCCTGTTTTTCCCTTTGCACTGCTTTAATCTTCAAGCCGCTTCCTATCTCGTCAAAAAAGAAATCATTTTCCTGGCTGCCTACCTGAAAGCATAGGGTTCCGTCCTCCTCAAATTCCAGGGTGAGGACGCCTCCTACTTCGGACACAAACAGCACGCAGAGAATCTTAAGCTCCTTTTTGATCTCCTCCGGAAGCGCTGCAAAATCTTCATTAAAATAATATTTTTCCTCATAGGAGCTGGCTCCGCAGAGCACTATCTTTTCCTGATACATCTGTCTCTCCTACACATATCCATAAATTCCGCGCACGGACACCTCGCCCGCATACACAGCCGTTACCTGCCCGTCCTCCCGTTCCACCAGGAGCTCCCCGGTTTTCTTAATGCCCAGGGCCGTTCCCGTATAGGTATGCCCCGGCTCCAGTACCTGCACCTGCCTGCCCTTATTCACCAGAAGGCTCTCATATTCTTCCCTGAGAGCGCCTAAATCCTCTGTCTTAAGAAAGGTATCATAACATGCTTCAAAATGCTTCATACAGCAGGCCGCAAGCTCTGCTCTGGAAAACGGCCTTCCTGCGGCAAGATACATGGAATTGGCCGTAGCCGCAAGCTCCTTTGGGAAGGCTTTTGTATTTACGTTGATGCCGATTCCGGTGACAATGTGGTTGATGTAGTCCACTTCCGCACTCAGTTCCGTCAGGATTCCGGCCAGCTTCCGGCCCTCCAGCACCAGGTCGTTGGGCCATTTTACCATTACCTTGGGAACCTTTTCTACCAGACTGCGCTCCAATACCTCATTGCAGGCCCTGGCTGCAGCAAGACCCATCACCAGCGTCAGCATGGAAGTATGAATGGGGCTGATCAGCGGCCTCAGCAAAAGGCTCATATAGACAGATTCCCCAGGAGGCGAGCTCCAGGCTCTTCCCCGGCGTCCCTTGCCCCCAGTCTGCGTTTCCGCACAGACCAGCGTTCCGTGAGGCTTTCCCTCATCCGCCAGCCGCTTTGCCCTGGTATTGGTGGAATCGGTCTCCTCATAGCAGACGCAGCACCGGCCCATTACCTTTGTGTCAAGACGGCTTCCAATCTCGGCCTCTGTCATAATATCCGGAATGAAAGAAATACGGTATCCCCGGTTCTTCACTCCTTCAATCTCATATCCCTCTTCCTTTAGCTGTCCGATCACCTTCCACACGGCAGTCCTGGATACGCCAAGCTGCTCACAGAGCTCCTGGCCGGACACATAGTCGTCCGCCTCTCTCAGTATCCGCAATATCTTTTCTTTCATTCCCTCACCACATCTGAATTATACTTACAATCAGCGCCACTGTTAAAATCCCGGCAAAAACCGAGCAGATATACCCTACTACCCTTTTGTTCCTGGCAAGCTCCATAATTCCGGACATGCTGCACATCACAGTTCCTAGGAAAAAGACGCCCGGCACCAGAAGGCCGTCTTTTCCTCCCAGAATAATCAGAATCGCCAGAATTAGAATCACACAGGCCAGAATCATATTTATGATCTTCCAATAGTAATAGGAATCGCCCCCCGGCGGTTTATTCTGCTTCATCAATCTCTGCTCCTAAGGTCGCCGCCATCACGGCCTTTATGGTGTGCATCCGGTTCTCCGCCTCGTCAAATACGACAGACTGGGAGGACTCAAATACCTCGTCCGTGCACTCCATCTCCGTAATGCCGAATTTCTCGCTGATTTCTTTTCCGATTTTTGTATTCAAATCATGGAACGCGGGCAGACAATGGGTAAAGATCGCCTGAGGGCCTGCATTTTCCATCACATGCTTATTTACCTGGTACGGCATCAAATCATGGATACGCGTCTCCCATACCTCGTCCGGCTCTCCCATGGAAACCCATACATCGGTGTAAATCACATCCGCTCCCTTTGTGCCTGCATCCACATCCTCCGTGAGCGTAATAGTCGCGCCTGTATCCTCCGCCACGGCCCTGCACCAGTCTGTCAGCTCCTGCTCCGGGAAATAAGCCTTGGGCGCGCAGGCCGTAAAATGCATTCCCATCTTGGCACAGACAATCATTAAGGAATTCCCCATATTGTAACGGGCATCTCCCATGTACACCAGCTTCACGCCCTTCAGACGGCCCAGATGTTCCTTTACGGTCAGAAGCGTGGCCAGCATCTGGGTGGGATGGTATTCGTTCGTAAGGCCGTTCCAGACGGGAACCTCTGCATATCTGGCCAGCTCCTCCACAATCTCCTGTCCAAAGCCCCGGTACTCGATGCCGTCATAGATTCTCCCCAGCACCCGGGCCGTATCAGCAATGCTCTCCTTCTTTCCAATCTGGGAGCTGGAAGGGTCTAAATATGTAGTGCCCATTCCCAGATCATGGGCCGCCGTCTCAAAGGAGCAGCGGGTACGCGTACTGGTTTTTTCAAAAATCAGCGCCACGTTTTTCCCACGAAGAGGCTTTTCGGCAATGCCCTGTTTCTTCCTGGCCTTCAGCTTTCCGGAAAGCTCCACCAGATAGGAAATCTCCTCCGGCGTATAGTCTCTCAATGTTAAAAAATCCCGTCCCTTTAAATCCATCACACTTGTCCTCCAGTCCTATTTTATCTTATTCCGGTTACGCAATATCCCTCATTGCAATTTTGAATTCAAAATAATATGCACAAATCCGGGAGCCCCCTCGGGAATTCCGTTGTCCGCCGCCTTCCTCCGCACAGCCTCCGCCAGCTTCTCTAAGCTGTAAATCCGATACTTCCTAATCCGCAGCAGCCTTGCAGAAGCCTCCAGTACAGCCAGATAAAGCGTCTTGTAATTCCATCCGCTTCCAAGCTTCAATTCCCCGGCTATCTGCGGCAGAACCGCTTCCATATAACGCCGCAGCGGCCCTCCCGGCTCCCCTTCGATCTTATAGTTTTCAAGAAGCCGCTCCAGAACCTCTGGGCGAAGCTCTGTCAATTGCTTTAAATAATAACACTCTTCTTTATTTTCTTCAATATAATATATTTTTCCTTCCAGCCCGTAGAGCATCCGCATGGCATCGTAATAGCCTATCCGCATATTCCGCCGGCTTTTCGCCCCGTCGAACTGCAGCATGCTGCCAAGACTGGTTCTTGGCGCAATCTCAAGCACAGTGGCCTGCTGAGGAATGGTTATTTTCCTCTCACGGCCTACGCCGAAGATCCGGATGAGGATCAGATTCTCATAGCCTCTCTCCAGCAGCGCATTTACGGGAAGCACATTGGTCACCCCGCCGTCCATATAGGTCTTTCCGTGAAGCTTCTCATTTTTAAAAACAGGAAGGTAGGAGCTTGCCAGCAGCATATCCTGCATCTGCCCTTCCGGCACAGTCTTCATATCTACATCCAGCTCCCTGCGGTCTGTAACGGAATAGGTGCAGCAGTACAATTCTACCGGGCTGTTCCGAATACGCTCCTCATCCACATTTTCCTCCAGCAGACGCCGAAGAGGCGCTATATCGGCTCCGCCTTCCGCCAGTACCTTGAAAATATCCTTGAGCGTACTGCGCCAGTCCTCTGATTTCATCCGTTCCTTATCAAACAGCTTCCCCATCAGCTCGTCGCTCACGTCCATAACCTTAGAATAGGCTATGGTCTTCCAGAGCTTTTCCGCCTGCTCCAGATCGCCCATACAGATCAATGCGCCGTTGAGGGCTCCTACGGAGGTTCCAGCCACTGCGCGTATCCGGACGCCCGCTTCCTTAAGCGCCTTCCAGGCTCCTATCTGATAAGCGCCCTTGGCTCCGCCGCCCTCCAGCACCAGGCCGTATTCCTTTGACAAATCAATTACCGGTTCCATGCTGCCTCCTGCAAAAGAATTCTGCTTACATCCAAGTCTCTGCTCAAAATCAAATTTTTTTACAGTAAAAGAAAGCAGCTGTTACAAAATAGATGAGCAGACGTTTCGGAAAAGCCTGCTCACCCATTTTGCAACAGCCTCCAAATATCTTATCTCAGCTGTCCTTTGCCACTTCTGTAATGGCTTTTATCGTGCCCGCCAATCCCTGTATATCTGAGGGAATGATAATTTTCGTCGCCTGGCCGTCCGCCGCCTTGGCAAATGCCTCCAGGCTCTTAAGCTGCAGCACTGCACTGTCTGCCTCTACCTCTTTGAGCATCCGCAGACCGTCTGCGTTGGCCTGCTGAACCTTTAAGATAGCCTGTGCCTGACCTTCCGCCTCACGGATGGTTGCTTCCTTCTTTGCCTCTGCACGGAGGATAGCTGCCTGCTTCTCAGCCTCTGCGTCAAGGATTGCAGATTCCTTCTGGCCTTCCGCTACCAGAATCGTGGACTTCTTCTCACCCTCTGCACGGAGAATCGCTTCACGGCGCTCACGCTCTGCCTTCATCTGCTTCTCCATGGCATCCTGAATGGCTGCCGGAGGAATGATATTCTTAAGCTCCACACGATTCACTTTAATTCCCCAGGGATCCGTTGCAATATCCAGGGAAGCGCGCATCTTGGTATTGATTACCTCACGGGAGGTCAGAGTCTGGTCTAACTCCAGCTCGCCGATGATATTACGAAGGGTAGTGGCCGTCAGATTCTCGATTGCCATGATCGGGTTCTCCACGCCGTATGCAAACAGCTTCGGATCGGTAATCTGGAAAAATACCACCGTGTCAATCCGCATGGTAACATTATCCTTGGTAATCACCGGCTGAGGTGCGAAGTCAACTACCTGTTCCTTCAAGGTCACACGCTTTGCCACCCGGTCGATGAAAGGCGCTTTAAAGTGGATACCTACGCCCCAGGTTCCCATGTATGCGCCCAGACGCTCAATAATCAGTGCCTGCGCCTGGGGTACAATCTTGATACACGATGCAAGAATGGCCAAAATAAAGATCGCCAATATAATAACCAGTGCAATTCCAACTCCCATGTCTTATCCTCCTATTCCAGTTCTAGTTCCGCAGCATCTCCTACAGAACCATTGTCAGTTTTTCACTTCAACAATCAGCTTCACGCCCTGTACGGCTGTTATCGTAACGTGGGTATCCTCCTTGATTACCAGGGAATCCTCCCCTGCACGGGCCGTCCAGGTAAGTCCGTTTACAAAAACCTCGCCTTTTCCTTCCAGATTCCGGATCTCAGATGTAACCACCGCAGTCCTGCCTATCAGACTGTCCACATTGGTCTTTTCCTTCTTCTGGCTGTTAAAATAACGCACCGCCCATGGGCGTGTGGCAAACAGAAGAATCAGAGAAACAGCGCAGAATACAGCCCACTGTACCGTCGGTGGTACCTCAAGCATCGAAAGCACAAAGGCTGTCAGTGCTCCGCCGGCAAACCAGATAGTTGTAAGTCCCAATGTGATGATCTCAATCACCAATAGCACAATGAAAAGAATCAGCCAGTATATGGCGTTCATTTAGGTTCACCCCTCCTATTCCAGTCCCGTGATATCCCTCCCAATACATCTGTATGAGAGAGATTACTTATTCCAATCCCATGATACTCTGCTTTTTAAAGCTTAAAGTTAATCATACTATAATTCTCTCCGAATTACAAGTATTTGATTCATCCGTCTGTTTTGTCCGCTATCTGTTTTTAGGTTACTGTCCGCCCCGCGGCCAGTAACGTTTTTAATCCAGTATCAGCTTTGCACAGCCGTAGATTCCGGCGTCATTTCCCAGCTGGGCCAGTGCAAATTCCGTCTCCTTGGATGACTTGTAGGCATACGGCTTGTAGTATCTGCGGATGTAATCCAGAAGAATCCAGCCGGCCTTTGACACGCCGCCGCCGATAACGATAACCTCCGGATCCAGAATCCCGGCCATAACGGAAATGGCAGTCCCCAGATATCTTCCGAAACGTTCCACAACACGCTTCGCCAGCTCATCCCCTTCCTTCAGGGCATCAAAGACAGCCTTTGCCGTCACCTCGCCCTCACGAAGGATTGAAGGCTCTTCGCTCTCGGCCAAAGCAGCCCGGGCAAGGCGCGCAATGCCTGTGGCAGAGGCAAACTGCTCCAGGCAGCCCTGGTTGCCGCAGCCGCAGTGCTCCTCTATCTGATCCTCTACGTGAATGTGGCCAATCTCCCCGCCGGCCCCATGGGCGCCTGTCAGAATCTTACCGTCCACAATGATTCCGCCGCCTACGCCGGTTCCCAGGGTCAGAAGCAGGACATCCTTGTGTCCCTTTGCTCCTCCCATCCACATCTCGCCCAGCGCCGCCACATTGGCGTCGTTTCCCGCTTTGCAGGGAAGGCCGGTGCGCTCGGAGAGCTCTTTTGTTACCTCTTTATAGCCCCAGCCCAGATTGGCCGTGTGAGGCACAATGCCGTCGATGGATACCGGCCCCGGAACGCCTACGCCGATTCCGGCTACCTCTTCGGGGTTCAGCTTCCGCTCCTCCATCTTAGCCAGGATGGCGGCCGCCGTATCAGGCAGGATGGCAGAGCCTTCATTTTCCGTATGGGTCTTAATCTCCCATTTATCCAATATGTTTCCTTCCGTATCGAATAAGCCAAGCTTTACCGTGGTGCCTCCGATATCTGCGCCAAAGCAATACTTTTTCATATGCCGCTCACCCCTTTTCCTTAATTTCTCTTTGCAATATTGGCCTGGACGCGGCGGTACAGTTCCTCAGCCGCATTGTAGCCCATCTTCTTCTGTCTGTGGTTGACCGCCGCAGACTCTACGATGATTGCCAGATTCCGGCCCGGCCGGATGGGAAGGGAATGGCAGACCACCTTATTTCCCAAAAATTCCGTGTACTCCTCCTGGAGTCCCATGCGGTCATACTGTTTATCCTTATCCCATTCCTCCAGCTTGATTACCATATCAATGGTTTGGGTTTCCTTGACGCTCTCAACGCCGAAGAGGGTCTTTACATCCACGATGCCGATGCCGCGAAGCTCGATAAAATGCTTCGTAATCTCCGGAGAACGTCCCACCAGGGAGTCGTCGCTGACCTTATGTATCTCTACCACATCGTCTGTCACAAGACGGTGTCCCCGCTTAATCAGCTCCAGGGCCGTCTCACTCTTTCCGATTCCGCTCTCGCCCATAATCAGCACGCCCTCTCCGTACACATCCACCAAAACCCCGTGTATGGAAATCCGGGGGGCAAGCTCCACATTCATCCAGCGGATAACCTCTGCCATAAAGTTGGAGGTCATAACCGGAGTGCTTAAGATAGGCACCTGATACTTATGGGCCAGCTCCAGAGCCTCCTCTTCCGGCTCTGTCTGGGAGGTGTAAACGACACAGGGAATATTGCTGGAAAAGAACCGCTCGTAGATGGGCGCTTTTTCCTCCTTGGTCTTGCTCTGCAGGTAAGTGTATTCCACATATCCTACAATCTGCACCCGTTCCGAAGAAAAATGGTCAAAGTATCCCGTCAGCTGCAGGGCCGGACGGTTCACCTCCGGGGTAACCAGCTTCATTCCCGACATGTCAATGTCCGGAGTTTCGTTTTTGAGATTCAGTTTCTCTACCATTTTTGTAAGCTCAATGCTCTGTACAACCGCCATAGTCTTTCCCTTTCTTTCATTACCGTTCCTGTACTTTTCACCCTTTTTAGGGTAGTGTAAACTGGTTTTATTTTATCACAGGATCTTATGGCTTGCAATCTAAAAACAGACGGCTCTTATGCTGAGCCGTCTGTCTGAACACCTGGTCTGACGGTTCAATCAATCGTCCAGCTTGCGCGGTTTTGTAAAGTATCGTCCCCCTCCATCTCTTCATAAACCGCAATCACTTCACCCTCTTCATTCAGCATTTCATATACGCCGTTTGAAACCTCTCGCATCTCTGTTTCAACAGACTTATAGCCAGAACAGTCATCCATTGAACTTTCTACTCCTACATTATCAGACAACATTTCCGTTCCGTTTCCATCTGACGAATAAGTTATAGATGCCGCTTGAGCAGCTGTAGAAAAAGCCGAATAATTATTTACATCAGCTGAACTTTCAGCATTCGCAACAAACGCACCTAAAAGCAGAATACTTGTAAATAATCCTATTATTTTAAATTTCATAGCAATATACTCCTATCATCTTTTATTTTAAATAGTTGTTCATTCAATCATGGCTATTTGCTGAATACGCTTTTATTATATTAGATACAATGTTCTACTTATATATGTGTTATAATCTGGATTCAGCCTTATTAGATATTATCTGCGCAGCGCTGCCTCCTATGGAAAACCCGGTTACAAGGATAATTCCAGAATAATCACGGAAAATAAATGTATAATAACTGAATATCACCAAACCAATATTCAATACAATTAATCCCAAAAACACTCCCAGCAGTCTGCATGATTTTCCATAGGATACAGCAAACGCAAGCAGCATTCCAATGACACATATGGGAATCAGTCTATAGGCCATCGTCAAATCCACCCGATGCCGCATTGAAGCCTGCAGCTGCATACTGTAAAAATAGGTATCTTTTAATATTGCCATAGCTTCTGCAAGAAAAAGCGTTATATAAGAAAAAATTTTTGCATCACGCATTTTCTTTTCCCTCCCCCCCAGATTACTGCCATAGTGGACGTAACTCCTGTTTGCACATTTTCTTCCATTTGTCTTCTTTCCCATATTCCGGTTTTGGATGTTTCGGATTGAAAATGAAATCATAAGGCATTTTATTACATCACCTGCAAAATCAACAGCATTCACCTTAGCTCATAGAAATATATCAATATTTATTTTTACATTTTATAAATATATGTACAACGTATCATCACTTTAAGGAAACTCTTCCCGTCACATGAACCGTACCGCTGGAAGTCCCTTGTATAAACAAAATATACGTATCGTCCTTCGGTATCGTAAATGTGTGAAAAATCTCGCCATACGTGGACGTGACAGAAATCGTCTTCCCGGAACTGTCCTTCCACCCTACTCGGAATTTATCTGTCGCTTTATCTCCCCCTACTGAAAAAAATATTTCATCTCCTTTTTTCAATGTCTTTGTCTCTATAACAACCGCTCCTGTCCCATTTAGTGTTGTATCTATGGACGCACCTCTCGCCCCTAAGTGAATTCCAAGTTCCCTCGTTTCTCCCAAATCTTCATAATCCACTTCCTCTGTCAGTGTATTCTGAATTCCGTTCATCTCTTCCTCAAAATTCGGAAACGTCATCTTAATGATTCTATCCTGCAGCACAGATACCCCGGAAGCCGCAGATACCGTAGCCAGCGGACACATACTCAATACAACCGCCGTCACCAGCATAACACTCCGCCTGCTTCTCTTCGTTTCTTTTTTCTTCATATTCTTCAATCTCCTTTCCAATCCACTCTCTGCATGTCCGGTCAACGCAGCAGCCGACCGCAGGAAGTCTTCTCCTGTCTCAAAGGAAACCAGAAGCTTTGCATAGAGCTTCTTCTCCTGAGAGGAACATTTCTCTAAGACCTCCTCGTCACAGGCCATCTCACTGACCTCCACAAAATAATTCGCAAATAAATGCATAAACGGGTTAAACCAGTACAGATCTCCCAGCAGGAACAAAAGCCTTCGGTAAAACCCGTCCCAGCAGCGACAATGCGTCAGTTCATGGCAAAGCAGAAGTTCCCGTTCCACTTCGTCCCGAATCTGGCTCGGAAAATACAGCCTGCTGCGAAACCAGCCTGTCACAAAAGGCACCGACAGCAGTGGGCTTTCTATCATTTCTACCCCTCTCTTTATCCCAAGCTCCTTCTCCAGTCTCCGAACTATCCCGGTCAATGCCAGATCCGGCTGTGCCACTTTGGTTCTTTTTAATTTTTTAAGCACACGGCGGGTTCTTAGGCTCGGCGCCATCCCTTTTACAAGTATTCCCACTATCCATACACATAAAATCACCAGAAAGATCCAATGATTCCCGTAAGCAGTTCTGGAACTAAAAGATTCCAAATTCATATAAATCAATGGATGCTCTGATTCTCCTCCTTTCCCAATCCATTTAGACACCGGCCCAAACTTCGTATAAGTAGCTTTGAACATCACAATACCCGCTACTGCCGGCAAGAGAATCAGGGCATACCACAGAACCAGCTTCATCAGTCTGCGGATATCGCACATAGACAGCTTCTTTTCCAGGAACCTGTGTCCCGCCGCAAAAAGCAGGAACAGGATATTCTGAATCAAAACTCCTGTAAAAAGCAGCAGAATCAGATCACTGAACCGCCAAAGTACCATAAGCTGTCCCTCATAAAATATCATGCTTCCTCTCCTATCTCATCCAGCAGCGCCTGGACTTTTTTCTGCTGTTCCTTTGTCAGCTTCTCCTTTCCGCAGAACGCCGCCACCAGCCGCTCAAAAGAACTGCTCCCAAAGGTTTTTTCCAGCTCCTGGCAGATCACGGCCTGCTCATATTCCAGCCGTGACACAAGAGCCGTATAAATATGATGAAGCCCCTCCTGGCGGTTCGTGATATACCCCTTTTCCGAAATATTGTACAAAGTCGTACTCTTCGTTCCCCGGGCCTGGGGAAATTGCTTATAGATCTCCTCACTGCTGATCCCTTCCGGATGCGCCCAGATTACTTCCATAAATTTCATCTCCGTTGCCGACAGCCGTTTCTTACCTCCGATACGCTCCAGAGGCTTTTCCGCTATTCTTGCCATCTCACCCTCCTAATCTGATTTTCATAATTATATTTAATATAATGCCACAATTACTATGTAAAGTACATACAAAAACACGCTTATAAAAATATATTATTAATTTTATATATTTAATATATATCATTGTTTTATTGATGTGTCAACAGCATTCAAAACCAAACCAACACAAATTCCAAATAAGCATCCTACAAAATTTAAAAGTACATCATCCACATCAAAAAAACCTATTTTGAATACAAATTGTATACATTCAATCACCAATATTACTGCTATACAAAGTATAATTGATTTTAAAACTTTTTTAGAAAATATGTTATAGACAAAAAATCCCAAAGGAAGAAATAATACAATATTCCCAACAATATTTCTGAAGGCAAATGGTTCTGTAATATTCCTCAAATACGGAGATATACTTCTAAAAGGAATGAGATTCACATTTATAATTCCATTTTGCTCATTTTCCATGATACTGCGGCGAAGTGATATGAGCGCCTCAAAACTTCCATCAAATTTTAATACTACAAATAAAATCAAAAAAGCCATATACATAAAAAATAGTATTGAGAATATTCTTTTCTTCATAACCAGCCACCATTCATCTCTTCCTTGTTTTATTTTTATAATTATATTTAATATAATACCGTAATTTCTATATAAAGGCAAATACAACTTTTACATACTTCACACAAAATAATTTTTTACAGAGGAAACCGCCTATGAAACCAAAAGAAAAAGAATCCATCAAAAAATTCCAATCCCCCATCTATCCTTCCACCCCCACAACCAGGTGCTGTCAAAAAATAAGCCGGCAGACTTTTCCCATATCCAGTGTCCGGCTGTTCACGCACAGACTGTCTGACCTCTACGGACATTACCCAAAACATAAAATCCACAAAACAAAAAACAATGTCCGTATAGGGCAGACAGCCTGTACGTGAACCGTCCGAACACAGGATAGGGAAAAGTCTGCCGGCTTATTTTTTGACAGCACCGTCCCCTCCCAACCCCTCAAAAAAAGCTGCCCCAACATACGAAATCCCTTCCATACATTGCAGCAGCCCTTCCATTCTTACAATTCGCAGTTCTTCACCGTCCTCGGGAACGAAAGCACATCCCGGATATTCGCCATTCCCGTCAGATACATCACACACCGCTCAAACCCAAGCCCAAACCCAGAGTGACGCACAGATCCGTATTTCCTAAGATCCAGATAGAATCCATAATCCTCCTCATTAAGCTCAAGCTCCCTCATCCTGGTCACAAGCTTCTCATAATCATCCTCTCTCTGGCTTCCTCCAATGATCTCGCCAATCCCGGGAACCAGGCAGTCCATCGCCGCCACAGTCTTTCCATCCTCATTCTGCTTCATATAAAAAGCCTTAATCTCCTTCGGATAGTCCGTCACAAACACCGGCCGCTTAAACACCTCTTCCGTCAGATACCGCTCATGCTCCGTCTGCAGATCACAGCCCCAGCTCACCTTATAATCAAACTTATCATTATTCTTCTCCAGAATCTCAATCGCCTCCGTATACGTCACATGACCGAACTCCGAGTTCATCACGCCCTTCAGCCGTTCCAGAAGCCCTTTATCCACAAACTGATTAAAGAACTCCATCTCCTCCGGAGCCTCATCCAGCACATACTGAATCACATACTTGAGCATCGCCTCCGCAATCTCCATATTATCATCCAGATCCGCAAAAGCCATCTCCGGCTCGATCATCCAGAACTCCGCCGCATGCCGGGTCGTATTGGAATTCTCCGCCCTAAAAGTCGGCCCAAAGGTATAAATATTCCGGAAAGCACAGGCATACGTCTCACCGTTCAGCTGTCCGCTCACCGTAAGATTCGTCTCCTTCCCAAAGAAATCCTGGCTGTAATCCACAGCCCCATCATCCGTCAAAGGCGGATTCTTCGGATCCAGGGTCGTCACCCGGAACATCTCCCCGGCGCCCTCACAGTCACTTCCCGTAATCAGCGGCGTATGCACATACACAAACCCACGCTCCTGGAAAAACCGATGAATCGCATAGGCAGCCAGCGACCGCACCCGGAACACCGCCTGGAACGTATTCGTCCGCGGCCGCAGATGCGAAATCGTCCGCAGATACTCAAAAGAATGCCGCTTCTTCTGCAAAGGATAATCCGGCGCAGAATCACCCTCCACCATCACCGACTCCGCCTGAATCTCAAAAGGCTGCTTTGCCTCCGGCGTAGCCACCAGCTTCCCCTTCACAATCACAGCCGCACCCACATTCAGCTTAGAGATCTCCGCAAAATTCTCCATCGTATCATGGTAAACCACCTGCAGCGTATTAAAATACGATCCATCATTGATCACCAGAAATCCAAAAGCCTTAGATCCCCGGTTACTCCTCACCCAGCCCACAGCCTCAATGGTCTTATCCAGATAAGCCTCACTGTTCTTATACAACTCTTTCACCGTAATAAAATTCATAATTCAATCCCCTCTATACTCTTATTCTGATTCCGCAATCCCTCTCATCAAAATCTATCCCAATCCAAGAGCGATCACCAACATTATCTAGGAAAGAAAAAACAAACATATCTTACCATTTACGATAGTATACCTCATTTCTCCCCTACCTGCAACCAAACATTTATGTATTTTCCCACAATTCCAAGCCCATATATCACCCACCCCACAACCAGCCGGGCGGCTGCGGCAAATAAGCCCTCTGGCTTTTCCAATATCCTGTGTCCGGCTGTCCGCGCACACTCCGTCTGAGCCGGGCGGACATTGACCAAAACCCTCCAGCAGTCAAAGCCAAAAACAATGTCCGCACGGAGCAGACGGAGTGTGCGCGAACCGTCCGAACACAGATATGGAAAAGCCAGAGGGCTTATTTTGCCGCAGCCGCCCAGGCGTCCGTCCCCAAAAACATCCAGCGGAAAGCCCAAAAGCCTCCCGCCAGATTCACATCCAAACCATATCAATTACGGATTCGCATTCGTACCGCCGTTGGTAGTCGTATTCCCGTTCCCGGTCACATCGTCCACCACATCCTCAGCGCCATTGACAACATCATCCACGCCATCCACAATATCATCGCCAAGATCATCCACAACTCCGTCGCCGTCCGTACCATTGGTGGTTCCATCCGTAGTGCCGTTGGTCGTACCATTGGTTGTACCGTTCGTAGTTCCATTCGTTCCGTTTGTCGTACCATTAGTTCCGTTGGTTGTTCCCTCATTCGTTGTGTCATTTCCCGGCGTATCCGCAGCGTTGTTGTCGGAATTTCCACAAGCCGCCACTACCAGAATCATTACCAGAAGCAGCGCACCGGCTGTGTACTTTCTGAACATTTTCATAATAAAAGTCTCCTTTCTTGCTCTTTGCTACCATTATGAGCCATTTGCAGGACTTTTATTCAAAAAGGAAAAATGTTTTTGTTATAATTTTTTTAATTTTTACGACAACTCAAAGGCCCCTGTATAAAGCTGATAATACTTTCCGCGCTCCTCAATCAGATCCTCGTGGGTTCCACGCTCAATAATCCGCCCCTGCTCCAGAACCATAATCACATCAGAATTCTGCACCGTAGAAAGCCTGTGGGCAATCACAAATACCGTCCTGCCCGTCATCAGGCTGTCCATCCCCCTCTGAACAATCGCCTCCGTCCTGGTATCAATGCTGGAGGTTGCCTCATCGAGAATGAGCACCGGTGGATCGGCAATGGCCGCCCTGGCAATCGTCAAAAGCTGACGCTGCCCCTGTGACAGATTCGCCCCGTCGCCGGAAATCATCGTGTCGTAGCCCTGAGGCAGATGCCGGATAAAGGTATCCGCACCGGCAAGCAATGCCGCGCCCTTCACCTCAGTGTCCGTGGCGTCCAGTTTTCCATAGCGGATATTGTCTGCCACAGTGCCTGTAAACAGGTGGCTGTCCTGGAGAACCATTCCAAGGGAACGGCGCAGATCCGACTTGCGGATCTTATTGATGTTAATTCCGTCATAGCGGATTTTTCCATCCTGGATATCGTAAAAACGGTTGATGAGATTGGTGATGGTCGTCTTTCCGGCTCCCGTAGCCCCCACGAATGCCACCTTCTGCCCGGGCTTCGCAAAGAGCTTAATATCATGGAGCACCATCTTCTCCTCCGTATATCCAAAGTCCACGCCGTCCATAACCACATCCCCCTTCACCTCCGTATAAGTAAGGGTTCCGTCATGGTGAGGATGCTTCCAGGCCCAGACGCCGGTACGCTCGGGAACCTCCACAAGCTCCCCATTTTCATAACGGGCATTGACCAGAGTCACATAACCGTTATCCTGCTCAGACGGCTCATCCATCAAATCAAAGATACGCTCCGCTCCGGCCAGGGCCATAATAATCGAGTTGAACTGCTGGGCCACCTGGGTAATGGGCTGGGTAAAGCTCCGGTTCAGCTGCAGGAACGATGCCAGGCCGCCCAGGGTCAGGCCGCCCACGCCGCCGATTGCCAGAAGGGCTCCTACCATGGTAGTCAGCACATAGCTGATATTTCCGATATTCGCCATAACAGGCATCAGGACGCTTGCGTAAATATTGGCATTGCTTGCGCTTTCAAAGAGCTGATCATTGAGTTCCTTGAATTTCCGCCTGGCCTCCTCCTCATGGCAGAAGACCTTTACCACCTTCTGTCCCTCCATCATTTCCTCGATATAGCCATTGACCGCTCCCAGATCCTTCTGCTGGGCCACAAAATAAGCTCCGGACTTTCCGCCGATGTGCTTAATCACCTGGGTCATAATGACAATCATCATCACAACCAGAAGCGTCAGATACGGGCTTAACATCACCATGGAAATAAATACGCTGACAATGGTGATGCTGGAGGATAAAAGCTGGGGAATACTCTGGCTGATAAGCTGCCGCAGCGTATCCGTGTCATTGGTGTAAATGCTCATAATATCCCCATGGGAATGCGTATCAAAATAAGGGATGGACAGGGTTTCCATATGAGCAAAGAGCTCGTTTCGGATTCTTGTAAGGCTTCCCTGGGCCACCGTGATCATCAGACGGTTGTAGAGATAGGTGGATGCCGCTCCCGTCAGATAAATCAGTGCCATCATAGCCAGCGCTTTCAAAAGCGGTGTAAAATCCGGTGTATCGGCGCCAATCAGCGGCGTAATATAGCCGTCAATCAAAGTCTGGAGAAACAGATTTCCCCGGACATTGGCCAGCACACCCACCACAATTCCCACAACTACAAAAATACAGTGAACGGGATAAGCCTTTACTACGAGATCAAAGAGGCGTTTCAGGGTACGCCCGGGATTCTTGGCCTTTGGGCCTTTTTTCATTCCTTTTCCATGTCCCATAGGGCCTTTTGGGCCTCTCGCCTGATTACTGCTCATCTGCGTCTCCTCCCTTCTGCTGAGATTCATATACTTCCCGGTAAATCGCATTGTTCTCCATCAGCTCCTCATGGGTGCCGATACCGTCGATCTGCCCGTCATTTAACACAATAATTTTATCCGCGTCCTGTACGGAGGATACACGCTGGGCAATGATCAGCTTGGTGGTCTCGGGAATTTCCTCCCGGAATGCCTTGCGGATCATGGCGTCGGTGTGCGTGTCTACCGCACTGGTGGAATCGTCCAGAATCAGCACCTTCGGTTTTTTCAGCAAGGCCCTGGCGATGCACAGACGCTGCTTCTGGCCGCCGGACACATTGGTGCCGCCCTGCTCGATGTAGGTGTCGTACTGCTTGGGGAATTTCTCAATAAATTCATCCGCACAGGCCAGCTTGCAGACACGGATCAGCTCCTCATCTGAAGCCTCCTTATCACCCCATCGCAGATTTTCCTTGATGGTGCCGGAAAACAGGACATTTTTCTGGAGAACCATGGAAACCTCGTTCCGAAGCGCCTCCAGATCGTACTCCCGTACATCCAGGCCGCCTACCCTTACGCTTCCGCTTGTCACATCGTAGAGCCTGGGAATGAGCTGCACCAGGGTGGACTTGGCGCTTCCTGTGCCGCCCAGGATTCCCACTGTCTCGCCGGAGCGAATCTCCAGATTCACATGGGACAGATGGAGATTTTCCTTATCTCCGTGGTAGCTGAAGCAGACGTCCTCAAAGGAGATGGAGCCGTCCTTCACCTCCATCTGCGCCTCTCCTTCCTCTTTGCTGGTCAAATCACTCTTTTCCTCCAAGACACCGCAGATACGCTCGGCGGAGGATTTTGCCATGGAAATCATAACGGTAACCATGGCTATCATCATCAGGCTCATCAGAATATTCATGGTATAGGTGAACATGCTCATCAGATCACCCGTTGTCATGCCGCCTACCACGATGGTCTTGGCACCAAGCCAGGAGAGAAGAATGATGCAAGTGTACACTGTGAACTGCATAATCGGCATCATGCTTACCATAACCTTCTCCGCACGGACGGAGCAAAGGTACAGTGCATGGGATGCTTTTTTGAATTTTTCTGTCTCGTGCTCCTCCCGGACATAGGCTTTTACTACGCGGATGCTGGTGAGATTCTCCTGCACGCTGGCGTTGAGGCCGTCGTATTTCTCAAACATTTCCCGAAAATAGGGGCCTACCTTTCCCATAAGGAAGATAATCACACAGCCCAGGAAAATGAGCGCTCCTAAGAATACCAGGGCCAGACGGGCATTGATAAGAAATGCCATAGTCATTGCCGTTATGAGTGTAATAGGCGCCCGGGTGAACATGCGCATGATCATCTGAAAGGCGTTCTGTACGTTGGTTACGTCTGTGGTCAGCCTTGTAACCAGGCCGGCTGTAGAGAAGCGGTCAATGTTGGAGAAGGAAAACTCCTGAATCTGGCCGTACATAGCTTCCCTTAGATTCTTGGCAAATCCGGTGGATGCGATGGAAGCCTGCTTGGCCGCCATGGCTCCGCAGAACAGGGAGGCAAAGGAAACAACCAGCATGACCAGGCCCACCTTTACCACGTAGCTCATATTTCCCGTGCCGAGGCCGTCGTCGATGATGCTTGCCATCAGACGGGGAATGAACATTTCCAGAATGACCTCCACGATTATGAAAACAGGAGCTGATATTGCTATCTTTTTGTATTCGCCGATGTATTTTTTTAGTGTCTTGAGCATATAAACCTCCTATTCTAAGTCGCTGCGCGACAGCACTAAAGGGTAAAGCTGCTTCGACACACCGGTAATGAGAGAAACTTTTATTCGAAAAAGCACTCATAAAAGTTCCTCTCGTGCGCCTTTGCAGCTTTACCGTCCAGCAGAAATT
>CAJTFE010000049.1 GCA_910575725.1 Clostridia bacterium | reverse complement strand
GCATAGAATATATCTGAAGAGAAAAAGAAGAAGTAATCCTCGATAGCTCAATGGTAGAGCACGCGGCTGTTAACCGCGGGGTTGTTGGTTCGAGCCCAACTCGGGGAGTTTGAAAAAGCCCGTAAACATCAGCGTTTGCGGGTTTTCTTTGTTTAAATGTCAAGCCTTGAAAGAGGCACAATAGATCGCATGGCTGCAAAAACAGGCATGTGAGTGTTAACCGAAAAATGAACCGGGATTGCGCTGCATTTCGTATTCCGGCTGTAATTGCCTGATAGTTAAGTAATAAAAAATTGGTTGGAGATGGATAAGAATGCTTTATATTGCGATATGCGAAGATGAAACTTCCCAGCTTGCAGCCATAGAGGATAAGGTGCGGATGTATTTGAAGAATAATCATATTTTAGCGGAGCTTAAAGCATATGGACGCAGTGACCTGTTGAAATATGATCTTCAGGAGGGGAAGTATTTTGACATCATATTGAGTGATATTGAGATGCCCGGCACAGACGGAATGAGGCTGGCAAAAGAAATAAGGGGCTGTCTGCCGGAAGCCATTCTGATTTTTGTGACTGCGTACTTGAAATATGCAGTCGATGCCTATGAACTGGAAGTGTTCCGGTACATTCCCAAAAGCTGCCTGGATGAAAAGCTGCCGGAAGCTTTGGGGATTGCCATAAAAAGGATACGGTCCCAGTCAGACCAGAGTTATCTGATACAGACTGCGGCAAGGATTGAGAAGATTCCGTTAAAGCAGATTGTGTATATTCAGAAGGACGGCAAAAACGCTATGATTATCTGTACGGACGGCAGCGTAAAAAGCGTGAGGAAGAGCCTTGCTGATGTGTATAAGGAGCTTCATTCAGAGGATTTTGTTTTCGTGGAACGGGGCAGCATCGTGAATATTGCGCAGATTAAAAGCATTCAGAAAGAAGAGGTTCTGCTGAGCAACGGAGTGCGCATCCATGCCAGCCGCCCAAGGCTGGAAGAGATGAAAGAACGGATGGCGGCCTATTGGAGTGAGCGCATATGAGATTTTTAGCTGAGTTCGTTGAATGGATCGCCTGTCTGACGGAAGGCGGGCTTTTTTACTGGCTGGCAGGAAAAACTTTCAGGGAAGAACGTAAGGATGTAAGGACATACTGGGACTGCATCTTAACAGCCGTCCTTGCTGCCGTGATACTGGGGGTGAACAATATCGTCCTTTATTCCGCATTTACGCTCTTGTTATGGATGCTTTTGGGCAGTGTGTCGGCAATGGCGCTTTACCGTGTCAGTTACAGAAAGATTTTGTCCCTTACCCTGCTTTATACCGTGTGTTTTTGCTTCACGGATATGCTGGCGTCGAATCTGTACCTGTCCATGGGAAACCAGTTCCATATAAACGGCGATATGATTATGACGTTCTCCTTACAGAGAATAGGACTGTTGGTCTTTGCAAAGTCTGTCATGATTGTTTTTGTGCTTTCTCTGAGGAAACTGATCATTCCCCTTGTCCGGAGTGTGTATGAAAAAAGGGTATTGCTGCTGTCGCTGATTGCGTTTTTGCTCTTTTTATATTTCAGGGAACCGGCGCAGAGCAGCTTTTCTGTGGAGATATCCAGCATATTCGGGCTGCTGGTGCTCCTGTGCGCACTGGGAGTATATGTGGGCTGCAAGTGCCTGGAAAGCCAGAACGAAAAAAACCAGGGCAGGATAGCGAAGATACAGAACGAATTATTGCAGGAAAACTATCAGGCGGTAAGTAATCTGTATGAGAGCAATGCAAGGCTGTATCATGACCTGAACAACCATTTAGATATCCTGTACCAGCTGCTTGTCTGTGAACGTTTGGACGAGGCAAAAGAGTATATCAGCCGGATCGGCGAGCCCATGAAAGAAATGGTGAAAAAAAGATTTACGGGAAATGATATTATCGATGTCATCATCAGCTGCAAAAAGCAAAAAGCGGAGATGCTTGGAATTAAAACGGATATTGATGCAAGGTTACCGGTAAATACAGGCATACAGCCCAGTGACGTATGCACGGCTTTGGGGAATCTGCTGGACAATGCGATAGAGGGCAGCAGGGATACGGACAATGCCAGAATCAGTCTGAAGATACAGTGTGTGCATCAGTTTATTTTGATCCAGGTTTCCAATACGGCATCTAAGGAGCCCCAAATTGACCCCAAAACCGACAGATGGATGACAGATAAGGATGACCGGACGAGGCATGGATGGGGGATGCAGAGCGTAAAAAATATCGTCGAAAAGTATAATGGAACGATGCAATATAAATTCAGCGGAACAGAATTAAGTATAACAATCATACTGTTCTTCTGATGTAATATGTGGATTGGAAGGAGTCGCCCCGGTGGGCGGCTTTTTTGTTCGCGGACATAAAATGAAAGGTTCACGGACAAAACAGGCAAATCTGCGCCGCATTATTATATAATCTTCTTGCAAAATAAAATAGAAAAGGAGATTTAAGTATTATGAAAGTAAAGAAAAACATGATTGCTGTTATGCTCCTGGTGTGTATAGGGTGCAGCGGATGTGCAAAGGAGCAGCCGAAGGCTGATGCCGGGAATGAAATCAGATCGGAGGATGTCAGGAATGCCGGAAATGAAACGGAATCAGGGGATACGGGAAGCACTGCCGGCAGACAGGATTTTCCGGAAACATTTCAGGAGACCATAAATGGAGTTGTTTTTGATACGATGATTCAGGTATCGGAAGAGGCAGAACTTGGGAATCTCCATCAGGTGACGGCAACGCTCCAACGACCGGATGTCGAAAAAGCAAAAGCAGTGTTTGCTGAAGGAAAGACTGCCACGGAGGAGCGGAATGAAACCGAATCAGGTGAGGATGGGAGGGAATACCCCGGCTATACCGGCCATTATGAGGATGGAGCTTTTCTGAGTGCGAGTACGGTCTTGGTTTACAGCACCCCCGTATTTGAGAAAATCTACGGGGCTTTCCGTCTGGATCATGATTACAATGCGGACAAGTATTCCAAAGATGCCGTCATGGAAATAGGCGATCCCCGGACGATATTTGACGCTGCCCTCAAAGACATCAATGGGGCGGGATACCAGCTGGAGGAGGCCGCTTATGATTATTATGCATTGGATCATGAGACCATGGCAAAGGAATACAGAGCGCTTGATAAGTCAGGCAACGAGATTAGCGCAGATGGCCTTTCCTGGGGAGCGGAAAATGACTGTTATTTCTTTGCAGCAGTCCAGCAGCATGAAGGACTCCCTGTCTATTTTGGGAGCCAGGATTTTCCGGAAGACAGCGAAAGCAACCGGCCGGTTCAGGTGCTGTATTCTGCAGGCGGGATAGAAAGGCTGGAAGTTTCACGGCTGTATTCCTTTTCCGAACCGGGAGATGCCGTAAGCTTATTGGATTTTGGCACAGTCGCTGAAACCGTATCGAAAAAGTATGGGGATGTCATAGGGGCTTCCTATACGGTGAAACGGGCCAAGCTGTACAAAATGCCGGTAAAGCTGGCGGACGGCACTTATGACGTAAAGATTGCATGGCTGTTTGAAGTCACGGAATCAGGGACAGACAGCGATACCGGAAAAGAATATGAATATACGCAGTACATGTTCGTCGATGCAGCAGACGGTACGGAGGTGCTTTTTTAGTGAAAAAGCGGGAAGGATATTTTCGGACAGAAATCAGCCGCCTGTTCCATAATAAGGGGTTTTACTTTTCTGTTATGGGAATCGTCATGATTTTATTCTTATCGGCAAATGACGGGATGGGAAACATGGGCGGCTCCGTTTTGTCATCTGTGCTGCTGTCCTCCTATGATGCGGGATTTCTGGCGGCTTTTTCCCTGGCGGCAATGCCATATGCGGCATCGTTTACGGATGATCTGGAATATAACTACGCAAAGTACCTGGTCATCCGCGGAAGCTATGGAAAATATGTTTTTTCAAAAATGCTGGTGATCTTCCTTTCTTCCATGCTGGCAATGGGAATCGGCATCACCTGTTTTTCCATGCTGTGTTCCCTGGGGCTGCCGTGGGCAGATGAGGGGATGATGGAATACATATTGATGTATGGGGGATACCGTTCTTTTTTAGGGCAGGGGCAGTATCTGCTGTGGTTTTTGCTCTATGGGATGCAGTGGGGGATTTTTGCTGGAATCCTGTCAATGGCGGCAGCGTTTTTGTCGCTTTTCTGGCCGAATAAGCTGCTGGTATTTTCCGCACCGGTTTTGCTTTACCAGATATTGATTGAATTTGGCGCGGACAGCTTCCGGAAGATATCTGCATTTGACCCGCGTGTGGTTTTTGACGCAAGGCATAATATCTGGGACAGTGATTTGAAAATGCTTGCATGGGCGTTTTTGCTTGGGGCAGCGGCATGGCTGCTCCTTGGCTTTGCAGGCGTGCTGCAGTCAAAAAGGAGGATATGAGCATGGCAGGATATTTCCGGCTTTTACGGCAGATGTTTACAGAAAGGGTATTCAGTCCAAGGACCTATGTAGTTGCAGTTTTACAGGGGGTCATGCTGCATCTGTATACGAGGCCTGTGGCGGCGTTTTCAAAAGATATGGGATATGCGGCAGCGCCGTGGGCATACCCGTTTATCCTGTCAAATATTTTCTTTTTATTGTTATTTATGATTGGGATTATTTACTGTTTTTCAGACGTTCCATTTATGCAGTATAAAAATATGTATCAGGTAATCCGTACAGGAAGGCGCAGATGGGCGGCAGGCCAGATCGGTGTGATCCTTGCACAGTCGTTTTTGATCATGGCTGTAAATGTATTTTTCAGCATGGTTTTATTAAGCGAGACATGTGAGTTTACCCTGGATTGGGGAAAACTGTACCATACGCTGGCATTGACGGGCAGCCCGGAAGAATACCGGTTTCTGTTTGCCTTTTCCTATGAAACCATGCAGATGTTTACGCCGTTTGAACTGATTGCCCTGACGGTGGTCATCGGTACTTTGGAAATCGGCTTTATGGGTCTTTTTATGTTCGCTGTCAGTATTTATATCAACAGGAGCGCAGCGGTCACGGCGGCATTTGTCATGGTGCTTCTGATCTATCTGGTTGAGAATATCCATCCTCTGTTAAGGGAGAAGATGGCAATGTTCGTCCCTGTAAACTGGATGAGGGTGGCACAGATCGGCGTGAAATTACATGACAGCTTTATCCAGCCGCCGGTTTTTTATATGCTGATGGCGTTGGCGGCTGGAATTGCAGTATGTGCTGTCCTGATATTGATAAAAATAAGAAAAATGGAGTTTCAATGGTACAAAGAAGAGTAGGGAGGCGTCTGGATGGAACAGTTTTTGATTGAGGTGAAAAATGTAAGCAAGTCATTTAAGGGGATTTGTGTACTGAACGACGTAAACATGACCTGCAGAAGCGGAAAGATATATGGGATCGTTGGATATAACGGCTCCGGGAAAACCGTGTTATTCAAATGTATCTGTGGTTTTCTTCATGTGGATTCAGGGGAAATATCAGTGAATGGGAGAGAGATGGGAAAGGAGATAGATATGCTTGAACATGCAGGGATCATCATTGAGGAACCTGGTTATATCCGCAGCCTGTCAGGATACCGCAATCTGGAATATTTATACCGTATCACCCATAAAAAAGATCCGGCGGCCATTCATTCCATCATGCTGAAGGTCGGTCTTGACCCGCAGTCCAGGAAAAAGGTGTGCCATTATTCGCTGGGAATGCGCCAGCGGCTGGCAATCGCCCAGGCCACAATGGAAAACCAGGCGATTTTGATCTTAGATGAACCGATGAATGGACTTGACAAGGATGGGGTTGCGGAAATGAGAAAATTTTTTCTGGAGCAGAAAGGGATGGGTAAACTGATCCTTTTAGCCAGCCATAATAAAGATGACATCGAGCTGCTCTGTGACGAAGTATATGAGATGGATCACGGTATGCTGCAGAAAGTAACGGGTGATTGAGTGAATCAGAAGGTAGATAAAATGGCTAAGAATGAACGATTTAAGATAGTTTATTCACAAGGGACTGTTGATGTAACGCAAATTTTGGTAGATATAGAAACTGGAGTAAATTATGTGTTTCATAAAGTTGCATATGCAGGAGGATTGACGCTGCTGTTGGACAAAGATGGAAAACCTGTTATTTCTCCGATTGTGAACAGCTAACTTTAGTTATTCAAATTTCGGTTTGAGGGGCGGTTATTCATTGTGGATAACTGCCTGTTCAGTCATTTCGCTGAAAGAGAAATTTACAGGTGCCTATCAACATGAAAAGTAAAGCCGTTCCTTTAGCTGGGAAAAGCCTTCGGAATCAGACCTTGCAATAGTACGGTAAATATCTTATAGAAGTTTTTGACAGACACAAGCTGGTCATTGACGGGGAATCCGCCGCTGTTGTGCGGCAGATATTCCAGATGCGTCAGTCCGGCATGGCCTATGGGAAAATCGCCGCCGCCCTGAATGAGAAAGGGATTCTCCCTCCCCGCTGGTACTGGGCGGTCCATTACGGAAATGGCAGCTGCAAGTATTCCCGGCTATGGGCTTACGCAACCGTCCGAAGCCTTCATCACGTTGGTGATTGGAACGATGATGCTGTTCACGCTGTCCGGGTTCAAGTAGCTGTCCACGTCCTCGGCCAAGCTGATAAAGCGGACGCCCATCTGCACAAAAAGGTTGTCAATCAGACTGCCAGCGTCACTGTAATTCCGGGCGAAACGGGAAAGGTCTTTCACCACAACGCAGTTGATTTTCCCGCTCATTACATCCCCTAAAAGCCGCTGGAAACTTTCGCGCTCCGTGTCGGTTCCCGTGTGGCCGTCGTCCACATACTCGGTGTAGCTTTCAAACTCGTCCATGTGGTTATGGTGAAAATCGTTGAGGATGTCGCGCTGGTTTTTCACGCTGTTGCTATCGTCAAGCTCCCGGTTGATTTTCTGCAAGTCCTCTCGGGAAAGCCGGATGTAGCCGCCCATTTTCCAAAGCCGGGCCGTATAGGTAGGGGGCAAAATCTGCTGATACCCTCTGTTTTTTGTTCGTGCCATTGTTCCTCCTTCCCTATCACATTACACTTATATTATAACTCCGATTAGGGGTATCGGCAAGGATGCTGCCGGGCATGAAAAGGGGGCGGCACTATAAAAAGTACCGCCCCAGCTTTGGGACATTTTGTCCCAAACTTCATGGGGACTATGTAGGAAATACGTCCCGGCTATTTCCGGCCCCAGTGTTGCCCTCTCATATACCACCAGAAAAGAGGACAGAAAAGAGGGGTGACTTGTTTTTATTTTGAAGTGGTTCTTCTGATTGCCTTTATCCCGACAGCAATGAAGAAGCCAATTATAATTCCGAGAAAGTTACAAATCAAGTCATCAATATCGAAACTTCTGCCGAGAATAAGCTGAAACAGTTCTACGATAATCGGGGCTGCTGCGGCCATTGCAAAAATATTCTTGCTGTTCAGCTTTTCGGTGACAAATGGAAGGAAAAAACCAAATGGTATAAACATCAAAACATTGCCGATGATCATCTCCTTTACCCAACTGCCGAGAGAGTATTCACCACTTAGACACTTCACGATAATAGGCATCAAGTTAATCTCGCCGAGCTTAAAAAGCGGCACCATTTCTTCCCACCAGCCGAAGAAAATACCATCAAAAACGTCCAGCCAAAAACCTATTGGCAGGATAACAAGGCTGCACAATCCGGTCAGATAACACACAAACAGCAACCGCATCGTTTCTGACATCCATGCAATATTGCTGTTCCTTTGCTTTAAGAATACTAATCTGCAAACTGCATACAAAATCCCAATAACAATCGTAATCGGTACAGCTTGCAAAAAGTAACCTAAAATTGTGCCGGAGTTCATTTCCATTCTAAATGGATTATATATTTCAAGAAACATATGTCCCTCCACAAATTCGGAATTTACATGATATGCACAAACGGCAAGCAATGCAAGTGTGGCCACACTTGCCATTTTTGACTGGCCGGGGCCCACAAAAATGCTTGTTGGGGAGCCTCCCCAAACCCGGCTCTTTGGGACAAAATGTCCCAAAGAGATTAGCTGTGTCACCGCCGCTGTCGCGCCGGTTCCTTATTGCTCCGTCTGCCTTTCAGCCTGGACAGATGATTGATATTACGGTCTGCCATTGATAGGAGAAAAGGAGTAGCACAGCCGGGGCAGGCCGTCAAGGGAAGCCGCCGCAAGCGGCGGTGCTACGCACCCTTGACGGCCCGCTCCCGCCTGTGCTTATATAGTAGGCGATGACGGGGGATATACCACCAGAATTGATTCACTTATCACTTGCGTCCCGAGGGAACCGGGTATCAATTCCGTCATTATTCAGTGGGAAGATTGTAGTAAAAACGTCTGTTCAAGACATCCCTGTCCTTGTAGTAGTTATAGATATTCTCCACGCGCTCCCAAACCTGTTCATCAAAGTAGATGTCGCTCCGCTGGCTGACCATGCTCTCCGTATGCTGACGGAGGTTTGTGTAAAACAGGTCAGTCACCTCGTAGCAGACATACTGCTCATCTTCATATACTTTGTACTGCTCCAGTTCACCAAAAGTCATGAGCTGTCCGTGGATAAAGGCAATATCCTCTGGACTGTGAATGTCCTTTACATTGTAGGTAAAGAAATAAAGCAGGGGGATATCTACGCCGCCATCGACCTCTCCTTTATGCTGGGGAACATACGCGCTCAAAACCAAGGCGCTTTCACCTTCGGTAGAGCCAACCGGGATGCCATAGCCATCAAGGCTGCGCCAGTGCAGACCGGTCAGCCAGTGTTGTGTCTCCAGAGGAGCAGTCTCATCAAAGATAACCTCCGGGTTTAGCCCGTCAATCGCCAGGGGAGCCTCTACTGCGGGGACTACATCCCGATCCAGTGTGGTCAACAGTTCTTGGCATTTCTGAAGGTAACTGCCCGCAGCCTCTCTCCGCTCGTCGACATTGGCGGGATAGGTTTCGAAATAAGGCCGCAGTTCCTCCATAATTTGTGCAACCAGTTCTCTGTCGGCCTCGGCAGCAGGAATGGGGAGCGGCGTCTCTACCACCGTTTTGATTGGCTCCGCAAAAGAAACAGAACACATCCAGTCCTGTCCAAACACAAAATTGTTGTTCGTCAGCACGAAATAGTAATGGTCATCGGTGAGAGGCTGTTCCAGCACATCCATGTTGTACGCTTGGGAGAGATCCACCGTCATCACGCCGCTGGTATGCGCTCCGAACTCAGTGCCGCTGAATACAGTCTCGCCAGAGGTTGGAACGATTTCTTCGGCGGTAGACCATTGCATCAGTCTCAACTGCGGCTGGAAACTCAGATTTTTATTTGACCGGTTTTCTACTTGAATTGATACGAGGCCATTCCCCTCATAGGTGGCGGAAAGGCTCAAATCATCTCCGTCCAAAGAAGAAAACAGGCTGACCGCAAAGGCAGTCATTGTGAGGCAACACACCATCACAGCCGCCACAAGCACAGAGACTCCGATAGGACGGCGACGACGGGATACCAATTCAACGCCGGTTTTTTCCTCGAAAATATCTTTTATGTTCTGCAAATTTGTTTTACTGAAAGAACTCATATTGTCCTCCTTCTGAGCGCGTAAGCATCTCACGCAATCTCCGTTTTGTCTGGTACAGCCGGTTGTTGATTTGTTTCACACTCATATCCAGCGCCAGTGCGATTTCTTTGGGCTTTTGATTATAGTAATACCGGCGAATCAAAATTTCACGATCCGGTTCACCAAGAGCGTTGACTGCCGCGAGCAAGGCTTTGCGCGTCTCCGCCTCCAGAACAGCATCCACAACACTGAGCTGGTCGATAAAGTCTGTATCTTCCAGAGGGAGTGTATTGCGCTTTGTTATTTCCCGATATCGGTTCACAGCCTGTGTGCGGGCAACGATAGACAGCCAGGTTTTCAGTTTTCCCCGCTGGTGATTGAATTTTTCCGGATGTTCCCATAAGTAGATGAATGTATCAGCAACACATTCCTCCACATCTTGAACTGACCCGATATGGCTCAAAACTGCCTCTGCCACCGACCACAACAATTTGGAATACTTTGTGATTATCTCGTTGATTGCTACTTCGCTTCGGTTTTTGATGTCTGTTATTATTTTTTCATCATTCAAAAATGTCACCTCCTGTACTGATTGACCGGTCATATATAATACGTTAAAAAATGAAAAAACACTGAAATTTTTTTGGAGCTTTTTGAGAACATCTGCCTTGATTTATAATACACCTATTTTGCTTACTATCAATATATCATGCGCTTGTTCTCATTTTTCTTTACAACTGAATGTGAGATAACCTCTATCTTCGAGACAAAATGTCCCAAAGCAGGAACCCTCAATGTTAGCATTTGTGGAACGAATAGGACGCAGGACATATAAACATACCACCCCCTGCCAAACGCGCCCGGAAACCCTTGATACAAGCGGCTTTCAAACGCCTAAATGCTAACACTCCAGCCGTGGAAAATAAGCGGTTTTTACAGCGCGTTCAACCCAATCCCCCCACCCTTTCCCATTCATGGGAAAGGGGGCGGCTCTGGAGGATATACCGCCAGAGCCCCTATGTAAAAATACACGGGGACAACGATTGCTTTGGGACATTTTGTCTCAAAGTTGCTATGGAGATAATTTGACTTTTCGGGTGGAATGGCCGGGGTCTGCTGGGGGCCGCCTTGATAACCAAAACAGGGTGGCCCCCAGTGGGCCCCGGCCATATCGCGCAAAAAAGCCGCCCTATTTTCAAGGACGACTTTCTGCGTAATGTGATAGTTTCAATCTATTTTCTTGTATTTTCGTCAAAATTCTTTCGTTTTCGTGTTCCTAATAAGAGTTAATCATAGGAAAAGGGTACCCTTTTCCGTAAATCTGCCCGTCCGCGCTATGGCTTGCCGGACAGATTTTGCTTGTTGGGAAGAATCCCAAACCCTCTTGAAAACCCTCTCACTACCTACAACACCGCACAGGGCGGTTTTGACGGAGTTTTGGGAGAAATTCTTCAAAAAGTTTTCCTTGTTTCTTAATACGGGGGAGTTAGAGAAATGCCAATGTATCAGAAGAAAATTTCTAAAAATCTTTCTTATCGGGGTAGACTGCTGTATACTGGTAAATACTTGCCCTTAAAACAGCAAGATAAATGAAAAGCGGAATGAAATATCCTGCTATAATGCAGAGAGAAAGGAGGAAGCTGCAATGCCGGGGAATATCAAAAATGTAATAATGGCAATCGACTATATCGAAAGCCACCTGCACGAAAAACTGGATTTGGAAACAGTTGCGGGGGCTGTACATTATTCAAAATATCATCTGCACCGAATGTTTACAGGTACGGTAGGGTTGACAATTCACGATTATGTACAACGCCGCCAGTTGACCGAAGCCGCAAAACTGCTTGTTCTTTCCGACAGACCAATCCTTGAAATTGCGCTTTCTGCCGGATATGAGAGCCAGCAGTCCTTTACGGATATTTTCAAAGCCATGTATAAAAAATCCCCTAACAGGTACAGGGAGGAAGAGGAATTTTATCCATTGCAGCTAAGATATGTCTTGAATGAAAATCCTACAAATTTAGAGGAAAAAGAATGGCAGGATAAAATCGTCTTTGCAACACAGGAGGACATACCCAAATGGATAGAACTGGTTCACCTTGTCATTGACGGTTTCCCGCACTTGGACGAAAAACAATACCTTGCACAGTTGCAGGAGTATATCAAAAATAAGCGCGCATTGATTTTGAAAGACGCTGATACGGCAATCGGGATTATGGCATTTAACGAGGTAACGGGGAGCATTGATTTCTTTGGGGTACACCCACAGTATCGAAAAAGAGGGATAGCGAAAGCATTTTGCGAAAAGGCATTGTATAAACTTGCACGTTCCGCACAAATTAGTGTGACGACTTTTCGGGAGGGTGACAAGGCAGACACAGGCTATCGGGAGATATGGGGAAGCCTTGGTTTTGCCGAAGCGGAATTGTTAATTGAGTTTGGCTATCCAACACAGCGTTTTATACTTCACAGAGAAAAATCGGAGGGCGGGGACAATGAGTGACCAAAATCCACTATCACAAAACTTTACAATAAAATCATTGCTGAAATTTGCATTTCCGACAATTTTAATGATGATATTCATGGGGCTGTATACAGTCGTTGACACAATTTTTGTAGCACGATTTGTAGATACAAATGCACTTTCGGCATTGAATATTGTCTGCCCTGTTATCAATCTGATTGTCGGTCTTGGAACTATGCTTGCAACAGGAGGAAGCGCGATAGTAGCACGCAAAATGGGAGCAGGAGAACAAAGTAGGGCGGCACAGGATTTTACGCTGATTATTTCAGCGGGCATTTTGTTAGGTGGATTGATTGCAGTGTTGGGAACGGTTTTTATTGACAGGATTGTATGGGGACTTGGAGCAAGCAGTATTCTATTTCCATACTGTAAAGAATACCTTTTTATCCTGCTGTTATTCACGCCCGCAAGTATCCTGCAAGTGCTTTTTCAAAATCTAATCGTAACGGCGGGACGCCCCGGAATGGGTATGGTGCTTGGCGTAAGCGCAGGAATCGTAAATATTTTACTGGACTATATTTTTATGGTGCCGTTTCACATGGGCATTAAGGGGGCGGCATTTGGTACGGGCATTGGCTATATGATACCGGCGGTGATTGGATTATGGTTCTTTTCCGCAAAGAGAGGCAGTCTGCATTTTAGGAAGCCAGTCATAGATTTTTCCGTATTGGCTGAAAGCTGTACCAATGGTTTTTCGGAAATGGTAAGTCAGGCGGCAACAGCGGTTACAACATTCCTTTTTAACCGCATTATGATGAAACTGCTTGGAGAAAACGGAGTTGCGGCAATCACAATCATCATCTATACACAGTTTTTATTGAGTGCCCTTTACATAGGTTTTTCTATGGGAGTATCCCCTATTATCAGCTATAACTATGGGAAGCAGGACGAAAAACAGCTAAAAAATGTATTTTCTATTTGTATGCAATTTATTGTCTTTGTTTCGGTCACTATTTTTGCAGTAGCAATTATTTTTGGTTCGCCATTGGTTCGTGTTTTTGCAGAAAAGGGAACTCCTGTTTACGAAATTGCGCGAAACGGATTTTTGATTTTCCCATTCAGTTTTCTATTTTGTGGACTGAATATTTTTACCTCTGCCACATTTACTGCATTATCAAACGGGAAGCTGTCAGCAATTTTGTCATTCCTGCGGACTTTTGGACTGATTACAGTGCTTTTGCTTACATTGCCTAATCTTTTGGGCGTAACAGGGGTATGGCTTGCAGTACCGATAGCGGAGCTAATCACTATGGTTGTAGCATTGGTTTTTCTTCATCAGAACAGAGAGAAGTATCACTACGCATAAAAGAAGATGTTCATGCCGTCTGGCGGTTAATAAAAAAACCGTTGTGTGGCGGCAAAATCATCATGCGCCAAAACAGAATATAAGCGGCTGAACGGCGGTTTTGAAATAACAATCAAAGCCGCCGTTCTTATGTGGCAGGAAAGTTTTCATAGATATGGCGGTATTGTGAGGTACTGCTATGTCTGTTTTTTATTTCATGGGTGGTTTTGGCTATGGTGAACTATCAAAAAAATCCTGTCTTGTGGAACGGGATATTCTGCCTATGAATATGAACACACATATCATTTAGTATGTCTTAATAACTCGTATTACCCAAAAATCTATGCGGATATATTCTGCATGGATTTTTGTTGTAATAGCCCCCTACTGGGAAGAAAGGGGGTGAGAGAAAATGAGATATTCTGAACAGTTCATGGAGCATATCGAATATGCGTTTCATGCGTTCTGTAAGATTGTCCTGCGCCATGAAGCCATGAACGCATGGCGGGATTTGAAGCGGAAAGAAGAACGGGAAATATCCCTCGACTATCTGATGTCAGAACGATATTTTGAACCGTCTGCTATGGACAGTTATTTTGAAAGGCAGGACAAGCCGACTGTATTTTTTGTGTTGGGAAAGGAAGTTATCGTTGATGATGAACGGTTAGCAACGGCATTATCAAGATTACCGGAATTAAGACGGGAAGTTCTGTTGCTTTATTACTTCGTTGGCTATCGTGATGAAGCAATCGGCAGACTGTACGGACGTTGCAGGAGTACGATAAACCGCAGGCTAAAGGCTAAACTGGTTGAAGCCATATTGAAATTCCGCTTCGACCGATAAGGAGTAGCAAAGACGGGAAAAGCTGTCAAGGGTAAACTTCGCGCTACGCGCCCTTGACAGCTTTTCCCACCTTTGCTTGTGGGTAGTCAAGAGGGCGAAATCAGCAGACTGCTTTCGCCCTCGATTTATTATGGGGATTGTTACGCAGTAGAGGTTATTTTGTCCTTGATTTATGCGGCTTTGTAAGCGTTGAAATGACATGGGCTAGAGTTTTATATGTCTGTCCTCAAAAATGGCGTTCTATTGCGTAACAAGTGTCAAAAAATAATAGTTTATTTTTGAAATATGTGTTAAAATCAAATACATGACATTTAGGAGATGATATATATGTTTGAATGGTTAAAGACGCATAAAAAATTGGTAATGGTAATATCGGGTTTAATTATATTTGGAGTGCCACTAATAATTCATATATTATTTAAGATAGAAGCCCCTAATTCTTTTTTTGTTGCAGAATGGAGTGCAGGAGAACTTTTAAGTTATTATGGTTCAATTTTAGCTTTTATAGGTACAGTCGTATTAGGAGTTTTAGCATTGTATCAAAATCATATTATAAAAATCGAAGCAGATAGAAGAACTGAAATCTTAGAACAGAGAGAGTATGATAGCAATATGCCTAAATTTATTGCTATTCCAACAGGTTCCAATGGACTAAGAACGAATTTAAGATTTTCGATACGTAACATATCTGAAAATCTTGCAAGCGAAGTTGAACTTTATGATATTAAAGTTTTAAAACCAAATAATGAAGTGTTTTGGACTTCTGATACAAATTATAAATATCTATCTCTTTCAAGTAATGAAGAAATCAAAATTGAATTAAAAAATCCAGCACTTCAAGGAGATGGGTATATTTTTTCACTGGAAATGCAATGCGTGGATAAATTTGATAAACAACATAAATATATGATAAAGGGGATATGTGAAAAAATAGATACTTTCCCAGTTTTCAAGATTACTGAACTAATATAATTTTCTTTAGAGATTGCAATGTTTGCTTACAAATCAATATTATATTGTAAAACAAGAAAAACAGAGATACGCACTATAAAAGTGAATATCTCTGTTCTTGCTTGCACCCTGTTTGTCAGCGTTGATGATAAGTTAGCTTCCATACTTCCTTATCACCGTAAACATCAGTGTTTATGGGTTTTTTGTTTGAAAAATCAGCCTCAGAAGAGGCATCGAATATGATGTAAAAAGAGTTTTATAAAACAATGTTGATGGCAAGGAAGGAACGTATCTTGGATTATTCTATAAAACGAATATTTAAATAAGTAAGCAAATATGAGATGGAACGATAGTATTAGTTTTAATGTTCGGTGTGCGATTGTGCCGATAGTATCGATTGATAAATGACAGGGAGTGTGAAATATATGGTAAAAGAAAGCTTAAAGAATTTCTGTAAATATAGTGCGTCAGATGAAGAATTATTTATGTATATTCGTACAAATGCAGGAGAATGGAATGAAGAATCATTTGTTAAAATGAAAGAGTTGGTTCGAGAAGTAATAAAAGATTATGAGAATGAAGATTGCTATCCCAAAATATTCATAAATTATTTTGTCTTAAACATACCGTCCATTATCAATATATTATCCAATTTTAAAGGATGTACAGATGAGGAATTGCGTAAGGGGTATACGGAAGAATCTTATTTGAGTATGATTGCTGAAAGGATAAAAGAATTAGAAAAACTTAAATTGGAGTTTCAGAATTCTCTATGGCCATAATAAATTACGGAAATAAATATCATTGCAAAAGAGTGTGATAGATTTGCGAAGAGAGAAGAAATTCATTTGTCAAGAAAGAATCATAAAGTAGTAGTCTGCATTTATAAGGAATGCTCAACCAAGTCAAGATAATTTACCTGCAGATGATTTTACAATGGAGACTTATGATAATATTTAGAACAACAAACGAAAATTGACCGGCTTTCTTAATCCTTGACTTGGCAGATGAACAAATAAGTGAATTAGAAGCGATACTTGAAAAAGCAAAAGGAAAAACAGTTAATGGTAGTGTTTGATCGCGCTGCATTTCGTATTCCGACTGTCCCTGCCGGAGGACTGGAATTATACGGCCAGGGGATTTGCCTGTATCTGTAGGGAACGCTCTGGGTGGGTGATTGCCGTGTATGACGGGAGGGCATTTCTTACTTCTTATTATGTTGTTGCAGCACAGACAATCTGCTATAATTGACTGAAAGCAGAGGAGGCGGTACCCTATGGAATTTCGAGTTTTGAAGTATTTTCTGATGGTCGCCAGGGAGGAAAACATTACAAAAGCAGCGGCTCTTTTACATATTACACAGCCCACACTGTCCCGGCAGCTTATGCAGTTGGAAGAAGAATTAGGAGTTAAATTATTTCATAGAAGCAAACACAGTATTATTCTGACCGAGGATGGCATGCTGTTAAAGCGCCGGGCGCAGGAAATGGTTTCTCTGTCAGATAAGACTGTGCAGGAACTTTCACACAAAGATGATATGCTGTTAGGCGAGGTTGCTATTGGGTGCGGAGAAACCAAAAGTATGATCTTTCTTTCAGAACAGATTAGGCATTTTCAGCAGAAATATCCTCTCGTGCAATTCAGTATTCACAGTGCGATTGCAGATGATATTAAAGAACACATAGAAAAGGGTATATTGGATATGGGGCTTCTGGTAGAGCCTGTTGATATTAGTAAATATGAATTTGCACGTATGCCGCATAAAGAACAGTGGGGAATCCTTACACGCAGGGATTCGGAATTAGCATTGAAAAAGTATATTCGCCCGGAAGATCTGGCAGATGTTCCCTTATTGATGGTGAAGCGCGAGCTGGTGAAAAATGAACTGTCCAGTTGGTTTGGAGAATACTATGATCGGCTCCATATTTCCGCAACATATAATCTTATTATCAATGCGGCGGCAATGGTTAGGGGTGGAGTTGGAACAGCTTTATGCTTTGATCTCGGTATCAAGTACCATGACGATTTATGTTTTGTACCGCTTATGCCTGTGATGGAAACGGGTTCCGTTCTTGTCTGGAAAAAAAATCAGGCAATGAGTAAGATTTCCGCACATTTCATACAAACAATAAAAAATGCTATTTAGGCATTTCTTATCATATAAAATGGGTATTATACATTTTTTGTGCAGTTAGCTATAATGTAGGTGTTCAGGAAGAATACCTGCATTTTTTATTTTCTGTGGAAAGGAGTACACAAATGAACTATGAAAAGTTTGATTGTGTATTACACATGGTCGGGAAAGACCAAAGGAATGGCGGAGATTATTGCACGTCTGACAGGAGCTGATCTGTTGGAAATTAAACCGGAAACACCATATGCGACGGATTATAACAAAGTGGTTGAACAGGCCAAGAAAGAGATTCGTGAGGGATATCGTCCCATTATCGCCCCGGTTCATGCAGAACTTGAACTGTATCATGTAATTTACATTGGCACACCAATCTGGTGGGGAACAATGGCTCCGCCGCTGGCGGCATTTTTGGAGGAACATGATTTTGGCAGTAAAATAATAATGCCTTTCTCAACGCATGGCGGAGGCGGTAAAGGCCATAGCGGCTATGACATTGCGAAACTATGTCACGGCGCACAGCTCATGGAAATGTATACTGCTTATGAGGGCGGAGGGCGCACTGCTGAAAAGGAAATTTTCGGATGGATTCAAAAAAACAAACTGATTTAATGCCTTATGTTCTGCATAATTTGGCGGGCGTTATGGCACAGAATACGCAGGCTTCTGCGAAAGAGAGTCATGTATGGTCTGCCGGAAACCAGAAAATCTGAATGGAGGAATCAAAATGAATTTGCATGTAACAGATCCGGAATTTATGGAGCGTTTTGAACATTTTGCTTTTGATGAAGTTCCCAATGAGGAAGGACAGCAGCTTGATGACGAGACACGGTATATGGTGATTCTGGCAACTCTGATTGGCTGCCAGGGAATGGAAGAATACCGCCTTGTATTGTCCAGGGCGCTGGATGGCGGCTTCGCGCCGATTGCAGTAAAAGAGATTGTGTATCAGGCGGTAGATTATCTTGGAATCGGACGTGTTCTCCCATACTTGGAGGCGTCAAATTCTATTTTGGAAAGCCGTGGTATAAAATTACCTTTAGAGGGGCAATGCACGACAACGACGGAAAACCGTCTTGAAAAAGGGATACAGGCACAGGCAGATATTTTTGGAGAACACATGAAAGAAGCATGGAAGGCCGGACATATCAACCGCTGGCTGGCAGCAAATTGTTTTGGGGATTACTATACCCGGACAGGACTTGATCTGGCGCAAAGGGAAATGATTACATTCTGCTTTTTAGCTGCTCAGGGAGGGTGCGAACCGCAGCTTACCGCTCATGCAGCGGGCAACATGAATTTAGGAAACGATAAGGAGTTTTTGATCCGGGTGGTTTCCCAGTGCTTGCCTTATATTGGTTATCCGAGAAGTTTGAATGCGATTAACTGTATTAACAAAGCAGCTGATCCCGGAAAGAAAACACTTTTTCCTATGGGCGGCCCCAACAACGCCTTTGCGTCATATTTCGTGGGACAGAGTTTTCTGAATATGCTTACTACGGAAGGCGTGCCGATTGGCAATGTCACTTTTGAACCTGGATGCCGCAATAATTGGCATATCCATAAGGCAGATAAAGGCGGCGGGCAGATTCTGCTCTGTACGAATGGACGGGGTTGGTATCAGGAATGGGGCAGGGAGGCGAGGGAACTATTCCCCGGAGATGTCGTGACGCTCCCCGCCGGTATCAAGCATTGGCATGGCGCAGCAAAGGATAGCTGGTTTACACATCTTGCCGTGGAGGTTCCTGGAGAAAATACAGGCAGCGAGTGGTTGGAGCCGGTGGACAAAGCTGCCTATGCTGCCTTGAAATGAAGGAAGCGGGTGGTGCTTTGAAAGCTAAATTGCAGACAATAAAATGGATTACAATGCTTTTGTCTTTCTGTTTGTTGTTTGGAATGACTGCTTGCAGTACGGGAAAAACAGAAGCGTCCGGTATAACAGAACAAAACAGCGAAAATCACTATCAAAGAGATTTTACGGTATGTAACCGTATCAATGGCAGAGCATGCGGCTGTTAATCAAGGGGGCATTTTTTAGAAATAGAAAGCGTCCTATTTTATGGAAAAAATGAATCTCTTTTTGGCCTAAAGCATTCGCAGAAAAATCATAATAGAAATACCATCAACATTGTGGGGGTTTCTGCCTTGTTTCAATATAAAACGAAGGTCAAAGAGTATATCCTATTTTTCTTTTTTTACAGAAAAATGGGCGAATTTTTTGGGCGAACAAGTGACAGGTCAAAAATCAATGGAGAACTTAGTTATAGACTGAAAGGTGGAAAGAGAGGGCCGGAAAACCTTACAGATTCAGCAGCACTTTAACATTAAACATCTGCTTCTCATGCTGAAGCCTTAGAACCCCATTGTATTTTTCTGCAATCATCTGCACAGATTTGAGTCCCTGTCCTTCCCCTTCGTGCTTTGAGGAAAGCAGCTTCCCTTTTTGTATGAGAAGTGTGCCTTCGTAAGGATTGCGGATTTGCAGGACAAGGATATGTTCTGCAGACTGGAGGACAGTTAAGGTAATGTGCCGCTGTTCTTCCTGGAGATGTCTGCAGCCGTCAATGGCATTTTCCAGAATATTGCCCAGAAGCACACAGAAGTCAATATCCTCAATGGAACAGCGCTCCTTAAGCCGGATGCTCAATTGGATGGAGATGCCGGAAGCCTGGCAGATGGCGGTATAATGGTTCAATATGGCGTTGACCGCAGAAGAACTGCAGTAAAGAAGGGGCGTACCAGAGACACTGGAGATATATTGCTTGAGATATTGTTCCATCTCCGGATAGCTCTGGGTTTTCAGCATTTCTGCCAGGACTGTAAGCTGGTGACGGAAGTCATGACGCAGGCGGCTGGTTTCCTGTACATGCGCCTGCAGCTTATGATATTGCTGTGCCTGTATTTCCAGATAAGCATTTTTCTGGAGCATGTTCTGCTGTTCTACCAGGGCATGGGCAGCCAGATAGAACATGGTATAGATCAGAAATAGCATAACGAAGAGCATGGGAACCGTAATCACATACATCTCCAGAAAGCGTCCTAGATACATAAGGCTGTTGTCATAGGGAACAAAGACGAGAGCAAAGAGCGTAAAGCTCGCAGGGAGTATCCAGACAAGCCGCCACACCTGCTCCTCATGAAAATGATGTACCAGCCAGCCAAGGTGTTTTTTTGCCGGATAGAACAAGAGAAGTACCAAGAACCATCCGCAGGCAATCTGAATCAGAAGAGTATCCAGATGCGGCTCATCATACATGGCATCGGGGTACAGAAAGATATGGGCAACATGGTAACAGAGATAAGTGAAGCTGCCGATGAGACAAGCCGTCATAAAAACAAACCATAGATGAGAAGGCTCTAAATCAACTTCCTTCTGGTATAGATAAAAGAATATAATGATACAAAGCAGCATATTGAGAAATGTTTCAGATTGGGAGGGGAAGAAAAGGAAGACAAGAAACATAGCTGCCTCCACAGCGAAAAAAGCGGCCAAGACCTTACCCAGCAGCTTTGGGAGGGAACTTTTTCTATCCTGATATACGGGGATGAAGCAAAAGGCAATCAAAGGCGTGATCGATAGTGTGTTTCTGGTCAGCAGAGCAGCATTTCTTACGGCTTCTATCATTATGTCTCCTGTTTATTCAGTTTTTCAAACTGGTAATCATGAAAGGTCTGGATAATTTCCAGCCGGTCGCTTTTGCGGATGGGAAAGCGCTGCCCGTTTTCCATTACAAAGATTTCCCGATCTGTCTGTATGATAAAGTCCATATTTACCAGGACGCCCCGGTTACAGAGCAGAAAGTGGGCTTCGTTTTTCAGCATGGAGCGGAGGGAGGAAAAGGTCGTACGGTAACAGAGTTCTTCCCCCTGGGCCAGGGCGATTGAGGTATATTTATCCCGGGCAGTCAGGTATAGGATCTTGGAGAGAGGCAGGCGGATCTTCTGCTTTCCGCTGTAGAATTCCAGCAGCTTTGCCTGCAGACGCAGTTTTTTCCAGGCATCATCCAGGATTTCTGTCATTCGCCCATTGTCCAGGGCGTTTTTTTCTACATAATCAAAGCAGCCGTGTACCTTAACGGCACGCCAGATGTCTTCACTGCTGGTAGTGAGGAATACAACCAGAGCATCCATGTTCTGCCGGATGAGGCTTCTGGCTGCTTCAATCCCGTCTATCTGATCCATATAAATATCCATAAATACCAGATGAAAGCTCTCGAGGGAGCCTGAGGCCAGGAATGCTTCGCCGGAGGAATACCAGGTAATATGAAGCTCTGCCGTATGCTTCTGCTGGTAGTTTTTTAGAAATGAGGCCAGAAGCCTTGCATCCTGTCTGTTGTCTTCAACAATCGCAATATTCATTCTGCTTTCCGTTTCTCCCGAATTCGTCTGTCTTACTTCTGTTTTTATTTTAGCGCAATTAAAATATAAGATCTATGATAATTGATGGAAATTCACGACAAAAATCCGTGATTCACACCAAAAATGCCCACAGCACAAAAAAATATCATATAATACCGAAAAAAATAAGGCAGAACATCTGAGATATCTGAGACAAGACATGACAAGTATTAGGAGGCAGAAATGAAAAGAAAGAAACAGTTACAGAGAAAAATATTATTGTGGATTGCAGGAATGCTGCTTCTGCAGGGACCGCTGCCGGTTTTTGCGGCAGCAGTACCTTCCGGCCTGGAACAAAATACAGTGATGCCTTCCAATCTGGAACAGAATACCGCATCATCTTTCAGCCCGGAACAGAATACCGCAACTCCTTCCAATCTGGAGCAGACTGCGGCAACCCCATCGAATGTAGAGCAGAAGCCGGAGGAAAAGCGGATAGTCCAGGGGAACATGCCTGCTGCACAGGCAGCAGTTTCGGATAAATCAAACGGATTGGAATTTTATTACGGCAGCCAGCTGCCTCTTGTGGAGACAGCCTATACGGCCGGAGGAGGTGAGATTGTCTGGAAACCTGTGGTGGAGGGAGGCCAGGCAGTCAGCGGAACGCTGATTTTGAAGGATGCTGTTATTGAGGGAAGCATCAAGATGCCGGTACCTGTCAGAATGGAATTGGAGGGCAGCAGCCGGATTACGACTGCATCCACAGGAGGGGCAGGAATTTATCTTGTATCACCCGATGGGGCTTCCTGCAATCTGGCCATTACCGGTTCCGGCTCCCTGGAAGTGAACGCCAGAACCGGAATTCAGCTAAGCGGAAGCCTTACTGTGGAGGAAACAACGCTTTTGGTGGATTATGGTTCAGGGGGCATGTCAGGAAACGGAATCTATACGCTTCAGGGCGATGTGGTGATTCGGGACAGCCGTGTAAGCATTAAAAGCAATACGGGGATTGGAAGCAGCAGCGGAGCCATCTTCGCCTCTCAGTCCGGAGGCGGAAAAGTACGGATTGAGAACAGCCAGGTGACTGCCGTTAATGAGGCGGGGGCGGCTATCCATACCTATCAGACAATTGAACTCATATCCAGTGATGTAAGGGCAGTTGGAAATACAAATACAAATAATGCATCAGGCACCTTGAATTTTCAATATTTCCAGATGGATGGGGGAACGCTCTATGCAGAAAACCAGGGCACAGATCATGAAATTCCGCTTTTTCCTGTCAGTGAAGATCGCATAAAAGCGGTGAATAACGCTGTGATATATGGAGTCAGTGCAGATTTACAGCTCCCCTTCCAGGGGGACTGTGTCTGGTATGCAGGATGCAGTTATGAGGAGGCTTCCAGTGAGATTACCGTTGGAAGCGGCTATGTCTTTGGAAATGTAACCTGGAATGATAACATGCGTTTCGTTCCTGGAAAATCGCTTTTTATCGGAAACTACAGCACAAAGGACACGACTCTTACTATTCCGGCAGGAGTTACGGTGGAGATACCTGCTGGAAGTAAGCTGAATGTCCGGTACAGCGATGATTACCAGACAAAAGGTTCGCTGCTTAACCAGGGAATTATAACTGTTGCGGATAAAGGAGGGCTGACAAGCAATACTGGCGCTGTATTGTATAATCAGGGGACCCTGCAGATTCAGCAGGGAGGGGAATTGGAGAATTATTTCGGCTCCGTTTTTGAAAACCATGGAACGGTTGAGCTCCAGAAAGGAGGGGAGTTATATAATTATTACGACACCAAAAACAAAATCAGCGGTCTGATACAGAATTACGGCGAACTCAACATATCTGACGGCGCCGTGCTGCAGAATCAGAGCCGGCTGGAGAACAGCGGAACCATCAACACGGAGGGCAATTTTTCCACCATACTGCTCAGCAATTATGATGCTGTCATAATCAACACCGGAACCATCAACGGCTTTGTGATAGAGATGCATGATACCTCCTATGTCAATGAGGCAAATGGACGTACCGTCCTAAAGTCCGGCCAGACTCTGACACTGGGAGCCGGGGCTGCCAGCGTCTCAAGGAGCCGGACACTGCGGGTATCGGAAGGGGCGGAGCTTTACATAGAAACCGGGGCTGTGGTGGATGCCCGAACCCATGTAACAACGGACACGCTGAGGGATTACCTGGATTTGAAGGATTCCCTGGTAGTAGACGGCCTTCTTCTGCTCCCGGAGAAGCTTCCGGAAAAAGATCAGGCAGAGCTTCTGGAAAAAATCAGCGGAAAGGGCAAGGTACAGCTGGGAAACAGCGAGAGGTATATTGTAAGGGTTGATCTGGGAGAAAAGACGGAAACACAGCTGATAGAAGAAGACGGCTATGTAATCCTTCCGGTGGATCCTGTCCGGGACGGCTGTCTCTTCCGAGGCTGGTATGTGCGCAGGGCAGGGGACGGTGTTCTGGAGCCGTATGATCTTCAGACGCCGGTAAAGGGTTCCCTGGAGCTTGCAGCCAGGTGGACGGGAATCAACCAATGGACAGAGCCGCTGGCGGTGACAAACTGGATCTACGGATCTGCAGCCAGCGGGGCCAGTGCGGTTCCGAAATTCGGAGAAGTAAAGTACACCTACAGCAGCAGGCCGGACGGAGGCTTCACGGAGAAGATTCCCATAAAAGCAGGGACTTGGTATGTAAGGGCAGAGGTGGAGGAGACAGAGGACTATACAGGGCTTACCGCCGAGGCTTTGATGTTCCGGATTGAGCCCAAGGCTTATGAGGAGGGCGGCACCATTACGATTTCCAGAGTGGGCAGTCCGGAGGATGTGAAAGAACTTGTGATTAAGGATGGGGAAGTAATCCTGCAGGAAGGAACCGACTACAAGGTGTCTGATATCCGGAATGGAAATATTGTCACGGTGACCATTACGCTGATGGGGAATTATACCGGAACGGCAGTCAGAAGCTACCTGCTTCCCAGCGGGCCCGGGGAAAATGATGCAGGCTCAGGGAATTCCCCAGGCACTGCAGAGAGGCCGGGGCCGGAAAACGGCGGGGAGTCCTCGCAGTTTCTGATGCAAAAAAGTGCCCAGACAGGGGATGGGGCGCCTGTCGGTTTTTGGGCATCGGCTTTGATTCTCTCCTTTGTTTTGACGGCGGTATTTGCATATAAAAATGGGACGGCGTTCCACGGCATGCTTTACAAAAAGAAATAAATCTCAAGTTTTTGCTCAATACGCTATAGTTTTTCCGCGGTTTGACAAAATGTTACAAATTTCTGGGCGATGCATAAAATATACTGAAAAAGTTATTTTTCAGTATATTTTCCAAAAAGGAAGTGTTTTTATGAATCAAAATAATTCATGCGATTGCAATCAGAATCAAGACCAAACCTCGTGCAGCCTCCGCGGTCCTATGGGACCCAAAGGCGACCAGGGACCGGCAGGCCCTCAGGGGATCAAAGGGGATATTGGTTGTCCCGGGCCTAAGGGGGACAGAGGGGAACCGGGTCCGATTGGCCCACAGGGTATTCCGGGCGTTCCCGGTGCAAGGGGGCCCAGAGGAAATACAGGGCCGGTAGGACCTACCGGAAATACAGGCCCGAGAGGCTGCGATGGACCGAGAGGCTACGCCGGCCCTCAAGGTATTCAGGGAATTCAGGGGGTTCGTGGAGAGATGGGGCCGAAAGGCGACCCCGGCTGTGAAGGACCTAAAGGGGATATAGGTCCCGCGGGCCCGGCCGGACCTCAGGGGCCGGCCGGACCAGCTGGACCTCAGGGAGATGCCGGACCCCAGGGCCCTAGAGGCATTCCCGGTCCCACAGGGCCCACCGGTCCAATAGGAGACATGGGCCCGCAGGGCGTAACCGGTCCACAGGGCATCCAGGGTGAAATCGGCCCGATTGGAGCGACCGGACCGAAAGGGTGTCAGGGAGATGAAGGCCCAATCGGTGCTACAGGAGCGACCGGGGCCACGGGTCCAACCGGAGCCACCGGACCTACCGGAGCTACAGGACCAGCAGGTATAGGAGCAGGAGAAAAGATGCTCTTCTTTGCTTCAGAGGGTCTT
>CAJTFE010000048.1 GCA_910575725.1 Clostridia bacterium | reverse complement strand
GGGATGGTCAAGAGGGAAACGTGCCGCATCCTACAGCACGCTCTTGTAGATAGTATTTGACACTTGAGAATTAAATTTGACGTTTTTGTGCGGGAGACAGGAACTTTAGTTTGCTGGGCTACACTAAAGCACCTTATGAAGCAGAACACGGGCGTTTCCAGTATGGAAATCACGGACGCTAACATAAAAGCGTTTGAACCCGTTGCCAAGAAATACGGCATTGATTACAGCCTAAAGAAAGTAAAGGGCGAAGAACCGCCCCGGTATCTTGTCTTTTTCAAGGGGCGGGACGTGGACGTTATGACGGAAGCCTTTAAGGAGTTTGCCGCCAAGAAATTAAGCCGGGAGAAAAAGCCGTCAATCCGCAAGGCGTTAGCCGCCTTTAAGGAGAAAACGAAACAGATAAATGCGAACCGGGAGAAAGTAAAAAACAAGGACAGGGGGCGTGACAGATGAAACCGAACATCAAAAAACTGCTTATCCTCAATGCGCCGTACCTGCTCTTTGTATGGCTCTTTATGAAGATTGGCGAAGCGTTCCGGCTCTCTCCGGGGGCTGACCTCTCCGGGAAGCTCCTACACATCATGGAGGGCGTGACCGCCGCCTTTGAAAGCCCCATGCCGAGCCTTAACGGGCAGGATTTTCTTATCGGCGTTGCCGGGGCGGTTATTATGCGGCTTGCCGTCTACCTAAAAGGCAAGAACGCCAAGAAGTACCGCAAAGGCGTTGAGTACGGTTCTGCAAGGTGGGGCAACGCAAAAGATATTGAACCCTACATTGACCCGAACTTTTACAACAACGTCCTGCTGACGCAGACGGAACGGCTTACCATGAACAGCCGCCCCAAAAGCCCCAAGTATGCGAGGAATAAAAATGTGTTAGTCATAGGCGGTTCGGGCAGCGGCAAGACCCGCTTTTTTGTCAAGCCAAACTTAATGCAAATGCACAGTTCATATTGCGTAACTGACCCAAAAGGCACAATCGTTTTGGAGTGCGGAAAGCTCTTAGAAAAGGGCGGGTATCGGATAAAAATATTAAATACTATCAATTTCAAGAAGTCCATGCACTACAACCCCTTTGCCTACCTGCACAGCGAGAAAGACATATTGAAACTTGTCAACACAATCATGGTAAACACCAAAGGCGAGGGCGAAAAGTCGTCCGAGGACTTCTGGACGAAAGCGGAAAAGCTCTACTACACCGCACTAATCGGCTACATCTACTACGAAGCCCCGGAGGAAGAAAAGAATTTTACGACCCTGCTTGACATGATAAACGCAAGCGAAGCAAGGGAGGACGACGAGGACTTTAAGAACCCCGTGGATTTGATGTTTGACCGTCTGGAAGAAAAAGACCCGGAACACTTTGCCGTGAAGCAGTATAAAAAATACAAACTTGCAGCGGGCAAGACCGCTAAATCTATCTTGATTTCATGCGGCGCACGTTTAGCCCCGTTTGACATTCGGGAACTTAGGGAACTCATGGAAACGGACGATTTGGAGCTTGACACGTTGGGGGACAGGAAAACCGCCCTCTTTGTCATTATCTCCGACACGGACGACACATTCAATTTCATTGTCGCCATGATGTATACGCAGCTTTTCAACCTCTTGTGCGACAAGGCAGATGATGTGTACGGCGGCAGGCTTCCCGTACACGTCCGCTGCCTGCTTGATGAAGTGGCGAATATCGGGCAGATACCCAAACTGGAAAAACTGATTGCCACCATACGAAGCCGGGAAATATCCGCCTGCCTTATCTTGCAGGCGCAGAGCCAATTAAAAGCCATTTACAAGGACAACGCCGACACGATTGTAGGGAATTGCGACACGACCCTTTTCTTAGGCGGCAAGGAGAAAACCACGCTCAAAGAAATGTCGGAGCTTTTAGGGAAAGAAACCATAGATTTATACAACACTTCCGAGAACCGGGGAAAGGAAAAGACCTACGGGCTGAATTATCAGAAATTAGGCAAGGATATGCCATACTTGTTCGTGAAGAGTTCAGTTGCCTAATAAATTCACATGGACAGGGACACGAACAACTGGATTCTGGAAAACTGAATACAGGAGGTCACAAATGAAAGAACTGCCAGAAAGAATCCATGACGATACCAACGGTCTTGACTACGTTCTTGTGGGTGATTATTACATTCCCGCCCTGCGGCTGACGGAGGAATCCCGCCCTATCGGGCATTGGGGGCGCAGGCGTAAAGCCTATCTGGAAGAAGCCCGCCCCGCCCTTTATTGCAGCCTGCTGTTATCCGGGAAACTCTGGACGCACCTTGCCGACGTGGACGAGCAGGCACAGGAACGGCTTGACCTTATCATGGAGCAGATGAAAGCCGCCGAGGGCGTGACGGAGAAGTTGAAAGCGGATGACCAGCTTGAATGGGTGCGCCGTTGCAATTCTATCCACAACCGGGCGGAGGAAATTATCTATGCGGAACTGGTCTATGCGTAATGCGACTGGCTCCTGTCTGGAAAAAGTGGCTCTAAAGCCGGAAAATTGAACATGGGACACACAATACAGTAAAGAGGACTGCTAACCGGATTTTACGGGAATGGCAGCCCTTTTTGCGTCATTCTTTCGTCTTTTTCTTCCCAAACAGGGACAGCAGCTTTGATTTTCCACGCTGGCTGGTAGACACGGGGAGCAGGGGCGATTTTTTAAACACACGGGCTAGGGTGGCACGCTCTTCTTCCGGGAGGCTCATATAATCAATGCCAAATACCCGGCAGATCGTAAACGCCCGTTTTTCGTCCGCCGTGCCTTTGTGCATGAGGGCGTCCAGCAGTATCACCGGGATGTTCCGGGCAAAATCCGCTGCGGGGGTTTCCGGTTCGGCAGTGGTCTTGTCGGTTTTGTGCCGGGTGCGGAGGTCTTTTACAATCCGGTCAAGGTCATCATGGATAACATGGCTGAAAAACAGTCCCTCGCTGACCTGCCCTAATTCTAAAGTACGCATATAGAGGTCGTTTTCAGGGGGCTGCCGCTGTTCTATGACGGACTGCCTTGCTTTTTCCAGAACTAAGTTCATGTCATGGATACGCATATCCGCAATCCGGTCAATGCAGACTTCCATATCCGTCAGCAGGCGCAGGAATCCGGGATGGCAGACAAACTCGCAGAGAAGCCGGTTGTTCAGTGCGCCGCTTTTTAACAGGTCAACCGTGGAATCATTCAAGTGCAGCTCATGCAGGGCGGTGTTCGGGTGGTTCTTATTTTCGGTCAGCCCCATGAGGTAGTCCATGGAAAGACCGTAGTATTCCGCCAGCTTTGCAAGGTTGAACGGGCTTATATCCGTGCATTTGTCGGATTCATATTTTCCCAGCGTGGCTCTCGCTATGCCCGTTGCCTTTTCCAGTTCCGCAAGGGTCATGCGGCGGCTGGTTCTCTCGTCTTTCAATTTCTCCTGAAGCGTCAGTTTTATATACATTGCGCCCCTCCTCTCAAAACAGGGTTCATGACCATTATAGCACAGGGCATTTCCGAAAGCGTGGAAATTTTGGTTTTTCGGGAATTTTTCCAGCCTTTCGGACATACGGGGGAAGCCGGTTTATTTTGATAAGATTTCAGTGTCACAGGACATTGAAAACAGAATGACCGGCTGCAAGTGATACCGTTCCCGGAGAAGTAGTGCCATGACAGGAGCATACCAAAGGAACGGAAAACGCTGGGGTGATTCCGGGCAGGAACGGATTGCAGGCAAAACGGCAGGGAAACAAACTATCAATTATGGAGGAAGGAACATGAAGTTAAGCATTGAGGAAAAGAAGATTTTATATGCCTTCGGGTGCGGGAGCCATGAGAACACCGTCCGCAGGCTGAAATGGGTCACTGCCCTGACGGTGGATGAAAAAGTGAAACGCCGGGTGCTGTGCCTGGCAAGGAAGCTGGATGACGGCGGAGCCGGGGAATGGTATCCCTGTTTTTACCGCCATCTCCGTTTGGAAATGGAAGGATATTTTGAAGCAAAGAAGCATATCCGCATGGTTGAAAAAAGCACAGACTGGGAGGGATTTTATGGGAAAGCCGTCTAAGTATGAAAAGGAAACTATCGTAAATTTCAACGAGGGTGAGAAGGAAGCAAGCGTCTATACCTTCAATGCGGACTTGAAGCGGCGATTAGCGGAATTCAGCAAAAAATATCCGCTCCTGTGCCGTTTGGAAAAGTCAACGCCGGAAGGGAGCGTGACCTATGTTCTGGATAAGTCCCGGCTGTCTATCCGGCTGGTTCCGCCCTACAGTGAGGAACGGCGGGCGGCTGCGAGGGCATACGCCAAAGAACACGGCTTCAAGCCCCTGCCGGGCGGAAAGGATATTGCTTGATTTGGGGGCGTTTTACGGTCAAAACAACGGGTACGGAGCCGGGATTTTTCCTGTGATTCTCCATGGAGGTATCAGACATCAGGGAAGCCCTGAACGGTGGAAATGTCTGTTTTGGGTGTGTTTTTCCGGCTGTCATGAGGAGCCGTCTTTGACGTGAGCGAGCGTAGCGCACTCACGTTGGCGGCGGTTCAGGCAGGGCGGATATGGGGCAGCGTTCCCGGCTCCGGGGCTGTCACTTTGCGGGAGTACAGAGGGCGGCGGCCTTCTGTGCGGGGTACAGGGGCGCAGCAGCCCTGTTGGGGTCAAGGGGCGAAGCCCATTGGCGGGTTAAGGGCGGCAGTCCTTATCGGGTCAAGGGTGAAACGCCTTGCCCAGCTAGAGTTGATGCCTGCGTCAACCCGTACTGGGTATTACCTGACGCAAGCCACCGCAGGTTCGGCAGCTTCGCAGCCCTCCCGCCAGCCGGGGAATCTTGAAAAAGGAAGGAGGATTTGGCATTGAAACTGACACGGCACAACGGACGCTCCGGCAGAAACGGCACGTACAACCCACGCCACAATGACCGCCGCTTTGACCTGAATAACAGCGGCCATATTGATTCGGAGCGGGCAAGGAAAAACGTGTACTGGGACTGTTACCGGGGCTACACCACCGCCGGGAGCCGGGAGGATTCCTCCCAGCCGGATTTCAGCTTTGAGCAGATAGAGCGGGCTTATTACACGGAGCATTACTCGGATTACGTGGAAGCCCAGAACGCAAGGAATGAAAAGACCCGGCACACGGAGCGCAACCGCAGCGTGGGGGATTTGCTCACGAACAACAAGACCTGCCCGGAGGAAAGCATTTACCAGATTGGGACGGTGGAGGAATCCGTCCCGCCGGAAACATTGTTCCAGATTGTGAATGAGTTTTACGGGGAGTTTGAACGGCGGTTCGGCTCCCACGTCCATCTTTTGGACTGGGCGCTCCATCTGGACGAGGGGACACCGCATATCCATGAGCGCCATGTATTCGACTGTAAAAACCGGTACGGGGAGTTATGCCCCCAGCAGGAAAAGGCACTGGAAGAACTGGGAATCCCGTTGCCCTCCCTAGACAAGCCGAAGGGGAAAAACAATAACCGGAAGCAGACCTTTGATTCCATTTGCCGGACAATCCTGTTTGACATCAGCAGGCGGTACGGGGTTCATCTTGAACAGGAGCCGTCCTACGGCGGGCGGGATTATCTGGAAAAGCAGGACTTCATCATTGAAAAGCAGAAGAAAATACTCTCCGCACAGGGGGAAGCCTTAACGAAAAATACCATAGCCATAGCGGAGCAGGAAAAGAGGTTTGATAAAGCCGCAAAAGCTGTTTCAGAGAAAGAAAAAGAGTTGGAAAAACAGGAAGGATTGATTGAAGAAAAGGAGCAGGAACTTTCTGAAAAACAGGCTGCCCTTGCCACTGTCACCATGAAGATTGCGGACATAGAATCGCTGGTGGAGGAAGTGGCGGAAACGGCTTATGAGAAAGCCTGCGAGGTTGTGGCGGATACCGTCCGGGCGGAAACGCAGAAGGAGGATATCCGGGCGGTGGAGGATTACAAAAAGTGGCTGGCTTCGCCGGAACGGAAAGCCCCGCAGGAGAAAAGGGATTTTGCCGTGAAGTGCCTTGGCACAGTCCAGGAGCAGATAAAAAATGCGGCACAGAAAGTGTTAAGGAAAGTCCAGTCGGCACTCCAAAAGCCGGAGGTGAGCCGTGCAAACAAGGAGCAGATTAAAGAGAAGGCAAGGGAATCCATTAAGGACAGGCTTGCAAGGGGGAAAATGGAAGCAGACCGGGCGAACCGGGAGCGTATGGAGCGCAGGAACGGGTTAAGGGCAACAACAAAAAAGGATATGGAGATTTGAAGCATTTGCTTTCCGTTGTGGAGATGGCAGATGCTTTTTTATTTCCGGGAAGGAACGGTATGAATGTATTTGAGGCAGTAAAGGAAAATGTAACGGCAAGGCAGGCGGCGGAAATGTACGGCATCCGGGTGAACCGGAACGGCATGGCGTGCTGCCCTTTCCATGACGACAGGAATCCCAGCTTGAAGGTGGATAAGCGGTTCCACTGTTTCGGCTGCCAGGCGGACGGGGACGTGATTGACTTTGTGGCAAGGCTTTATGGGCTGCCCGGTCTGGAAGCGGCGAAAAAGCTGGCTGCGGATTTTGGAATCCCTTATGAGAGCCGGGGCAGGGCTTCCCCGAAGCCAGCCAGACGGAGCGTGTCGGCGGAACTGCGGTTCTTGCAGGCACAGCAGAAATGCTTCCGGGTGCTTAGTGATTATCTCCGCCTGTTGGAGCGTTGGGAAACAGCCTATGCGCCCAAATCGCCGGAGGACGGCTGGAACCCGCTGTTTGTGGAAGCCATGCAGAAGCGGGAGTATGTGGGTTATCTTTTAGACACGCTGCTGACCGGGACAAAGGAGGAAAAAGCCGCCGTCATCACGGGGCATGGGAAGGAGGTGGAACGGATTGAGCGGAGGGTATCAGAGTTTGCCGCCAGAGGCCAGACAAGCCGTGGGGATAGCCGCAGACAGCCTGGACGGTGAAAAGACGGTGGGGGAAGTCCGGCAGATGCTGGAAACCACGCAGAAGGGGCAGACCGCCAACACACCGGGGAATTACAGGGCGGTGTTCCTGCATGACCCGCTGCTTCGAGGGGCGTTCAGCAGCAACCTCCTGACTGACCAGGTTGACATTGTGAAGCCCCTTGGCTGGTATCGGGACGGGAACCGCCTGACGGACGTGGATATCCAATATCTGGTTCTGTACTTGGAGGAACACTACGGGCTGACATCAGAGAAGCGGATTGAGGGGGCTATCAAGGTAGCCGCCAATGAATACCGGTATCACCCTGTCCGTGATTACCTGAACAGCCTGCAATGGGACGGGACGGAGCGGGTGCGCTATGCCCTGCGCCATTTCTTCGGTGCGGAGGTGAGCGATTACAATTACGAAGTCCTCCTGCTGTTCATGCTGGGGGCGGTGACACGGGTATTCAAGCCGGGGACGAAGTTTGAGGTCATGCTCTGTCTGGTGGGCGGCCAGGGAGCCGGGAAGTCCACTTTTTTCCGGTTCCTCGCTGTCCGGGACGAGTGGTTTTCCGATGACCTGCGGAAGCTGGACGATGACAACGTATACCGGAAGCTGCAAGGCCACTGGATTATTGAAATGTCGGAGATGATTGCCACGGCGAACGCAAAGAGCATTGAGGATATTAAGTCCTTTTTGAGCCGCCAGAAGGAAACCTACAAAGCCCCCTATGAAGTCCACCCAAAAGACCACAAGCGGCAGTGCGTGTTTGCCGGGACTTCCAACACGCTGGACTTTTTGCCCCTTGACCGCACCGGGAACCGGCGTTTCCTGCCGGCGCAGGTGCAGGCGGAAGCGGCGGAGGTTCACATTCTGGAAGATGAAGCCGCTTCCAGAGCCTATATCGGGCAGATGTGGGCGGAAGTCATGGAGGTTTACCGGAAGGGGGATGCAAAGCTGAAATTAAGCCCGGCAATGGAACGGTATCTGAAAGAACACCAGCGGTCATTCATGCCGGAGGACACCCTCGCCACCCGTATTCTGAACTTTTTGGACGGGTACGGCGGGAAGATGGTATGCTCCCTGCAAATCTACCATGAAGGGCTGGGACACCCAGATTATGAGGAACCGAAGCAGTATGACATTCGTGATATTAATTCCATTATGAAGAATTATGCGGCGGGCTGGAAAGCCTTTGAGAATCCACGGCATTTCCCGCCGCCCTATAACCGCCAGAAGGGCTGGGAACGGGCGGGGCCGCCTGACAACGGAGGGCATGGAGAATCGGGTTTCCAGCCTTTGCCCGAAGGGGAAGCCGTCCAGCTTGGGCTGCCGGAGGAATGGCTGGAAGGAGAAAAGCCATAGCCGGTTGCTGGCTGGTTGCCCCTCCCGTTGTCAAGCCCGTTGCCGGGAAAAGAGCCTGCAAATGCCGTATTTCCGGGCTTTTTCTTTTCCTGACAACGAAAGCAACGGAAAAATAGAAAGAAAATCAATCAGGACAGGAAACGGGAAGCCGGGTTTTGTGTGCGGGGTTTTTTAACGTCCGTTGTCAGACCCCGTTGTCAGGCTCCCACCTGCCCGGCAGCACACGACACACGCCCGGACGGAGCCGTCCGGGTATCTTTATGGAGGTAAATGCCTATGGCAAAACAAGCAGACCGCCCGGCGCAGAGCCGGAACAAAAAGAAAAAGGTGCAGTTTATCGTGTCCCGTGAGTTTGCGGGCAGCCAGACCATGCAGGAAGCTTTTGAGCAGCTTATCGAGAGGCAGACCTGTGAGCGGTTTGAGGAATGGCAGAAACGGCAGGCCAGCTAAAGGGCGGGAACCGGAGAAAAACCGGGAATCTTGCAGAAAACAGTTGAACAAATGGCGGGGGCATGGTATTATCATGGTATCGTGTCCCTGTTCATAGAAGGAGAACCCTATGAGCAGGAAAAATCATCTATCGAATCAGAAAATAACCGCCCTCTATTGCAGGATTTCCCTTGATGACGGCAGCCAGAATGAGAGCATGAGCATCTCCAACCAGAAACTTATGCTCAAAGATTACGCTGAAAAGAACGGTATGCCCCGGTACGAGTATTACGTGGACGACGGGTATACGGGAAGGAATTTCAACCGCCCTTCGTTTCGGCGTATGGTTGCCGACATTGAAGCGGGGAAGGTGGGCTGCGTGATAACCAAAGACCTTTCAAGGCTTGGGAGGAACTATATTGAAGCGGGCAGTTATATCGAAATCTTTTTCCCGAAACACAATGTAAGGTATATAGCGGTCACGGACGGCGTGGACAGCCTGACAAGGCAGGAAATGGACATTACGCCGTTTAAAAATATCCTGAATGATATGTACAGCCGGGATATTTCAAAGAAAGTGCTGGCCGGGCGCATGACACGCTCCCGTCAGGGGAAGTTTTGCGGCGGGCAGCCGCCCCTTGGCCTGATGCGTGACCCGGAGGAAAAGGGACACCTTATCCTTGACCCGGACACTGCGCCGACTATCCGTAAAATCTATGACCTTGCACTGAACGGTTGGGGGTGTATGCGGATTGCCAAACAGCTTATGGAGGATAAAATCCCCATTACACGGGTAAAGGGCAATACGGAATGTGACGTGAATTATTACTCATGGGGGAGCGCACGGATTAGCCATATCCTGCGGAACCCATTTTATAAGGGGGCGCATTTAGTCTGCCGGACGCACCAGAAAGGAATCCGCTCCAATACCTATGACATCATTCCCCGTGAGGAATGGGAAGTGCTTGAGGGCTGCCATGAAGCTATCGTAAGCCTGGAGGACTGGGAGAAGGTGCAGGAACTCATTGACCGCCGCCCGCCTATCATGGAGGGGAACGCCTGCCCCTTCTACAACCTGTTCCACGGCATTATCTACTGCGCAACCTGCGGGAAGTCCATGCAGGTACGCTATGAGAAGGTGGGCAGAACCGGGAAGAACCGCTTTACCGGCGAGGAACGGGAGCCGATAGACAAGGCGTATTATATCTGCCAGACGTATAACCGGCTTGGGAAGGATGCCTGCACCAGCCATAAGGTGGAAGCGAGGGATTTGTACAATCTTGTATTGAAGGATATTCAGGAACTAGCGGCAATGGCGTTGAAAGACGTGGAATCGTTCTACCAGAGGATTAGCAGCCGCATGGAGCGGCGGTATCTGGCGGACGCTTCGGAGATGGAGAAGGAACGGGAACGGCTGGAAGCAAGGAACCGGGAAATTGACGATATGTTCCTGAACCTGTATACCGACAAGGCAAAGGGAATCCTGTCCGAGCAGCGGTTTGTGAAGCTGACAGCGGCAATGGAGCGGGAACAGGAGGAAAACCAGAAGCAGCTTAAAGAATTGGCACTCTCCCTGCGCCGCTCCAATGAGCAGGAAAGCGATGTCCGCACCTTTATCCGTGAAATCCGGCAGTATGCCACGATACAGGAATTGGACGAGGGTATCTTAAACCGCCTTATCAGCCGGATTCTGGTGGGTGAGGTGAAAAAGGTTGACGGGGAGAAGTTTCAGGAAATCAAAATCATTTATAACTTTGTCGGGGAGATACCGGCGGTAACAGAATAACGGCAATGCCCTTCTCTCTTTTTTGGGGAAGGGTTTTCTTTTTGTCTGTACACGAAAAAGAAGCCGGGTTTCCTACTCTCCGGCTTCCGGGATAAACTCTAAGTGGTCTAAGGCATAGCGCAGAGCCATACACATCAATTCATTTCGGGAGCGGTCGCTTTTTGCCGCCAGAGAGTCAAATTCTTCCTGCAATTCCCGGTCTAACCGCAGCGTCATAACGATTGACTTATCTTCCTTTTTGTCAGGTTTCTTCTGACGCACCACAAACTTGTCTGCCATGTTACACCTCCGTATTACATTCCTGCAACCATTATAAACGATTCTTCTTGACATTTATATAACACATGATAAAATACAAATATGTAATACATAATAGTATTACAAAGTAAAAAGGAGGTCATGGAAGTGAAGAACGTGCTGGAACAACTCTATAATGGTGAAATCTTCCCGGCGGAGCAGTATGCCCCCAAAGGTGAGGAATACCGGAAAATCCATCAAGGGCATTACCACCATTATGAGGACTTTATTGAGGTATTGGCTAAGCTGGAGCCGCCCCTTGACAAGCGGTTCGTTAAAATCATGGACGAACAGCTTGACGTAATCCCGTTTGAGTTCTCGGAAATGTTCATTGATGGTTTTAAGCTGGGGGCAAAGATGATGGCAGAAGTTTTCAGATGTGGGTAAGGGGACAGAGAAAAAAAGGCAGACGCTTTGACAGGGCGGCTGCCTTTTTGGGGGTGTTGATAAACTTGAAGCTGTTTATATCCACCACTTAGGAGTAAGTTCACCAAGAGTAACTATTTCCTCTGTTTCAAAATCCATCAGCACTTCAATTTCCTGATAGCTATTGGGCATAAGCTGAACCATCAATTCCCGGCAAGCACCACATGGGGCACCGGACTTTCCATTTGGCATGATTGCAAGCACTTTTTCTATTTTCTGTTCGCCATTTGTTATCATATTAAAAATCGCATTTCTTTCAGCACATATTCCCAATGTAGAACAGGTATCTACACAGACACCCACATATATTTTTCCTGATGATGATAGTATTGCGGCAGCAACTCCCCCCGCATCCACATAATCAGATATTTGCCGCCCGTTCTGTACTGCTTTTGCCGCCTGAAACATTTCTTTCCATATCTGTTCCATATAATTTCCTCCATTTTTTTGATAAATCTCGATTCTCCAGTATGTCAAACTGGAAATGGTTGAGAAAGACGCTATATTGAAATCCAAAATCTTTGAATAATGCCGCTTTTACTTAATCCCACTGTATCAACAATTTCGTTTTCCATCACTCCACCGTTTTTAATAATCGTCCTTTGCGAAGCTACATTTTCCTTATCGCAGGTCACTAAAATCTTGCTTTCTCCAAACACACGGCAAAAAGGTAAAACCAATTCCAGCATTTCCGACGCATAACCTTTTCGTCTTTCAGACGGACGGACACTATATCCAATATTACCCCCAAAACTTTTGAGAAAATCCGATAATGGGTGTCGAAAATCAATCATACCAACAACAAAATCGTCTTTTCGCCTTACCACTAAAAACACTTCTGATGGAACATATCCGCTTTTATATTTTTCTCTTAATCTTCTCTCAAATTCAATCCACTCATCAAATGATTGGACATCTTCAAGACCTGCACAACCATCAAAACTATCTCCACATTGTAACATTTCTTCTTTATATGACATAACTTGTTCTGCATTTAGTTTAGATGGCCTAATCAACATCAATTCGTGCATCACATTCATCCTCACAAATTTGAATTTATGGCAGGCATAAGTTTACCCCAAATCCATTTTATAAAATTTTGCTTTAAAGGTTTTACTACCATCCAGTTTTGTGCATTCGCCGTAATGGTCAAATCTCAGTCCGCATTTTTCCATGACCTTGCCCGAACGAGGATTATCTACTGCATGGTCTGAACACACCTTTTTTACTCCGAGTTTTTTATATGCAAAATCAATAATAGCTTTCATCGCTTCGGTACAATATCCCTTGTGCCAATAATTATAATGGAGATTATATCCTATACCCCAATAATCTTTCATTTGAGCATTGGGACCTATACTGCCTGTTCCTATTACTCTATTTTCTGCCTTCAGAACAAATGCCCAAGTCCACTCCTGTTCGTCAGCAAAGGTAGAATTTATCCAATCTATAGTTTGGCTAATGTCAGTATATGTAGAATATGACATATACTTTGTAACTCTTTCATCACTGTTCCAACTGAAACAGGCTTCCGCATCATCAAGTGTGATAGGACGCAAAATTAACCTGTCTGTTTCAATAATGGGTTCCTTACTCATATCAAGCCCTCCGCTAAATTCCGATTTGTTCAATTCTATAAACTTGAAGTTACCGATATTTCTCCAATCTCAGCAAACCCTCTTCATCGGGTGTGCAAATGCCGTTTTTGTAATCATAACCCATCTTTCTATAAAAAGGCGTTCCTGTAATAGAGGCGGGAATTTCAATGCTTTTGGCTCTCAAAAAATATTCATCTTGTTCAAGCGTTTCAATAATTTTTCTTCCAATTCCCCTCCCCTGATATTCTGGTAAGACAAAAATAGTGAACAGGCTGCTTTCGTTCTCCTTATCCCAGTAAGGGCCAATTGCCCCACAGCCAACAATTTTATTATCATCACACGCAACATAGAAATGTGTCCATCTTGCGCGTTCCAATATATTATATGGCTGTAAAATCTTTACATCATTTTCGATATATTCAAAAGAATAATCTTTTATATTTGTCGTCCTAAGAGTTGTAACGATCAGCGCAGAAACCTCGTCTGCATCTGCTTCTTGGAATTTTCGAATATTCATAAGGAATTGTCCTCCCTAAATCCCGAGTTATTATTGCGTTCAGTTTAGCACATTTATAGGACATCTACAAGATTCCGTTTATGAAAAAGGCTAAAAGAATGAATTCTTCACTTGACAATGTGGCATAGAGCTTATGACACAAGACGAGCTTTCCGTCATGGACGGCGGCAAATGTATCTTGCAGGTAAGGGGCGCACGCCCCTTTTTCAGTGACAAGTTCGATATAACCAAGCACCCAAGATATAAATTCCTTTCCGATTTTGACAAAAAGAATGTATTTGACATTGAGAAGTATCTAAAACGCCGCCCGGCAGTTATCAAGCCGGAAGAACCGTTCGACCTCTACGAGATTGACGGGGCAGATTTGCAGGAGGACACAGACCATGAAAAAACGTAACGCTGAAACAAAAGAAAAGCAGCTTGAAAGATTTCTGATGAATGTTGCGGAAACCGCAGAAAACGCATTGCGGGAATACTGGGAGGAACGGGACGCAGAGAACCGCATTTATGCAACGGAATATGTCACACGCCGGGGGCTTATCCCGCAACAGTGACGGCAGATAAGCCGCCCTTTTGCATAGCAGCCGGGAGGATATGGGGGCAGGGGAAAAGGCGCAGGGAAAAGGGCTTTGCGTCATGGAAATGTGCATAACAGCCTATTCCGTCATGGAAAACGCCATTCACAGCACATGGAAAAGCAAAGTGCAGCTTTCCCACGTCCTGCAAACAGCGTTTCCCACAACTCCATGAGCAAGGCAGTTATACACATTCCCACAACGCCGGGCGGCTGCTGAAACTCCCCCTCTCCCCCATTCATTTATTTATAAAAACGGAGGTACATATCATCAAAAACGTAAACACCGGGTACATGGTTCGTGCGCCCACCAGAGGGGCGCACCACCCCTTTACAACTGAATACCGCCACGCCGCAGCACCTACGCAGCGTGGGGACAGCCGCCAAGAAAAGGGCGGCTTTTTTCATACCCAAAAACCAAAACAATTATTTTTCCAAGCCGCAGGAAGCGGCAGAAAGCGAGGGCTATATGGCATTTTTTAACAGCGCAGTAAACGTATTGCAGACACTTGTTATCGCATTGGGCGCAGGTCTGGGCGTATGGGGCGTTATCAATCTCTTAGAGGGTTACGGCAACGACAATCCGGGGGCGAAAAGTCAAGGCATGAAGCAGCTTATGGCGGGCGGCGGCGTTGCGCTTATCGGCACAACCTTAATCCCGCTGCTTTCCGGGCTGTTCGGATAATCCGGGGAGGTAGCCGCTTATGGAGAGCATATTTGAAGCCATTAACGAATGGCTAAAGGAGCTTTTAATCGGGGCGATTAACGGAAACCTGTCAAATATGTTCGGGGACGTGAACGAGAAAGTCGGCACGATAGCGGCGCAGGCAGGGCAGACCCCGCAGGGGTGGAATGGCGGCGTGTTTTCCATGATACAGAACCTTTCACAGACCGTCATTCTCCCCATTGCGGGGCTTGTCATTACTTATGTGCTATGCGTGGAACTAATCAGCATGGTTACGGACAAGAACAGCCTGCATGACATTGACACTTTCATGTTCTTCAAATATGTGTTCAAAGCGTGGGTAGCCGTCTACCTTGTTACCCACGTCTTTGACATTACTATGGCGGTCTTTGACGTGGGGCAGCATTTAGTCAACAGTGCGGCGGGCGTGATAAGCTCCGACACCGCTATTGACGTGGAAAGCACCCTTGCCGCCATGACCGCCAACATGGAAACAATGGAAGTCCCCGAACTGCTTTTGCTTGTAATGGAAACCGCCCTTGTTAGTATGTGCATGAAGATTATGTCCGTACTGATTACGGTTATCCTCTACGGAAGAATGATTGAGATATATTTGACCTGCTCCGTTGCGCCTATCCCCTTTGCCACCATGACTAACAGGGAATGGGGAAGCATTGGGAACAACTACCTCAAAGGCTTGTTCGCATTGGGCGTACAGGGCTTTTTCATCATGGTATGCGTAGGGATTTACGCCGTGCTTGTGAATGAAATGGTTATCGCTTCCAACCTGCACAGTGCCATTTTCAGCATAGCCGCCTACACCGTGATACTCTGCTTTTCCCTCTTTAAGACGGGAAGCCTTGCAAAAAGCATTTTCCACGCACATTAGATTTCAGACAACGCCCCATGCGGGCAGAAAGGAGGTTATCAATGGCGTATGTCACAGTACCCAAAGACCTTACAAAAGTAAAGACCAAAGTTGCGCTGAACCTTACCAAGCGGCAGCTTGTGTGTTTCAGCATGGCGGCAGCCGTGGGCGTTCCCCTGTTCTTTCTCATAAAGGGCAGCGTCCCGCAGACCGCAGCGACCTTTCTCATGGTTCTTGCCATGCTCCCGTTTTTCCTGTTCGCCATGTACGAGAAGCACGGGCAGCCGCTTGAAAAAGTGTTAGGCAACATTATCAGAGTGTTTTTCCTCACGCCAAAGGAACGACCCTACCAGACGGAAAACTATTACGCCGTCTTAGCGAAGCAACGGAAACTTAACAAGGAGGTAACAGCCATTGCGAAAAAAAGCTATCAAAGACAGACCGCAAAATCAGCAGGCAAAAGAAAAAATCCGGCTCACACGGGCAGAAAAAAAGCAGATAGCCGCCCTTATGCGGCAGGCAAAGGGGGACGGGAAAAAGCACACCGCACAGCAGACAATCCCCTACTTGCAGATGTACCCGGACGGGATATGCCGGGTAAAGGACAATCTTTTCTCAAAAAGCGTTGAGTTTTCCGACATCAACTATCAGCTTGCACAGCCGGACGACAAGACCGCCACCTTTGAAGCCCTTTGCGACTTCTACAACTCCCTTGACAGCTCCGTAGGGTTGCAGCTTACCTTTGTGAACCGTGTCGCCGGGCAGGGGGACTTCTCAAAGAGTATCGCCATACCGCCGCAGCAGGACGGTTTTGATGATGTGCGGGAGGAATACGCCGCCATGCTCCAAAACCAGCTTGCAAAGGGCAATAACGGGCTTGTGAAGCATAAATACCTCACATTCACACTGGAAGCCGACAGCCTTAAAAATGCAAAGTCCCGGCTGAACCGACTGGAAACGGATATATTGAACCACCTCAAAATCTTAGGGGCGGCGAACCGACCCCTTGACGGGAAAGAACGGCTTGAAGTGCTGCACGGCATTTTCCACCCGGACGGGGACAGAAAATTTTTATTCAACTGGAAATGGCTTGTACCGTCCGGGCTTTCCACGAAAGATTTCATTGCGCCGCCCTCATTCGCTTTCAAGAACGGGCGGCTTTTCAGCATGGGCGACAAGACCGGGGCGGTATCGTTCTTACAGATACTTGCGCCGGAACTGAATGACCGCCTGCTTGCCGACCTTTTGAACGTAGACGGGCATTTATTGGTAAACCTGCATATCCGCAGTATCGACCAGAGCGAAGCCATAAAGACCATAAAACGCAAGATAACAGATTTAGACGCTATGAAGATAGCCGAGCAGAAAAAGGCGGTACGCAGCGGGTACGATATGGATATAATACCGTCCGACCTTGCCACCTACGGCGGGGACGCAAAAGACCTCTTGCGGGACTTGCAGAGCCGCAACGAGCGAATGTTTCTCCTTACCCTGCTTGTGGTAAACCTTGCGGACAATAAGCAGCAGCTTGACAACCAGATATTCCAGACGGCGGGCGTGGCGCAGAAAGCCAACTGCTCCCTTGTGCGCCTTGACTATCAGCAGGAAGCCGGGCTTGTGTCGTCCCTGCCTTTGGGACTGAACGAAATCCCCATACAGCGGGGGCTTACCACATCAAGCACGGCTATTTTCGTGCCGTTTACCACGCAGGAGCTTTTCCAGAACGGGGAAGCCCTCTACTACGGCTTGAACGCACTTTCTAACAACATGATACTTGCGGACAGGAAGAAGCTCAAAAATCCCAATGGTTTAATTCTGGGGACACCGGGCAGCGGCAAGAGCTTTTCCGCAAAGCGTGAAATCACAAACGTATTCCTTGTTGCGGACAAAAAGGACTGTATCTTGATATGCGACCCCGAAGCCGAGTACGCACCCCTTGTCAACCGTTTAGGCGGGCAGGTAGTCAAAATCTCCCCCACAAGCAAAGACTTTGTGAACCCTATGGACTTGAACCTCAATTATTCCGAGGACGAAAGCCCCCTGTCACTGAAAAGCGATTTTATCCTCTCCCTTTGTGAGCTTGTCGTTGGCGGCAAAAGCGGCTTAGAGCCAATCGAAAAGACCGTGATTGACCGTGCCGTGCGGGAGGTTTACCGTGAGTACCTTGCCGCCCCCGACCCGGCGAAAATGCCGATACTGGAAGATTTATACAACGCACTAAAGAAACAGCCGGAAGCGGAAGCCGCACGGGTAGCCGCAGCCCTTGAACTGTATGTGCATGGAAGCCTTAACGTGTTCAACCACCGCACCAACATAGACATACATAACCGCCTTGTTTGCTTTGACATTAAGGAATTAGGCAAGCAGCTCAAAAAGTTAGGTATGCTCATCATACAAGACCAAGTTTGGGGGCGTGTGACCGAGAACCGGGAACGCCACGCTAACACATGGTACTATTCAGACGAATTTCACTTACTGCTGAAAGAGGAACAGACGGCGGCTTACAGCGTGGAAATCTGGAAGCGTTTCAGAAAATGGGGCGGCATACCCACGGGCATAACACAGAACGTCAAAGATTTGCTTGCAAGCCGGGAAATCGAAAACATTTTTGAAAACAGCGATTTTATTTATATGCTGAACCAAGCAGGCGGCGACAGGCAGATTTTGGCGAAGCAGTTAGGCATTTCCAATAAGCAGCTTTCCTATGTGACCCACTCCGAAGCCGGGCAGGGGCTTATCTTCTACGGCAACGTGATACTGCCCTTTGTAGACCGCTTCCCCACAGACACAGAGCTTTACCGCATAATGACGACACGCCCGGAGGAACTTGCACAGCCATAGCCCGCAGGAACACGGGGACAGAAAGGAGCGATAAACCATGAGTACCAAAACCGCAAAACAGCAGGACGCATTGACGGAACTCCTTGACCTGCTGACACAGAACGGGAAGAAGCAGGAAGCCGCCGAGCTTTCCGCTTTATTCTCACAATTCGCAGCTATGGAAACACAGTACGGGAAAGTGCTTTCCGAGCTTGCCGCCGTCCGTGAACAGCTTGCCACGCTCCATGACGGGGGAAACAGAGCCGCCGCCATGCAGGAAACCAAGCAGACGCAGGCGCACATCACGCAGGCAAAAGAAACCCTCTCCACCTTAAAGGGGAACATGACCGACAAAATCAGAAAGACCCTTGCCGCCGTCAAGCAGCACGGCATTTCAGCACTGAACAAGGCGGCTGACTTCTTAGGCGTGAAAAAAGCACTTGCGGAGATGAAAGGAAACGTACAGGACGCTATCGCTTCCACCCAAAGCAGCATTGACCGTATCAACGCCGTAGGCAGCGAACTCCACGCCTTAAACGAACACGCCAAGAACTTAGGGCGGGCGTTGACGGGAAAGGAACGGAAAGAGCTGACACAGCGCAACGAGGACAAAGGCGTGCTTGCCGCCGTTGCCAAGCCCCTAAAACGCCATAAAGCCACGTTAGAGGGCATGGAAAAGAACATTGACCGGGCAATGGCACGGGTGGAACGCTTAGAGCAGGCAGCCGCAAAAGGCAGGGAGAAAGAAAAGCCCTCTATCCGGGAGGAAATCAAAGCAGCCGCCAAGCCGGAACAGCCCAAGAAAAAAGCCCCGCAGAAAGCGCAGGAAGCGAGTTTATAAAGGGGGATAACCATTCATGCAGGAATTTAAGGCAAAGGCAAAGACCACGCAGAAAATGACCCGTGACGGCGTTGTGGAAACCAACCAAGCCACCGGGGAGCAGACCCGCAAGAGCCAAAGGGAAACAGACGATTTTTCCGGGGACGCAGCGGAAAACATGACCGGGAAAGCCCTAAACCGTGCCGCCACCGAAAGGCAGCGTCACAAGGCGAAGAAACGCCGGAGAAAGGCAAAAAAGGACGCAAAGCAGGCGGCAAAGGCGGCAGCACAGCCGCAGGCTTCCCGCCTGCAATTCAAGGAGGAAGAACGCACCGCCCCGGAGCTTGCAAAGTATGTGAAGAAATCTGAAAAAGCCGCTGACCGACTGGAAGCGGCAAGGGAAAAGATACCCAAGCAGAAACGCATTAAGGCGGCAAGGAAATTTGACGAGGAAACCGGGCGGGCAAAGACCCGCCTGTACTTTGAAAAGACCGACAAGCCCCCAAACGGGAAGCTGCACCACAACCCGGCTGACCGCCCCGTGCGGGAAATCAAGAACTATGTGCATGGGAAAGTAAGCGAGGTTGAGAAAGACAATTCCGGCGTTGAGGGGGCGCACAAATCGGAGAAAGCCGCAGAACGGGCGGGCAGCTACGCAAGCCGGAAGCTGAAAGAGGGCTGCCGAAGCCACAAGCTGAAACCCTACCGGGAAGCCGCCAAAGCGGAAGCAGCGTCAAAGAAAACAGACACCAATTATCTGTACCATAAAACGCTAAAGGAGAACCCGGAGCTTGCAAGCAATCCCCTCTCCCGTTTCCACCAGAAACAGCAGATAAAACGGCAGTACGCAAAAGATTTAAGGGCGGCGCAGAAAGCCGGGAAAACAGCAGGAAAAACAGCAGGCGCAGCCAAGAACGCCCGCAAAGCCGCAGGCAAGGCAGGGGAAGCCACGAAAAAGACAACGGACTTTATCGCCCGCCACTGGAAAGGCATACTGACCGTGGGCGTGTTCCTGCTCCTTATCGTGATGATATTTACCGGGCTATCTTCCTGCGCCGCAATCATACAGGGCGGCGTTTCCTCTGTCTTAGGCACTTCCTACACCGCCGAGGACGAAGCAATCCGGGAAGTGGAAGCCGACTACAAGGAACTGGAAAGCGGCTTGCGTGAGGAAATCGCAGACATAGAAACGGACTACCCGGACTATGACGAATACCAGTACCACCTTGACGAAATCGGGCATGACCCCTTTGCGCTTGCGTCCTATCTGACAGCAAAACTCTATGACTATACACGGGAGGAAGCACAGGCAGAAATACAGGCATTGTTTGAAAAGCAGTACACCCTTGCCCTGCGGGAAGAAATACAGACACGCTACCGCACGGAAACCACCACCGACCCGGAAACCGGGGAAACCACCACCGAGGAAATCCCCTACGATTATTACATTCTCCATGTAACGCTGACAAACAAAAACATTAAAACCCTTGCCGGGGAACTATTGACCCCGGAACAGAAAGAAATGTTTGACGTTTACATGGAAACCAAAGGCAACAAGCCGGACGTGTTCGGGGACGACTACGCAACAGGAACGCCGGGCAGCGGGGAATACACCGACTACGAGATACCCCCGGAAGCCCTCTCTGATGAACGCTTTGCCGCCATGATTGCGGAAGCGGAAAAATACTTAGGCTACCCCTATGTATGGGGCGGCAGCTCCCCGTCAACGTCCTTTGACTGTTCGGGCTTTGTGTGTTGGGTAATCAACCAATCCGGCGTTGGGAGTGTCGGCAGGACAACGGCGCAGGGCATATTTAATTACACAACGCCAATCGCACCGGGCGAAGCCAAGCCGGGGGACATTATCTTTTTCACGGGGACGTATGACAGCGGTTCGGCGGTTAGCCATGTGGGGATTTATGCAGGAAACGGCATGATGATACATTGCGGCAACCCTATCTCCTACGCTTCCGTCAACACCCCTTACTGGCAGTCGCATTTTTATTCCTACGGCAGACTTCCATAAAAAAATATTTAGTGACAATTAAGTTTGATAATTCTGCAAACAGGAGGGATATTTTTCTATGATGAAACTGGAACGTATCATTGCGGAGATTGAGAAAACAAAAGACACAATCTCCAAACAGCAGGCAAAACTTAGGGAACTGGAAGCGCAGAAAACCGAGGTTGAAAACCTGCAAATCGTACAAATGGTAAGGGCGTTACGCATGACCCCGGCAGAGCTTTCCACCTTTTTACAGGGCAAGCCGGACAACGCCGCAGCCACCACAGCAGCCGCAAACAGCAGCCTTTTTTCAAGACAGGAGGACACCGAGAATGAGTAAAAAAATCTTACATACCTTATTTGCACTTGCCGCCGCCCTTATCCTTACGGGCGGCTTTTCCATGACCGCCTACGCAGGCGGCGGGGAGGAATACGAAACGGAAGAACCCACGCCCGCACCAGAGCCGGAGGAAACAGCGACCCCAAGCGACCCGTTGACCCCGGAGGGGAACGCAACCCTTGTTGATGATATTTGGGGCGAGAACAAGCAGCTCATCACAGTAACCACCAAGAACGGCAATTATTTTTATATCCTCATAGACCGAGCCGCCGAGGGGGAAAACACCGTGCATTTCCTTAACATGGTGGACGAAGCCGACCTTATGGCACTGATTGAGGACGGGGAGAAAGAGGAAACAACTGTCATGCCGCAGACCTGCACCTGCAAGGAAAAATGCGAAGCCGGGGCGGTCAACGAGGGCTGCCCCGTGTGCCTTAACAACCGTAATTCCTGCACCGGGACAGAGAAAGAAACCGAGCCGGAAACCGAAGCCGAGCCGGAGAAGCCGAAGAACGACAAAGGCACAAAGAGCCTGCTCCTGCTTTTCCTGCTGACGCTATTTGCAGGCGGCGGGGCGTTCTATTATTTCAAGTATATCAAGCCAAAGGACACCGCAAAGGGCAGCCCGGATTTTTCCGATTTTGAGTTTGACGAGGACGGGGACGAGGACGAAGAAAGCGACTACGAGGACGACACCGAAACGGACGGCGAAACAGAGCTTGAAGATGATACGGAGGGCGGCTTATGACGTGGTTCACAGACAGCCCTTTTGAAAAGATGATGACACAGAAACCGGGACACAGGCGGCATGGGGACGACACGCCGCCCGTCCCCCGTTCCCCGGCTTGTACTGGCTGCCCTTATAACAAGGGGCTAGCCCCTTGTATTGGTTACTGTATCAAGAAGTTGCAGGCAAAGAAACGCACCGAGCCGGAACGCTGAAAGGAGAAATTTTTATGCAGCATAAACTTGTAATCGCTGAAAAACCGAGCGTTGCAATGTCAATCGCCGCCGTAATCGGCGCAGGCGAAAGAAAAGACGGCTACATGGAGGGCGGCGGCTACCTTGTTAGTTGGTGTGTGGGACACCTTGCGGGACTGGCAGACGCTACCCATTACGGGGACTATAAAAAATGGCGTTATGAAGATTTACCAATCCTGCCCCAGACGTGGGAAACCGTCATATCCCCGGATAAGGAAGAACAGTTTGAAACCTTAAAAAACCTCATGCACAGAAAAGACGTAGAAACCCTTATATGCGCCACGGACGCAGGGCGTGAGGGGGAACTGATTTTCCGTTTTGTCTATGAAAAAGCCGGGTGTAAAAAACCGTTCTACCGCTTGTGGATAAGCAGCATGGAGGAAAGCGCAATCAAGAAAGGATTTGACGATTTGCGGGACGGACACGACTACGACCCGTTATATCATTCCGCACTATGCCGGGCAAAGGCTGACTGGCTAATCGGTATCAATGCGACACGCCTTTTCTCCGTCCTCTACAACCACACCTTGAACGTGGGGCGGGTACAGACACCGACCCTCTCCCTGCTTGTGGAACGGGACAACGCAATCCAGAATTTCCAGAAGAAAAAATATTATGTGGTTCATATCGGGAACGGCACTTTTGAAGCGGCAAGCCCGCCCTACACAGAGAAAGACGAAGCCGAAAAACTCCGCAAAGATTGTGACGGAAAAACGGCGGTATGCACTTCCCTTGTCCGGGAGGAAAAGACCGAGAACCCGCCCCGCCTTTACGACTTAACGACCTTGCAGCGGGAAGCAAACAGGCTTTTCGGCTACACCGCCAAACAGACCCTTGACTACACCCAATCACTCTATGAAAAGAAACTATGCACCTATCCCCGGACGGACAGCCAATATCTCACAGACGATATGCTCCCCACCGCTGAAACTATCGTGTCCGGGCTTTTCGGCACACTGGACTTTGCAAAAGACGCCCGCCTCTCCCCGGACTACTCCCGCATACTGAACAGCAAAAAAGTAACCGACCACCACGCAATCATTCCCACCGCCGAAGCAGTAAAAACAGATAAGAGCAGCCTGCCCGAAAGTGAGAGAAATATCCTGCTCCTGCTCTCCATGAAACTGTTATCCGCAACGGCGCAGCCCCACCGATACGAAGCCGTGACCGCTTCCCTCTCCTGCGGCGGCGTGACCTTTACGGCAAAGGGAAAGACCGTCAAATGCGAGGGCTTTAAGGAACTGGAACGCCGTTTCCGTGCTGCCTTGAAAGCGAAGCCGGAGGACGAAAAAACAGTGAAAGAAAACCCATTGCCGGAGCTGACCGAGGGACAGGAAATCACGGCAAAGGCAGCCGTGACGGAGCATGACACAACGCCCCCGAAAGCCTATACGGAAGATACCCTGTTATCCGCAATGGAACGGGCGGGAAGCGGGGACATTTCCGAGGACGCAGAGCGCAAAGGCTTAGGCACTCCCGCCACCCGTGCGGCGGTACTGGAAAAACTTGTGCAGGCGGGATTTGTGGAACGGAAGAAAAAGCAGCTTATCCCCACCAAAGACGGCAAGAACCTTGTCGCCGTCCTGCCCGACACCCTCACAAGCCCGAAGCTGACCGCCGAATGGGAAAACGCACTGACGGAGATTGCCAAAGGGAACGCCAACCCGGACAGCTTCATGCGTGGCATTGAAGCAATGGCGGCGGGGCTTGTCAAAGATTATGCCGCCGTCCCGGAGGAAAAGAAAAAGCTGTTTGCCCCGGAGCGAAAGGAAATCGGCAAATGCCCCCGCTGCGGCTCTCCCGTCTATGAGGGGAAGAAAAATTTTTATTGCGACAACCGGGACTGCCAATTTTCCATGTGGAAGAATGACCGATTTTTCACGGGCAAGAAAAAGGAGCTGACAGCCACCGTTGCCGCCGCTTTACTTAGCAAAGGCAGGGCAGCCATGAAAGGCTTGTATTCCGAAAAAACGGGCAAGACCTATGACGCTGACGTGCTGCTTGCGGACACGGGAGAAAAGTATGTCAATTACAAGATTGAGCTGAAAAAGACCAAGAAGCCAAAACCCAAGAAGTAACCCACAGAAGAATAGCAAGCATAGGGATTGAGTACCCAATCCCGTAAAACCCCCACTTTTCCGTCCTGCGGACTTGTGGGGATTTTGCTTGTTGGGAAGTGTCCCAAACCCTCTAAAAAATCAAAAACCAAGAAAGGAGCTATGCCAATGAAAGATGATTTTACCGTGCTGATACAGAACCGCACCGAGTTTGAAAAGGGCAACCCGGCGACCGTGTTCCTCTCCCTGCCCGCCACAAAAGAAGAACTCCACGAAGCCATGAAAGCACTGAACATCACAGCCGACAACCCGCAGGATTTTTTCTTGAACGGCTATTCCACCGCCGACAACAGACGGATTGAAATACCCTCTGACTGGATAAGGGACGGCGACCTTGACAGGATAAATTATCTTGCTTCCCGACTGGAAGAAATGACCCCGGAGCAGCTTGAAAAACTGGACGCAGTAATGCACAGCAATTTCAAGCCGGAAAGCCTTGATAAGCTGATAGACCACACCTATAACACAGATTTTTATTCCTACGTTCCGGGGATTTTGAGCTATAAGGAATTGGGCGGCTATTTCCTCAATGACAGCGGCAAAGTGCAAATGCCGGAGGAATGGAAAGCCGGGATTGACAAGGAAAGTTTCGGCTTTAACGCCGCACTCCATGAGGACGGGAAGCTGACCGACTACGGCTATATCGCAAAAAGCGGGACGGACTGGAAAGAAGTTTACGCCGGGCAGGAAACGCCGGAGAGATACCGCATAATGAGTTATCCCGAAGCCGGACGCACCGCCCCGGCGCAGGAGAAAAAAGAAGCCGACCCGAAAGAGGGCGCAGCCCCGCAGGACATAGCCGCCGCCAACCCCTCACGCCCTATCGAGCTAACGGCGCAGAAGCCCGCCGAGAAGATGAAAGAGATTACGGACAGACTGGAACAGGGCATACAGGATTTATTCGAGAGTGACCGTTTCAAAGAGTATTTGCAGGTAATGTCAAAGTTCCACAATTACAGTTTTAACAACACCCTCTTAATCGCCATGCAGAAGCCGGACGCAACCTTGATAGCAGGCTACAACTCATGGAGAAACTTATTCGGGCGGCAGGTGTCACGGGGCGCAAAGGGTATCAAAGTGATTGCCCCGTCCCCCTACAAAGTGAAAAAGGAAGTTGACAAAATCGACCCCAAGACCCAAAAGCCCGTGACCGACAAGAACGGGAAACCCGTCAAAGAGGAAACGGAAGTAACCGTCCCGGCGTTCAAAGTTGTTTCCGTCTTTGACGTGTCCCAGACCGAAGGAAAGGAGCTTCCCTCTATCGGCGTTGACGAGCTGACCGGGGACGTGGAACAGTACGCCGATTTCTTCAAAGCAACCGAGCAGGCAAGCCCCGCCCCCGTTGGTTTTGAAAAGATAGAAAGCGGCGCAAAGGGCTACTACTCACAGACCGACAAGCGCATTGCCATTAACGAGGGCATGAGCGAGTTGCAGAACCTTAAAACGCTGATACATGAGATTGCACACGCCAAGCTGCACGACATAGACTTGAACGCCCCCGCAGAGAAGCAGGCAGACCGACCAGACCGCCGCACCCGTGAGGTACAGGCGGAAAGCATTGCCTACGCCGTATGCCAACACTACGGGCTTGACACTTCCGACTACTCCTTTTCCTATGTGGCGCAATGGAGCAGCGGGCGGGAATTATCCGAACTGAAAGCGTCCCTTGAAACAATACGCAGCACCGCTTCCGAGCTGATTAAGGACATAGATAAAAACTTTGCGGAGCTGACAAAGGATAAGGAGCAGACGCAGGCACAGGAAGCGCAGGCAGACGAACCCACGCCGGAGGAAAAGCAGCCGGAGCAGGACACCCCACAGGAAGAAAAAACAGAACCCACGGCAGAGCCGCCGCAGGAGGAAAAAGCAGGCGCAGACAGCCCCGCCGCCGATACCCCAAAAGCAGAAAAGGCAGCCACGGAAGAACCTGCCAAAAACGAAGCGCAGACAGAGCAGCCGGAAGATACTTTCCCCACGCCCGACTTAGGCGCAGAGCCGATTGTCACAATCCTTTGGAGCGAACACAGCCGCTTCCATGACGGCGAAACCATGAGCCTTTCCGAAGCAAACGCCCTTATCGGAAGCCTTGACGAAGCCACCGTTTCCGAGGACGGCTACTGCAAAACCAAGTTCCGCATTGACTTTGTAATGGACGGACAGCCCGACTATTACGTTGGGCGGCAGGACTTAGGGGACGGGGACGGCACACTCATAGACCATATCGAAAGCTACCATGCCTATTATGAGAATAACGAGCAATGGGATAACCACGTTTTGAAATACGGCGGCACGGAAGCACTGGAAGCAGACAAGGCACAGCGAGAAATGCTCTTGCATGAGTTTGTCCCCTATCTGAAACTGCACAATAATCTCTCCAAAATGGAGCAGACAGCAGCAAAGGCACTGGAAGAAAACAGCGGCATGACCGCCACCGAAACCGCCTACCATACCGCCATGCAGGAGTATGTTTCCGAGTGCCGGGCAATGGTAAACAGCGGGGATTACAGCCTGCCGCCCGTCCCGCAGCTTAAAGACTTTGACACGGAGCTTGAAGCCTACAAGGAACACGTCAAGGAGGAAATCGCACAGGAAGCCGCAGCCGCAGGAATGACCGTGGAGGAATACGCCACCAATGGCTACGAGCCATACAATACAGAACTGCCCGACCCGTCTATCCGTGTAAAAGATATGCAGGAATACGGCTACTCATGGGACGGTATGCTGCCCCTAAAGGAAGAAGCCGCCCTGCACCTTTACGAAAAAGAGGATATGCAGATTTTCCTACTCCATGAGGACGGAAGCGAAAGCATACCCGGTAATGCGGAGGATATAAAAAACCATGCAGAGAAAGGCGGGATTTTCGGCATACACAAGGAGGACTGGAACGCCCTCACAGAATACCGTGCCATGAAAGAGGAACTAGCCGGAAGCGAAGCCGCAAAGGAAGCCCTGCGGGAATACGGCGAAAAGGAGCAGGCAGAAAATACATTCAGTATCTATCAGTTAAAAGATGATGTACCCGTAGATTATCATTTCCGTTCTTTAGAGAGATTGCAGGAAAAAGGGCTTGCGGTAGACCCCGCCAACTATGAAAAGATTTACACCGCACCACTCACACCGGGGACGACCTTAGAGGGGATTTTTGAGAAATTCAACATTGACCGCCCGGAAGATTTCAAGGGACATTCCCTCTCTGTTTCTGACGTGGTAGTGCTTCATCAGAACGGCAAGGACACCGCCCACTATACGGACAGTATCGGTTTTGTGGATATATCAAAAGATTTCCTGTTAGAGAACCCATTAAGAGCCGCCGAACAGTCCACCGAGCAGAACGCAAACATGATTGACGGTATCATCAACAACACCCCCGCCGCTGACGGACTGGAAACAGCCACCGGGGAGCAGATTTCCCTTGAACAGTACGCCAAAACAATACAGTGTCGGACGGCGAATTGAGGGAGACGCAAATGACGAATTATTTTTCCAACCTTTATCCAATTGACTGCGCAGTGCTGTCTGTAAATGCACAATCCTACCGAAAATATGGCACGCTGCCAGAGCATGAATTCCTTCCTGAAATATAAAAGGCCATGGATCCCA
>CAJTFE010000047.1 GCA_910575725.1 Clostridia bacterium | reverse complement strand
CAAATCCGCTTCCCATCGTAGCTAACAGCCCCGCATCCGCCAGCATTAAGGTTGACGCCCCGGAAAAGATTCCCACGATGCTTCCCGCCAACGCACGGCGAATATACGTATCGGTACTGCTCAAACGGCCGCTTAATACATCGGATAACGCCTGACTCCCCACATACATGCTGCCTGTCAGAAATGCTGCTGTTCCCACCACCTGGGCTGCCTCTATCGCCGTGGCTCCTCCAAATACCGCAGAACCAATTGCCGTCCCTGCCGCAAGGCCCGCACCCACTGCTCCCAGCATGGCAACTCCTGCCGTTACCGCCAGGCCCCTGCCACGTTCCCCTCGAATGTCTACTTCCTGTCCTTCATCCCCCTCTGACAGTTCAATCTTCGCCTTTACCTCTAATTCCAGTTCTTCCTCTTCCGTAAGCTTCGGGCTTCCTTAAAATGTCTTCTACTGTTGTGCCATTTAAGTAATCGGCTAGGTATCCAAAATGCCATCTTTTATAAAGCTGTAAACTGGTGTTAAATATTAAATCTAAATTTAATTGTATCTAAATATTCTTTTATTTTTTGACCATCATCAGGATGTAACTCTACATATCGTTGGCATGCTTTATTAAAATACCAATAAAATATTGAATAATTTACTACCACTTCCTCACCACTATGTAACGAAAATTCCACTTCTCCAGTTTTATGCTTATTATCATCAGCTTCATCTAAAAATAAGCAAGTCGCAACTTCAATACCCTGTCCGACACCTTTTGAAAAATTATTACAAACTTCTAAAAATTCTTTTTCTTTTATTAGATTAAAAAATACATAAATCGGAAAATGCTCTTTTTGTTGTAAATCATATTCTTTAATATATGGATTTCTTTCCATGATCTTCACCTCAATTCGATGGGAAAAATGAAACTATTTTCCCGTTTCTATAGTATCCAGTCCATTCTACCCCAAAACTATCAAACCCTGTCCAAACTCCCGGCAACGATCCATCAGATAGCATAGCATTGTTAGCAGCCTCCAAACCACGTTTTATAAATTCATCATCACTAATAATATTTGGATCATAAATAGTCTTTTTAAATACTGTTGTACCGTATTCTCCAGGTATCGGGACAGCTGGATATGTAGTACCATCAAGCTTAGGCATATTATACTCTATTTGCCTTACACCAGGTACTGTAGAACTCGGGGTTGAATTTATTATTTTTACATTATTTTTTAGAAACTCAAATTCATTATGAGCTCCACCAATTCCTCGTTTTGTCGGAACAGACATATCAGTTTTTATAATGTGATTTTCAAGTTCCAGAGTTGGTGTGAAATTTCTAATAACATTTCCTTTTCCATATTTGTCTTCAAAATACTTAAGCCACTCATCCCCACTTCTTGGAATTTCTGCTTCCCAGTTTCGATATTCTTGATTGCTATGTTTTTTTCTTTCCCTCTTAAACTCTATACTACCAGATTTCATGGCATACAGCCCACCATCCATAACAGCCGTAAACACTCCGCTACGGATGCACTGTGCCCAGTCTATTTCTCCGTTCTCATTCAACAGCTTTTGCGTAACAGCCTCTCCTGCAAATCCTTCCGCAAACCCTGCTTTCATTGTAGCCAGCAGACCTGCATCCGCCAGCACTAAGGTTGACGCCCCGGAAAAAATTCCTACGATGCTTCCCGCCAATGCACGGCGGATATACGTATCGGTACTGCTCAAGCGGCCGCTTAATACGTCGGATAACGCCTGACTCCCCACATACATGCTGCCTGTCAGAAATGCCGCTGTTCCCACCACCTGGGCTGCCTCTATCGCCGTGGCTCCTCCAAATACCGCAGAACCAATTGCCGTCCCTGCCGCAAGGCCCGCACCAACTGCTCCCAACATGGCAACTCCTGCCGTTACCGCCAGGCCCCCTGCCACGTTCCCCATCAGGCCCCACCAGTCGAAGGATTTGTCCTCCGGTTCGTCTCGATAACGGAACATCGGGCTGCTCAGATCCGCATGCTCCCAGGCCAGATAGTATGTAATCCGCTCTCCTCGAATATCTGCTTCCTGTCCTTCATCCCCCTCCGACAGCTCGATCTTCGCCTTTACCTCTAATTCCAGCTCTTCCTCTTCCGTAAGCTTTAAGATTCCCGTATAGGTACGTACCTTTTCGAAGCCGCTTATGCATACCTCTTTCCCCTCGATACGCACGTCCCCTGCTGCGGATATATGGAGCTGCCGGCTTCCCGATATCTCAATCCCCTTTGATGCATCCATAAGAAACTTGTTCGCCGGTGTTTCCACTCCCATGCTGTCCCGGTAAAGCTTGAGCTGCATTCCATGCTCTGTCGTCAGTCCCTTGTCCCTGTAATCGGACTTGGCACACCCTCCGCCGCTTCGGATGCAGTTCACCGCTACCGCGCTGGTTTCCTCATCCCCTTTAAAGTACAGGGATACCCGGGTTCCCTCCTGCGGCATCATATACATCATATTTCCCGTTGCAGGCACCCAGTTAAAAGGATAGAGCTTTTGCTCCGGCTTTCCCTGGTCAATGTCCAGCTTTAACTGTACCGTCTCATTGCTGCATGCGGACACGGTTCCAAGCAGCGAAAGCCCGGAAAAGTTTTTATTTCCAAGTCTTCTTTCTCCGGCCCATGTGGGAGATGCAAGGGTATAGGTAAACTCCATCTGTCCATGAATGACGCTGCCTTTCTTGGCACAGATATACCGTTCCTCTCCCAAAAACCTTGCTTTGTCTCCTACTCTGTGATTTTCAAGGCTCTTTACCTCATAGCACAGGAACTGGCTTCTGTCATATCCGGCCTTTTCTCCTCCCAGGGTGTAGAACCTTTCGTCTATCCGCACCGCATATTCCCCGGCTTCAAGCTCACAGGTGTTTCCGGTTTCGGGAATGCCCACATACATCTTGGAACCGCCTATGGACGGCTCCGGATACAGAGACAGCGCAAAACGGCTTGCCATCCGCTTTACAAACTGCCAGTCTGTCTCCTGGTACTGAATAACAGGAAAGCCAATGGCCGTTCCGCTTAAGCTGGAAGGATAAATCGCCGCTGTGTTCCAGGGGGCCAGAGCCTCATTGATAACTCCTCCGTAGCTCATTCCCGTATTCTGATAAGAACGGCTCTTCTTCTCCATATCCAGAAGAATACTTCCGGAAACCAGCTGCAGACAGATCATCCGCAGGCCGTTTTCCTCTTTCGCTTCTGCCGATTGGACAATTCCGCTGTACAGGGGCAGACGCTCTCCTTCGGCATAAACTTCCACCTGGGAATTTGCAATCACTCCTTCAAACTCCAATCCCTCACTGCTGCTGTCACGGACAATCCCGGTTACAAATGCCTTCGAATGTTCTCCCGGATATTCCTGCATGAAAAACTCTGAAATGCTCCCGATTCCAAATCCGCCTTTTATGCGAAGTGCCCCCGCCGCAATTCCGCTCATAGCCAAACCTCCCTTCCCTACTGCACCTTGGAGTTGGCTCCGTAGAATACAACGTTATCCGAAGCAACCTCTATTTTACCTGTTCCCTGTTTCAAATCCACCCCTTCAGCTCCCATGATTTCCACCTTCCCTTCCAGGCTGGAAATATTTACAAGCTCAGGTGTCTCAATGGTCACTCCCAAATGGCTTACAATGGAAATTCCTTTCTTATCACTCAGCTCCACACGCATGCCGTCTCCCGAATCAAGTACGATTCCCTGGGGCGACAGCTCAACCATCTTTCCGCTGGTAGTACGAATGGTTTTATAATCGGGATCACTTCTTTTTGCTCCCGGACTCTTATTGCCGCCTGCTTTCCCTGTGCCAGCTGTCTGAATCTGATTTCCGCCGACTGCCTTACTGCTTCCGCCGCCGTTGCTGCTTTTTCCCGTCTCTCCTGCATCGGGCTCCGCCACCGGCAAATGCACCGCACTGATCACATAGGCGTGCTTTTCTTTTTCCGTAGGAAAATAAAGCCGTATCTCATCCCCCGGTTCCGGCATACAATACCATCCGCTTCCGTCCGGAGAGGAGTAAACGGTAGAAAAAGAAAACCATTTCCCTTCTCCGCTCTTTGCATCCGTTCCGAGACTGGCACGTACCACATCCGCATTCACTGCGGTGATCTTTCCGTCCAAAGAAGCACCTATTACTCTTTCATTGTAGAGCTTTGGCACTTTGAAGCCGTTCTGTGTCCGAAGCTGATAGGTGTTCCATAGCTGATGTCCGTCCAGCTTTGCATCCGACTGTGCGATATAATAAGTTTTTCCCTGAAATACTACCTCCTCCCCGATTTCATACAATTCCTGATCCTCTACAATATACCACAGGCTGTCATCCTCTGCAATTCCGTTCACCTGGTTCTGTTCTTTATAAAGATACTCACTGACCGCCTTTTTTGCCCGATAGCATACAGGTGCTATTTGAATTCCCCGGCCCTGTCCGGATAATCCCAGATAAAGCTTCGGCCCGGAGGTCACATAGCTTGGAATTATCACCGTATGGAAATGGCTGGCCAGCCGCAGGGCAAATTCCCAGTCCGTCTCCTGATACTGTACAATCGGCTCCCCGATTGCCGCAGATGCCCCCGTATTCATCAATACGTTTCCTCCTGCATATCCCCCAAGGACACAGCCGAACACTTCCTGATATGTCATGGAAGGGATCTGGAAGGAACGCTTTACCGGATTCAGATCCAGAAGATATGTAAATGGTGCTGCGGACAATTCCATCTCGCACACACTGTTTTTATGCTGTATGACTAAATCCTTCAGTATCCCGCAGTAAATCACTTTCCGGGTCCCATCTTCATCTATGGCTTCGATTGAGATCTCCGTCTGCCTGCATGCCCTGGAAAGATACTCCTGCTCTTTTTCCGGCTCTATATACCCCTTTACTACAGCCTCGCCATGAGCATTTACTGCTTTTTTTATCTCGCAGTATGTAATCTTCGTATATGCCAGAGGTGTTATCTCTATTCTGTCCGCCTTCATACCCTTTTCCCCCTTCCTGACTGAATGGAATTGAAAGCCTCAAACACATGGGGTTTCCAGACCTCGAACCGTTCCTTTGAAGTGTGAAAAATGCAGTACAACATACGCCCTTCCACACTGGTATAAGCATGGATATTGTAGATTGGTTCCATTAATGTAGGATTGCTGAAGGAATACCACCCCAGTATTTGGGTCTCTTCCTTATCCATAAAATGTTCACCGTTATTTAGATACGTATTTCCCGGATACATCTTCTTCATACTTGCCAGATAATAGCGGGCACAATCCGCCACCTCGTTCATAGGAAGCTTTGCTTCAAAAAAAGTAAACGCAAAGTTAACGGTTAAGGCCGGATTTGTCTTAATTACCGCCGGCCGCAGCTCCGACGGATACATTTTTTTCGCAAATTCCGGAGGCAGATCTAAAAACGTTTTCGGAAACATCATTTGAACAAAGGGAGGAATAATCTCCTGCATGGTAAATTCCAGCCGCTCATTTCCGATATACAGGTATTTGTCATAGATGCTGCTGTTCTTTTTCCGCAGAGCCTCTTTCCGTGCTCTTACGATTTCTTCTTCTGTAAAACCCATACTTCCACCTCCCAATAAAAAGCCCTTTAGGATTCCATCCCAAACGCATCAAGTACTTTCTGCATCTGAGCCTTTTCCTCATCGCTTAAAACTTCCTGATACAATTCCATTTCTTTCAAAAAATGCTTGTACAATTCCTGCTGTTCCTCCCACACGGCATTCATCTCACCTGAAATTTCCTGTGAATACTGAGGATTGCCTCTCTCTGCATTTTCCATAATCTTCTGCTTCATGGATTCTATTTCTTTGCTGTTTGCGGATGCCTCTTCATAATAATACTGATAAAATTCCGCTTGATTCGGTGTATGGTCAGATAGATTCTTCTGCGTATTATATCCGTAATCCACACGCATTTTTCCTTCATACCGATTCTCTATTTCTTTTCTTTCCTTATCCGTTAAAAGGCCGGATTCCAGATATGCGTGCAGTCTGTTTTTGGCTAATATCCGCGACACTGGTTTCATATTGTCCAGTCCCACCTGGTAAGCATTCTCCAGACATTCCTCATAAAGCCGCTTTGCTTCCTTTTTCTCCCCGTTCTCCAATGCCTTATCTATTTTTTTGCGATACCACGTATAATATTCCGGAGTTGCCGGGTGGTTCGGACATATGTTGTGATTGTTGCACCACTTCTCAAATTCCTCGCCTTCACATTCGCCAAAGGGATAGCTCTCATACGCCGGGGAATATGCCGTAAAGGGAATCTGTCCGCTCTTTAAAGGAAAAATAAGGCCGCCATGTTTACAAATCAAATAGGATGCATCTGTTACTGCCGCATAATGCTCACAGTCAGTTGGATGAACCATACCCTTTACCACATTGTGCCCGATTTGAACCTCCGTTTTTGTATTTTTCCATTCCTCGGTTATTTCCGGTACACAGATAAAACCGCTTAATACCTGTTCATCCGGAGCATGAAGGTAATTGCCTTCCGTATCCACTTCTGCCCCCCGCATAATGCTCCCGCTTTCTGTCAGCGTGCAGGAAGGAGAACTGCAGATTCCAAAAGAATGAATATTCACCCCCAGCTCTTTATCATTGCTGTGAATCAACGGTTCTCCATTCAGGTACACTCCGTGGGTTTCATGCATATCCAGGTATCTTAAATGTGATCCATAAATACAACGAAGCGGAGCCCCCCTTACTACGTATTCCAGTTTGTCCGGATTCTCAGCAGCTCTTCGTTCCAAAGTCTCTATGGCTTCATTCTGGGCTGCGGCACTCTTCGCTTTTCCGGAAATCTCTTCTGCCTTCGCCAGATCCTTCTGATTCTGCTCCTCATCCGCCAGCATAATATCCCTGTTCATAGTCCCACACGCATCCATAGCCGCACTGTTTGAAATCTGAAAATCCAGATCAGCCTTTGCTTCCTGCCACAGCTCCTCCTTCCCTTTCTCGTCCTTTTCAATCGGATTCTGTTCTGCCTCTGGTATTTCAAACAGCTCATAATATTCATCCTGCCAGGCCTTGGCAGCTTCTAATTTTTCCTCATAAAGCTCCTGTACGGAAGGGTAATTTGATGCATAAGCGACATAATTATTCCGATAAAGAGCCTCGAACTGCTCCCACCGATTTTTTGCTCCTCCAAGGAATCCGCTTAATTCTTCCTTTTCCCATGCATCCCTATACTTCTTTTCCACATACTCGTAGACACTTGCATACTCTAAATCCACTGTCGTATATTCTTTATCTTCCGGCATTTCAATCCCTCCTACTATTTATAGTCGCTGCGCGACAGCGCGAAAGGTTAACGTCGCTCTGAAGCATCTTTTGAAACCTCTATTTTTACTGGGCACAAATTCACACTGCACAGTCCGCTGCGCAGGAGGCTCTCTACCAGATCCAGGCGCAGAATAACATGGAGCTGCTCTCCATTCTCAAGATAAACTGCCGGGTAATCCTCCGGAATCAGCTCTTTCTGAAAAATTACTGCTTTCGGCCCCTGCTCTGTTTCCTGCCTTTGAAGGCTGCCTGTTATCCGAGGGAAAAAGGGCAGGAAATACACAAGTTGACGTTTCTTTCCTGTCCGCTCCAGGAAAATCATCTCCCGGTATTCCGGAGCCCACCAGAATAAATCCAAAGACTGTTTCAGTTCTTCGCTAAACAGAGGAAGCGGAGACAATAGCATACACTCCAGATCCGTTTCATTCTGAAATACACATACCGTCTGACTGTTTATCTTCCACGGCTTATTTTCCAGAAAAGCCTTATACGGAATCACCTCATTATAATTCAGAATCTCCGGCTCCCGGATACCCTCAAGGGGCCGCACCAGATAGTAGTGCATCCCTTCATCCTCCTTCCATCTGCCAATTCATTGTTATTCACAGCCCGTTGACAATGACGCTATCCGCTCCGCCTGGTCAAGATAAGCTCCAAAGTATACGGACAAATCCCCATCCATGCAGGGGCTCAGCCTCTCCCTGGCCTGCTCCCTTTCCATCAGCCGCTTTATCACAGCTTCCAGCTCCATAAAGTTGCATACTTGATAGTAAATCCGGAACCTCTGTCGTTCAACGGCTGTCAGTCCTGCCACCTCTTCCATAAGGCGAAGCTCCAGGCGTTTCCGTTCTTCCCTGTAATCAGGAAAAAGCAGGCCGTAATCCCAGAAGCAGTCTATCTCTTCCATGTCTGAAAAATGCCGCCTGTCATAGTAGTCCGCCTTCACCAGCATCTCATCTGCCAGGGCATTGCTGATGAGATAGGAAAAGTGAAGATACCGGACAGAGCCCTTCTCTCCCTGCTTCATCCGTTCCAGCGCCTTTTCCGCCCCCAGGCTAAGGGCCTTGTCAAAGGAATCCTCTACGGCTTCCTTCTCCTGCTCATAGGCATCCCAGATCTGCGTGTACAGGGTCTCTCCCCTCTCCCGGAAGATCTCTTTCATACATTCCATATACTCCTGCTCATGCTCTCCGCTGCCGCTTTTCAGATAATAATCCAGCTGCTTTTGTTCCATCCGCTCCTCCGCTCTCTTCCGGCTGCTTTTTATCCGGCCAGAAGTACCGTCTCTCTTCCTTACTCTATGTTCATCCGCCACCGCTTCTTCTGCTGCGGGCCTCTCCCGGTTCCCTGGCTGTTCCTTGTCTCCGCCAAAATCTGTGCCAGTTCCTGGTAAAGAGCCGGATTGGACCGGTCGGACAGCTTCTTCCTGCCTCTTCTCTCTATATAGGCTGTAAGCATCCTCGGACTGACTGCCTGATCCTGTCCCAGAAGCTGCAAGCAGAAGCATTCATCCAGGGGTGTCAGCTCTTCCATCCGAAGCATCTCTTCCCCGAAAGCATCCGTAATCTCCGGCGACAGCGTGCTCCCTCCCCTGGCCGCATGGGCCGCATGGATGACGTTCAGGGTGTCGAACTCCGTGCTGCGGTCCTCGAAGTCCTGATACCAGTACCGGAGCTTCGCCCCTTCCTGGAGCTTGAAGCGGCACAGCTCCAGCTCGCCCTTTTTAAGCTCCGTGTCCTCTGTCAGCAGAAGCTCCATTTCCCGATAAAGAAGACTGTCCTCCATCTGCTCTTTGGAAACATGGATCTTCAGCACCGTTGTCGTATTCGTGGGATGGTAGGCCGTCTCCATAGGTTCTTTTATCAGAATGAGCTGCCCATCCAGAAAAACAACGCCCTCATTCAGAATGATCCGGTCTTTGGTGGTTGTAAGACGGCATCCGGAGAGGATTCCGTTCCCATAGCCCTGATACAGAAGCTGATCGGCCCGGAAAGCATAATCCGAGAGAGCTTCCAGCATCCCCTTCCTCAATATGTGAACATCCCGGAAAACCGGTATCGCTTGTACCTGCATCCTGCTCCTCCTATTTACAGTCGCTGCGCAACGGCACTAAAGGGCAAAGTCACTTCGACACACTGGTTGTGAGAGAAACTTTTATGAGAAAAGCTCTCATAAAAGTTTCTCTCGTGCGTCTTTGCGACTTTGCCGTCCAGCAAAAAATGTTTTTCTAAAACAATTGACATTTCTTAGCTGGACTATTCCAGTTCCACAATATCCCTTCACACCAATCCTATTTTGTCCCGTCAAAAAAGTTAGTCAGCCAGTTCTCCGTCTCAAAGAGGAAGAACTCTTCCGGCCCCAGCATCAGCTTCTCATCCTTACGCAGTACGGGCACCACCCGGAAGCCCCACCGTTCCTCGTCTGCCAGAACAAAGGAGCGAATCTCCCGATCCACAATGGCGTCTATATCATCCTGGAGTATCCGCCCTTCATACAGCTCTCCGATTTCCTCCGCCTCTGCCGGGCGGAATTCCTCCGGATTGAAAAAGCAGCTGTACTTGCAGCGTTCCTGCCCGTTCAGATCCTTCAGGTACAGGTGCAGCGTCAGATCCGTCATGGTTCTGGAGATAAATCCCCTGGTATGCGTCCGGTTGAGACTGCGGATCAGCACACGTTCCTCCCCCGTATGGGTGACCGCCGTCACAAGGTAGGGGAAAGCGGGCTGTTCGTTGGTAATGTTGATGTCCGCATACCCGAACCGCTTGTCCCTGATATATTTCACGGCCCCGTCCAGGCACATCAGCTTAAGGCTGTAGTCCTCCTCCCCGGAGACTCTGCGTCCGGAGGATTCGATGACCTTTCCCGGAATGAATTCCTTAAGTGCCTCCCGGAACAGTTCGATCTTGCAGGACTGCCCCGTAAGACGCATGATGGAATATTCCTGCAGCCTGTCATTTTCATAAGGCTCTTCAATAAAACGCTTTACAATCCGGTAGATATCCCCTTTCAGCAGGCGGTTCAGCTGATTGACACTGAAATACACCGTGGGAATATCTTTCCGAACCTTAAGGCCGCCTTCCTCACAGACCGACAGCTTAAACCGGTCGGCCAGCACGCAGACTGTTCCGGACTCCTCAATGGGAACCGTGCTTACAGCTATCCGGAGTGCCTCCTTCCTTCCGTAAAAGGTCTTTTTTATTTCCTCCGCAAGCTGAAAGAGAAAATAAAAGTTGTTTTTCACCGCAAAGTACTCCCGGTTGCTCCTGTGCTCATAATCCTTGAACCTGGTAGGAATGACGGCTTCTGCCCTCCCATATTCCCGATCTAGTTCTTTATAAACGCCCTCCGGCCCTTCCTCATCCACACGCCGGAAGATATCCGTCCCCATAGCTTCCAGGATCTCTTCTATCCCACACCCCTCCAACACGCCCAGCTCACAGGCCAAAGCGGTTTTCAAAAGCTCCATCACCCGGTAGGTCAGATTGTTTCCACCGAAATCCGTATCCCCATTCTCATAAGCCGTCGCAATGCGGATACCGTAGGAAATCCTCCGGTTGGTGATGGAAAACCGGCTGGAGGACAGATCCGTAGTTCCGCCGCCGCAGTCGATAATCAGAGCCTTAAGCTCCTCGTTATTTTGAAAACGGTTCTGCGCGATCAGCTCGGATATGGAATTGTAGAGCACCGCCACGCCCTCGTCCAGCATGTCCTCCTCTTCCATAATCTGATACTCCGGAAGAATCTCTTTATAAAGCCGCGCAAAGAGCCGCTTCTGCTTCACGGGCGCTGACAGATGCAGGCGCTCAAAACGGCACTTGAACCTCTGGGTTGCACAGTCAATCACGTACTGCAGGAAAGCCCGGATGATCTCCCTGCGCTTTACAAAACAGCGCCTCCCCTCCCGATCTACCAGTTCTTCCTCTTTATCAGGATCGCTGATCCACCGCTTCATGTCATAAAAAATGCAGAAACCCTCATCAATATAGCTGGAATGGAACAGGCGGTCCGCCTCATGGCCGAACACATACTGCACCTTATCCCCACGGATATGCAGCACGCCGGCTGCCGAAGGGAGTAAAGGCGTCTCTTTTCCGTCCTCCCTTAAATACGTAACATAATTTGCCTCGTTCTCTTTCAGATACCCTACGGCCGGATCTCCGTCCAGGCCTTCGATATAGCCGGAATCCAGGTAAATGCCTGCCGTTGTATTGGTGGTTCCGAAATCAATGGCCAGGGGCATATCCATCCGGAAAAGCTCTCTTACCTGAAAGTCCATAACAGGAGCCTCATAAAAATCCAGATGTTCCGGGTACATTCCACAGTCTTCTTTGTAGAGACGATACAGGAGGTCGGACTGGGCGCGGTTCATACAGTAAAGCCGGTAGCTTTTCACAGCGGCTTCCGTACAGGTTAAGGAGGCTTCCTTCGTTAGATACAGCCTGTCCTTCTGCCCTTTATACGTACGAAGCTGGAATACGGCACAGATCTGGTTTCCGCTCACCAAAAAAGCATTGGTATCTTCCATATCCTCTCGATAGCCGATGGAAAAGCCGTCCCGGCAGGTAATGCCGATACCGTTATAAGCGATGATTTTCGCACACCCTCTTAAGGCTTCCGGAAAGATCTGAATCCGACTCCTGGAAAGCAGCTCCTCAATGCGCCTGGTTCCCTCCCGGCTGTAGCTTGTGATGAACAGATGCTCTTTTCTCCCCCGGAACCTCATAATCTGACGGATCAGCTCATCCCGGTCCATAGATGCCTGGATTCCGTTGATAATACGCTCCCTCCAGCAGATATCCCGCAGCTGGAAGGCCGTCATAAGCTCCAGCTCCGTTCTGCTATACAGGCGACTTTCTTTTTTGTCCCCTTCCTGCTTCAAGGTATATGTATATCTGTCCATGACTTTTCTCTCCCTTTCCCGTTCATTCATAAAGGGCCGTCTCGCCAAGTCTCATGGTTCCTTCTATCCCGACAATGCCGAAGTGATATTTCCAGAATACTTTAAGCTCATACCCTACAGGCAGAAACATGGTTTCCACAAATCGGAACCGGCTTTTTTCTGTCTCTGTCCCCTCCATGCCAATATAGAGAATCAGCTTTTTCCCGTCCTCTCTGAATTGATATAACAGACATTTTGGATAAAGAATCTTTAAGGCTCTTCGAAACATACCCAGGGACGATCCTGTCTCCATCTGGCTCAATACCAGAGATGCCAGGCGGTACTGTTCCCCTGCGTCCATCCCGGCAAAATCCCCGGCCGCTCCCCGAAAGAAGCTTCCATCCAAAAGTTCTTCTTGTATCTTTCTTATAGAAACCTCTCTTCTTGTAAGGCCGTCCCTCAAATCGGTATATAAAATGGCATGCAGCACGGCATCAATAAAAAAGTCACGAAACTGGGCATATGCACCCGTCTCCTGCTCCTCCCCTTCCCATGCCAGGATATCCTGGAAGATATCCGCAAAGCGGTACAGAAGGTTCAGTTCAATCCTGCCGTTTTCCACCTTTGTCTCATTCAGGCAGGGGAATGCCGGCTCAAAAAACGGGCTGTACTCCTTTGCCTGGCAGAAAAACAGCTCCTGTTCCGGCCTCCCCTGTTCTCCTGCTCGAATTGCCATATCCCACATAAAATTCAAGCCGCCGCCTCCATTCCAGTTCCGTAATATTCCAGTTCCGTAATATCACTTCGGAGCCAATCTGCCCACACAATGATAATCCGGAAAAATCCGCTGTATCTGAGTGACCAGGAAGCTCATAATATCCTCAGTCAGAAAGCTTCCGAAAGCCCTTCCTGCAAATTCAATCACAAGAACCTGCCGGCGGCTTCCTGTGCGGAATTCGTCCGCTATAAATCCATCCATGTTATAATTACAGGGGATACATTCCGGCGGAATGCTGTTTTCCACCCGGACGTCCTGAAAGGTTACGTAGTCCCCGTATTCAAAGGCTTCTATCAGCCTTCCCAGCTCCGCCCTTGTTTTGATGCTTCTCTGAAACATCCCCGTTATGCTGCCGGAAAAGGTCTCTTTATATTGGTTGGAAAGCACCGGGTAGGTATACCGTTCCCGGCCCTCCGGAACGGATGCCTGGTACAGCTTCCACACACAAGGCTGCTCCTTTGGACAGGTGATGTATAAGTCCCCGTTTAACCGGCGGATGCCTGTCACCTCCATGTCCATATTCTGGATCAGATACTCGCAATCCGTCCGCAGGCGCTGGGCGAAGATCCGGTGTTCGTAATGAATCTGATCAATACAGGGTATGGGATAGGTGCTTGTCTTTTCTGTCAGCTCCGAAAGATTCCACAGGGGAATCATATCCGGCAGTATCTGCTCCCCGTATTCTTCAAAGTCCGCACGGATTTCAAGGATCTCCCCCTCTTTTTCCATTCCCTCCGCCTTCCAAAGACATACATCTAACATCTTTGTAAGATAGGCCGTGCATACCGTAAGCCAAGTGCGTCCATTGAGGGCAAAGACCGGATAGAGTTCTTCTGCCGTCTGAAGATATTTTTTGTTCCGTCTTAAGGTAAAGTCGGCCGGGTATTCCCCTGTGTCTGTCCGAACCGTACCTTGAAAACGGCGTTCTTCCTGGGAAAGAAGCTCATATATCTCCGATGCGCTTCCCTTAAAAAAGACCGTATCAACCACCATAGGCCGGTTCTCCGACAACGCCTGGCAGACATCCTGGCACTGTATCGGCTCTTTTTTCATATCCCCGGGGCACATAGGCTGCAGAAAGGAATCGGTGATGTCACACCGGCTCCGTTCTATGATGGTGCTATATACCGTATACTGATTCTGCCTGGGGCTGTATTCCTCCAGAATCCGTTTTTCCAGACTCTCATACGCCTTCCGGTTGTACTCATACAAATCGAAGAGAATCTCTCCTGTCATTTTTTTAAACAGCCTGCGCTCCCCCGGATCTTCAAGCTCCATCATTCTTTTTTCTATGTATTCCTTCATATCGAATTTCTCACCGGCTGCCATATATTTTCCCTCTTTGCTGTTATTCCCACAGGCCGCTTAACTTTGAAACTTTCGGTATCCTGTTCGTTACCAGTTACAAGTGAGCATAAGCTCCTGTCATTCCGCCAATCCGGCCTTGATATCAAGAACCTCCATTTTCCGGGTAAGTCCCTCCACCTCGTCCTCCATTTTCAGAGAAGCATAAATATCCTTTGCAACAAGATAACAGGTTTTCGCCGTCACAAAATCCTGAGCATCCGAGGCTGCTTCCGCCTGCTTCACAAAGTCTTCCGCCTCCTGCTTTTTTGTGTCCTGCTCGGAGATTTTTTTCTCTGCAGAGGCAAGCTTTTCCTCCGCCGCTCTACACTGGATGTCATCCTCCATCTCCTGGTAGACCTGCCGGGCCGAAGTATAGTATACCTTTGCACTTTCATAATCCCCCTGGGCAAAGGCAGCGTCTCCCTGGGCCGTATAGTTGGCTCCGGATTCCTGCTGTGCAAGGAGGGCTTTGCGCTCTTCTTCCTCCGCTTCTTTTTCCGCCTTCTGATCCTCGTAAAGCTTTTCCAGGGCCTCCATCGCCATTGTGCGGCCTGCGTCAAAATAGATCTTTCCGGCAATGGCTTTGGCTTCCAGGTATTTTTCTTCCGCCTTGTCATACTGGAGATTCTGTGCCAGCGTGTCTCCAAGGCTTATCAAATCGTAAACCGTAATATACGACGCTGTAAGAGCCAGCCTGTCATTGATATAATCAAGCCCTGCATGATCCACATAGGCGGAACGGTTGGAAGCCTCCTGGTACAGCTTCTGTGCCTCTCCGTATTTTTCAGCTTCTAACTGCTCCTGTGCGGAAAGAACAGCTTCTATCAGCTTTTGATAATTCCCAAGCTCCTTCTGCATCCTGGCATTTTTCAGCTCCTTTGCAAGCTCCGATGCCTCCTGGCACCGCTCCAGGGCACGGACATAATTATCCGCCTGGACATACTCGATGGTATCTGTATAACCAAGCTCCATCTGTACGCGCTTCTCTTCCCTTTTTCTGTACCGGAAAACCAGAATGGTTGTAAGCACAGCCAGCATCAGGAGAATGGGGATTGTAATCATAATTATCCGGCGGATTCTGCGCTTTTTATTGGGATCTGTAAAAACCTTGTTGATGAACAGGGCTGCGAAAGTATATTTTCCAAGAGCCTCCGGCTGCCTGGATAAAAGCAGATCCTCCACATTGTCTACCAGTTCCCGTGGTTCCTCCGATGCCTCTTCAAAGGCATCTTTCAACTCCCCCTCATCAATGTTTTCCCAGATGCCTCTTGTATAGAGCGCAATCACGTCTCCGCTTAAAAGCTTGAATTTTTTCGAAACAAACGGATAAAATTCCTTTTCTTTTCCCAGATAAGCGAACAGGTTGTTCCGCTCTTCATGGACTGCCACCTTATCCGGTTCAACCTTTTCCTCACGGACCAGATCCGCGGTCAGGGACTGATCCAGAGACCGCAGCCTGGTAAAGCCGTCCCTGCACAGCCTTAAGCGGATATTTCCGGCCTGTCCGTACCGGAACTTTACATAATTTGTAAGGACAATGAGAATGGAAGCTTTCAGCTTATTTTTGCTCTTTGCTTCCAGCAGTGCCCGGTTGGCTGCTGCAAGACATGCCTGCATGGTGCGCTTTTTCATGGAGGGTGCTTCCGAAAAGGCGCTGACGGCCGCTGCCACGGCCAGACGGGCGCTGACCGCATCTGCCTGATCATCTATCCCGTCCGCCATCACATAGCAGGCAAAATCGTCCAGTTCCACAAATCCAAAATAATCGGTGTTTTTCAGATCCCGTCCTGCCTCCGAAGTAAAGGCTGTCTTAAATTCTGAATTTTGTTTTCTCATAAGTTTAAGCCTCGTCTATCCCCAGCAGGATCACGCTGGCATTATCCTTTATTTCCCCGGGATTCTGATTTACGAGTTCAATCAGGTCATAGGCTTTTTTCTGACAGCTCGAAGCCCCCAAAAGAACTGCTTCCAGCTCTCTTGTTCCGATCAGCTCGTAGAGGCCGTCACTCATCAGAACCACGATATCCCCCTGCTTCATCCGTACAGGCGCATCAAAAAGCTCCATGTCCCGGAAGCCGTCCTGTCCCAGGTAGTTGTAGATCCGCTTATTGTGAAGCAGCTTAAGGGCATCCTCCCGGGAGAGCTTTCCTTCCCGAAATCTTTCCTCGGCCAGCACTGCAATGGTATGACCGGAGGAAACCGGCACAAGATTCCCTTCCCGGTATACATAGATTCCTACATTCCCTGCCAGGGAATAATACAAAAGCCCCTTTGAGACAAGCACGCAGCCCACGCTGGCCGTTCCCCGGTTCTCATCTCCCAAGGCTTTGAGAATCTCTCTATTCGCACAATGAAAGGCCTTTCGGAAATAGTGCTGTGGATTATGAAAGGCATTGTAATCCTTAAATATATCAATGCAGGTATCTACCGCAATACGGCTGGCTATCCGGCCTCCATATGCCTTCCCGGCTCCGTCTGCCAGCACCGCCATAACTCCGGCTGATGTTTCTGCCGTTCCAACCTGATCCTCCTGCACCTCCCGAGAACCGATGGTCATACTTTTTCCAATATCAATCATCCGAAAGCTTTGTTCTTCTTCCACAGGCTCCTTAAGGAACAGCTTTGCTATGTCTAACAGAAAAACGCCTGCTATTAAGGCGGTAATTATCCAACTGAGCATGTCCATCTGTGTCTGAAGCCTCCCATCTGGTCTTTTTCTCAATGTGCTTTATTCCGGTCCGTTTCCCCACATAAAATTGCTGCCGCAGAAGGGGATGAATACAAACACGGACTTCCCCAGTTCAATCTTGTCATAGGGATTCAAAGAGGAAGGGACATATACCGCATTCTCATTCAGATACACAAGTCCGTTGGAATCCCCGGGAAGCAGAACCGTTTCCTTTTTCTTCGGATCAAATACAATCACCGCATGATTGCGCCTGGATATCTCGTTATCGCCCAGAATCTGAATATCCATGTCATCCGCTCTCCCCACAAAGTTCTTCCCGGAGACAATTTTGTAGTCTTTTCCCTGTCTGGGACCGGATATGCATACGATCCATCCGCAGACCGGCTTGATATCCTCCTGGAACAAAGCTTCCTCCATATCCACTTCCGACTTCCCGATTTCCTTTTTTTCCGGGGTTGCCGTCTCTATATTGCAGTAGGGGCAGACCGTTCCGTAACGCCGTCTGCTGAACATATGACCGTTCTGGCAGCGGATTAAGTTTGACTCTCCCATCGTTTTATCCTCCGTTTCTCAAAAGCATCTATGGGGTTTCAGGCAAACCCAAAGTCCCTTATAAAAGCTGAAGCCTGGTCAATCCCACAAAGATAATATCCCCCAATTCCAGTCTGCAGGGTTTTCCGGAAGAAATCTTATATTTTCTTCCGTCATTTTTCTGTATACTGATTCCGTTCTGGCTGGAAATATCTTCGATGTACCACGCATCCCCCGAAAAATTCAGAACCGCATGCTCTATATCGATCATTCCTGCGTAGGTTGTATGATCCAGGTTAACAGTTACATGGTTTTCACCCACATCCCGGCCAATCACGATCCCGTTTTTTCCATAAATTTCCCAAGAAGCCTGCCGGCCTCCCTCTTCATTCAAAAGCACCAGCTCCACAGGGGTATGAGAAACCATTTCTTCCTCCCGGAAACCGGCTTCTCCTTTCCGACTTTCAGCCTGCGGCCCTGTAGGAAGCAGAAGATGCAGGATGCCAGCCAGAATCCCACAGCCGGCCCAGGGCCATCCCGACTGTATACCCATTTTATAACTGATCAGAACTGCGGCAGCAAAGCAGAGTACAGCCGCTGCGGCATTAAATTTTCTCTTCATCTTACCTCTTTATCCCCATAAACTTTTCAAACACCGCCGTGGTGTCCAATGGGTTCCCGGTGTTCCTGTCCGGATTCAGCTTTTTTTCATTGACGATCTCTTTTGTATCCGGATGAAAGCCGAAAAAGCTTTCAAAGTTCCGATACAGGTTTTCAAAATCCACCTGTCCCGCTCCTGTCCCTGTCCGATCCCCGGCTGTATTTTTCCGTTCCTTTCCATCCTTTTTATCCCCAAGCTCAGCATCATACTTCCGACGCTTTTCCGGATCAGACAAAATGCTGTACGCCTCGGAGATATCCCGGAACCGACGCTCACACTCCTGGTCGCCTGGATGCGCATCCGGGTGATACTGCTTCGCAAGCTTCCGGTAGGCTGCTTTTAATTCACTCTCAGACGCCTGCCGGGAGACGCCCAGAATTCGATACCAGTCTTTCATATTTCCTGCGCCTTTCTCAGCATCCTTTTACGAAGCTTAAAGAAAGGGGCATGTCCGCACGGAACATGCCCCTTTCTCCGCGCTTCTGTTATGATTAGGCGCCTATGTATCCTCCTTCGATGGAAATTGTAGCCAGCTTATCCTTTTTCTGTTTAATGATAAGCTTAAACTGCCCGATTCCATCACTGTTGGAGAAATCTTCTTTATAGTCAACTACAAATGCCCTGGGAAAGCTGTACTTTCTTTCCACAATACCGGCATTGATAATCTCAACCTCTACTTGGCGGTAAGCTGCCGCTTCCTCTGCCGGAACTACAGACCACAGGGCCAGCTGCCTTGTGCTGTCAAAGGGATCGCCGTCCGTTGCTACAAGGATCTTTCCGGATATCGTTATCCCGTGTGACAACATACACCTGAAATCCATTCTGCCGCATTCCCTTCTGTTCTCTCTGACGATGCGGCCTTCTGCCTACAGTCTGGTTTACCACTTGACACGGATTCTTTTGTTGTGTCTGACTTTTCAACAACTCCAACTGTTCCCTGCGGCTCATCACTGAACGGCCCTCCGCCTTCCATATAACTCAAAAAGTTTTTAAGCCGTTCCTCGTCAATGATCTGCATGGATGCTTCATCCACACAAGGACTATTCTCTTCCGTCTTTTCTACTGGCAGATTCTTAAGTTCCCTGCTTTCCTGCGATATCAGGAAAAGAAACAAAACGGATACCGTCAAAAAAAGACAGCCAAAAAACCAATTACAAAATATCTCTTTTTCATTTTACCTACCTCCCTACTTGATGATATTTGAGTAAAAAAGTTGATTTTTCTGTATCTCCTGCATATAATCAAAGTAGGGATTTCCCTACTTTTCATATTTCATGCTTATTAACCATTCACTAATGTTTTACAAGATACAGGAGGCGTGCAACTATGTCAGCAAATACATTTATAGATAATGCAAAAGTCATGGCAAAGGGACAGATTACAATACCCAAAGATGTCCGTGAAGTCCTTGGAGTAACAAGCGGTGATCGTGTTACATTCATCGTTGAGGGAAATACCGTCCGTATTGTCAACTCCGCTGTCTACGCTATGCAGGTGCTTCAAAACGAAATGGCCAGAGAAGCAGAACGTACCGGTCTGACTTCTGACGATGATGTTATGACGCTTGTAAAGGAATTGAGAAACGAGGATGACAACGTATGAGGGTTTTGATAGATACCAACGTCCTAATCTCTGCTGCGCTTAATCCAAACAGCATTCCTTTTCAAGCGTATGTAAAAGCCGCTTCTTTCTTTAATGTTAAAACGATAAAAAACCAGAAACAAAATAGGGTATTCAAAGTTTTTGAGGGGCTACCTTTTTGAAGGTATAGCTAGAGGGGCTTTCGTGAGGGGATGGTCTGATGGGCCTTCATGAGGGGCTACGATTTTTCAACATAAAAAACAGGATTAATCAATCGTCTTTTTACTGGTCAATCTTGTTTTCTTTTTATCCTTCTTTGTTATGATTGTTTTTGCGGAAAATAACCAAATCGAGGAGGATACATGAATCGTATCACAGATTTACTTGACCTTAAAGATGCAAATGTTATTATCTCTGATATTCAGATCCAAGATCGGACAAAAACCATCTTTCTTAAAACTCCACCCACTGCACATTTCTGTCCATCCTGTGGATTTCGTATGCACTCCCGGGGTATCAAGAACAGAACCATTACTCATCCTATTCTTTAGGATAATTATTCTTTGATTCTTATTCTGAAACAGCGCCGCTGGCGATGCACAAATCCGGAATGCCTGTATGAGATGAGTGAGTCCTTCAAGTTTGTTAATAAACAGCGAAGGACAACCAATGCGGCTGACATGCTGATTGTTGATGCATATAGAAATCTTTTGGAAACTTCCGCTTTCATTGCCAAAAGGTTTCATGTATCAGATTCCCATGCCCATGAGGTCTTTGACCTCTATGTAAAGCTTGACCGTCTGCCTCTGACAGATGCCATCTCTATCGATGAGGTTCATCTGGATATGGATGGCGATTGCCGGTATGCCTTAATCATACAGGATTTCCATACCGGAGATCCCATCGATTTACTTCGCAGCAGAAGAACCAACGTCACAGGATCCTATTTCGTTTCAATTCTCACCGAAGAATGCAGACAGGTAAAGTATCTTATTTCAGATATGTATAATCCATATATCGCATATGTTAAAAAATATTTTCCAAATGCGGTTCCCGTCGTTGATTCGTTTCATGTAATCCAATGGATCACACGGTCTATTGACAGCTATATCCGGCAGCTTATCAAGAAATACCGGCAGCGAGACCGTGAATACCAAGATAAGCTCTCTTTTGAACAGCAGAGTCTTGTTACTCTTCCTCCATCCGATGAAGTCTATCTGCTTCAAAAGTACAGATGGTTAATCCTTGCAAATCAATCAAATATAAGGTATCGAAACAATCCCAGAATGGATGCTCATTTTCACGCCCTAATGAATACCTATGATTACGAGGATGCCCTCTTTCGTATGGATTCCAATCTGTGGGACTTCCGGGATTTGAAAGAAAAATATGTACAATTCAATTCTTGTAACGGCGGAAACCCCATTCAGGCACGTGCTGAAATAACGGTGCTGGTTCAGGAATTCAAGGAATCTCGCCAGGAAATTTTTCGTGATTTTGTATCTCTGTTGGAAAAATACGAAGATCCCATCATTAATTCATTTATTATGGTCGAACGGATTGGAAATGGAAAAATCTATGATGCCCGTCTTTCTAACGGACCAATTGAATCTATGAATCGTAAAGTTAAAGAGCTCAAACGTCTTGGACGTGGTTTTCGTAATTTTGAGCATTTTAGAAACAGATTTCTTTATGCCACAAGATCCTCACCTGTTCTTAATGGTGTGACTGACTATAACCCTGTTGCTTATTATGAAGAAGATGACTTTTAGGAGGAGCACAAATGAATAATTATTGTGCATTCAGCATAGACCATAAATGCATCAAATGGATTGATTATGAAATACCCCGACAGGAGTTAGTAGAAGCAGATGAATTGTGCCACGGCAACTGGATTGAAATTGAAAAGAAAAACAAATACATCCACACCCTGCAGACTATCTTGGAATCCAATCACATATCATATCCCCAAGAAATGTAAAACAACTGAATAAAGGGTCTGACATCTATGCCAGACCCTCAAACGAGCCCCTCAAACCAGACCCTCACGACAAACCCTCAAATAGATTGGAAAACGCTCAAAAACTTTGATTACCCATATTTTGTTAATTGCAAGCAATTTGATGTTGCATAAAAAGAACCTTTAAAGGTAGTGGACTGTAAACGCCATTTTTACATTTCACCCTATTTCTTATATATAACATATCAAGAGTTTCGGAGATAATATAAATCATCTTCAGAAACCTCATATTGTGAATCTCTCGTATAATACGAAACAATGTCTAATATATTTTCTATTCGGTATGTTGCACGTTGTCTAAAAATTATACCAATAACAAGATTTTGAATGTCCTGTCGATTTTTGATTTGCACTCCCGATTTTACTTTACACATAGAAACCCTCCTAAATTTTTTCTTTATTATTATATTAACATTTTTGATAGGCTGGCTCCTTTAATAACCACTCCATTCACATAAGAAATATATGATTTACAAAATTGGTTTTGCCTAATGCTCAAATCAATACTTGCAATCTTTTCTCCTCTCTCATTGCTAATTTTAAATCCTGCCGACTTTCTTTCGCCAAATACTCTAATAGCTTGAACATTTAAAGAAGAATCCACTTTATTTACAGCACTTTGCAACGCTCTTTCTATTTCCTTCATTGTTGGATATTCTCCGACCCAATCTCCATCAATATCTCTAGTTGCTCGTTCCACTTTTGATGGATTGTTATCTCTAATGGCAAGATTAAGAACCATTGCTCCTTTGAAAACAATTGGTACGCCTGCATTTACCAGTTCTTCCATAACTCTATATAAAAAATCCATCAGCTCCAAATATGTCACCTACTCTTCATAATATTCTATTGCCCATACTCTGTACTTTTCAAATCTTGATTGCAAATGCGCTGGTATCACAAGTCCATCAAAACTTTCACTATTCTCTTCATAATAATTTGCCAGACTTTCTGTAATAATCTGTTCATCACCATTTTGTTCAAGAAGATCTATAATGCTCTGGCTTACTGTTGTACATTTCAATCCATTGTGTTCTTCACACTCAAGAGTCTCTAAAGAAGGCACCAAAGTCTGTTCAGTTCCTTCAATATTTTGTTTTTTATCAACAAAAATCTGCACTACAGATCTATATCCACCATTCGTTAATCCCAAAAAATCTGCCGCTGTATCAAATGCCAGTACACATCTTGCATTAGCTAATAAACTTCTCAACTGGTCATTATACGTTATAACAGCCATTCTCAATACCTCCTTGGTCTTAGTATATCATTATTTTATAAAACTGAGAAGAATATGTTTTCATTTTCTTAATTTCTTTATAAAGCTATTACTCAAACCGGCAGGCTATCTCTCACACATAGCGCCCCATACCCCGCGTATGTCAAGTTAATGTCACAAACTTTTTTCACTTTTTTTGAGTGAAAATCGCTGAAACCCGCATAACTTCGTGGGGCGTATGGTTCGCTAATGCTAAGTTAGGGCAAAATTGACGGTGAATTAGTGTCAAGTTGTTATTGCCACCTGATCCGGATTGCCCACCCTCATGTATATTACTGCTTTCATTCTGTCTCCTTTCCATTTTCGCGGAAGTTCCACACAATTTCAACTCTTTTGTCTTTGTAAACGTATATTTTCTTAATAAATATATCAGCCACTTCCTGTGTCAGCGTTTCTAAATGGGAATACCGTATGACCTGCTTCATATCTTCCTCTGTCCTGCGGTATTCTTCCCGAAGCTGTTCCAGTTCTTTCCCATATTTTTCTTCCTCTGCTGATAAGGAAACGATCTGCTCTATTATACCGTCCGCCTTCTGTCTGTAGGATGTGGCCTGAACCGAACCAAACGCATAGCTTTCATATAAGGCATCCGCCTCTGCCTGGAGCTGCTTTTTCCTGCCCCGGCACTCTGCTATCTTCTTTTCCAGCCTTGCCATACAAGACTTCTGGAAAGAAACAAGACTCTGGTTCTCCTTTGCGGCATCCCCGCGTACCATCAGTTCCCTGTTCAACATAGTCAGCACGGCTTCCTCTAACAAGTCAGCAGAAAAATAGGTACAGCACTCCGGTATCTGCAAAACAGCATGTTTCCGGCACTCAAACCTGCGGTATTTATTCTTCCCCCGTATGGGTTTATACGTCATGGAATAACCGCACCCGCCGCAGAACAGTTTCCCTACAAGGGGGTTTTTCTCCCCTTTTCTGGCAGTGTCCGCTCCTTTACGGAACAGGCACACCTTTTCGTAATCTTCCAATGAAACAAGCGGCTCATGGTGGTCTGGTATCACTTTCCAGTCCTCAGCCGGCACAGCGATACCGCCTTTACTGCCCACATACTTCCGCTTCGACTTCCCATAGGCCATCTCACCTAAGTAAAAGCGGTTATTCAGGACAGCCCGGACAGACACGTTATCCCATGCCTGCATCCTGCCGCTTTTCTCTGCCCTCTCAGGATGGCGCATCTGTGTTTTGGTCGGTATCCCCTTTTCATTGAGAATCCTTGCGATCTGTGTGCTGCCGTTCCCATCAAGGGCAAGGGCAAAGATGTAACGCACAATCTCCGCTTCCTTCTCATTTACCACAACCGCATTTTTGATTTCCTTATCTTTTTCATACCCAAAGGGAACCTGTCCGAAAACATATTCCCCACCCGCGCATTTATTTTCAACCGAAGTTTTGACCTTTACGGATATATCTTTGCTGTATAAATCATACAAAAGTGTCTGGAAAGCCGTGTCGATCGGGGTAGTGCTTCCTGCATGGTCACGGCTGTCATAATGGTCATTTACCGCGATAAACCGCACCCCCATGAATGGGAATATCTGGTTCATATAGGTTCCAAGCTCGATATAGTCCCTTGAGAAACGGGACATATCCTTGACAAGCACACATCCTATCTTATTGTCCCTGATCTCTTTTAGGAGCCTCTGCATCCCCGGCCTTTCCATGCTTGTGCCGGAATAGCCGTCATCACAAAACTCGGAAACCTCTTTATCCCTCAATTCACCGTTACCGCGTATGTAAGCGTGAAGCATAGCCCTCTGGCTGCTGATACTGTTGCTCTCGTCCTTATCGTCCGCATCTTCCAGGGAAAGCCGCAGATAAATTGCAAGTTTATCCATTTATAAGCACCCCCTCCAGCAGTTCATTTGTATAGGCGAACTCCACTTCTATCCGCTTCCCCGGATAGACATAAATCTTCTGGATCAGGGATTCTACCATTTCCCTTGTCAGTTCCCTGCCGCTTTTTAACCGGAGCAGGGCACGGGCCGCCGCAAGGTATTTCCCCGATACAGTATTAAGGTTCTTCCTTTCTGCTTCCAGTTCCTCCCTCTGCCGGCTTAAGTCTTTTAACCTCCCCTCCTGCCGCATCTTATAAGCAACATACTCGCTCTGGGGGATAATGCCCTCACGGTATTCCACATATTTTGTCCGTTCCTCCTCTTTTGCCGAGGAGGTCTCCCTTTCTGCTTTCTTGATTTTTGTATCAACCACTGTCCCGGCTGTCCTGAGCTGCTCTTTTACAACCTCCGTATACTGCTTTGGTTTTCCTAAATACACGGAAAACTCCATTCTAAGGAGAGGTAACAGGATATCCACCAGTTCCGCCTTTGAAATACGGTTTGATGCAGGGCAGCTCTCCACTTTTGTCTGCCCGCCGTTTAAGCAGAAATAACCGTCCAGTCTTGCCTTCCTGCCATCCGCATAGGTTTTCACATAACTGTGCCGCGTCATTTTCCTGCCGCACACGCCGCAGTAAAGCACACTGTCAAAAATATTCTCCCCAATCGGGCATCCTTTTGTCGGATGGTCATGGGATTTCGTCCTTTCATGGAGCCTTTCCCTTACTTTTGCCGCTTCTGCAAACACCGCCGCATCAATAACAGGTTCATGGGCATTTTCTTTGACTACCCATTCTTCCTCCGCTTTGTGGATACGGTTTTTCTCGTCCCTTACAGTGATGGAAGTCCGTCCCTGCACCAGCTTCCCGGTGTATGTCTCACTTTTCACGATACGCTCCACAGAGCCTTTATCCCAGCCTTTGTATTCTCCCTGTTCCGGGTCAAAAAAGACTTTTCCGGTTTTCTTATACACAGACGGCGGGTTGCACTTTTTCCTGTTCAGGTCATCCGCCACCGCCGTGAAGCTGCCCGTTTCAATAAACAGCCTGAAAATATGCTTCACAATCCCCGCAGTATTTTCATCCGGCGTTAGTTTCCGTATTTTCTTGTCCCACGCGGCTTTGTAACCGTAGGGCGGCGGTCCTCCCACATAGGAGCCTTCCTGCCGTCTTTGCTTTAGATGCTGCTTTGCTTTTACGGAAAAGTCCTTTGCATACATATCGTTGACAAGATTTTTTATCTCCGTTGCCATCTGCTTTGTATCGCTTCCGCGGTGTCCCGTATCAAGGCCGTCAGCAACCGCAATAAATCGGACGCCCAGGAACGGGAAGATTTTCTCAATATAATTTCCCGCTTCCAGATAGTTCCGTCCAAACCGGGAAAGGTCTTTGACCACTACGCAGTCAATGTCGCCCAGCCGTATGTCCTGCATAAGCCTCTGAAACTCGTCACGTTCAAAATTGCTCCCCGTTTTCCCCAGGTCTGTATAACGGTCTATGATCTCTATCCGCTCTGTCCCTTCCCGGTTCAGTTCTTCGATATGCTTTTCCGCAATCTTTACCTGCACTTCTACGGATTCGTTCTTTTTCCTGTCCTGGTCTGATGAAAGCCTTGCATAAATGCCTGCTTTGTAACATGTTCTCGTTTTTTTATCCGCCACAGCAGGGGCGGAAGTCCTCTTTGACACTCTGCCCATGCTATGCGCTCCTTTCCGCCGTTTGTGCTTTCGCTGCCTGGTCTGTCAGAACCTTCCGGCCAATGCCTGCCATGACAGCAAACGTATCCATAAAGTAAAAGTCGATCACGACCTGCCTGTTTTCATATACATCAATCCGCCTTACAAGGCTGCTCAGCGTATGCCGGTCTATCTCCCTCAACTCCACACAGTCCTGGAACGTTTTCAGTCGCCCCGCAGAAAGCGCCCCTTTTTTGAACATATCTTTAATGAGCTGTTCCTGTTTCTGCATGGCAGCTTCCAGTTCCTTCCCTTTCTGCGAGAAGCCGCTGTGCAGGCGCTCAAATTCCTCCTTTGTGACAACGCCCTCCCGTAAATCTTCATACAGGCCGGAGCAGAGGGAGTAATATTTATCCTGTTCCTTTTTCAGCCGCCCGATCTCCCTGTCATACCGTGCAACCGCCTCAAAGTTGGTCTCATACTGCACCGCCCGGTCAAAAAGCTCCTTTTCTTTCAGGAAGGAATTTGCAAACTTCCGGATACTCTCACAGACGATCCCTTTCAGCACACTTTCCTCTATGCTGTGCCTGCTGCACCCTTCCCCACGGTTCTTTGTAGAGCAGATGTAATAAACTTTTGCCGTATCTTTATAACGTATTACCCGCCTCACCATCTGTTCACCACAGTCGCCACAGAACAGTATCCCCATGAAAGGGCTGGGTGTTCCCGAATCCGGGCTTTTGCGCCCGTCTGCCTTGAGCAGGTGCTGTACTACCGCAAAATCATCGGCAGAAACGATTGCTTCATGGGTATTCTCCACCTTTACCCATTCCCCTTCCGGTTTTGCGGTATGCTTCTTCACTTTATAGTTTACCTTTTCCGTTTTTCCCTGAACCATATGCCCCAGGTAAACTTCATTTGTCAGTATCCGCTTTATTGTTGTGCCTCCCCATCCGCTTCTGCCTGTTCCTGAAAAGCCGCCATTATAGGAAAGCCCCATAGACTTTTTATATTCTTTTGGGGAAAGGATACCGAGGCTGTTCAGTTTTTCCGCAATCGCGGACAATGCCAGCCCTTCGATTTTCCATGCGAAGATCCGCCGCACGTTCTCCGCCGCGTATTCATCAATAACAAGCCTGTTTTTATCTGTGTCACTTTTTCTGTACCCGTAAGCGGCAAAAGCGGCAATACACTCCCCATTTTTATACTTTACCGCAAACTGGCTCTTTACCTTTGTGGAAATATCCCGGCAGTAGGAATCGTTTATGAAATTTTTTACCGGCAAGACGATGGAGCTTTCCCCCGTATCCGCCGATATGCTGTCAAAGTGGTCGGTAAGCGCAATAAAGCGCACGGAAAGAGCCGGGAAAACCTTTTGTATATATCTCCCGGATTCAATGTAATCGCGCCCGAAACGGGACAGGTCTTTCACTACCACGCAGTTCACCCTGCCTGCCTCAATGTCGCCGATCATCCTCTTAAATTCTGGCCTGTCGAAATTGCTCCCTGAAAAGCCGTCGTCCACATAGATATCGTAAAGCTCTATGTCCGGTTGCTCCCTTAAGAATGATTTGATGAGTTCCCTCTGATTTCCGATGCTGTTGCTCTCGGACTTATTTAAACTGCCCCTGTCCTCGTCATCCTTTGAAAGACGGAGGTACATGGCCGCATAGAATTGTTTTTCTTTCAACTGTATCACCCCTGACTTTTTATTAGCTAACAAGGATAGCCGTTATCCCGCTCATATCTAAAAGCCAGGGCTTCCACTGAATCAAGTCCTGACTTTAGATTAACATAACTTTTCCGTTCTTTCAAGAACAAACTCCTTTTATTCCGGCTAAATATGTATCTCCGCAAGCCTTCTTAAATATTCTTCCATCTTATCATCAATGGTCGGCCCTTCCTTCATAAAACGGACTTTCACGATATAGTCCCCGATCCGGTGGACGTATACGTTATTGGTCTGCGCTGCAAATGAAGCCAGCTTCTGGGCGACAGGCTTTTTCGTGTCTACCACAATATCCCTTAAATCCGTCAGGCTGTTAATATCCACATCCCGTATATCCACAGCCGCCATCTCCTGTAACTTTTCCCTTGTCAGTTCCATATCCTGCCCCTTGACCGCCTTTCTATATTCTATTTCCCGTTAAGGTTGTCTTATCACAAAAAATCTGTTCCCCCTGTATACCAGCGGGATGGAACACCTTGCGCCGCAAACGCCGCCCATTCATCAAAACGCATCGAAAAAAGGCTTGCGGTGCCAGGTCTTACATCCCGTAAGAAATCCGGCAGATGCTTTTTCACACCTGCCGGAGATAGGAAAGGGAAAACCGCCCGGACAGACACGTTATATCCTCCCTGTCCGGTGCCGGTTCCCATAAAAATCAAAAAATCCTGTCTTGTGCCGTATTGTCAGGCAGCCGGACTGCCTTACTGCTCACCCCCGGCACGGGAATATCCAAGCCGCCTGCGGCTCCATAAGCGCCATGATACCAACAGCAGGTGGCGGCAGGTGACTAAGCTGCCCAGGCCATGCCCTCAGTATCCCCCTTTCACCCTGCGGTACGGGAATATGCTGGTTCTCCTTTACTGGCGGCTCATGGCGGTCCCGGCGCTGCCACACGCCGGTCACAGGCCCTCCGGGTTGCCGCTCGTGCCTTTGAAGTCATCTTGTTTGACGGGGCAGGCCAGGCAGGAAGGGGAAAACAGCTTCCCTCCTTTATCCTCCCCGCGCCCGCAGGCAGTCATCGCGCCCGTGCCTGGGCCGCTTGCTTTACAGCCCCGCACAGCAGGAGAAACTTGAATACTGGTTATGAACAGAGATTCACCCTGTTATTTTCCAATGTCCGTAAGAGGGAGCAGAACCCCCTCATAATGTAAGGGACTAAAACCGCATCCTGATAGAAAAGAATTTGATTATTTTTCCATCATTTTTCTCAGCTTGTCCAAAAGCCTGTTTTTCCGGTAATGGATGGTATTCTGTGAGACGGCATACATCCCAGCCACTTCCCGCTCCGTCTTTTCCAGATAGAACAGTTCGTTAAGCAATGCCAGTTCCTCTGCGGAAAGGCTTTGCAATACAGCCTGCAATTTCTCCATCATTGCGGCCCTGACCACCCTGTCCTCCACGGAATCGCCGGATGCGGTAAACTGCCAGTCCTGCTCCGCAAGCTGCTCATAGGACAGTTCCCGGCTGGGGATGTATTGTATTTCCTGTGTTTCCGGGTTGACTTTTGTACGCCCTTTTTTCAGCTTCCCCATAAAATAACGTTCCTTGTCCTCGGCGCGGTAATATTCCCGGTACACTTCCCTGCTCACCGGTACAGGCTGCCCATCTATGTATAAATAAAAATCTTTTTCCTGCATGGTTTCCCTCCGAAATCCTGAAAATGAATAAGTTCCAGAATCCCGGAGGGCGGGGAACGGCACCGTGGGAAAGCGACACCACACGGCAAAAAAAGACATAAAAAAAGCCGCGCCCGGAAGATACCAGGCACGGCGGGATGCTTTTTGTATTTTATTGGTATTTCATAAATATGCAGGGGGGTTTTTGTCGATAACAGAAGCGCCGCAATCCCCGTAAGGACTGCGGCGCTTCTATGTAACTGTTTCGTTTCTGTTTCTTTCCCCGGACTTCCCAATATATTCCCCTTACCAACGGGAAATGATATTAGTTCCTAAAGTTTTCGCTGATTTCCCTGCTTATTTGTAATAAAAGGAATTATAAACGGTGATTTTGTCAACAGATAATCGCCGGGTTATCAAAAGATAAGCAGATAACGCAAATTGCGACAAAAAAACGGCATAACCGAAAGGGTTATACCATTTTTGTCTTATATAGTATCCTGAATAAACCGGTAGCCTACGCCGCGTATGTTTTCAATCCGGCAGGAGGTACAGCCTGCATCCTCCAGTTTCCTGCGTATCCGGTTCAGGCAGGAGTGGAGCCCATTGTCGGCATCCCGCAGGTAATCTTCACCCCATACGTCACGGTAAAGCTGCTCATTTGTAAATACCCGCCCCGGACTGGATGCAAGCAGGCAGAGCAGGTTAAACTCATACCGGGGGAATTCCGTTTCCTGTGAATTGATGATAACCTCGTGGTAATCCACGTTGATAAACAGATTCCCCCTTGAAATAATGCTGGATGCCTGCTGCTTTGTCTGGTTCAGTTCCGTATAGCGGCGGATCAGCGCAAGGCCGCTGGCAATGGTTTCCTCCAGATAACTGTCTGTCCACTTAATGTATTCATCCGCTCCTGCTTTAATCGCAGCCGTTTTTTCTGTACTGTCATACTGCCGGTCTAAGATCAGGATCGGGGCTTTTATCAATCCCCTTATAATCTTTAACGGCGGTAAGTATTGCCGTCCGTCTGAAAATATAATAACCAGCAGATAATCCGTATTCCCTGACAGTTCGCCGGCTGCTTCCCCCGCATCCTGGACGATGCGGGCGGATATGCCTTTTTTCTGCCATTCTCCCTGAAGGTCAGCCAACTGTGGTCTTTCATGGCATACTATCAATATCCATCGTTCCATAATTGCCCCCTTCTATCGTTATCACAATATAAATGTTTCTGTTCTGCCACCTTTCTGTCCTATTTGGAACCAGATTCTGTTACTCCATGTACGGTTCAGGGATATCATCAATTGTCTTCCTCTTTCTTCTTCACCACAAAGAATACACCGATCCCCATGATGACCACCAGCGCGCCGACCACGATAAGCCACCACGGTCTCCACGCCTGCGGGCTTTCTTCTGCCTGCCCGGTGCTGTCTTTATCCGGGGTATCCGGCTGTTCAGGCTCGGTGGCATTGCCGCTTTCTTCCTCCTGTTCCCCATCTATCGCAATCACATAGTCTGACGCATGGGTAAAGGCAAGGGATACGGTGCCGTCCTCTGCGACTTCGTCAGAACAGATAAATTCAAGCTCCCCGGTGCTTTCGTTGTAGTAATACAAACTTGCCGTATATCCGGCGTTCTCTTTGCCTAGCTCTATGGAAAGCACCGCCGTAAAGCCGAACTCCCCTTCATAGGCGAGGCTTATCTGGATGCTGTAACGCTCCCCGGTGACGTTGTTCACGATATCCACCGGGATGGCATTTGTTTCTGTCTTTACGGAAAAGTCAATGTCGCCCGCCTTATCCGTTGTGATGCTCTTTCCGTCCACGCTCCAGAGTATGCCATTGCCCATATCAAAGGTGATGGTGATGTCCTTCCCCTTAATGCTGTCAAAAATATCTCCCGGAACCACCACAGAGCCGTTCATATCCACGTTGATGGTGCTGCCTTCCTGCGCCTGTTCTTCCTCGGCACGGATCACATCCCAGCCGATCTTGCCGTCCGCTCCCTTGATGAATGGCTGTTTTGTTCCCTGTGCGGGTGTTCCTGTGCCGCTGACCGGAGCGGTTCCCGGCTTTACTGTATTTCCACTACCCGGATTCACTGGCGTTGTCCCTGTCCCCGGTGCGGTTTCATTCCCCGGATTGGTATTTGTGTCCGTGGGCTGCGTCACAGACGGCTGCGGCGTAGTATTTCCATTGCCAGGATTCGTGCTGCCATTACCGCCGCTGCCCTGCCCTTCATCACTGCCACTGGAGCCGCCGTTATTTTCATTTCCTCCGGAATTGCCACCGCTACCGCCGTTATCTCCATTTCCGCCGGAACTGCCACCACCGCCGGAACTTGGCGGTAACTTCGCTATATCCTCCGTCCTTATTACATATCCACAGACGCTACATTTGTAAGTTCTGACACCTTTCTCCGTTTCCGTTGGTGCTTTTGTCACGCTTCCGCCGTCCTCTGTATGGGCTGCGGTGTCCGATTTATCCCCACAGGTACATTCGTGCCAATGACTGCTGCTGTCCGACTTCCAAACCGTTCCATAGCTGTGCGTGTGCGGCAGTACATCTATGCTCTCTGTACGCATGATGCAGCCACAGACACTGCACTTATAAGTCATAACCCCCGTTTCCTTTTCTGTAGGCGCTTTTGACACACTCCCGTCATCCTCTGTATGGGCTGCGGTATCTGTTTTATCCCCGCAGACACATTCATGCCAGTGGCTGCTTTCATCTGATTTCCAATCTGTACTGTAATTGTGTGTGTGGGACGATGGCAGTTTATCAATATCCGCTGTCCTTATCACATAACCGCAGACACGGCACTTATACGTCATGACTCCGGTTTCCGTTTCTGTCGGCGCTTTCGTCACGCTCCCGCCGTCCTCTATGTGGGATGCAAGCTCTGACTTATTCCCGCAGGAACATTCATACCAATGGCTGTCTGCATCTGATTTCCACTCTGTACCGTAGTTATGCGTATGAGACGGCGGCAGTCTGTCTATCATCTCCTCCTGCATCACATAGCCACAGACGCTGCACTTATACGTCCTGATGCCGGTTTCTGTTTCTGTTGCGGGCTTTGTCACGCTTCCGCCATCCTTTATATGGGCGGCGGTGTCTGTCCTATCCCCGCAGGCGCACTCATGCCAGTGGCTGCTTCCGTCTGACTTCCAATCTGTACTGTAATCATGCCCTGCATTTACCGTAACTGTTACTGTAGTAATGTTCCCTGCTTTGTCAGCCGCCTCAATGGTCTGTGCGCCGGATGCAGCGCCTAAAGTAAATTTACCGTCTGACAAAGCCTGCTCTTTCCCATTCACGGTTACAGATTCCAGATTATCATCTGTGACCGTCACCGTCTGAGATGTGCAGTAAGTTTCCCCGTCCGTAACGCCGGTAATGGACGGAGATGTGCCATCGAATACCATGCCGTCAGAAGAAATATAAGTCACATTTCCCTGATTGTAGCCCAGCAAACTAAAGTTCCTGTCTCCCGCACAAAAACGTCAAATTTAATTCTCAAGTGTCAAATACTATCTACAAGAGCGTGCTGTAGGATGCGGCACGTTTCCCTCTTGACCATCCC
>CAJTFE010000046.1 GCA_910575725.1 Clostridia bacterium | reverse complement strand
AGATACAGAGAAATGTCCATCATCGTGGCTCATTCATCTGAGATATGTAACTAAAAATTCCTTGAAAATCAAGGAAAAAAGACTTGACTAAATAGGGAGGATAGACGATGCGAAAGCGATTCTTATCATTAGCTATGATTCTTGTTTTGCCCTTTTGTGTGGCGGCCTGCGGAAATTATACTTTATCGGACAGCGAAAACTGTCCGACCGCCCGTAAGGGCATGAATTCAGGGGGACCCGAAGGGTATAACATTGCGGACGAGAATGCCCCGCCGCAAACTATAGAAGAAGACCCATTCGCCGGGGCGCAGGAGGACGGAGATTTAGGGTTTCTCAGTCATGGGGAAGCGGATCCTGCCAGAGCCGATGACCAGAGTGTTTTGCCTTATGAGTATCATGGCGGAGAATTTGTCCTGGACTATCAGTTTGTGTCAGAAGGAAAATTGGACAGCATTGGCTTCCTGCTTTTTTTGGACGGAAAGCCGCAAGCCTACAAGGTGAACGACACAGGAGCGGAATATGAGTATCTCCACTGCTTCCGGACATCAGAAAAGCACGAAGAGAAATTTTCCTTTGTGTTCACACCGGACACAGGGAAAAAAGGCGATACCCTGAATATGACGGTCGTGAGTGTCACCAGGCCCGATTTCCAGCCTGATATGAAAGAAACCTCAAGCTATGGCTGGTATCATCAGAGTTTCGAAAGAGTGCTGAAACTGCATTTTAATGAGGATGCTCCGGAAAATGACAGCATCAATGGAGAAAGTATAACTGCTTTTCGTGATGTCAGCATTTCAGAGGAAAAAGTCACTTCCTCTTTTATTGAGAATGAGCTTGTGAGAGCAGGATGGAATGGCGTTACGATGGATACCCTGGATAACAGTGTCTATTGGACGCTTGTCTATGACGGCGAGGTGGTGTATGACAATATCAACCTTACCGGGAAAGATACGCTTACCGTGCGCTACACCCTTTGTGGAACGCCAGGCGCAAGATATGGCATATCATTTTTCTTAAACCATAAGCCCATATCTTTTGAGGGAGCGGTTTCCCGTGATGTCACATTAAGCAAAGGAAATGTGTGGATTATTGAAGCAACCATAGATACCGCTAAGCTGGATGGTTTCAATACTTTTTATGCGACAGCCGTCGCAGCGGACGGAAATTCAGTTACAAGTAAAACCAGTTCAATTTTATTATACAAGGAGGACTAAAAAATGAAAACAAAATGGATGTGTATGATACTTATGCTTGCTTTGGCGCTTCCTCTGTCGGCCTGCGGGGATAGACAGGAGAATGGGAACAGCTCTGAAAATGGAGCCATAAACATGGAGCCGCAATCCGTAGAAGATGATTCATCGGAAAATACCGGAAATGAAAGCAGCGAAATGAACGTGATTGATCAACAGGATAACGGTACGGATAAAAATATGATGGCGGTCGGCGGGGTCAAGGATTCCGCTTTTTCAGGAAAGGTCAGAGGCTGCTATTATGCCGATGGAAGCCGGATTATCGTTGCGGCGGATCAGCTTTATCTTTACGATACGGGGAAAAGCGAAACAATCGCAAGTGCGGATATTTCCATGGGAGACTTATGCGTACAGACCTTTACAGACGGCTACTTTGTTGTGGGCCAGGGAAAGGCTGGCGGCGGAGACAGCAACGGTTCATTTGCTGCATCAGACAGCGACGGAATCAATGGATACATACTGAATAAGGACTTTGCTATTCAGGATACCATTTCCTTTAGCGGATTATTAAGTGACGATTTTATCCCGCAGATCACAGGGATAGCTATTTCACAGGACGGAAAACAGGTTGCTTTCGGCGGACTTCAGGGGCTTTACCTTTATGATGTTTCTTCCCGGAAGGTTCGTACCATTCTGAACTATTCCGAAGAAGGCACGGCAGGTAATATGCAGATTGCAGCCATGGACAGCCTTACCTTTACGGGGGACAACACTTTAGTCTATGTAGGCATGGCTGCAGATACCTCCATTGGCGGGGATGGGGTCAGTGTTTATGGTACAGTATCCACAGACAGCGCAAAACTCACGATTACCAAAAAGGGGGATTACAAGGTAGATACGGAAGAAGTGCAAAAGGGCGGAAACCTGCTTATTATGCCCCAGAGCTTTGACGAAAATAATGGAACCCTGCTGATGCTTGATACCATATCCAATACGGAAAATACGATGTCGTTCTCAAGCCGCAGTGAGGGAAAAGACGGTGTTTACTGCTCCGGGCAGGGAAAATATGTGGCTGCTGCTATTTTGGAGGAAAGCAGTGTTACAATCAACATTTATGATACGGCATCGGGAAAACGTATCCATACGAAAACCGTTCAGGACAGCAACAGTACCTATTTCCTGCGTGTTCCACAGATTTTGATTTTGGATGAATCCGGCACCTGTATCGTTGTGCTTGGACGGGGTATTGACGAGGTAAGCACCTTGATAACAACCTTTGGCTTTGTGGGGTGATTCCCTATGAAAATATCATTACGAAATGTTTCAAAGCAGTATAAGGGCAAGTATGCCCTGAAGGATTTCACTACGGAACTTACGGAGGGTGTCTATGGGCTTTTGGGCGCTAACGGTGCGGGAAAGACGACACTGATCAATATACTTGTGGGTATTTTGGGAAGCGATGGCGGAACGGTTTTGATTGATGGACAGGATGCAGGAACTTTGGGTAAGGACTTCCTGTCAAAAATCGGATATATGCCGCAATATCCTGTCTTCTACCGGGATTTTACTGTAATGGATTTTCTGCTGTATATGTGCGCACTGAAAGGAATCCCTGACGAACAGGGGAAAAAACGAGCTTTGGAGCTTCTTAGCATTGTCAATCTTTCAGATGCGAAAGAGAAAAAGATTGGCGCTCTTTCCGGCGGTATGCGGCAGAGGGTCGGCATTGTCCAGGCGATGCTGGGCGATCCTGAAATTCTTATTTTGGATGAGCCGACAGCAGGGCTTGATCCCAGTGAACGTATCCGTTTCCGCAACTTGATCTCAAAATTCGCACAGGGACGGACAGTTTTGCTGGCCACCCATATCGTTTCCGATGTGGAGTGTATCGCAAAGGAGATTATGATCTTAAAGGAAGGCTCCTTAATAACCCAGGGAACTACCGACACATTAGAACAGAATATCTATGGGAAAGTGTGGGAGGTGACAGTAAACGGGGAAGACGCCGCCAGACTTGGAAGCGAATATTATGTCAGCAATATGAAACAGCAGGGGGAACGCTTTTTGGTAAGAATCGTAAGCGATATGCTGCCTGCTTCAGACGTAGTAAAGGTTTCCCCTAATCTGGAAGATGTATTTCTGTATTATTTCCGTGGGCAATGAGTTAAGGGAGAGATCGTATGACACGCTTAATCAAATATGAATTTTACAAATTATTCTGCAAGCGGTCAATACTTGTTGTATTCCTATTGTTCAGTGTAATAAACCTGTTCAAAATAAACAGCGAATTCCACTCGTATTCCTACCTGGCGGACGGAAATGACAGCCGCAGCTGGAACAGCGTGTATTGGCAGCTTTATGAGGATTACAGAGGGGAGATCACTGCTGAAAAAATCAATCATCTTCTTTCCATATATCAGCCGTTAGCAGACGCTACGGCTGATATGACAGCAAGCACAGCCAAAGACAATCCGGATATGATGACGGGGAATATATACAGTGACCGGAATATCTTGGAAAAATACTATGTGGAGCCTATGGAATATTTCTATCATTATCAGACTTATGCCCTTCAAGTGGCAGAGAGGGCAAAGGAAAATGCCGCTGTTTACAAAGAACGGGGGCAGACTGTAGAAGTACGTAAAAACAGTGTGATCTATCACCTTTATTCAGGGCGGAGCATAAAAGACTTTGCCTATGAGGAGATGTATAACTATTATCTGAACTATGATTTTTCGGTCATATTGGTTTTATTTCTTTGTCTGTACGGGGTTGTCAGTACCTTTGTCTGCGAAAAGGAAACACAGATGGATATGCTGCTGTTGACAAATCCGGGCGGCGGTAAAAAGACCACATTTGCTAAAATTACTGCGGCTTCTTTGTTTGTAATCAGTGTGGCCATATGGTTTTCTGTTGTGGATTATATTGGCTTTGTGTATTTCTTCGGAACGGCGGAAGGAGGAAATCTTCCGCTGTATGCTGTCAGCAATTTCAGCACGGCTGCGGTAAACTGTAATTTATGGCAATATGCGATTCTGTCCGCAGTGACAAAGGCAGTGGGCGTATGGACGATAAGCATGGTGTTTCTATTGATTTCCTTGTTTGGGCACAGTGTCCTTGTTCCGTTTGTCGCTGATTTCGGAGCAGCCCTGTGTTTTATTATTACAGGTGCGTCGCAGAGCTGTTTCAGTAATACCTGGCTCAAGATTATAAACCCATATTCGCTGCTTGCTAACCGCATACTATTTGGCAAGACCGAGTTTATTGATTTTGCAGGATATCCGGTACAGAGCTTCCAGGCAGCAATTATTTTTGCCATATCCGCAGGGGTGGTTTCCATAACGGCAATGATGATGCTTTCTAAAAGGAACTCTTATATTTTCTGCTGGATGGTAAAGTCGCAAAGGCGCACGAGAGGAACTTTCATGAGTGCCCTTTCGAATGAAAGTTCCTCTCATTAAATATGCGCCGAAGTGACTTTACCCTTTAGTGCTGTCGCGCAGCGACTTTAAATAGGAGGATAAAATGTCTGGATTTATGTACGAAGTAAAAAAGATTATGCTCTGGCAAAGGGGGCTGTTCTATATTGCCCTTGTCCTGCTTTTTGGCACGGTCTGGCTTGCCTTGTCCGACAACCCTGTAGACATAGCGATGGAGCAGTATAAAAATGAATATGACTGGTATCTGGAAAAGGTAAACGGATACTGCACCGAGGAATCTTCCCTTTATCTGGAGCAGGAGGCGGAGCGGATTGCAAAAGCGAAGGAGAGGCAGAACAGCCTTTTGGAGAACTACTATGACGGGAAGATCAGTGAAAGTGAATATAAAAAAGAGAGCCGGGAAATAGAGAAGGTTCTGGAGCGTCAAAATGGATTTGAGGTTATCTATCAGCAATATCTCTATATCTGCGAAAATGCGGGGAACCGCTGTTTTCTCCGGACAAACGGATGGATGGGGCTTCTTGGCAAAGGTACGCTTAATTTCATTCTCTTCCTTGGCATTTTGCTGATTGTTACGCCTGTTTTCTGTTCTGAGTACAGCTGCCAGATGGACACCCTGATCCTGACTGCAAGGGAGGGGCGAAAAAGCGCTCTGTATAAGCTGCTCATTATTACCACGGCCGTTCTTTTCCTGTCGCTTTGCATTTCGCTTATTGAATACGGATTTTACAGGTTCAAATACGGACTGCCGGATGGGGATTATCCGATTCAGAGTATTCGTTACTTTGCAGACAGCAGCAAGGATATGTCGCTGCTGGAGGGATATGTATCAATAGGGCTGCTCCGGATGTTTGGCAGTGTGTTTCTTGCGATACTCCTGATGTTTATTTCCGTTTTAGCAAAAAAATATGCGGTCACCCTGCTGACTGGTGCGGTGTCCGTGATGATTCCCTATATAGGCTTATCAAAAACCGGCATTTACCGTCTGCCTCTGCCGCTGCCGTTTCTGCTTGGAACAGATTTTTTCGCAGGGGATATTGTTATGAGCGATGCCCTGACGGGTGATGAGAAAATTGTTTTTGCGGAGATTGGTACGGTTACACTGTTGACCTTGCTCTTTGTATCCGTGCTTTTGTGTACTTTGGCCGTTGTCTGGATTTTACGGCGCAATTCTAACAGATGGCTGATGAAATCAGGGCAAAAGAAGCGTGGGGCGGCTTTCGTTGTCATGTTTGGCCTGGCATTGGCAGTGACGGGATGTTCAGGCCGTGGAAAAACGGGAAGCGTTGTCTATAATTCATCGGCAGGGTATGACTGTATGGGATATGAAATCATACAAGATGCAGGGGATTTTGATTATTCTCTCAAAAATACTTCCACAGGGGAAACATATCCTTTAGCACGTTCTCCTATGTTTGGGGTATTTTCTGATGAAGAAGAAATATGTGCGTTTTATGTGTGTCCGCCATATCTGTATTACACCACATCGGTTATGGAAAGCTATGTCAACCGGGTGGGAAACTATAACAGCAATATAACGAAAGTGTCGGTTGTAGAGCTGAATCTGAATACCTTTGAGGAAAAAACAATCTTTGAGCAGATGACGAATTCCGGGCGTTCTCTTTTGGGCATTGACTATGAAACGGGGGATAAATGGAAGTTCCTGGATTTTCACCACGCTTTTTTCCTGAATGACGATAACCTGTTTTTCATTGGCAGTGACGGCATAACAAAAGTAAACCGGTATACCGGAAAAACTGTAAAGCTCGACATTCCTGTAAACGGAAATATTTCATTCGATGGGGAAAGCATCTTTTACAAAAATGAACAGGGGGTTTTAACAAGATATGACGTTTCCGGTAATGAAACTTACACTTATGAAAATATAGCTGCATATGATTTCTGCATGGATGAGCAGTCAATCTATTATATTTCCAGAACGGACGGCGGAGACTTGTATTCCTGCGGCAAGGACGGGAATAACAAGGAATTGATCAGTCATATACCTGCAATGTCTGTTACCTGTGATGCAGAAAATATTTATGTGTTATCAAAAGAAAGTGGTGAGGAAATCGCTTTACCAAAAAGCCATTGATTTCCGTGGGGGTGTTGACTTATTCCAGATTGAGGAACAAATGCGGCAATGAACAGGAAACAATACCAAAAGAGGAAAAAACTCAGAAAGAGAAAGATGAAGCGGCTTATGATTGCGTATCTGCTGAGGGCAATCGTCATACTGATACCAATTATAATGATGATACTTATGGCTTGCGGATGTCTTTACATATACGAGAGATTTACAAAGGAAGATGAAAAGGTAAATAAATACACGGATATATACACAGGTAGAAACGCAGGCAGCGATGTTGTTCCTGTTGCTTCAGCAGAGAATAATGCCCCGGGGTTTTGTGTTGTCGTGGATGCAGGGCATGGAGGAAGTGACGGAGGTACTGTCAGCGGCAAGGCAGTAGAAAAGGATATTAACCTTTCGGTTGCGCTGAAGCTGAAAGCTATTCTGGAGAATGACAATATAGAAGTTATCCTGACCAGAAGCTCCGATGAAAATATGAGCCTTGCAGAGCGTACTTCCGTTGCAAATGCCTCCAATGCAGATTTTTTTATCAGTCTTCATTGCAATTATTATGAGAAGGGTGCCCAGATAGCTGGTTTGGAATGTTATTACAACAATTCAAATGCGACAGAAAGCAAAGGATATGCAGAAAGTATCATCAACGCAGTTTCGCTAAGTGAGGATATTGAAACGAGGTACGCAAAAACAGAGGGTTATTATGTTTTGCGAAACACGCAAATGCCCGCTGTTTTGGTAGAAATGGGATTTCTCTCAAATTATTCTGAGAGTCAAAAGCTGCTGGATGACGATTATCAGGAAAGTTTGGCACAGAGAATTGCAGAAGGAATTTCCAATGAAATGAAGGAAGGAGATTTTCCGTTTTACTTATCAAACAGAAAAAACATGCCGATATATTAAAAAACGCTGTGGGGAAAATAAGTAGAAAATAGCGATTATTTTCCGCAATTAGCAGTTACAAGCAGCAGAATATCAAAGGAGAATGGAGACATGATTAACTACTTACGTAATTTGAGAATCAGATTCAAGCTTTATGTCCTCATAGGAGTTGCGCTGATTGGCATGTTTATTATCAGCGGTATGTCGTTTTTTCTTATGGGACGGATGAACGACATGACAAATGATATTTCAACAAGCTGGCTTCCCAGTATCGATACGGCAAGGGAACTGACCAATACGCTTTCGAACATCCGTCTCAATGAATTAGGATATCTCACGGCAGTTTCTGATGAGGTAGAGGCATCCAGCCTTCAGTATCTTGAGAAGGAAAAAGGAAATATGGATGCGCTCTTAGCCGCATACAAGGAGTTAATTGATGAGGAGGAAACTGGTTTCTATAATAATGCAATGAACCTCTGGACCCAGTACAGGGAAGCAGATGAAGAAATAATTGCCTTAGCCCAGCAGGGCCGCATAGAGGATGCCCGGGCGCTCCTGGAAGGGGAATGCGTAGACCTTTACAATTCTTTAAACAGCGCCTTTCAGGAAATTGTGGCCTACAATACAGAGGGCAGTGATGCCGCAGCAAAAGAAAGCGCTTCCATTTACATAACTTCCAACGGTCTTATGACGGCAATTGTTATTGCGATAATCCTTGTGGGCGTCTTCTTCTCATTTGTGATTGTACGCCTGATTAAGCTTCCCATTTCCGAAATTGAGGATGCCGCTGTCAAAATGGCAAAGGGTGATTTGGATGTAGAGATTGCCTATACCTCTAAGGATGAGCTGGGAGTTCTTGCAGAGCAGGTACGCAGATTAATCCGCAAGCTCCAGGTGATTATTGACGATGAGAATAAATTTCTGGCTAAAATGGCAGCCGGGGATTTTACGGTGGACTCTGTCTGTGAGGAAGAATATACAGGAGGCTTTTATCCGCTGCTTATTTCTTTCCGGGGCATTGCAAAGAAGCTCAACGACACGATGCTGCAGATCAGCCAAAGCTCCTCTCAGGTTGCAAGCGGATCCGAGCAGGTATCGAATGGAGCCCAGGCGCTTTCCCAGGGAGCGACTGAGCAGGCAAGCTCCGTGCAGGAACTGGCCGCTTCGATCAGCGAAATCTCTGATAAGGTGAATGAGAATGCAGACAATGCACGGCAGGCCAATGCAATGGCAGGCAGCGTCAGCTCGGAAATGAATATGAGCAATGATAAGATGCAGCAGATGATACAGGCGATGGGCGATATCAGCAGCTGCTCCAGTGAAATCGGCAAGATCATTAAGACCATTGAAGACATCGCTTTCCAGACCAACATTCTTGCCCTTAACGCTGCGGTGGAAGCCGCCCGGGCAGGTACTGCCGGAAAAGGGTTTGCCGTGGTGGCTGATGAAGTCCGCAATCTGGCAAGCAAAAGTGCGGAGGCCTCGAATAACACCTCTGTTTTGATTGAAAATTCACTAAAGGCAGTAGAAAACGGGACACAGATTGCCGGAGAGACGGCCCAGTCCCTGCTTCAGGCAGTAAATGCCGTAAACGAGATGACAGGCATTATCGGAAACATTTCTGAGGCCAGCAGCAATCAGGCCGAAGCTATCTCTCAGATTACAATGGGAATTGACCAGATCTCAAGCGTCGTGCAGACGAATTCTGCGACTGCGGAAGAAAGCGCGGCCGCAAGCGAAGAACTGTCCAGCCAGTCGCAGCTTATGAAGAGCCTTGTGGGAAGATTTAAGTTAAAGGGCGGTTCTCAGACATTTTAAAAAGTATTTTTTCATGGGGCTGATGGCTTTTGCAACAGCCCCCTTTTTTATGGTACGCCCAGTATGTGTTTATACTAAAAACAACTCCAGCACAAACACCACCAGGCAGGCGCAGACCGACACCTGCAGAAGGCTCTTCCCCTTCCATGCCAGCACGATCCCAGTCAGCAGCGCGGCCCAGGCAGACCAGAGGCTTCCCGTCTCGGATAAAATGGCCGGAAAGGTCATCACGGCCAGGGTAACATAAGGCACGTAGAAAAGAAAAGAGCGGATAAAAGGATTGGTAATTTCCTTGCGTATGAGCACCAGCGGAAGCATCCGTATCGTATAGGTAACGGCCGCCATAACAAAGATGTAGAGATAAATATTGTGTGTCATGCTTTTTGCTCCTCCTTAACAGGAAATAAGACAGCTGCGCCCCCGGCAAGGAGCACCGTCAGTAAAATGGTACGTGTACCAGTGGATAAGTCCGCAGTCAGGGGCAGCTTCGTGAAGGCGAAGCTGGCCGCCATGGAAGCGAAAATCACCCCAGCCAGAACCTTGCTTTTTCTGGCAGGCGGAATAATCACAGCCAGGAACATCCCGTAAAGCCCCACACTCAGAGCGCGTACCACATTGGCCGGCAGCAGGTTCCCCATAAGCACGCCCAGATATGTGCCCGAAGCCCATCCGGGAGCGGCGATGGCAATCAGTCCATAGGTATAGAAGGGATTCAGCTTTCCGGGAACGCTCATAGACACGCCAAAGATCTCGTCCGTCACATCAAAGCTGATCAAAAGCCGGTGGAGAAGAGAGGTGTCCGGGGACAGCTTCTGGCTCATGGCGCAGGACATGAGAAGATACCGTGCATTGGCCACCAGCTCCATGACAGCCAGCTCCAGGTATCCGGCTCCGGCGGCCACAAGGGTGAAACCGGCAAACTGACCGGCGGAGGCATTGTTGGTGAGGCTGGTGAGCATGGCCTGGAAAGGAGTAAAGCCGGCATTTTTCGCAGCAATGCCCAGAGTAAAGGATACGGCCAGGTATCCAAGAGAAATAGGAATGCCGTCACGCAGTCCCTTTAAAAACCATTTCTTATTATCATAAATCATAATAGCAGCTCCTCTTACGTAATCGTAATCTATTTTAGCGCGCTTCTCCCAAACAGTCCAGAAAATTTTTTGATTTTTAGCAACAGCGGGGATGGGCAGCAGAGCGGACGGACAGTTACTGTTCAGTCTGTGACCAGTAACGACAGACATTACCTTGTAAGTTTTTGAAATGAAGAAACTTGACATGTCCGTTTCAACGTTTATAATAAATGCCAGAGACATTATCACAGCTTACCCTTGGCAGACAGAACAGCGGATTCTTTTTTACCGGGGGAGGGTGGGACAATTGAGAAGTATGAGGAGATTATGATGAGCAGGGAAGAAGAAATGAAGCGTTCCCTGGAGAAGGCGCAGGTCTTAATCGAGGCTCTGCCTTATATCCAGAGGTTCAACCGGAAAATAATTGTAGTAAAATACGGCGGAAGCGCCATGATAGACGAGGAACTGAAGCGCAACGTCATCAAAGACGTCACCCTTTTAAAGCTGGTAGGCTTCAAACCCATTATCGTCCACGGCGGCGGCAAGGAGATTAGCCGCTGGGTGGGAAAGGTCGGCATGGAGCCTCGCTTTATCAACGGTCTGAGGGTGACAGACGCAGATACCATGGAGATTGCAGAGATGGTTCTTGGCAAGGTCGGAAAGAGCCTGGTGCAGATGGTGCAGGAGCTGGGCGTCAAGGCTGTGAGCATCAGCGGCAAGGACGGCGGTCTTCTTAAGGTAGAGAAAAAATATTCCAACGGAGAGGACATCGGTTTTGTAGGGGAGATCACAGAGGTAAATCCCAAGATCCTCTACGATCTGCTGGAAAAGGATTTTCTTCCTATTGTGTGTCCGGTGGGAATGGACGAGGATTTCCAGACCTACAACATCAATGCAGACGACGCGGCCTGCGCCATTGCAAGGGCCGTCAATGCGGAAAAGCTGGCGTTTCTCACAGATATTGAGGGTGTCTACCGGGATCCGGAAGATCCTGCTACCTTGATTTCCGAGCTGCATGTAAAGGAAGCAAGGAAGCTTATCGAAGGCGGAACCATCGGGGGCGGTATGCTGCCGAAGCTTAACAATTGTATTGAAGCTATTGAAAACGGCGTATCCAGGGTGCATATTCTGGACGGGCGGATTGCACACTGCCTGCTTCTGGAGATTTTCACCAACAAAGGAATCGGCACAGCTATCTTAAGCGAAGGAGAAAACAATTATTATGACGGAGAATAAAGAGACCATCATCAAGCGCGCGGAGGAAGCCGTCTTACATACCTATAACCGTTATCCTCTTGTGCTGGAAAAGGGCGAGGGCGTCTATCTCTGCGACACGGAGGGAAAGAAGTACCTGGATTTTGCAGCCGGCATCGCAGTTCAGGCTCTGGGCTATCACTATCCGGGCTATGACGAGGCATTGAAGAGGCAGATTGACAAGCTCTGCCACACCTCCAATCTGTTTTACAATATTCCGGCCATGGAGGCTGCCGAGAAGCTTGTGAAGGCCAGCGGCATGAGCCGGGTATTTTTCACCAACAGCGGCACGGAAGCCATTGAGGGAGCGTTGAAAACAGCCAGAAAGTATGCCTGGCTGAAGGATAAGAGAGAAGATCATGAGATCATTGCCATGAAGCATTCCTTTCACGGCAGAAGTATGGGCGCTCTGTCCGTGACGGGAAATGAGGCCTACCAGGCGCCGTTCCGTCCCCTGGTGGGGGGCATCCGTTTTGCCGATTATAACGATCTGGACAGCGTCCGGGCGCAGCTTACAGACAGAACCTGTGCCGTTATCCTAGAAACCGTCCAGGGCGAGGGCGGTATTTACCCGGCCTCGGAGGAATTCTTAAGGGGTGTGAAGGCGCTCTGTGAGGAACGGGATATTCTGCTTATCCTGGACGAGATCCAGTGCGGCATGGGCCGCACGGGCCATATGTTTGCATGGCAGGAATACGGTGTGGAGCCCGATGTGATGACTTGTGCCAAGGCCCTTGGCTGCGGCGTTCCTGTGGGGGCCTTTGTGCTGAATGAAAAGGCAGCAAAAGCATCCTTGGTTCCGGGCGATCACGGAACCACCTATGGAGGCAATCCCTTTGCCTGCGCTGCAGTCAGCGCAGTTTTCGACCTTTTTGAAGAAAATCAGATCATCGATCATGTCCGCAGGGTAAGCGCATATCTGGAGGAGAAGCTGGATGCCCTGGCAGAAGCCTATGATTTTATAAAGGAGCGCCGGGGAAAGGGACTGATCCAGGGATTGGAAGTCCAGGGTAGACCTGTGGGCGAAATTGTGGTAAAATCACAGGAAGCAGGTCTTTTGATTATCACGGCGGGAAGCAATGTCCTTCGCCTGGTTCCGCCTCTGATTATTGAGAAGGAGCATGTGGACGAGATGATCGAGAAGCTTGTGAGCGCATTTTGAATTTCATACGCCGAGGAAGATGCCGCTGCCGCGATGCGTCTGCGGCGCAGAATCCCACAGGCGGGATTCTTATTTACTTAGAAAAGGAATGATTTATGAGACAGAAATTATATCGCAGAGCCCTTGCCATTCTCTGTGTGCTTCTGGTGTTTTCCCAGATGGTACAGGCGGCGGCTTCCTATCATAACGAGCAGCAGAGACTTCTGGAGGAAGAACTGACGAAAGAAAAGCCCAAGCTGACCCTCTGGTACACAGACGACAAGCTGAATGCCTATCTGGTAGAGGCGGCGGCAGAATTTGAGGAGCAGCACAAGGTAGAGATTACCCTTCAGCTTGTTACGGCAGTGGATTATATCGAGAATATCAATACAGCCAGTATATCAGACCTGGGCGGCCCGGATCTCTTTGTAACCTCCAGCGAGCTTTTGGAAAAGGCGAGACTGGCCGGCCTGGCAGTGGAGAATGACAGCTTTACAAAGCAGGAGCTGGAGGCGTTCTTCCCTCAGAAGGCTCTGGACGCAGCGACCTGCGGCGGAAAACTGATGGCTTACCCCTTTTATTTTGAGACTTGCTTTCTTCTTTATAATAAAGGCTACACAGATGCCGCTCCGAAAGCCATAGACGAGATTCTTGCCTATGCGGATAATTTTGAGTCGGGCGCAGGTACGGAAAATGTAGAAAGCATTTTTAAGTGGAATGTGGCGGATATTTTCTTTAATTTCTTTTTTATCGCCAATTATGTGAACCTGGGAGGGCCCACCGGGGATAATAAGGCGGAGGTGCAGCTGTCTGCGGAGGAGATTATCGAGTGCCTGAAGTACTACCAGAGCCTGAACGCATTCTTTGCCATTGATGCGGACGAGGTGACTACAGACAATGTGCTGCAGGAATTTATTGACGGAAAGATTGTATATACCATAGCGAAAACCGACGCTATTGCAAGGCTGGATGCGGCGATTGCGGAGGGGCTGGTGTACCAGATTCCCGAGGAAGAAGCGCAGGAACCTGCAGAGGGAGAGGAAGGCGGGGAGGCGGAGCCGGAAGAAGGGGCTCCGGAGGCGGAAGTACCAGAGGAGGAAGTACCGGAGGAGACGCCTGCGGATAACGGGTATTTTTACGGAATCGCCCAGGTGCCGGATCTGACGGAAGGGCTTCATACAAAGGGGCTTTCCGTAACCAACTCCGTAGCTGTGAACGCTTACTCCAGAGAGCGTGATCTGGCGAAAGCTTTTGCAAAGTACCTTACCTACGACAAGGCAAACGACCTTTACACCATGACAGATAAGATGCCTGTAAAAATGGGAGTCAGCTACGCAAACAGTGAAATGGAGATTTTGATTGCCCAGTACGAGGATTCCGTGGAGGTTCCGAAGATCACGGATCTCTCCAATTATTGGATTGAGATGGAGATTGTCTTTGCCAACATCTGGCGGGGGAATGACGTACAGGAGGAGATTGACGCTGTGAATCAGTCTGTACAGACCCAGCTTCAGACAGAAGAGTAAACACAGCGCAGACAGGTACTGCCAGTCACGGAGTGAACAGTGACAGGGGGACAGAAGCTGCTGCTGTGCCAGGCGAATAGAATTCCAATCATAGGGAAAGCTAACACGAGAGAGAAAGAGACCGAAGGAGGCTTTTACTATGATTGGAATTTTTGTTGCCCTTATTTCCGGGGCGCTGATGAGTATTCAAGGGGTATTCAATACAGAAGTTACGAAGAGCAGCAGTATGTGGGCATCCGCAAGCTGGGTACAGTTTTCCGCCCTTCTCACCTGCCTGGCTGTGTGGGCCTTCCGGGAGCGGGAAAATCTGATGAACGTATTCCAGGTAAGTCCCAAATATATGCTGCTGGGAGGCGTGATTGGCGCTTTTATTACCTTTACGGTGATTCAGAGCATGAACAGCTTAGGCCCGGCCAGGGCAGTGATGCTGATTGTGATTTCCCAGCTGATTGTGGCCTATCTCATTGAGCTTTTCGGCATGTTCGGCGTGGAAAAGGCAGCGCTGGAATGGCGGAAGCTTCTGGGGATGGCCATTGCCATCGCCGGCGTCGTCCTGTTCAAATGGGAATAATTCAAAAGGGCTGTGCTCAAATGAAACGGAAATGAAAAAAAGGTTGTAATCATCTGAAAAATCAGCTACACTAAGAATGTCTGAATCAGAGGGGTCCGGGTCCGAAGGAAAGGATCTGGAAGATGAGGAAGAACGTAAAACGAATGGTATGGAGTCTGTGGGCAGTAGTGGTTCTGCTCTGTGCCGGCTGTAAGAGCCAGCCTGTGCTCTATGACAGCGAAGAGACCCTGGAGGAGCCCTTAAGGGCAGAGAAAAGCGAAGAGGATGAGGAGGCAGAGGAAAAAGCTCCCGCCAAAATCTGCGTCTATGTCTGCGGCGAGGTAAGGAATCCGGGGGTCTATGAGCTGGAGGCAGAGGCCCGGACGGCAGCGGCGGTGGAGGCAGCCGGCGGAATGACGGAGGAGGCGGCAGAAAGCTGGCTGAATCTGGCGGAGCATCTCGCAGACGGACAAAAGATAGAAGTTCCCTCCAGGGAACAGGAGGAGAAGCTTAAGGAGGAGGCTCTGGCGGCGGAGAGCAGCCTGGTGAATCTGAATCAGGCTTCGGCAGAGGAGCTTACAACGCTTCGGGGAATCGGGGAGTCTAAGGCAGAGGATATCCTTAAGTACAGGGAGACCCACGGGGGCTTTCAGACCATAGAAGAGCTGATGCAGATTCCCGGAATCAAGGAACGGGTTTTTGAAAAGATCAAGGATCAGATTACAGTGTGAAAGAGGCAGAAAAATGGCAAAAAAGGTATTGGTAGTTGACGATGAAAAGCTGATTGTAAAGGGCCTGCGTTTCAGTCTGGAGCAGGAAGGAATGGAAGTGGACTGCGCTTACGACGGAGAGGAAGCCCTGGAATACGCCCGAAGCAAGGAATACGATATGGTACTTCTGGATGTAATGCTGCCGAAGATGGACGGCTTCGAGGTCTGCCAGCAGATTCGTGAATTTTCCAATATGCCCATTGTGATGCTCACCGCCAAGGGAGACGATATGGACAAGATCCTCGGCCTGGAGTATGGGGCGGATGATTATATCACGAAGCCCTTTAACATTCTGGAGATCAAGGCCCGGATCAAGGCCATTATGCGTCGGACAGGCAGGCCGGAGAAGGGAAGCCAGGGCAAGGTTGTGGAGGCTTCGGAGCTTCGGATGGATCTGGAGAGCCGCCGTCTGTTCATTGCCGGGAAGGAGATCAATCTGACTGCAAAGGAATTCGATCTTCTGGAGCTGATGGCGCTGAATCCGGGGAAGGTCTATGGACGTGAGAGCCTTCTGAACACCGTATGGGGCTACGAGTATCCGGGGGATGTGCGAACCGTGGATGTGCATATCCGGCGTCTCCGGGAAAAGATAGAGACAAATCCAAGCGAACCTAAGTATGTTCACACAAAGTGGGGAGTGGGCTATTATTTCCAGGCATAGAGTTGTTATTACATATTTAAAAAGTTTAAAGTTCCGGGTGTTCCTGGTTCTTCTTCTGGCCGGCTGGCTGCCTATGCTCATTGTCGCATCCGGCATCCTGGACAGCTACCGGGAACGGGCAATCAAGGTCAGAGGGACGGATGTGCAGAACCAGTGCCGGATTCTGTCCAATCAGCTTATCAGCTATAATTATCTGAAGGATCCTTCTTCAGAGCTTATCGGCGGAGAATTGACGCAGCTTTCCAACCTGTATGACGGCCGGATTATTGTCATTGACGAGAATTTCAAGGTGATTCGGGATACCTACGGTCTCATTGAGGGAAAGCTGGTGGTGTCGGAGGAAGTGATCCGCTGTTTTCAGGGGGAGACCATCAACCAGCTTTCCACAAAGCGTTACATAGAGATGACCATCCCCATCCAGGAAGCAGACTCCCAGAAGATACAGGGGGTATTGCTGGTGAGCGTGTCCACAGACAGTATCTGGGACAATCTGGATGTGTTGACGGGGAATGCCCGGATCTTTGTTCTGATCTGCGGCGTGCTGGTGCTGACCTTTGCGGTGCTTCTGTCTTATTTTCTGGATCGGCCTCTTAAGCGGATGATACACTCCCTGCAGGAGATTGCAGAGGGACACAGTACAGAGGATTTGAAGGTTAAGACGTATACGGAGACAGAGCAGATTTCCCAGGAATTCAATAAGATTATGAATCAGATGCGGGTGCTGGATGAGTCCCGTCAGGAATTTGTGTCCAATGTGTCCCATGAGCTGAAGACGCCTCTGACCTCCATGAAGGTGCTGGCAGACTCGCTGTTGTCCCAGGAGGAGGTTCCCATAGAGCTCTATCAGGAGTTTATGAACGACATTGCGGAGGAGATCGAGAGGGAGAATAAGATCATTACAGATCTATTGTCCCTGGTGAAGATGGACAAGAAGGCGGCGAACCTGAATATCGAGCCGGTGGACATCAACGATCTGCTGGAGCTGATTTTAAAGCGTCTGCGGCCCATTGCCAGCCGGAAAAACATCGAGATGGTATTGGAGAGCTTCCGCCCTGTGACGGCGGAGGTGGATGCCGGACGTCTGACCCTGGCCTTTACCAACCTGATGGAAAATGCAGTGAAATATAACAGGGAAAACGGCTGGGTTCACGTATCCCTGGATGCGGATCATAAGTTTTTCTATGTGAAGGTTATGGATTCCGGCATGGGAATTCCCGAAGAATCCATTGATTATATTTTTGAACGCTTTTACCGGGTGGACAAGTCCCATTCCAACGAGATTGACGGAACAGGCTTAGGGCTTGCCATTACAAGAAGCGCCATACAGGTACATAAGGGCGCGGTTAAGGTAACCAGTCATCTGGGGGAGGGAACCACCTTTGCGGTTCGTATTCCACTGAATTATATTGCATAGACGGTTTGTGCAGGTGCTTGGGAGGTAAGCGATGAGAAAAAACAGGCCTATGGCGTCTGCCATGCTTCTGGTTCTGCTGGCAATTGTCCTGGGGGGCTGCGCCCGTCAGAAGGAGGAGCCCAGGGAGCCAAAAGGATATCAGGTTTATTATATCAACAAAGAGGAAACGGCTGTGGTGAAGGAGGCTTATGCCCCGGCCGCCGAGAATGGGCAGGAGCTGCTGGAAGAGTTCATTCTCTGCCTGCAGGAGGATTCTGTGGACGGAGAGCTGAAATCTGCAATTCCTGACAATGTGTTTCTTCTGAATTATACCCTGGAAAACGGACAGCTTTCCCTGTCCTTTGCCCAGCCTTATCTGGAGATGAGCAAGCCCTATGAGATTCTCTGCCGTTCTGCCGTTGTGCGGACGCTGTGCCAGATTCCGGAGGTGGAGTATGTATCCTTCCTGGTAGGGGACAAACCTCTTCTGGATTCCAACGAGACGCCCATCGGTCCCTTGAACGAGGAAAGCTTTGTGGAGAATGCCGGAAATGAGATCAACACATACACCATGACCACCCTGCAGCTTTACTTTGCCAACGAGAAGGGAGACAGGCTGGTAGGAGAACGGGTAGAGGTTCACTACAGCAGCAATATGTCTGTGGAGAAGCTGGTGGTGGAACAGCTGATCAAGGGACCCATTACAGAGAAGGCTTATCCGGCCATTCCTCCGGAGACAAAGATTGTCAGCGTATCCACCAAGGACGGAATCTGCTATGTGAATCTTGACAAGGGCTTTCTGGGACAGGGCTATGATGTCCTTGAGATGGTGCCGGTGTACTCCATTGTGAATTCTCTTACGGAGCTGCCGGGAATCAGCAAGGTGCAGATTCTGATCAATGGAGAGACGAATATTACCTACCAGGAGAGTATCCGGTTTGAAACCATATTTGAACGTAATCTTGATATGATTGAGGAAAGTTAAACCATGATAAAAAAACGGCCGTTATGTATGGCTGCCTTGGCCGTGGCAGTTCTCTTGCTGCTTCTGCCCTCCGGAATCTGGATGCATGCATCCCCTCCGGAGGGTGTAAGCCCTCCCGGAGGGATTACAGGAGAGATATGCAGGATTGAGAAAAGAACAGAAGGACAGGCAGTCCATTTAAAGCATTCTAACATTTCAGATAAAGGGATTCTTCTCATTTACTTCGATGCCGAGCAGTCTTTTTCCGTCGGCAATACCATACGAATCGAACCTCCATACCGCATATGGGAGCCGGAAGCTCCGTCCAATCCGGGGCAGTTTGACGCCCGGCTTTATTACCAGACACAGCATATTACGCATCTGGGAAGTGCAGAGCATGCAGTGCTCACCGGGGACAGGATATTCTGGCCGGGGGAGCTTCTGCGGCGGCTAAGGGAGAATTTAAGTACCAGGTGCACCCGTCTGTTTGGAGAAAAACAGGGCGGCGTGCTAAGAGCGATGCTCCTTGGAGACAAGACAGAGCTTTTGGAGGAAACAAAAAATATTTATCAGAAAAGCGGCATGTCCCATCTGCTGGCGATTTCCGGGCTTCACATTTCTATCGCAGGCGCCGGCCTGTACAAGCTTCTGCGAAAAAAGGGATGCTCCTATGGTCTTTCCGGCGGCCTGGGGCTTACGCTGGTGCTCCTGTACGGGGCTATGACGGGAATGAGCGTTTCCACAGCCAGGGCCGTTACCATGTTTGCCTTGGCTGTGGCTGCGGATTTTCTGGGACGCAGCTATGATATGCTGACTGCCCTGGCGGCTGCGGCTCTGCTGCTTCTATTGGAACAGCCGCTGTATGTCCGCAGCGCCTCTTTTCTGCTCTCCTTTGGGGCGGTGCTGGGTGTGGGAGCCCTTTATCCGGCAGTCCGCAGACTTTTTCCTGTTTCCGGAAAGGTGTGGGAGGCTTTTCTTCTAAGTCTTTCCATCCAGCTTGCCACGCTTCCCCTGGTTCAGTGGTTCTACTATGAATTCCCCCTCTATTCCATCGGTTTAAATCTTCTGGTGATTCCCTTGATGGCGGCGCTGATGTTCTGCGGAATCGGGGCGCTGGGAGTAAGCTTTCTTTCCTGGCGGTCTGCCTGGGCGCCGGCCTTTGCCTGCCGGCTGATATTAAGCCTTTACGAAGGCCTGGGGAAGGGGACGCTTCGCCTTCCCTGGTCGGTGATTGTCTGCGGAAGGCCGAAGCTCTGGCAGATTATTTTGTACTATGGGGGGCTTGGGGGCTTTATCTTGTGGCAAAGTCAGGTAAGGGAGAGAGAAAAGTGGAGGCTGTGTGCGAAAGCGGCTAAGGGAGAAGAGGAAGGAGAGCCGGGGAGAGGAGCAGAGGAAGAGGGAATAAAGAGAAGGCGGAAAAAAGAAAGGGGGTTAAGTCTGGCGGCGGCATTTTTGCTATGTGTCTGCCTGCAGCTTCGCTTTTCTGGAGGGTTTTCCTTTACCATGCTGGACGTAGGCCAGGGGGACAGTCTGTTTTTCCGCACACAGGGGGGAATGGCCTGCCTCATTGACGGGGGAAGCAGTGATGTGAAGCAGGCGGGGCGTTACCGGATTCTGCCCTTTTTAAAGGAGCAGGGAGTGGGAAAGCTTCACTTTGTTATGGTAACGCATACGGACAAGGATCACATTTCAGGGGTGGAGGAGCTGCTTTTGCAGGCTGCAGAGCCGGGGGGAGTGAGGATTGGAGCTTTGCTGCTCTCGGAGCAGTCTTACCAGGAGGAGGCCGGAAGAGAGCTTGCGGCCCTGGCGAAAAAAGCCGGCGCAGCCGTGAAGGTGATAAAGGCCGGAACGGTTCTGGAGGATAAGGGGGTGAAGCTGTTCTGCCTTCATCCCGGGAGGGAAGGACAGTATGCGGATCGCAATGCAGGCTCCCTGGTATTCCGGCTGGCCTACAAAGAGTTTTCCATGCTTTTAACGGGAGATTTGGAGGAAACAGGAGAAAAGGAGATTCTGGAACAGGGGACGGATATAAGATGTGAGGTTCTAAAGGCGGGACATCATGGCTCCCGGTTCTCTACCTCGGAGGAATGGCTTAGAAAGGTGCAGCCAAAGCTTACGCTGATTTCCTGCGGTCGGAATAATTCTTACGGCCATCCCCATGAAGAAACTCTGGAGCGTCTTGAGGACGCAGGAAGCCGAAAGCTTTTGACTATGGAGGAGGGAGCTGTGACCATACGAAGCGACGGAGTGTCTTTTTGGGCGGAGGGATATAAGAAGAGCAGCCGGCCGGCTCGTTAAGCCGCCTGGCTGTATTTGACAATCAAAAGCTCTACGCTTAGGATATCATTCATCCGGCCGGTTTTTACGGCCTCTTCCGCGTCTGCGCAGTCCCGGACGGCAGCTTCTAACTGCTCCAGGGAAAAGCTTCGGGCCTGGCCCATGCAGCGCCCGGCGATAAAGGGGGCAAGCTGGGCCTTTGAGGCGATAGCTCCCTTGTCGAAGCCCTTTGCCATAAGACTTTTTACCAGAAGGAGCTGCTGGAACTGCCGGGCAATCAGAAAGAGAATCCGCATGGGAGGCTCTTTCAGGGCCAGCAGATCGTAGTAGAGATCAAGGGCTTCCTTCTGCTTCTTTTCGGCGATGGCCCGAATCATGTCAAAGATCTGGCTGCTGGTGAGAACGGTGCAGATTTCCGCCACATCCTGGGGGGTGACAGCCTCTCTTCCGTGGGTGTAGCTGAGGAGCTTTTCCAGTTCGCTGGAGATATGCTCCATGTCTGTGCCGGTACGTTCCAGAAAGAGGGCGAGAGCCTGACGGGAGATCTGCTTTCCTTCTCTTTTCAGAGTGCCCAGGATCCATTTTGTGAGGGTGGCTTCGTCCTGGGGCTGGAATTCCGCAATCCGGCCTTTGCTCTTTACGGCCTTGTACAGGCGGCTGCGCTTGTCCACCTCGGTTTCCACAAAAAGCAGGCAGGAGGTGTCGGGCATGGAGGGCAGATAGTCGGCCAGGACATCGCATTTTCCTTTGAAAAAACCGCTGTTTTCTACAAGGATAACCCGGCGCTCTGCAAAAAAGGGCAGGGTTTCGGCCAGGTCGATAAGCTCCTCGGGCCGGATGCCCTTCCCTTCAAAACGGGATACGTTCATGGTATCCTGGGGATCGGCCAGGGCGCCAAGCAGGCGGTTCCGGTACTGGGTGCGCAGATAAGCCTCCTCTCCGCAGAGGAGATAAGAGGATTTAAAGGAACCGTTTTTGATATCTTCGGACAGCATTTTCATGGCGGGCGCCTCCTTGTACATGAAAAAAAGATACCCAACTGACGGTATTGGGCATCTTTTTATAAGGTTCTCTGATTTATGCGATGCTGTTTACAGCCTTGGTTAAACGAGAGATCTTTCTGGAAGTTGTGTTCTTGTGATACACTCCCTTTGAAGTCGCTTTGTTCATGGTTGCAATTGCAGCTCTGAGGCTTGTCTTTGCAGCCTCCGGATCCTTAGCGGCAATGGCAGCGTCAACCTTCTTGATTGCGGTCTTGACCTCGGACTTGATCGCCTTATTTCTTGCGGCTCTTGTCTCGGCTACCAGAATTCTCTTCTTTGCGGACTTAATATTAGCCAACCCGTACACCTCCAAATTGTTTATTTCTCTTATCTGATATATCCGTACATGCTCCGTAAAAGCCGGACACGGACGTCTTAACGGAACATGTCACTGTTTGGCTCATCCAAACATACTCATTTATTTTATGCCAGGAAAGGCATTCTGTCAATACATAAATCCTAAAAATAATGGAAAATACTAATAAAAAGAGCAAGGCAATGCAGAACAGGAGTATGGACTATGGAACGATTTCAAGTACGGACGGATCTGGCCCTGGAGGCCAGGGAGAGCTTTGAAGAGGACGGCGTGGAGATCCGCGGCGTAGCCATCGAGGAATCTTACGATGAGGAGCGGGACATCCGGGTGACGCGGGTGAATATTGAGACAGAGAACGGGGCAAAGGCCATGGGAAAGCCTGTGGGAACTTATCTGACTCTGGAGGCCCCCAGGCTTTCGGATCCGGACGAGGGGTATCACCGGGAGGTATCAAAGCAGCTGGCCCGGGAACTAAAAAGTCTTCTCGGAACCGAAGAAGAGAAGTCGGTACTGGTTGTGGGACTTGGCAACCGGGAGGTGACTCCGGACGCCCTGGGGCCGGAGGCGGTGAACCATCTGATGATCACCCGTCATGTGGTAAGGGAGTATGGAAAAGAGGCTCTGGGAAAAAGCAAGGTGCATCTGGTAAGCGGAATTGTTCCGGGAGTTATGGCCCAGACAGGCATGGAAACCTTTGAGATTATCAAGGGAATCGTCGATGAGACCCGGCCGGATGTGGTGGTGGCTATCGACGCACTGGCGGCCAGGAGCACAAAGCGTCTGAACCGGACGATCCAGCTTTCGGATGCCGGAATCCATCCGGGATCCGGAGTGGGAAACCACCGGAACAGTTTGACAAAAGAGAATCTGGGAGTTCCCATTGTGGCAATCGGCGTGCCTACGGTGGTGGACGCCGCTACGATTATTTACGACGCCACCGGAGACCGGGATGCGATTTCGCCCAATCTCAATGGGATGTTTGTGACACCGAAGGATATTGACGAGACCATAAGGCGCTTAAGCTTTACCATTTCAGAGGCTCTTAACATAGCGCTGGCATAGGAATTTCCGGAATAAGGCCGTCTCTTTTTGAATATATTAAAGAGAGTATGGAGTGATTGGAAATGAGCCGTCTGCATAGAATCGTAAATGCAATTGTATGGGGAATTATCATGGTGCTGGGAATCTATATTCTCGGTTATGGGGTAAAGGGGCAGTCTTTTGCAAAGGCTGCCTATGCTTGTGTGAAGGCGCTGTCCAACGGGGAAGGGAGCCTTCAGAGAGCGGCGGAAAAGACCCTGTATCCGGGTCTTGCCTTCGCAGCCGGGGATCGGGAGCTGTCCTACAGCCTGGAGGAGTTTCTTCTTCACAAGGCTGTGGGGTTATTTCCCTTGTACTCCTTTTTGGACGAGAAGGAGCTCTATGAGACGGAGATTGAAAGCCAGGCCGCCTATGACATTCTGGTGGAGGGCGGCGCCCACGATGAAAATGAGATCGACCAGCGCACGGGAGAGGCCTTCGATCTGGCAGAGAAGATGGAGGAGGAGAATCTGCAGGCCGCTTACGACCAGGAGCAGGCGGAGCTTTCGCAGGCCGGGGAGAATCAGCCGGCAGCTGGCACAGAGTATATGACGGAGCAGCTGGCAGATTTTGACTTTCTTAGAAATAATTTTTACATTGTGGAGAACAATACGGATATCAGCGGCGAGCTGCTGAATGCGGAGCTTCTCCTTAATAAGGATATGCAGATTCAAAATATGGATTCCGGGCCTCAGATACTGATTTATCACACCCATTCCCAGGAGGGCTTCGTAGATTCTGTGGCAGGCGACAACAGCACCACCATTGTGGGGGTAGGGGATTATCTGACGGAGCTTTTGGAGGATACCTACGGCTACCAGGTGATACATAATAAAAATGTCTATGATTTCATTGACGGAAAGCTGGACAGAAACCGGGCCTATGCCCTGGCAGAGGAGGAGGTACAGCGGATTCTGGAGGAGAATCCTTCGATCGAGGTGATTATTGATCTTCACCGGGACGGGGTGAAGGAGGGAACGCATCTGGTGACGGAGGTGAACGGGAAGCCCACGGCTCAGTTTATGTTTTTTAACGGGTTAAGCTTCAGCAAGAGGAACGGCGTGATTGATTATCTGCCGAATCCTTATATTGAGGATAATCTGGCGCTGTCGCTGCAGCTGAAGCTGGCTTGTGAGAAGTATTACCCGGGGCTTAGCAGGAAGATTTATCTGAAAAGCCTCCGTTATAATCTCCATCTAAGGCCCAAGTCTCTGCTGGTGGAGGCGGGAGCCCAGACAAACACGCTGGAGGAGATGATGAATGCGATGGAGCCGCTGGCTTTTGTGCTCCATGAAGTGCTGGGCGGGGGAATACAAGAAGAGTGAGGCATTTACACTTCGTCAATATTGCCGCTTCCCATGGTTCTTCGCCAGGTTCCGGCAAGGGGAACCATATGACCGCTTTCTAAAGACTTCGGCATGTCGATGATGTTCTGGTTGGAGGAACCGCGGAAGATTAGGCCGGGGTCTTTGAGGGATTCTATGAATTTTCCGTCTACCAGGACATCGAGGCAGGAGAGAATCTCTCCTACGGCCTGCGGGCTTTTGGTGCGGCCGGACAGAAGGTCCTTTTCCAGGGTGAAGCCGGTGTAGCACCAGATGGTTTTTTCGGGGAAATGCTGCCGTACCAGCTTTACCAGACGAAGGATGTCCGGCTGGTTTTCCGGTTCAAAGGGCTCCCCTCCTAAGAGGGACAGGCCGGCCACATAGCCGGGGGACAGGGCGGCGAGGATCTCTTCTATGGTTTTGTCTGTAAAAGGGGTGCCGTAGGCAAAGTCCCAGGCTTCTTCGTTGAAGCAGTTTTTGCAGTGGTGCCGGCATCCGCTGACGAAGAGGGACACCCGGACGCCGGGGCCGTTGGCAATATCGTTTTTTTTGATGACTGCATAGTTCATGGGGAAGTCCTTTCCAAAAGGCTTTGTGGCTGAAAAACGTGTTATGGGGCAAAAAAGAGCTGCCGCCGGGAAAGTGCCCTGCGGCAGCCTTGCTGTCTGCTGATACGGCTTGTGCAGACTGTGTTGTTTTTGTATGCGGTGCTGTTTACAGATGAAGCACGCGCTCTTTGATCTCCTGGGTACGTCCCTGGTTCCAGAACTGGGTTCCGATGTAGCCGCAGGTACGCCGGGCTACGTTCATTTTATTCTGATCTGTGTTGCCGCAGTTTGGACATTTCCAGATGAGCTTGCCATGCTCGTCCTCTTTGATCTCAATCTCTCCGTCGTAGCCGCAGACCTGGCAGTAGTCGCTCTTGGTGTTCAGCTCTGCGTACATGATGTTGTCATAGATAAAGCGCATCACGGAGAGTACGGCGTCCAGGTTGTTCTGCATGTTGGGAACCTCTACATAGGAGATGGCTCCGCCCGGTGAGAGGGCCTGGAATTTGGCTTCTAAGGCCAGCTTGTCGAAGGCGTCGATATTCTCGGTTACATGGACGTGATAGCTGTTGGTGATGTAGCTCTTATCCGTCACGTTCTTTACAATGCCGAAGCGCTTCTGCAGGCACTTGGCAAACTTGTAGGTGGTGCTCTCCAGAGGCGTGCCGTAGAGAGAGTAGTCAATCTGCTCGGCAGCCTTCCACTTAGCCGTGTATTCGTTGAGCTTCTTCATAATCTCAAGGCCCAGGGCTTCGCCTTCGGGCTCTGTGAGCTTCTTGCCGTTGAGGCTGTAAACGCATTCCCAGAGGCCTGCATAGCCCAGGGAAAGGGTGGAGTATCCGTTGTGGAGATACTTGTCAATGGTTTCGCCCTTTTTCAGACGAAGGAGGGCGCCGTGCTGCCAGAGGATGGGAGCTGCGTCGGAAAGGGTTCCGCTTAAACGTTCGTGGCGGCACTGCAGGGCTCTGTGGCAGAGCTCCATCCGCTCCTCAAAGATCTCCCAGAACCGATCCATATCGCCCTCTGCGGACAGTCCGATGTCCACCAGGTTGACGGTGACAACGCCTTGGTTGAAGCGGCCGTAGTACTTGGGCTTTCCGTTCTCGTCTACATAGGGAGTAAGGAAGCTTCTGCAGCCCATGCAGGTGTAGCAGTGGCCGTCCCCGTTTTTGTCAATCTTGTTCTGGAGCATGATTTTTTCAGAAATGTAATCCGGAACAAGGCGCTTGGCCGTGCATTTGGCCGCAAGCTGGGTCAGATAGTAGTATTTGCTGTCCTCGTGGATATTATCCTCCTCCAGGACATAGATAAGCTTTGGAAAGGCCGGGGTAATCCAGGTGCCCTTTTCGTTTTTTACACCCTGGTAGCGCTGGCGCAGGGTTTCCTCGATAATCAGAGCCAGATCCTTCTTTTCCTGTTCGTTCTTGGCCTCGTTCAGGTACATGAAGACCGTGACGAAGGGGGCCTGCCCGTTGGTGGTCATTAAGGTGACTACCTGATACTGGATCATCTGGACGCCGTTGCGCACCTCTTCCCTGAGACGCTTCTCTGTGATGAAGTCAATCTCTTCCTCGGTAACGGCCTCGTGGATGGAGTGAAGCTCATCCGCTACCTGCTTGCGAATCTTTTTCCGGCTGGTATCCACAAAGGGGGCCAGATGGGTCAGGCTGATGCTCTGTCCGCCGTACTGGCAGGAGGCTACCTGGGCAATGATCTGGGTGGCAATGTTGCAGGCGGTGGAAAAGCTGTGAGGCTTCTCAATCATGGTGCCGCTGATAACGGTTCCGTTCTGGAGCATGTCCTCCAGGTTGACCAGATCGCAGTTGTGCATATGCTGTGCAAAGTAGTCTGCATCGTGGAAATGAATGATTCCCTGATCGTGGGCAGACACGATCTCCGCAGGAAGAAGGATCCGCTTGGTGATATCCTTGCTTACCTCTCCGGCCATGTAGTCCCGCTGTACGCTGTTGACCGTGGGGTTCTTGTTGGAATTCTCCTGCTTGACTTCCTCGTTGTTGCACTCAATAAGGCTTAAGATCTGCTCGTCGGTGGTGTTGGACTTGCGGACCATGGCCCGGCGGTAGCGGTAGGTGATATAGCGTCTGGCTACATCAAAGGCCCGCTGGTTCATAATCTGATCCTCCACCATGTCCTGGATCTCTTCTACGCTTAAAGAACGGCTCATATTCTCTGCAGCGCTCTCTACATCCTCTGCAATCCGCTTGATCTGGATAGGGGTCATACGGGCGCTGGGAACTACTTTCTCATTGGCTCGGGTTACGGCAAGGACAATTTTTTCAGCATCAAATTCAACCTCGCTGCCGCTTCTTTTAATAATTTTCATAAAACTTCCCTCAATTTCTACTGTCGCTGTAATATGTGGTGACGAAACCTATTGTAACAAGATATAGTGGTGTTGTCAACAGTGATTACAAGATATTGTTTGCCGTGTTTATAAGACTATGGGAAAATGTGAGGAAAATCAAGGGTTTCGGGCGAAAAAAATTTTGGAAAAGAGAAGAAATACCGGTATGCCCAAGGGGAAGAAGAAAAAATTTTGGAAAAATAAAAAATACTATAGAATAAAGAATGATTTTTTGGTATATTCTAGTAGGACAGATCAGATGTGACAGCTTTGTCCGGGTTTGTCCGGCAGTCTGAATAATTGCAGGTAAGGAAAGGAGAACTTGTCATGAAAAAGTATGTATGCGAGCCTTGCGGCTATGAGTATGATCCGGAGGTAGGAGATCCCGATAACGGCATTGAGCCCGGAACGGCTTTTGAGGATCTGCCAGAGGATTGGGTCTGCCCCATCTGCGGCGTCGGCAAGGATGATTTTGTGGAGGCATAATGCACGAGTACCTGAGACAAATCCTGGATTACCGGCCTGCCTGTGAGCAGGAGGAGCAGGATCGGAAACTGATGCTTCGATATCTGGAGCTGTTTCCGGATACAATTGGGACAAGACAGTGTGAGATTGCACATATGACAGCTTCCTCTTTGATCTTTAACAGGGATCGGGGGAAGCTTCTTATGGTGTATCACAATATTTACCAGTCCTGGTCCTGGACGGGCGGACACGCGGACGGGGAGACGGATCTTTTGATGACGGCTGTCCGGGAGGCAAAGGAGGAGACGGGGCTTCAGGCGGTGCGCCCAATCCGGAGAGAGGCCCAGAGCCTGGATATCCTGCCGGTTTGGGGACATTTTAAGCGGGGGAGCTTTGTGAGTTCTCATCAGCATCTGAATCTGACGTATTTTCTGGAGGCGGATGAAGAGGCGGAGCTTCGGGTCAAGGAGGATGAGAACAGCGCAGTTGCATGGATTGCCCTGGAGGAGCTTCGTGAGAAGGTGACGGAGCGGGAGATGATGCCTGTGTATGGGAAGATGATTGAACGGATGCTAAGGGGGATAACATGAAAATACAGTTTTTGAACGGCGGTCTGGGCAATCAGGCATTTCAATATATATTTGCCAGATATTATGCATTGTCCCATCCGGGAGAGGTCATGTACCTGGATGACAGCTATTTCGCCCAGAATACAGTACATAACGGCTATGAGCTGGAAAAAATCTTCGGCATCAAGGCTCCGATGCTCAGTGAGTGTTTCAGCGAGGATGTATGGGCCTTTATTCTGGAGGAGAAGAAAAGAGGCAAGAGTGTACCGCAGATATTGGGGGAAAATGGAATTGACATCTATATGGTGTCCGAGGTGGGAGAGGATCATCGCCTTTTTAACCCGTTTTCTGGAAAAGTCTATTCCGTCCAGAAGGAAGAATACTGCCCGGAGATTCAAAACCTGCCGGGAAATGTATACTACCATGGGTATTGGATTAACATAGACTGGTTTATGGCGTATAAGGATATTTTTCGCCGGGAATTCCGTTTTCCGGAGATTACGGACGAAAAAAATCAGGAATATGCAAGGCAGATTCGGGAATCGAATTCGGTGTCCATTCATATACGGAGAGGTGATTTTGTAAGCCTGGGGTGGGCTTATGACGCATCCGAATACCAGAAAGAGGTTGCAAAATTTCTGGATAAGGTTTTGGGGAAGTGGCATCTGTTTGTATTTTCCGATGATATTTCCTGGTGCAGGGAGCACGCGGGGGAAATGGATTTTAACCGCTTTGCACAGGTTACCTATGTAGAGGGAAATGTGCAGGGCAGAAATTATATAGATATGTGCCTGATGAGCAAATGTAAGAGGATGATCGTTTCCAACAGTACATTCTGCTGTCTGGCAGCGCTGCTAAACACGCGAAGAGAGTGGTGGGCGCGGTAAGCTGGGGCTTAAAGGGACGGAAGGTATTGGGCGAGGGCAGCTTCCAGGGCTTTTCTTGTTCCGTAAAGGGAGCCTTGCACCATCTCCGGCTTGCCGCCGCCTTTTCCCTGGAAGGCATCGTTGAGCCGGCGGCAGAGAGGGCGGACGTCTTCGGCAGAGCTTCCCAGGATGTAGCGGTAGCCGGTTTCGTCGTTTCCGATGAATACGCCGGCGGTGCCGGTGCAGCGTATAGTAAGGAGATTGACGAACTCACGGGCAGTAGCGGCATCCAGATCCTGTTCGAAAAATACGATATTTTTCGAACCCTCGGGGACAGCGGCGGCTTTTTGCTGAATCAGGGCTTTTTTTAGCTGCAGGATCTGGCCGATGAGGCTGTAATTTTCCTGCTTTAAGTGTTCTGCGGCTTTGGCCGTGTCTTTTTCTTTGACGGAGAGGAGGGCGGAGATGGCTTTTGCGTTTTGTTCTTTTTCTTCGTAATCGGCCAGGGCTCTTGCTCCGGCCAGGAGACAGATACGCACGCCTCCACGGTGGGACTGGACGCCGGTAAGCTTGATAAGGCCGATTTCTCCGGTCTGGTTTACGTGGGGGGCGCAGCAGGCGCAGACGTCGATGCCTGGGATGGTGACGATGCGTACCTGGCCTTCTATTGCGATTTTACTGCGGTATTTGAGCTCTGTGAGCGTTTTTTTGGAGGGATAGGTGATTTCTATAGGGCGGTTGTCCCAAAGGGCTCTATTGGCCTCCTGCTCGATTTCCAGGAGCTCTTTTTTGGTGATCGGGCCGTCGAAGTCCAAGGTGACTTCGGTTTCGCCCAGATGGAAGCCTACATTATTATAATGGAAATGCTTATGAACAAGGCCGGATACAATGTGTTCTCCGGAATGCTGCTGCATGCGGCCGAAGCGTTTCTGCCAGTCTATCTGTCCTGTGACCTGTGTGCCGGGAGCTATGGCTTGTCTGGTGCAGTGCCAGATAAGGCCCTTTTCTTCTTGGGTGTCAAAGACTTCCAAGCCGTCCAGAAGGCCGGTGTCCCCGGACTGTCCGCCGCCCTCGGGAAAGAATGCGGTCTGGTCAAGATAGATGCGGAAGGTGTCTGCAAAGGCCTGGCAGTCGGTGACGACGGCAGTGAAGTCTTTTTGATAGCTGTTTTCGTAATAAAGTTTTCTGGTCATGGGGGCCTCCTGATTATATTTTTAGTTACCGTCCATTGGGTGAACCGTGACATTTTTGTTCTTGTATCTGTTTTATGATACCATTGGAACAGGTTTTTGAAAAGTGAAAACATATGATAGGGCAGAAGATAAGGAGGAATCATTGTATGATTGAACTGCATGGACAAGCCGGATTGCCTTATGTGAACCGGAATGCTTATTCGGGAAGCTTTAGGGGAATGCGTTACCGGCTGAAAAAGAAGGCAGCGGAGGAAGGGACGTCTCTGGAAGCTGTGATTTATCCGGAGCCTTTCAGCTTTGAGGTGACGGCAGAGGAGGAGAAGACCTATCGGGAGTTTCCCTTTACCCAGGAGGGATTTGATGAGGCGGTGGCCTGGCTGAATGAGGAGTATGAGAGACAGAAGGAGCGGTGGGAGCAGGGGTAGCGCGTAAAAAGACAGCGCTGCTTTGCGGGGGATAAGAGGAGGCTGCAAAAATAAGCCGGCTTTTTTGTGGAGTGCGACCGGCTTATCCTTTGCAATATTCCTTTTGAAGTCTGGCGCTTAATGAGTTCTGGCTAATAATTGCTGCTGTAGCTTTAGCAGCTCGGTGTCGCTGGGCAGCAGGGGCAGGAGCTGTGAAAGTACGGACATGGCTTCTTGGTACTGGCCGTTTTGGAGCATGATTTTCAGTGCAGCCTTCATCTGAAGGGCTAACTGCTCGAATTCCGGTCCAGCTGCCGGGGCTGGATAATCCAGCTCATTTTTCAGGAGACGCAAGGCCTCGCGGATGACGCCTGTCATCTGGGGATAGATTCCAAGAACCTGCCGGAACAGGCGGACGGTTTCAGCGAGATTTCCTTTTTTCCAATGGTCAAGGGCTTCCAGAACAGCCAGAGACATACGGCAGTCCGGCGGAAGCAGATGACTGGCGCTGTCCTCGAACATAGCTTCCTGGTATTGGCCTCTGTAAAAGGAGCTGATGCATAAGGCGTATTTTTCCAGATTTTCCAGAAACGCCTTTTTCATGGGGAAGCCTTTGGTGAGTCTTCGTTCTAAGAGAAGCTTTTTAAGCCACAGTCCCTGCAGTGGATGTTCTTTGGAGAGAAGTTCTCCGGCTTCCCACAGATGAGAGTCTTCTTCGCAGGCGGTTTCATTTACAATGCTGGAAATACAGTTTTTCCAGGATTCCAGATCCATCTTTTTCAATAATTCTGATAAGTCTCTTTTTTCCCTCAGTGATTTTTCTATCAGTTGTTTTTGGAGATAAGGCTGCGTAATCTCCTTTAAGCAGCGGTGAAACAGGAACAAATCTGCCCCGCCCTTTTTATTCTTCTCTTCATATAGAAGTTTTTGATATAAAAGGTAGGCCGAATCTTGGGGCAGCTTTGCCAGAAGCTCCTGTAAGTGGGGCGCATAGTGCTCCTTCCAGCGATCCAGAAGGGGATAATAGGTCTGGATTCTATATTCTTCCTCCCAGGGAAGCAGCTCCAGGAAATATTCGGCTTCCTTGTAATTATAAAGCTCCAGGGAGGCCCGGACACAGTTTAGGCGCGCGGGATACAGCCAGTCCGGATTCATTACCTTATCCTTGTTTACGGTTCCCATCTGCTGCTTAATCCAAAGATCCGGGTGGCGATCCATATAAGCCAGCAGTTCCTCAAATTTAATGCCCCACTGGAGCTGCTTTTCATAATTCTTTCGCTGCTCATTGATTCCGATCAGAAGCTGGAACAGAAGCAGACGTGTGAGCTCCCCGGGTTTTTCTTTTTCCAGAATCTGCAGGGCTTCCTTCTCTGCTTCTTCAAACTTCTCTCTTTTATAGAGGATTTCTATCAGGCTGGACTGGAGCCAGCCCCGAAGAACAGCTTCGGACCTTTTGCAGATGTCCAAGCCCTCCCGGCAGGCTTTTTCTGCCTTGTCCCAGCACTCCTCGATACAGTATTCCTGGGTGAGCTGGAGATAATTCTTGGTATAGTCTGCGCGTTCCTTAATATCCTCCTCCAAAAGAGGAATATTCCTTGAAGACTTTTCAGTACCTGTCCTTACTGTATGATTCACATAGCCATAATGATGGACATAGGTGCCAAAAATCCTGCAGGGAGAAAAATAAGGCTGCAGCTCTTCATGGATGGGATTCTCAAAGCGCTGCTCGGGAGTTCTTTTGACCATGCGATAAACAATAGCATCCGAGTGCTTGGAGCCTTCCCAATCCAGATAGTTACGTTGAACGTAGGCAGCGGAATTATACTGTTGGTATTCACCGCTTCGGAAGAACTCCAAGATCTCTGTCACATCATCGAACCATTCATCATCATCCAGGAAGAGAAACCATTCTCCCTTTGCCTGCTTCAAGCCTGCATTCCGGGCTGCGGAAAAGTCGTTGCACCAGGTAAAGGGGATGATTTGATCCGTATAACGCTCTGCGGCCTGCCGGACGCGCTCATCTGTTCCGGTGAATACGACAATGAGTTCTGCCGGAACCTGCCTTAGAAGAGGTGTCAAGGAATCCAGGCAGCGTTCCAGAGAGGCAATCCGGCTGGAAGCCAAAAGGGATATGGTGAGGGGCAGCTTCATAAGGGGTTACTCCTTTTCTAAAATAAATTATCTAAAGGCTGTCTTGTGAATTTTCAAAAAGCCTGACCATAGAGCTGTATATCTTAACAAAAAAGCACCGGTCCTTTGGACCGGCACTTTTTTGTTGTTTATTCAGCTTACTGCAGTAACTGCAGAACTCCCTGCGGAACCTGATTAGCCTGAGCAAGCATAGCCTGAGAAGCCTGAACCAGAATGTTATTCTTGGTATAAGCCATCATCTCTTTTGCCATGTCTACGTCACGGATACGGCTCTCAGCAGAGGTAATGTTCTCGGTCTGAACACCCAGGTTGTTGATGGTATGCTCCAGACGGTTCTGAAGAGCACCGAAGGTGGAACGCATGGAAGAAATCTGGTCGATAGCGTTGTTTACGATATCGATAGCCTTTCTTGCGCTTGCTGCAGATGTGATACTAATGTTTGCAACGCTGCTGGTTCCTACGTTTGCAGCTCCCATAGAGGTTCCTGCTGTACCACCGATGGTTGAGGTGTTCATTAAGGTCAAAGAAATCTTTAACTGGTTATAAGTCTGAGAAGTTTCACCTACATGAAGAGTGATTCCGCCGCCGTTTGTTACAAGGGAACCGCTGAACAGAGTCATACCGTTGAAGTTTGCACTCTGGCTGATTCTGTTGATCTCATCATTTAACTGCTCGATCTCCTTCTGCATCTCGTTACGGTTGGTGCTGGAGTAAGTTCCGTTTGCGGACTGTGTAGCCAGAGCAACCATACGGTTCAGCATGGAGTGAACCTCAGTTAAAGCACCCTCAGCAGTCTGTACCAGAGCAACGCCGTCCTCTGCGTTCTTGGTAGCAGTCTCAAGACCGGTAATCTGAGCTCTCATCTTCTCGGAAATAGCCAGACCGGCAGCGTCGTCGCCAGCGCGGTTGATCTTGTAACCAGAGGATAATTTCTCCAGGTTCTTTCCTACGGAAGAGTTGTTGTTGGTTAAGTTTCTGTGTGCATTTAATGCAGTAATATTGTGCTGAATTCTCATAGTTTTTCCTCCTTGATCATTGCAGGGAACATCCTTTTCCCCTTAAAAGTTATGGTAGTTATGATTCGGATGCCTCATAAGTGCCTCTGCGGACTGCCGGCTGTTGTCCGGTAAAGTACACTTAAGT
>CAJTFE010000045.1 GCA_910575725.1 Clostridia bacterium | reverse complement strand
ACCTTTCTCATATTAGCATAGGAGGCTTTTTTAAGGTATCCTCTTTGCTACGGCTTACTCTATTCTCCCCAGCATAGCTGGGGGATTGGTGTTTTCATTCAAGTTCCGTTTTGATGAACAGCCATACCGAAAAACTGAATAATTATCGCTACATAAAACGGCACACCAAGACAGGAAATCAAAAAAGGTTTCCTGTTTTTTTGCGCCTTTTTTTGGCATTTTCAGAAATCGCCAGTATTATGCCGTGCAAAGGGGGATAAAAAGAAATTTCTCAAAATTCCCACCTATTCCGGCTTGTGCGGTTTTGTAAGGAATAGAGGGAAATTTCCGCAAATCACCGTCATTTTTGCTTTGCGTGGTGTTGTAGGTAGTAAGGGGAGAAATATCGCCGCAGCTTTGGTAAAATCCCCGCTTGCGGCACTAAAGGTATCAACATACATAGTGCATAATTTGTGTAGAGAATATACTTATAGACAGGGAGCTTTAACGATGACATTAGATTTCGGAGTAAGAACAATTTCACCTCAGGAACATAACAATGTATATATACAAGAGGCGCAAAATTTTGAAAAAAAGGCATATATACCTTTGGCCGGAGATATAAGTATAGATGAAGCCATTGATGGCTATAAACGTTTTTTTAAGACACCTTTTAAATCAGGATATAAGGAATATGAAGATTTCGTATTGATTTGTGGGTTGACACGGGACAAAAAATGAATTGAAGACGCTTTAAATTTCATTTACAATGAACTTAAAACGTGGGAAGACTGGCGCTTTGGAGAACCGAATGGTTTTTGGGATATGTTCAAAGATTTGGAACAGCGAGCATGGGAGCCAGATGAATTAGAGAGAATTGCAGCGGCAGAAATTATAAAGCATAAGCTTGAGAAATTGCCGGTACGTAAAACTTTATTTTGATAATTATGATTTTGAGGAAGAATTCTAATGGATGAATTAATAAATTATTTTAGGGAATTAAATGCAGAATTTATTGAAGAAGAATCTTTAGTTGAAGATGTAGAAGTCCCAGAAATAATGTGTAAGTTCTATGAAAAAATAAAATATGTAAACTTACCCTATGGTAGAATTTATAATTTAGAAACGGCATTAGATAATTCGAAAAGACTTCCATTTTCACCCGATTGGTTTGTTTTTGGGCAGGATAATTATTATAGCTATTGGATTTGTTTTAAGAGAAAGACAATTACTGGCTGCTATTTTACATATTGGGATCATGAATCAGGATGCAGCATGGAAGAACCGGTTTGGAAAGATTTACTGTCATTCCTTAAAGAAGTAGAAGAAGATGCAAATGAAGGATGGTAATTATTTTTAAAAGATGCAAATGAAACAGTAAGAGAGTTTTGCTTAATATTAGTGGAAAAGTGCATGGCAGATTTCCTATATCTAAAGAGAAAGTCAGTGATTTGAGGTGTTGCTAAGTAGGAAGAGTTAAGAATCAGCAGTCTCAATTTGTTTGCCTTATGAGTGGAATAATTTATTTTCGACGAAAATCGTTTTTATAACAAGTAGGAGGAGATATGGAGACTAATTTTTATACGATGAAAACAAAGCCAATAAGTTATACAGATGTAATAATTGATAATGATCAAACTGTAACAAAAAAATGCCCTATGTGCGGATCGGTATTAAGAGAACGTAAATATGATAAATATAAATTGCGTTTTTGGGGCACAAGAGAAGGAGATCTTCTTTTTTCGCCTGATTGTCATATAGTTAGCTTTAATCTATTGAAACTTTTATACGACAATAAAGTAAGTGGATTTTTAGAAAATGAAATAGATTGTACAGGCTGGTATGATAGAAAAGGGAAGCGGCTGCAAAAAGACAGTTCTAGCTATAGAGAGTTAATTATTACTGGCCGGGCAGGTTATTTAAAAAATATGGAGGGCATAGAAATTCCGAAATGTCCGAAATGCGGCGCAAAAGATATACCAGCAGCTGAAAAGGAAAAAGGCTTCATCGTTGACGAAGAATGGGATGGCTCTGATATGTTTTATTTTAAAAATTGGCCCGGAATGATAATAATAACAGAAAAGGTAAGATGTTTGCTTGAAAAAAACAAAATGAAGAATGTACGTTTTACAATTCTTGCGGAGTATACTTTTAGCTAGTAAAAATATACATAAGAATTTCTTATATGGGGTACAAGATAGGCAGTGGCAATGAAAATATATAGTTTAGAGATTGATTTTAGCTAATTTAGTAGAAGAAAGACAGGAGGTATTCGGCTTGTTAGTAGAGATCAATGAAAATTTTACAGCAAAGGATAAAAGAATCGTAAGAAATGATTGGAATAATTATTTTAAATCATTAAAAAGATATCGTGATGCAGAGATAAGTAACAGATTGGGGCCGCTGGTTATAAGTATTTATATAAAAATGGGTAGATTGAGTAGTTCTTATATACCAATATATTCTGTGCATAATTTATGCAGGGAGTTTCCGTATAATACTTTGATAGCTTCTTTGTATCTTGAGGGAGAGCTTATATCACCTCAAAAGCATAACAGTGTATATATACAAGAGGCACAGGAACTGGAAAAAAAGCATATATACCTTTGGCAGGAGATGTAAGTATAGACGAAATCACGGATGGCTATAAACGCTTTTTTAAAACTCCTTTTAAATCAGGATTTACAGAATATGAAGATTTTGCATTGATTTGTGGCTTGACACGAGACAAAAAGAGAATTGAGGATGCTTTAAATCTTGTTTATAATGAACTTAAAACATGGGAAGAGGGACATTTTAGAAGAGAGGGCAGCTTTGAAAATATGTTCAAGGATTTGGAGCGACAAGTATGGGAACCAGATGAATTGGAGAGGATTGTGGAATCGGAAATTATATATCATAAACTAGAAAAATTACCAGTACGTGAAATCTTATTTTAAAAGGGTTATATTGCAATAGAATGAAAAAGCAGAAGTGAATCGATAACACCACGGCCTTCTCTTATGACAGGGCTGTGAAACCCGTCTGGACTATGATTTAAACGGGAATATGATCCGGCAGGCGGACGTAACAGGAAAGGTAACGGTAACGGAGTACCGTTGCTTCAAAGTATAATGTGAAGATTTTTTCAAGCAGTTCCGAGTTTACAAAAGAAGAAGCAGATATAGAAGGATGAATATGATGTTTAAAGAGTTTGGTGGAGCAAATGAAAAATTATTAATTGAGTACCTTTATGCTTACAATTATGCCGGCTGGCTCATAGAGAGCCGCATCCCGGTGAAGCTGGAAGAAGGTGAAGCCTTTTACCAGGTAGTACCTTTCCGATATGACAAGGCCGGAAACCGCACGGAGGAGAAGTATTACTTAGATTACCAGACAAGGGAAGCCTAACAAGTATAGGCGTTTAAATCCGGGAAAAAATATATGGATGTATTTCGCCGCAGTATTTTATCTTGCAGACCCGTCCAAGATCGACTATAATAGGGAACAGAATCGGCTTTTCGCTGAGAATCTGAGGAGGACGACAAATGGATAAAATCAAGATGACCACCCCGTTAGTAGAGATGGACGGGGATGAAATGACAAGAATTCTCTGGAATATGATCAAAGAGGAGCTCCTGCTTCCCTTCATCGATCTGAATACAGAATACTACGATCTGGGCCTGGAAAAGCGCAATGCTACCAACGATCAGATCACCATAGATGCCGCCGAGGCTGTAAAAAAGTACGGCGTAGCCGTAAAATGCGCCACCATCACCCCCAACGCCGCCCGCATGGAGGAATACGACTTAAAAGAGATGTGGAAGAGCCCTAACGGCACCATCCGGGCAATCCTGGACGGAACCGTATTCCGCGTTCCCATCATCGTAAAGGGCATCGAACCCTATGTAAAGACCTGGAAAAAACCCATCACCGTAGCCCGTCACGCTTATGGCGACGTATATAAAGCCGCAGAGATCAAAGTACCGGGCCCGGGAAAATGCGAGCTTGTATTCACAGGAGAGGACGGCGCCGAGATCCGCGAGACCGTCCACGACTTTAAGGAGCCTGGCATCGCCCAGGGCATGCACAATCTTGCAGGATCTGTAGAAAGCTTTGCAAGAAGCTGCTTTTCCTATGCCGTTTCCCAGAAGCAGGATCTGTGGTTTGCTGCGAAAGATACCATTTCCAAAAAATATGACCACTACTTCAAAGACACCTTCCAGGAGATCTTTGAGAAAGAATACAAGGAAGAATTCGACCGTCTGGGCATTGAATACTTCTACACACTCATCGACGACGCAGTAGCCCGTGTAGTCAAATCTGAGGGCGGCTACATATGGGCCTGTAAGAACTATGACGGCGACGTAATGAGCGATCTCATAGCTACTGCCTTCGGCTCCCTGGCCATGATGACCTCCGTTCTCGTATCCCCCCGCGGATACTTCGAGTATGAGGCCGCCCACGGCACCGTGCAGCGTCATTACTACAAGCACTTAAAGGGAGAGGAGACCTCCACCAATTCCATGGCAACCATTTTCGCCTGGTCAGGAGCGCTGAGAAAGCGCGGAGAGCTTGATAAGAACGAAGCCCTGATAAGCTTTGCGGATAAGCTGGAGGAAGCCTCCAAAAAGACTATAGAATCCGGGAAAATGACAAAGGATCTGGCGCTTATTACGACCTTAGAAAACCCGGTTGTGCTTTCCAGCGAAGCCTTTATTAAGGAAATCCGGAACACTTTAGAGGAACTGTTACATGCTGTTTAATTCCAATGCATTTTATGTGTTTTTTCCCATTGTATTTGCGGTCTACTGGCTGATTCCGGCAAGATACCGATGGGGCATACTCTTGATATCCAGCTACTATTTTTACATGAGCTGGAATGTAAAATACGTAACACTGATACTGACCACCACCCTGGTATCCTACGGTGCGGCCTTACTGATGGAGCGGACAAAGAGCCGGAGAAAGAAGAAGCTGTGTATGGTAACAGCCCTTCTTATCAGCTTCGGCATCCTGTTCTTTTTCAAATATTTTAACTTTTTAAGCAAAAGTGTGACCGATACGTTACAGAGATTTGCCATACCGGTTCAGGAGACCACGCTGAATCTGATGCTTCCGGTCGGCATTTCCTTCTATACCTTCCAGACCTTAAGCTACGTGATTGACGTATACAGAGGCGAGGTAAAGGCCTGCCGCCATTTGGGGAAATATGCTACGTTTATCTCCTTCTTCCCCCAGCTGGTGGCCGGGCCTATTGAGCGTACCAGAAACCTGCTTCCCCAGATTGAGGGGGAGCATACCTTCCATACAGAGAAAGGCATCCATGGGGCAAAAATGATTGCCTGGGGCTTCTTTAAAAAAATAGCCATAGCAGACACAGTAGCCATCTACGTGGACACCGTGTACAATGCGGCGGGAAGCTTCACAGGCTTTCCTCTGCTGCTGGCTACGGTTCTGTTCACCTTTCAGATCTACTGTGACTTTTCCGGCTACTCTGATATTGCGGTAGGAACGGCAGAGCTTCTGGACATCGATCTGATGACGAACTTCAAAAGTCCCTACTTTTCCGCATCCATCCGGGAGTTCTGGAACCGCTGGCACATCTCGCTGTCCACCTGGTTCCGGGACTATGTATACATACCCTTAGGCGGTAACCGGAGAGGGCCCTGGCGGACAAGATGGAATCTCCTTGTCACCTTTCTGGTAAGCGGACTCTGGCACGGAGCCAGCTGGACCTACGTTCTCTGGGGAGGCATTCACGGCCTGGGCCAGATCCTGGAACGGGAATGGATGCGCATCTTTCACATGGATCCAAAGAAAAAAAGCTGGCTTCGGATTGGAGTTACCTTCCTGTTCGTGATGGTAACCTGGATCTTTTTTAGGGCTGACACCATATCCGACGCTTTTTATGTGCTGACCCATCTGCTGGAGGGAATCACCAACCCAGCAGCCTATCTGACAGACGGTTATCACGCCTTCCAGGGCGCCGGCATGGTAAAAGCTTCCGGCGTACAGACCCTTATCATCAGTATCGTCTGTATCCTGGTTCTCTTGGCGCATGATTACCTGGAGCTGACAAAAAGTATCTGGGAGCGGATAGGAGCCTTCAAAAAGCCCCTTCGTTACGCCCTCTACTTTTTTCTGCTGTTCGTAATTCTGTACAGCCGCCAGCTGGGCGAATATGAATTTGTATACTTTCAGTTTTAAATAGCAAACGGAGATCCAAATGAAAACATTCCTTAAAAAAATAGCGCCTTTTGTGCTGTTCATACTGCTCTTAGAAATAGCCGTTCCCATACTGGTGGATCCCTACAATATATTCCATTGGAAGAGAATCCGGGACAACGGTGTAGAGCCAAACAGTAATTATATCAAGATGCAGTATATCCTCCACAATCCGGATAAATTTGACTCCTTCCTTTTCGGTTCCTCCCGGACAGGCTTTATAGACGTGGAGAAGATTCCGGAAGGCACATGGTACAATATGTCCTACTCGGAGGGCCTTCCCAAGGAGCATCTGGAAAATCTGAGGGAGATGATCGAACATGGAATTATCCCCAAAAATGTTATGGTGGGCGTAGACAATATTTCCTGCTTTGTAGATCCCTCTCTCCATGAAAACCAGTTTTACCGCATTCCCTATCCAAGGGAAGATAAGCTGGGCTTCTATGCAAAGTACTTAAGCATCCGGGGGGTGATCGCTTCTTTGGAGGTCAGCCTGGAGCATGAGACAGAGGATCCGGACTATGTGGACCGCTACTACCGGAGCGGCTCCAGCAGGCGCGATCCGTCCCTGGGCGGAACGTGGGAGGGCGATACGCCGTATTGGGGAAATTACTACCAGTATTATATTGACGATTCCCTGGGACATATACGCAAGATTTCAGAGCTCTGTGAGGAATATGATATCAACTTTATTTTGTTCACCAATCCCATCTATTCCTCCACCTATGCCCAGTCAAAATATTTTGGATACGCCTCTTTTTTGAGACTGCTGGGAGAACAGCAGAAGACAGGCTATTATAATTTCAGCGGCATCAATGATATCACGGACAACCGGAATAATTATTATGAGGCCAGCCACTATACCGAGGAGATCGGCGATATGATTATTGACCGTATTTTTAACGGTGTTACGGATGAGAGGCTGGAGAGCCAGGGATTTGGCTTTGTCGTTACGGCGGATAATCTGGAGGAATTCGAAAAAGCGCTGGATAATCACTGAGTCCGGCTTTTCCGTATATAGGACTGCAGCCCCTGCTTAACCTGCTGCTTATAGGAATAAAAAGTACACTTTATGAGAAAGAAACAAAATTTTCATAAAGTGTACTTTTTTATTTTACTTATTTTATATGTTATCGTCAAGATTCTATCATAACTTTAGCTAATTCTATAAAATATTTTCTGGTTTTTTTGTGCTATATTTCTATTTTTTTCCCCTTAATTTTCATTCTCTAAAAGTACACTTTTTGAGAATACCTGACTTCGTGTGCCGCCTGCCTGGGTTACATGGAACAAAGTTATTCAGAGTAAGACTGCCGAAAAGGGAATCCAACATGTCTGTCTATAAAATCATACGCCAATACAACAAGGGCCCCATCCCGGAAGAGGATATGAGAAAGCTCATAGAAATCGCCGGGGACTATGGAAAGGTAAAAAACTATGTGTATGCACGTTTCGGCGGCATAGCCAGTCTGTCCAAGCTGTATCCAGGCTATACGGTGCAGAACGAAATGACAGCCAGCGGACTAAGAGATACCTTGGGGATTCCCTCTGTCTATTTTTACCTTGCCGTCTTTGACGCCTTGGGAGAGATCAAGGCCCAGTGGACAAGAACAAAGACACATGTCCAGAAAAATATAGGACGCAATGAGCAGTTTACAGAGGAGGAGAAGCATTACCTCAGTTTCCTTTTAAAAATCAACAGCGCTTTTGAGCAGGTACTGAACCAAAAACCGGTGGAACTGCCGCAAGAGCTGGCAGAGCAGTACACGCTGCTTTCAAGACAGGCAGATACAGAGCGGCTTCAAAAGTATCTCTGCAGGCAGGTGAGAAAATGCCATGTGAAGCTTCATACAGAGAATACCTTCGGTTTTTCCCTTTCGGAGAGAGCTTTCCGTTATGGGGACGGGGGGATTTATATTTCTACGAAAGAGAAGAGGAAACGCGTTTTTATTCCTCTGACAGATCACAATCAGTACAAATCGCAGCTTTATATGAAGCTGAATCCAAAAGAGGGCACAATACAGCTTCATGTACCTGTCCGGACAACAGTCCGCCGGCATCCCGAGTACACCGGCAGAATCGGCATAGCCTTTGGAATGTATACCATGCTTACAACCAATGAGGGCCGCCGCTACGGAGAGGAGCTTGGAACATATCAGACCGGGTATGCAGACTGGATCCGCAGACAAGCCGGGATCTATCAGCGTAATAAGGAGAGCAATCCAGGACGGAAAAAGTACCAGGCAAAGAAAAAGAGGATGGAAGAACAGCTTCACAGCTATATCAATCAGGAACTCAATCGCTTTCTCCAGACGGAAAAGCCCCGGACCATTTACATGGCGAAGCTGCCGGGAGCACAGGGAAAGGGAAAAAATAAGAGAATCAACTATTCTGTCAGCCTGTGGCAGAGAGGCTACATCCGAAAACGCCTGGCCCAGAAGTGCGAAGAACAGTCTGTGGAGCTTGTAGAGGTTTGGGGAAAGGATATCAGCAGAGAATGCAGCCGCTGCGGCTGCATTGTCACGGGAAGCCCGGCAAAGCAGTCCGGAAGCTTTCACTGTCCCTCCTGCGGCTTCCAGGAGGAGGAAAAGACCAACACCGCGCGGAATGCAAAGAAGCGCGGCCAGGGCGAAGGCGTATTACGAAGATCATAAGAACGGCCCTTTAGATAAGCCTCGGTGATGAGCCGGGCTTTACCGGAAGGACTAAGGAGCAGGTTCATGATATAAAAAACAAACCACGGCATTAGAAGGCAGACAATGCGCATTGGGTATGCCAGGACCCTGTGAACATGCGAAGGCATGACGTAGCAGGGAGCGAAGCGGCCGGCAAAGTCCGGCGGCATCATCCAAAGCTGTGTATAGGCGCAAGGGTGACCAATATATCGGCTATAAATAAGATGACCAATATATTTTATTATTTGTGATGGCAGAAAACGAGGTAAATCATGCTTGTATTAGAAAGAATTTCTTGTATTAATTTTGTTGAGAAGGATGGTTATGCTTTCTTTTCAAATCGGTTTTATAATGGCTTATTTAAGGTTGAAATCAGGACTGGAAAAACTGTTTTTTTAGGATGTTTTGAACATGAAAGAATTAGCAAAAGAAATATTCATAAAGAGATTTTTTTGAAAGATGAGAAAATATATTTTTGTCCGCGAAGAGGGCGGTTTCTTCATATTTTTGATTTGAAAAATCATTCGATACAAGCAGTAGAACTTAGGAGCGAGCAGGAAAAACCATTTTTGATAGAAGAAGTTGTCATAGGAGAGAACGATATTTTTTTTGTGCCTGATCAGAATAATGGTTCCGTTAGAAAATGGAACATGGAAACACGCTTGCTTGTGAAAATAGATGAGAAAAAGAAGCTTCCGGGACAATATTTATCTGAGCATAAGGAACGTTTTCCTGTGCCTGAATTTATAGGGGAATATCAGATAGCGTATGCTTGTATAAATAATTTTTTCGGGAAATGGATATCGGATGAAGTATGGTATGGATTTCTTCCTATGGGAAGCCAGATGCTCAAATATGTAAAAGAAAGCAATAGGCTAGAGGTGATACCGCTTGTTTTAATGAATGAAGAGGAGCTTAAGGATTATTTATGGAAGGTAAAAACAGAATTAGTCAAAGATAAGATTGTTTCCGAGGAAGAAATGAGTGTTCAAGATTGGCTGTCCATAACATTCGAAAAAGAGGTACAAAACCAAAACAGTTTTGGCAAGCGCTGTGCCGGAAAAAATGTGTGGAGACTAACGAAGGAATAGAACTAGGTAAAATGGACGGTAGAGTATAGGAGAGCCCTAATATGGTAATGAATGACCTGCTTATATGCAATCAATTTTCTTGTATTCAAGAGAGTGATATCGTGATTTATGGAACAGGATTTTGGGGAATACAGATTTATCAAATTTTGAAAAAATTAAATGTAAATATTTTGGGTGTATGTAATACAAAAAAAGGAAATTCTGTATTTAATCATTATCCTGTTCTTTCAATCCAGGATATAAAAGAGAAGTATGACAGGCCAGCCGTTTTAATTATAATTGCTAGTATTGACTACTATAAGGAAATGCTGGAAAACTGTGAAAATGAAAATTTCTTATATGCTAATGTATGTTCCGTCTATGCTTTTTATCAGTCATTATTTATTCATTTTGAGCATTCCGGTATTCCGCAAAGCCTGCGCGTCGAAATAATGTATAATCTGATGCTGGGTGAAAAACGGATAGGATATCAAATGAAATTGTATGCACTTGATATGCTGGTAGAAGCAGCAGGTGAAAGCAATATTTTTATTTATCAGCCGGGGAAGGTTGGATCGCAGAGTGTATGGAAAGCAATTGGCGGCCGCAGCATTCAGATTCATTCGCTTGTTATTCCCTTTGGCTTTGAAGATTTTTCAAAAAAACAGTTAACATATTATTTAGATAAAATAAGGGATAAAAAAGTAAAAATTATTACTGGAGTCCGAGAACCAATCTCCAGAGATTTAGCGGCAATGTTTCAAAATAGTGATATGGATTTGTGGCCTTATCACCAGTTTAACTCAAACATTTTCTGGTTATATGGCGATTTCCTGGGAAATGAACACAAGAAATTAAAAGATACAGAAATTAGGAAACGTATTCCTAGGTGGAAGGAAAATTTGGAGAATTCTTTTTTTATTTTGTCGGAAATGATTATGGAATATAAAATGGATGAATTTTCATGGTTTTTATACGAAATCAAACGTGTTTTTGGAATAGACGTATATCAGGAGCCATTTAATAAAGAAAAAGGATATGGATTCATTCGGAAGGGAAATGTAGAAATTTTCATTTATAAATTAGAAGCCTTAAATCGTCTCGAAGGTGTTATTGGAGATTTTTTGGGGCAGGAGGGATTTCAGTTAAAAAATGTAAATGTGGGCGGAGAAAAGATATACAGCAAGACTTATCAAGCATTAAAAAATGAAATCAAAATTTCAAATCAATATTTTGAATATTACTATAACAATAATACGGAATACTCGCATTTTTATACAGATGAGGAGATTGACAGCTATAAAAAAATGTGGAAGGAGCGTATCGATGCAGGGCTGCAGTAAGAAAAATGTCTGGGATTTAGAATTATGCAAAGATATCAATCTGTTGAGGGAAGCAGAAAAAATTTATTTGTACGGCGCAGGGGGAAAAGGGAAGGATGTCCTGGGATGGTTGAGGGATGCAGAAATAAGAGTTGATAAATTTTGTGATATGGATGAAAAGAAATGGGGGAATTCCATAGAGCATGTGGAAGTGATTTCTCCATCTGAAATGAAAGATAATGAGCATAAATGGAACGAAGCTTTGTATTTGATAGCATGTATTGCAGATCCAGATGAACTTTTGGAATTATTGGAAAGTATGAAGATGAAGAAAGTCCGCGTTATTACTTACTGGGGAATAAAGACAGCCATACAAATACACGCCAAAGCTATTTATAAAAATCATCCGGAACGTCTTGCTGTTTTACAGATAGACAATCGGATCAGAAAAGATCAATACCTTAAATTGGGAATGGATTCTCTGCGTTCATTGATAACCTCGCCTAATGATGCTATCTGGGTGATACAGCCAGGAAAAACAGCATCATCTTCTTTGAGCGCCAGGCTGATAAAAAATAAGATTTCATTTTATAGCGGGCATTATCTTGAATATCCAGATCATATTCTGGGAGAAGAATATCGAGAGATATGGGAGAACCAGCTTAAAAAGAAGAGGGCATTAAAATTAATAACAGCAGTACGGGAGCCTTTGAGCAGAGATTATTCGGCTTTTTGGCAGGCTTTTACTGAAGATGTACAGCATATTATGTGGATGCCTATATTAGGGAATGATTTTCAGAAAATGTATGATGCATTCATAAATTTTATTTTAAGGGGAAGTTCCTATACAAAAAATGTGCTGGGAGATTGTATGCCTTATACATGGAATGATGAGTTAGAATGGTTTGATGAACAGCTCAAAAAGAATCTGGGAATCGATGTGTTTCAATATCCTTTTGACCAGAAAAAAGGGTACACAATTATAAAGAAAGATAATATAGAACTGTTCTTGTTTAAGGTGGAGAAAATGGAGGCTGTTTCAGATAAGATTAGTGAATTTGCAGGCACTGATAAATTACCCGATATAAATGCAAACGCAGCAAAACAAAAGTGGTATCGTTTGGCATACGCACAATTTCGAAAGGAGATTCAATTACCGGCAGAGTATGTAAATCATTATTATGAAAGAAATGTAAAAATGGATTATTTTTATTCCCAGGAAGAAAAAGCAGGTTTTTTAAACCAATGGAGGGGAAATAGTGACGTATGCAACAGCGCTTTTGTCTGAATTACTAAGCGAAAAGAAAAAGAATATCTATTGTTTTGGGGCAGGAAGATTATTTGATTCTTTTATAAAAGAATTTGCAGATTATGATTTGGAGGAAAGTATAAAAGCAGTTGTAGATAACAATCCCAATGAAGTAAAAACCGGGATAAAAATAGTAAATGGCTTCTTCGTTCCTCTTATATCATTTGAAGAAATGATGAAACAGATAAATATCGGAGACAGGATCTTGATAACAACTGCCGCATATGAAGAAATTATAGGGCAGCTTGAAAAAGCAAAGGCTATTGGCGGTATAAAATATTACATTTATCCTGTTTTAGACATTGATCAGCATGATTACAGCCGGTTAAACATCGAAATCCCGTTAAAACTGTCATCTTGTAGAAATCTACAGATTCCTAAGACAATTCATTATTGCTGGTTCGGCAAAAAAGAGATACCGATTCCGTATCGAAAATGGATGGAAAGCTGGAAAATGTATTGTCCGGATTATGAAATTGTTGAATGGAATGAAAAAAATTATGACGTACATAAAAGCACATATATCAGCCAGGCTTATGAAACAGGACAATGGGCTTTTGTATCTGATTATGCCCGTATAGACATTGTTCATCAATATGGCGGCGTATATTTGGACGTGGATGTGGAGCTGATAAAGAATATCGATGAACTATTGATGAATCAAGCCTTTTGCGGATTTGAAAACAGCATATACGTAAACTATGGTTTAGGATTTGGGGCGCAAAAAGATTACTTCCTATTGGAAGAGATTAAAAAATATTACGATAATACTTGTTTTATATATAGCGAAGGAGGCTTAAATCAAACCAGATGTCCTATGATACAAACAAAAATTATGAAACGGCATGGTTTGAATTGTAATGGGAAATTCCAAATCGTAAAGGGAATGGCTGTATATCCATCCCGGGTTTTATGTGGAATGAGCCCTTATAGCTTCCGGATTGAACGTAATCCGGTGCATACGTATGCAATCCACCATTTTGCAGGAACATGGATACAAGAAAAGCAGGAAAAAAATGCATTGATTTCGGCTATGAAGAAATGGAGCAAAAATGATAACTATATTTACCCCGATTTATAACCGCGCCTATACGGTACATCATCTATATGAATCACTGCTGCGCCAGACTTGCTATGATTTTGAATGGCTGATTGTTGATGATGGTTCTGACGATGATGTGACATCCATTGTATATCAATGGATAGAGTCTACACCGCAATTTTCAATCAGATTTTATCGTCAGGAAAACAGAGGGAAACATTGTGCCATCAATTGCGGAGTGAGATTGGCGGGATACGGAATCTTTTTTATTGTAGATAGTGACGATTATTTGGAATGTGATGCTGTTGAAACGATATTACAGCATTGGAGCGGAATTGAACTTCAGGATCAATTTGCTGGAATATCCGGGCTTAAAAGAAACAAAGACGGCACAGTCATTGGCGGTAGACCAAGCTTTAAGGGATTTGTTGATGCGACAAATCTGGAGCGGGGAAAATTTGGCCTGGAAGGGGATAAAGCGGAAGTATTCAAAACAAAGATTTTGCAAAAGTTTCCTTTTCCGGAGTATGAAAAGGAAACCTTTCTTACAGAAGCAGTTATATGGAACAGGATTGCCTATGAGGGATATAAGCTTCGCTGGATCAATAAAAGCCTTATGGTATGCGAATACCTTCCAGATGGACTGACTGCAAAAGGAGAGCAGCTGTTTTATGATAATCCAAGAGGATGGGCGCATTTTTTAAGGGCGGAAGCGAAGTATAGGGAGGAAAAACCGAGCGTTTATCTAAAAAAATATTATCATTATTATGAATGTACGAATAGGAGATTTCAAGATGATGAGATCAAGAACATGTTAGACATGAATGAGCCGGAATTTAAAGCAATGGTAGAGGAATATACAGGATTTATGCAAACATTATTAGATGTGTGCGCGCATAAGAGTGTCTGCATCTATGCGTATGGATGCTGGGGCAAAAGGCTGAAAAAATATTTGGACAGGCTGAAAATACAGGTGGATTATGTAATTGACAAAAGGTATGAGGAAATCAAAGAAATGCAGGCTTATTCTATGAAAATGAATTTGCCGAAGGTAGATATTGTATTTGTTGCATTGGAAAATGGCGGAGCTGAAATAGCAAAAATAATGCAAAATAAAATGCCGGATGCAGAGGTAATTTTATGCAGGGATATAGTTCCGGAACTTTGGTAGGGATTACATAAAACAGCAGTGGAAGGTGGAAGTTTGTGGATAAATACAGCTTATCGGTTATTATACCAATTTATAATGCAGAGACTACACTCAAGCAGTGTCTGGACAGTGTTTTAAATCAAACGTACAAAGAGTTTGAAGTGATTCTGGTTGACGATGGCTCAGTGGATAAATCCCCTGTCTTATGTGACGAGTATGCTCAAAGGGACAAACGTGTAACCGTTATGCATATAGAAAATGCAGGCCCTTTTCAGGCCAGAAAGAGAGGGGCGAAAAGAGCGTCAGGAGAAATTCTTACTTTTGCAGATTCAGACGATATGCTTGAAAAGAATGCATTTGAAGCGTCACTACAAATTTTTAGAGAACAAAAGCCGGATATACTTGCTTACACCTATGATTATGGAAAAGGAACCATAGAAAAAAATGTGTATGAGGAGGGGATTTATTGTGAAGGGGAAATTAAAAAAGAGATTATTCCGGGGATGATGTTTGATGCTGCATTAGGCGCCAGGAGGCTGAATCCATCTTTATGCTGTAAGCTGATAAAGCGGAAACTGTTTTTACAAGTAACAGAATCTGTAAAAGACAGGATTACATTTGGAGAAGATGCTCTTGTGACCTATCCTGCTGTTGGCAGGGCCAAGCGTATATTTATAAGCAACCAGGTATTTTATCATTATAACAATAATGAATTATCCTGCACACATACGTTTCCATTGGAAAGAATTACGGAGGTAAAAGCGTTTCAAGATCATATCATGCGTTTGTTTAACGAAATTGGAATGCTTGATAGAGTTAAATATCAGATAGAGAATTATGTGAGATCTTTTTTTTCAATGATGATAAGAAGCTGGTATGGAATAGAGCTTTCTTCCGTTGTTTATGCTTTTCCATATAGCTCTGTATTAAAAGACGCTGAGATTTTTATTTATGGAGCCGGAATTGTTGGGAAATCTTATATTAACGCATTAAAGATTACAAATTATGGACATATTGCAGGCTGGGCAGACAGAAATTACGATAAATTAAGAGAATATAATAACGTGAATATAATGGCGCCGGAACGGATCAAACAGGAAACCTTTGATGTGCTTCTGATCGCGGTCTGGGATGAGGAAGCAGCGAAGGAGATTCGAGACAGCTTACTTAAGTTAGGAATTCCAAAGGAAAAAATCCTTTGGAAAAAACCAATCTGCATCCTATAGCAAAGAGAAACTGTGTTCACAATTTGGGACAAGAGTACAGAGAGGAAATCGGGAAAAAGAATGAAAAAGCGGATTTGTATTTTCAGCTTTTATGAGAAATCGGGCTATGTAGATGATTATGTGAGGGTGCTTTTAAAAGAATTGTCTCTTGTTACAACAAGACTGATTATTGTTGTAAATGGAAGTGTTAGTGATTGCGGAAGAAAGATATTTCTTGAATTTTCAAATGAAATTTATATTCGGGATAATACAGGATATGATGCGGCAGCGTACAAATATATATTGATGAATGTATTAAAAGAGACAGAGATGAAGCTCTATGAAGAAGTGATTTTCTGTAACGATACTTTTTTTGGGCCCCTGTGTTCCTGGAAAGAAATATTTAAAAAGATGGAGCATGTACCATGTGATTTTTGGGGGCTCAATGGTTTCTTTCATGTAGTGTTTGCACATATCCAGTCTTATTTTCTGGTGTTTCGGAAAAAAATAATTCAAGAGCAGTTGCTTTATGATTATTTTAAAAGATACATAGACGAAACAACGTCGGAAATGAATGATGTCTATTGTCAATTTGAGACAGGGTTATTTGATTTTCTTGGCCGGCAGCGGGGAATGAAATACGCAATGTATGCCGGGGAATGCAACTGTGATGTGTATCGATATAGCTATGCATATCTGAAAGAGCACCGTCTTCCAATTGTAAAGAAAAAGACTTTTTCAAAGCCAGAAGAAGATTTTGATAATATCTGGTGCACATTAAGCTTTGTAAAATATGAAACAGCTTATGATGTGAATCTGATTTTAAACAGCATACGGCGGGTTTACGGATTGGACATCAAATACGATGAGATTCAGACGATTGATCGGTACAGGCTGCCTGATGCAGTAGAAGTCCCATCCCAGCAAAATGATGAGGAGCAGATAGAACAATTTTTGTCAGAAGGAGATTTTTACATCTATGGGGCGGGAATGTATGCTTCCAAAGCCTATTGGAGATTTGCAAGGGATAGTCAAAGGTTTTTGGGATTTATTGTTTCAGACGGAAGACGAGAAAGCGGACGGGAGATTCTGTTTGGTTATCCGGTTTTTGAGTGGACAGAAGTGAAAGATATTCCTGGGAAAAGGATTCTTTTAGGAATAGGGAAAGATTGCAGCCTTGAGATTGTAAAAACTATAAAAGACACATCAAATCTATTAAGAATATTTTAGCGAAGAGAGAATTATGCCGGAAATTTCGATTATTGTTCCAATATACAACATAAAAACCTATCTGGCACCCTGCATTGAGAGCATTATGAGACAGACTTTCTCTGAATTGGAAATCATTCTGGTGGATGACGGCTCTACAGATGGCAGCGGAGAGATATGTGAAAGTTACAAAAGGGCAGATGCCCGGATTACTGTAATACATAAAGAAAACGAGGGTCTAGTGAGTGCCCGTAAGACGGGCCTGCAAGCGGCAAAAGGGAAATATATTGCTTATGTGGATGGTGATGATTGGATTGAGCCGGACATGTATGAACGCATGTACAAAAGGATGATAGAAGAAAAAGTGGATGTGGTTATGTGTGGGCGATATGAAGATACCGGAAGTGTGAGCAGGAAGGTTTTTCATGGAATACCGGAGGGAAGATATCATAAACAGGCTCTGATACAGAAGGTATATCCTTGGATGATTGTAAATGGCGTGTTTTTTGAGTGGGGCATTTTTCCGGGAGTATGGGACAAGCTGTTTCGCAGAGAATGCCTAGAGCCGTTTCAGTTTGAGGTGGATAACCGCATTGTGATGGGAGAGGATGCTGTCTGTACGTATCCCTGTCTGCTGAATGCGGATAGTATCTATATTATGCAAGAGTGTCTGTACCATTACAGACAGACGACCACATCTATGGTAAAGAGGATAAAAAATTTTGATAAGGAACGAGAGCAATTCCGTATTCTGTATCAGACAGGAAAGAAAAGCTTTGAGAAATATGCCGGTATTTTTGATTTGAGACAGCAATGGAAAAAATACATCTTATTTTTAATGATACCTCGCTCTGACGGACTGTATAGAGGATATGAGAAGCTTGATTTTTTGTTTCCGTTTACCGGAGTGGGAAAAGGGAAGAGAATTGTTCTTTATGGAGCAGGAACCTATGGACAGAGATTGTTCCGCTATCTGAAAAGAACAGAATTCTGTCAGACAGCCGCATGGGTAGATCGTAATTATGTGCAGTTTCAAGCTATGGGGCTGCCAGTGGAGAATCCAAACGTTATTTCTGAAGTATCGTATGATGCGATTGTAGCTGCGAATACCTATGACAGATCAAGAAAAAAACTATATCAGGAGCTTGCAGCAAAATATCCGAGAGAGAAAATACATTTGCTGGATGAAAAGCTTGTATTTTCAGAGGAGACTATGGAGGCGTTCGGCTTAGACATAGAAAGCTATGGGAACAAAATATCATAGAACGAAAAGAATCTTTAAAAGTAATTACAGCAGTCCGGGAGCTGCTTTCCCGGGATTATTCCGCTTTCTGGCAGGTGTTCACAGAAGGAGGGGAACGTTATAAGTGGATGCCGGTTTTGCATAGAGACTTTCAGAAGATTTATGACGGCTTTTTAGATTTGATTTTGAGAGGAAGCACCTATACAAAAGAAAGACTTGGGATGTCTATGCCCTGGACATGGAACGACGAGTTTGAATGGTTTGATGAACAAATAAAACAACATTTGGATATTGATGTATTTCAATATCCTTTTGACAGAGAAAAGGGATATATACAGATAGAAAAAGACGGCATTTCGCTGTTTCTGTTCAAGGTAGAGAAGATGGAGTGTATTTTGGATGAAATCAGCAGATTTGCCGGGGTATCGGACCTTCCTGTTAAAAACGCCAATGTTGCGGCGCAGAAGTGGTATGGCCTGGCTTATAAACAGTTCCGCAGGGAGGTAGGGCTGCCCAAAAGCTATGCGGATCATTATTATAGCGGAAATTCCAAGATGGACTATTTTTACACCCAGGAAGAAAAGGAAGAATTTCTGTAGAAATGGAAGGATAATATAGACGATGACATTGGATGACATAAGGAGGAAATGGATATGAGTACCCATCTTGACACCCTGGAGGCGGAAGCCATCTACATTATGAGGGAAGTAGCGGCAGAATGTGAGAAGCCGGTTATGCTCTACTCCATCGGAAAGGACAGCTCCGTCATGCTCCACCTGGCGCTGAAGGCATTCTATCCGGAAAAGCCGCCCTTTCCTTTTTTACATATTGACACCACCTGGAAATTCAAGGACATGATAGTCTTCCGTGACCGCATTGCAAAAGAGAAGGGAATCGAAATGCTGGTCTATACCAACGAGGAGGGTCTGCGTCAGGGCATCAATCCTTTTGACCACGGCTCTGCCTACACGGACATCATGAAGACACAGGCGTTAAAGCAGGCTCTTGGGAAGTACGGGTTCACCGCAGCTTTCGGCGGAGGCCGCAGGGACGAGGAAAAGTCCAGGGCCAAGGAGCGGATTTTTTCTTTCCGCAACAGTGAGCAGGCCTGGGATCCGAAAAACCAGAGGCCGGAGATGTGGAAACAGTACAACACCCGGATTCACAAGGGCGAGAGTATCCGTGTCTTCCCCATTTCCAACTGGACGGAAAAGGACATCTGGCAGTATATCGAACGGGAAAAAATCGAGATTGTTCCCTTGTACTTTGCAAAAGAACGTCCGGTTGTGTACCGGGACGGCAACATCATTATGGTGGACGACGACAGGATGCGTGAGCGGCTTCTGCCCGGAGAGAAGATAGAACAGAAAAGCGTCCGCTTCCGGACTCTTGGCTGTTATCCCCTTACCGGCGGTGTGGAATCTGCGGCAGATACCCTGGAGGAGATTGTAAAAGAGACCCTTGGGGCCGTCACCTCTGAGCGCACAAGCCGGGTGATTGACCATGAGGCGGCAGGAAGCATGGAAAGGCGCAAACGGGAGGGATATTTCTGATGAACGGACTGTTAAAATTTATTACCTGCGGAAGCGTGGACGACGGAAAGTCCACACTGATAGGGCACATGCTCTACGATGCAAAGCTGCTGTTTACAGATCAGGAGCGTGCCCTGGAGCTTGACAGCCGTGTGGGAAGCCGCGGGGGGCAGATAGACTATTCCCTTCTGCTGGACGGGCTGATGGCGGAGAGAGAGCAGGGAATTACGATAGATGCGGCATACCGGTATTTTACTACGGAAAAAAGAAGCTTTATCGTTGCGGACACGCCGGGCCATGAGGAATATACCAGAAATATGGCTGTTGGCGCATCCTATGCGGATTTAGCCGTAGTTTTGGTGGATGCCTCACAGGGAATCCTGATTCAGACAAGGCGCCATGCCAGGATTTGCGCCCTTATGGGAATCCGGCATTTTGTATTTGCCGTCAATAAAATGGATCTGGTCCGCTATGAGGAAGGGATATACCGGAAGATTGAGAAGGAAATTAAAAAACTGGCTGTGGATCTGGAGCTTGCGCATGTAACGGTAATTCCTGTTTCCGCCACGGAGGGCGACAACGTTACACTGCAGTCTTCCAATATGCCCTGGTACAAGGGAAAGACACTGCTGGGCCATCTGGAAACAGCAGAAGTGGAGGATGCGTCGGAGGAAGAGGGCTTTGTCCTGCCTGTACAGAGGGTCTGCCGTCCGAACCATGCCTTCCGGGGCTTCCAGGGCCAGATAGAATCGGGCTCTGTTCACAGGGGAGATGAGATTACGGTCCTGCCAAGCCGGGAGAAGGCCCATGTGCAGGCCGTTTTTGTGACAGACCAGGAAGCGTCCCAGGCCTGGAAGGGGCAGGCGGTAACCCTTACCCTGGACAGGGAAATTGATGTTTCCCGGGGGTGTATGCTGGTGAAGGATACAGAGCTGATTGTCAGCAGTATGTTTACGGCAGTGATTCTCTGGATGGATGATTCAAAACTGACACAGGGAAAGAACTTTCTGATCAAAATAGGAACTAAACTAATTTCAGCCGCCGTTATGGATATCAAGTACCGAATTGATATTCACACAGGAGAGCATTTGGCGGCTGCACGCTTGTATAAGAATGAGATTGCCGTCTGCGATATTGCGGCGGCTGAGGAGATTGTATACGACACCTTCCAAAAGCACAAAGGGGCAGGCAGCTTTATACTGATTGACAGAGTAACCAATATGACCTCAGCCTGCGGCGTGGTGGAGCATTCCCTGCGGAGATCCGAGAATATCGTGTGGCAGAAGCTGGATATCACACGGGAAATCCGCGCTGGAAGGATGGGGCAGAAGCCCCTGACCCTGTGGTTTACCGGGCTGTCCGGTTCCGGGAAGTCTGCCCTGGCCAATGAGCTTGAGAAGCGCCTGAGCGTTGCCGGAAGGTACACCATGCTTCTGGACGGCGACAATATCCGGATGGGGCTCAATAAAAACCTGGGCTTTGAGCCGGAGGATCGGATAGAGAATATACGCAGGATTGCGGAGGTCGCAAGGCTTATGAATGATGCGGGGCTGATAGTGCTTACGGCGTTTATCTCCCCCTTTGCCGGCGACAGGCAGAATGCGAGGAATATCGTCGGGGAGACGAACTTTGTCGAGATCTATGTAAGCACCCCTTTGGAGGAATGCGAAAGGAGAGATGCCAAAGGCCTTTATCAGAAGGCCAGGGAGGGCAGGATCCCCAACTTTACAGGCATTTCAAGCCCGTATGAAGCTCCAAAGAATGCAGATATAGTCATAGACACAAGCAGGCAGTCCCTTGAGGAATCTGCGGATCTGGTACTGCAGGCTTTGGAAAAATACATGTGATTCACACCCCAGGAAGAGGAGAGATTTATGAAAAAAAGAATGGCGGCAGGAGTATTGTTTACATCAATGGTATGTTCGGCGCTGCTTGCCGGCTGCGGAGGGAAAGCCGCAGAAAAAGAAAGCGGCGCCAGGGAGCTTTTGAATGTCTCCTACGATCCCACCAGAGAGTTTTATGCAGAGTACAATGAGCTGTTTTCGGAATACTGGAAGGAAAAGACAGGCGAGGAGGTAAGCGTGGCCCAGTCCCACGGAGGCTCCGGCTCCCAGGCCCGTTCTGTGATAGAGGGAAATGAGGCGGATGTGGTAACGCTTGCCCTTGCCCGGGATATTACGGCTGTTGAGGAAGTGGGACTCATTGAGGAGGGGTGGATGGAAGAATTTGACAGCAACAGTGCGCCCTATACGTCAACCATTGTATTTCTTGTCCGGAAGGGCAATGAAAAAGGAATCAGGGACTGGGGGGATCTGGCAGAGGAAGGAGTCCAGGTGATCACGCCCAACCCGAAGACCTCCGGTGGCGCATGCTGGAATTTCCTTGCGGCCTGGGCCTATGAGATGAAGCAAAGCGGCGGCGATGAGGAGGCGGCAAAAGCCTTTCTGAAAAAACTGTATGAAAATGTGCTGGTTCTGGATTCCGGAGCAAGAGGAGCCACCAATACCTTTGTGGAAAACGGCCAGGGGGATGTGCTGATTGCCTGGGAAAACGAGGCTTATCTTTCCATAGAGCAGTATCCGGAGGAGTATGAGATTGTAACTCCCAGCATCAGCATAATTGCGGAGCCTTCCGTGGCAGTGGTGGACAGCAATGCGGCGGAGCACGGGACGGAGGACCTCGCCAAGGCCTATCTGGAATATCTCTACAGCGAGGATGCCCAGAGGCTTGCCGGCGAGAATTACTACCGTCCTTCGGATGAGAAGATATTGCAGGAATTCTCCGGCCGGTTCAACCTGGATATGGAGCTTGTGTCCATCGATGATTTTGGCGGATGGGATGCCGCATACGATGCTTACTTTACCGACGGCGCGGTGTTTGATCAGATCTACGGCGGATGAAAGATTTGGAAAATGATTCCTGTTTCCTTTCGGGACAGGAGTGAGAAAGGAACCTCTGCTTTATGGAACAGCAGATAATAAAGGTAAAAAATAAGAGAGGGGTCAGGGTGATTCCGGGCTTCGGGCTTTCCCTGGGCGTGACGCTGGCCATGCTGTGCTGCCTGGTGCTGATTCCGCTTGCATCTATTTTCTTAAGCGCAGGACGTCTCGGCATCCGGGAGTTCATAGAGGCAGTGACTGCCCGGCAGGTTATTTCCGGCTATGCGGTCAGTCTTTCCTGCGCCTTTTTAGCGGCAGCGGTAAACGGCGTGTTCGGCATGATTCTGGCCTGGGTGCTGGTGCGCTATGATTTCCCGGGGAAGCGCCTTATGGACGGGCTCATCGAGCTGCCCTTTGCCCTTCCCACTGCAGTGGCGGGGATTTCCCTTACGTATCTGTATTCCGACAAGGGGTGGATCGGCGCTCTGTCTGCCAAGGTGGGAGTGCGGATTGCCTATACCCGTATAGGAATTACGATTGCCATGATATTTGTGGGGATTCCCTTTGTGGTGAGGTCTGTGCAGCCGGTGCTGGAGAAGCTGGACCGGCAGTACGAGGAGGCGGCGGCAGTTCTTGGGGCAGGCAGGGCCTGTATCTTTTTCCGGGTGATACTGCCGGAATTGTTTCCTGCGCTTCTGGCCGGGTTCGGGCTTGCGTTTGCCAGAGGAATCGGGGAGTACGGAAGCGTGGTATTCATTGCCGGAAATATTCCCTATAAGACCCAGATTGCGCCCCTTTTAATTATGACAAAGCTGGAGCAGTACAAATACGCAGATGCAACGGCAATCGCGCTGGTGCTGCTGGTGATATCCTTTGTTTTGATGTTTGGGATTAATTCCGCACAGATTTATATGCAGAGATTCAGTAAGTCATAACCAGTGTGTCGAAGCGGCTTTACTCTTTCGTGCTGTTGTGCAGCGACTTTTAATAGGAGAATGATGATGTCAAAGAAGACAGCGAGAACTTATGAGCAGGATACCGTGGGGGATGGAATCAATTCCATACGAAAGGTGATAGAACCGCCCCGTGAGGCGTCCGGCCATGGGATGAAGTATATATTGATCGGCGTAAGCGCGCTGTTTCTGTTCCTGATGCTGGTTCTTCCCCTGATTGTAGTGATATCCAATGCCCTCCGGGAAGGATGGGATGCATACATGGAGGCGGTTCTGGATGAATATACGCAGAAGGCGTTAAAGCTTACGCTGGCCGCAGCCCTTTGTGCGGCAGCTGCCAATACCGTATTCGGAATCTTCGCATCGTATCTTTTATCGAAATATTATTTCCGGGGCAGACAGCTTCTGGCAACACTGATTGATATTCCTTTTTCCATTTCACCGGTGATTGCCGGCCTGTTATTCATCCTGACTTTTGGAAATGTGGGATGGATGGGAGCCTTCCTGAAGGCAAACGGGATAAAAATCGTATTTGCCGTTCCGGGCGTGATTCTGGCTACCATTTTTGTAACCCTTCCTTTTGTGTTCCGGGAACTGTTTCCGGTGATGAACGCCCAGGGAAAGGACGAGGAGGCGGCGGCGGCTCTGATGGGGGCGGGGGGATTTACGATTTTCCGGCGGATTACCTTCCCTCATATAAAATGGGCGCTGCTTTACGGAGTCATTCTGTGCACGGCCCGGGCCCTGGGGGAATTCGGGGCAGTTTCGGTAATCTCCGGCCATCTGAGGGGGAAGACAAACACCCTGCCCCTTCATGTGGAGATCCTATACAATGAGTTCAACACAACGGCGGCATTTGCGGTATCCTCGATCCTGGTGGTTCTGGCGGTGCTGATTCTCATAGCGAGAAATATTGTGGAGTGGAAGAGAAAGTAATTTTGCAGTGGAGACAAATGCCATGTACGTAGAAATGAGACATGTAAATAAAACCTTTGACGGCTTTCATGCATCCAGGGATGTGTCCTTTGGAATCGAGAAGGGGCATATGGCAGCGCTGCTGGGGCCCAGCGGAAGCGGAAAGACAACGATTCTGCGGATGATTGCAGGCCTGGACCGGCCGGATTCCGGGGATATCCTGATTAACGGAGTCCGGGTAAATGATCTGAAGGGAAGCAGGCGGGGAATCGGGTTTGTATTCCAGAATTATGCGCTGTTCCGCTATATGACTGTGGCGGATAACATCGCTTTCGGCCTGCAGGTCCAGAAGAAAAGCCGGGCGGAGATCAAAGACCGGGTCGGAGAGCTTCTGGAACTGATCTCCATGAAGGACTTAGGGAAGCGCTATCCCCATCAGCTCTCCGGCGGCCAGCGCCAGCGTGTGGCCTTTGCCAGGGCCCTTGCGCCCAATCCGCAGCTCCTGCTGCTGGATGAGCCTTTTGCGGCCATAGACGCAAAGGTACGGGCGGAGCTGCGCGCCTGGCTTCGGGAGATGATTGAAAGAGTGGGAATTACCAGCATTTTTGTAACCCATGATCAGGAGGAGGCTATGGAAACGGCCGATGTGATCCTGATTATCAATGAGGGAAGCATTGAACAGATCGGGACTCCGGAAGAGATCTGCCGCAAGCCTGAGACGGAGTTTGTGGCTGATTTTATTGATGCAGAGCGGTTTGAAGCGCTGAAGGAAATCCGGGGCTTACGGCGTCTGGATATTACACAGCTCTAAACGGGAGGATTTTTTCATGGAATGGATGAAGGAGCTTGAAACGGCGAAGGCTGCGGCCGTGGAAGCCGGAAAGGCGGTTATGGAGATCTACAGGGAAGCCGCGCCGGTCCGGGTGGAATATAAGGAGGATCGCTCTCCGCTGACAGCAGCGGACAAAGCGGCCAACCAGATTATCATAAAGGCATTAAGAGAAGGCTTTCCGGAATATGCAGTCTTGTCGGAAGAGGAACAGGACAATAAGTCGAGGCTGGAACAGGATCTCTGCTTTGTTGTCGATCCCCTGGACGGGACAAAGGAGTTTTTAAAAAGGAACGGACAGTTTACGGTTAATATTGCCCTGGCGTATAAGCATGAGGCAGTGATGGGCGTTATCTATGTGCCGGTGTCAGGCGATCTGTATTATGCGGCCCGGGGGTATGGGGCATATAAAAGAACAACGGACGGGGAAATTAAGAGGCTGAAGGTGTCGGAACATACGGATACAGCCTCTCTCAGGGTTGTGGCAAGCAATTCCCATGAGTGTGAGCAGATGAATGAACTGATAGAAAAATATCAGTTTAAGAACCTGGTGAAGATGGGAAGCTCCCTGAAAGGGTGCCTGATAGCGGAAGATAAAGCAGATATATACTACCGCTTTAATCCAACAATGGAATGGGATACTGCAGCCATGCAGTGCATTGCGGAGGAAGCCGGAGCCGTATTCCGGCAGATGGACGGAACGGTTATGACTTACAACAGAGCGGACAGCTTGAATTCCAAAGGGTTTTATATTGTGAATCGGGCGGAGAATCTGCTGGTGTAATAGATGTAAATTTTGTATTGTTATAAATAAGAAAGGGGAGAAGAAAGAGCCTGGGACTTTCTTTTGGTTTGAAGCCAAGGAAATTAGATGGGAGGATGTGAAAGTATATGGGGACGGACGGGACAGCTGAAAAATAAGTCCTGCGCCTGTTCCATATCTGTGTTCGGACGGTTCTCGTACACAATGTCTGCTCTTGTCGGACGAACGTGGTTTTGTTATGGCATGTTGTGTGCTTTGACGTTTGTCCGCCAATATCAGACACTGTGTACGCGAACAGCCGGACACCGGATATTGGAACAGGCGCAGGACTTATTTTTCAGCTGTCCCTGGTTTGGGGAGATAGGTAGTGGTTTTTTATGAAACTTTAAAATCTTGTATTCTGGTTTAAAGTCCGCTATACTGGAGGATAGCTGGATTTTGTGTTTGGAAAATATGGATGTGAGGAGTGGATCATGCGATGGTGATTTATTTGATTCGTCATGGAGAGACGGATTGGAATACGAAGCGGCTTTTGCAGGGGGCTACGGATATTCCGCTGAATCAGAATGGGATTGAGGTGGCGCAGCTTACAGCGGAGGGGCTTTGTGATGTGGTGTTTGATGTGATTTTTACCAGTCCTTTGAAGAGGGCGAGGCAGACGGCGGAGATTATCCGGGGGGAGCGCAGGATTCCGATTATTCCGGATGAGCGTCTTCGGGAGATTGCTTTTGGGCCTTTTGAGGGGCTCTGCTGCCATAAGGACGGGTGGAATATTCCGGATCCGGATTTTGGGAATTTCTTTCTGAATCCAGGGGCGTATGTACCGCCAGAGGGAGGGGAGTCTATCCGGCATCTTTGTGAGCGGACTACGGAGTTTTTGCAGGAATTGGTTCATCATCCCGATTACCAGGATAAGACGATTCTGCTGTCTGGCCATGGAGCTGTGGTGAAGGGGCTTTTGAGCAGTTTCACCATTACGGATTTGAAGGATTTCTGGAATGGGGGCGTGCATAAGAATTGCGGGGTTTCGATTCTGGATGTGGATGAGGGGAAGATTACTTTAAGACAGGAGAATGTGATTTATTATGACGAAGCGAGAAGCAGCAACTATATTTAACAAGAAAAAGTGTATGGCTGGGACGCCTGTGGGGGAGCTGGAGCTTGTGGAGGACGGGAAGGGAATCTGCAGCCTTTCTTTTGGAGCTTCTTCGGAGAATGGGGATGTTCCGGAGGAGGAGACGGAGCTTCTTCTTGAGGCGAAGCGTCAGCTTCTGGAGTATTTTGCAGGGGAGCGTAAGCAGTTTGAGCTTCCGCTTTCCCTCCACGGGACAGAGTTTCAGATGCGTGACTGGGAGGCGCTTCTTGCAATTCCCTATGGGGAGACTCGAAGCTATGGGGAAATTGCGGCAGCGATTGGCTGTCCGAAAGGAAGCCGGGCGGTGGGAATGGCGAACCGGAGTAATCCCGTTGCGATCATTGTTCCCTGTCACCGGGTAATTGGAGCGGATGGAAGCCTTACCGGGTATGCCGGGAAGAATAAGGCGCTGGATATCAAGGCGTATCTGCTGAAGCTGGAAGGCGTAAAGCTGTAATAAGGGTATTGATGCGATTGGAAGAGAGCCTGTGGAATCGGAGGGGAATCAAATGGATATGACAAAAGAAGCGGCTTATGGCTTGAATAAGGAGGCGGTTCGCAGACGCCTTCTGGAGCTTGCGGACGGCAGATACAGGGAGTTCCATGGAGGACTTCTTCCGGGAGTTGACAATATTTTGGGAGTGCGCGTACCGGATCTGCGCAAGCTGGCAAAGGAGATTGCGAAGGGGGACTGGGAGGCCTTCCTTTTGGAAAATGACCGGGAGTGGTATGAGAAGGATATGCTTCAGGGGCTGGTGACTGCCTCGGCTAAGATGGAGTTTGACCGCCGTCTTGAGCTGACCCGGGAATTTATTCCGCGCATTAACAACTGGGCGGTCTGTGATATCTTCTGCGGCTCTTTTAAGGAGGCGAAGAAGCACAAGGAAGAAGTATGGGAGTTCCTTCAGCCGTATCTGAAGTCCAAGGAGGAGTATGAGCTTCGTTTCGGGGTTGTGATGCTTTTGAGCCATTTTGTGGAGGAAGCTTATCTTGAGAAGGCCTTTGCAGCCTTTGACGCCATTGACAGTGATGCCTATTATGTGCGTATGGCTGTAGCCTGGGCCGTGTCCGTCTATTTTGTGCACTTCCCGGAAGAAAGCATGAAGTACTTAAAGAACAACCAGCTGGATAACTGGACGTACAATAAGGCCATTCAGAAGATTACAGAATCCTACCGGGTGGAGAAGGAGATGAAGGAGCTGCTGCGCGGGATGAAGCGGAAGGGTTGAGGATGGAAAAGCCCTTCTGTCTTCTGTGTCTCCTATCTGATCCATTCTTAATGTCTTATAAATGATGTAAAAATATGTTAAAAATAGCTTGATTTTGTAAGGCGTTTGTGTTAAAGTAAATGTGTTTCAAAGGAAAACGATTCCGTTTTCTTTTTCCCAAGAAAAAGTAAAATCCATAATTCAATTTTTGAAGTGTCATGGTAAAAGTGAGTTGATGCCTATGAATGTTTGATACAAAACGGTCTGTTCAGTCAGGATGTCAGATGACAGATAAATCCTGGATTTGTATGCTTGCAGGATATATTGAAAAAAAGTATAATAAAGGAGAAGAAAATGAAAATAAAGATAAAAATACGTCATATGTTCCATTTTCCAAGAAAGGTGAACCGTAAATATAAGGATACGTTGTTTCGGTTTATTTTCCGCGATAAGAAAGACTTGCTGGAGCTTTATAACGCTGTAAATGACACAGAGTACAAAGATCCCGATGATTTGGAGATCAACACTCTGGAAAATGTGATTTACTTGAAGATGAAAAATGATTTGTCTTTTCTGCTGGGGGCTTCAATGAATCTTTATGAGCACCAGAGCACTTGGAATCCCAATATGCCACTTCGAGGCCTGTTTTATTTTGCGGAGCTATATCAGCGGCATGTGGACAGCCATGGATACCGGCTTACTGGAAGTGGGAGGATTCCCCTGCCTTTTCCGAATTATGTGGTATTTTATAATGGTCTTGAACAAGAAGAGGAAAGCATGGAGCTTCGGCTTTCAGATGGTTTTGAGGGGCAGAAAGAAGGAAGCGTTCCATGTCTGGAGTGCATGGTAAAGGTGCTGAATATCAACAGCGGACAGAACCGGGAGCTGATGGAAAAATGCCGGAGATTGTGGGAATATGCGGAATTTATCCAGAAGATCCGTCAGAATCTTCAAAAAGGGATGGTTTTGGAGGAGGCCGTTGAGCATGCAATCACAGACTGCCTGGAGCATGGAATATTGACGGATGTATTGCGAAAAGGCCAGATGGAGGTTCGGAATATGCTGTTGGAAGAATATGATGAGAAGGCGGAAAGGGAGTATCTGAAAAAAGAGGCACAGCTTATAGAGCGTGAAAAGAATTTTGAAGTGTATGAGGGAATGATACGGGATGGCATTGTATCCATTGAGCAGATTACAGAGCGAATAGGCGATAACAAAGAAGAATTCCTGAAATGGCATCAGAAAAGAAAAAAGAAGCAGTAGCTTTTTGAAATCCCCAAAAGCGGAAGTTGACGGAAAATTTAAGAATTCTTAAGAAAAGAATCATCCTTTTTCAAAATTCTTCCGCTACAATCGAAACATTGGTACATCAGACAGCAAGAAGGAGCATAACAAATGGAAAAGATTTTGATTGTTGAGGATGATAAAGCCTTAAGCAATGGCATTGCCCTGGCATTAAAAGCGGAAGGCTATTTGTTTTTACAGGCCCATGATCTGGCAGAGGCCAGGAAAACCTTAGAGCGTCAAGAGATTTCCCTGGTGATTCTGGACTTGAATCTGCCGGACGGCAATGGGCTTACGCTTCTTTCGGAGATTAAGGAAAAGCAGGAGACGCCGGTAGTGATACTCACGGCAAATGATCTGGAAACCGAGATTGTCACCGGACTGGAGCTTGGGGCGGACGACTATATCACCAAGCCCTTCAGCCTTATGGTGCTGAGAGCCCGGATCAACACCCAGATGCGGAAAATGCGCCGGGGCGGATTGCAGGTATACCAGGCAGGAAAGTTTTATTTTTCCTTCTCCAGTATGGAGTTTATCAAAGGAAACCAGCGCATAGAGCTTAGTAAAACCGAACAGAAGCTCCTAAAGCTTCTGGTGGAGAACCGGGGGCTCACCCTATCAAGGGGTGAACTTGTGGATCGCATCTGGACCGACGGCGCCCAGTATGTAGATGAAAATGCCCTATCCGTCACCATCAAGCGTCTCAGGGATAAACTGGAGGATAACTCCTCTGCCCCCAGATACATCAAAACTGTCTACGGGATCGGCTATACCTGGTCGGATGAGCGTATAGGAGGCATGCAGAGAGGTACCCATGGATAATGAGACGATCCTCTGTGCCGTATTTGCTGTCATTGCGGCAGCGCTGGCCGTCTGTATCCTTGTACAGAGAAGCAGGATCCACCGTCATCTGGATCGGATGGATCAAATGCTGGAAGCAGCCATAGACGGAAGCTTTGAAGAGCAGCATTATGACGAAAGCCGCCTTTCTTCCTTTGAAGCAAGGCTCTGCCAGTATCTTAGCCGGCAGTCAGGAAAGGAACAGAGGCTTTCAAAGGAACAGGCAGAAATTCACGGACTGATTGCAGATATCTCCCATCAGACGAAGACGCCTATCGCCAATCTGGTATTGTATGCCGGCCTCCTTGGGGAGCAGGTGCCAAAAGAATCAAGAGAGCTTTCCCGGCAGCTTACCTTGCAGGCGGAAAAGCTTCAATTTCTTATTACATCCCTTATCAAGGGTTCCCGTCTGGAACATGGAATTATCTGCCCTTCTCCCAAGATGAACTCCGTTCGTGAGCTTGTGGCAGGGACTGTGGAAGAAGGCGCTTTTCTTGCAGAGAAAAAGGGAGTACGCCTTGCATGGCAGGTTGAGGAGGGGACGGATCTGGCCTGGTTTGACCCTAAGTGGACGGGGGAGGCTTTGTGGAATCTTTTGGACAATGCCGTCAAGTATACCTTCCATGGGGATACGGTTCTTATAGAAGGGCGTGCTTATGAGCTCTTTTACCGGATTGATGTGACGGATCATGGAAAGGGAATTCCGGAGGAGGATATTCCAAAGATCTTTCAGAGATTTTACCGCTCGCCTAAGAACCGGGAGGAGGAAGGAGTAGGGCTTGGCCTTTATCTGGCAAGGGAAATTATCCGGGCCCAGGGAGGCTATATGAAGGTGGCATCGGGAGAGAAGACGGTGTTTTCCATCTTTCTTCCAAAGAGGGAAGAAGCGTATCTTACAGCCATTGTATGCAAAGCCAAGGCGGAATAAGGAAAATGTCTGCCTGGTACAGAATGGTTATCCTATAGGTATAAATAACAGTGAATCCTGCGCCCGCTATCCGGGCCAGGATTCACTGTTATTTATGCAATGCTGTTTTTTTATAAAGTCTGCAACTTTTCCAAGGATTCTATAGTCTATCATATGAAAGGGTAAAAAAGCTTTTTTACATCATTATAAAAGAATACTGTTTGATAACTTGTACTGGTGAAAGAGACAAGGGCTGCGCAGTCAGGAGGGAAAAATGCAGCAGGATCATTTTGAAGAAATTGTGGAATACATTTTAGAAAATCAGAAAAAGTTTTACCGGATTGCATATTCGAATGTGCAAAATGAGCAGGACGCAATGGATGTGGTGCAAAATGCCGTCTGCAAGGCTTTGGAGCATGCGGCGGATCTTCGGGATATCCATGCGTTAAAGACCTGGTTTTACAGGATTTTGACAAACGAGAGTATGAGCTTTCTTCGGAAAAACCGCAGAGAACTGCTGCTTTCGGAGCCTTTGGACGAGGAAGCCTGCGTCTGCGATCCGGAATACGCCGGCAGGGAGGACTTGTATGAACGGATTCAAGGGCTTCCGGCGGAGGTGCAGAATATCATCCGGCTTCGGTTTTATGAGGAATTGTCCCTGCAGGAGATTGCGGAGGTTACAATGCTTAATCTGAATACGGTGAAGGCGAAGCTTTATCGGGGTCTTAAGGCCCTGCGTGTGGAAATGGAGGGAATGAAGATTTGAACGACTTGGAGAAGAGCAGAGAGACTTATGAAGGAATCCCGATTCCGGAGGCTTTGGAGGAAAAGGTACAGGAGGCTGTCAAAGCATCCCGGAGAAAGAGAGCTAAAAGGCTTCTTAGATGCAGACAAAGGCAGGTGTACAAATGGGCCATGGGAATGGCTGCTGCATTCGCCGCAGTGACCGTCATTGGGCTGAATACCAGCGAGGCTTTTGCAATGGAAGCGCAGAAGCTGCCTGTGGTTGGAGAGCTTGCACGGATTCTGACGATCCGTTCTTATGAAAAAACAGAAGGAGACACTCAGATTGCCGCAGAGATTCCAGGTGTGGCTCTAGGCGAGAGCGGACAGAGCCTGTCAGAGGAGGTGAATGCGCAGATTGAGAAAATGACGGCCCAGTATGAGCGTGAAGCTGTCCAGAGGGCTGAGGAGTATAAAAAGGCCTTCCTGGAAACCGGAGGCACAGAAGAGGAATGGGCGGAGCATGATATCCGTATCAATGTATGGTATGAGATTAAGAATCAGACGGAGAAGATTCTGTCGTTTGTGGTAAAGGGGACTGAGAGCTGGACGAGCGCTTACGCTGAGACTCGTTTTTATAATCTGGATTTGGACAGCTGTGAATTTCTGACGCTTGGAGATCTTCTGGGGCCGGACTATATGGAGAGGGCAAACGAAAGCATTCGCGCCCAGATTGAGGAACGGACAAAAAAGGGTGAGTCCTTCTTTACAGCGGAGGAGGGCGGTTTTGAAACGATTGCGGCAGAACCTGATTTCTATGTGAATGACAAGGGGAATCCGGTGATTGTATTTGAAAAATACGCCATTGCGCCCGGTAGTATGGGTGAGGTGGAGTTTGAGATTGCTTTATAAGGAAAGGATGATGGATATGAAAAGAAGAGGATTTATTTTGGCAGTGGCAATGGTTTTAGTGATGGGACTTTCGGCCTGTAAGGGGGATGAGAAGAAAGAGGAAGAGACTCCGGCGGCTGTGGAGCAGACGGAAGATGAGGCGGAGGATGCACAGGAGATTCCTGCAAAGGAGGAAGCAGAACCAGGAGATGAGGTGGAAGCTTCTGAGGATGGAATGACGGAACCGGATAGTAATTTGGATAATTTTGATGCGGATATGGGTGAGGTTGCGGATTTTGCGGCTTTGATCAAAGAGGTTGTGGCTGAGAAGGATCTGGGGAAGCTTGCAGAGCTGACGGGTTTTCCGGTTTATGTTGGACTGGACGAGGTTGGTGTAGTGGAGACGAAGGAGGCCTTTTTGGCCCTTGATCCGGATGAGGTGTTTTCGGAGGGGATGCAGAGTTCTATTGAGAAGGCGGATGTGGAGGATTTGGCTGCTAGTATGGCTGGGTTTACCCTAATGGACTATGATGCGGAGGGGAGCGCTAGTATTACTTTTGGGGTGGTGAATGGAGGGTTTGAGATTACGGGGATTAATTATGGGTGGTAGATTTTGGTGAGGGGGACGATTTAAGGTGCAGGAGCCTGCTTGGACGGACGGATTTTCCATATCTGTGTTCGGACGGTTCGCGTACACTCTGTCTGCTCTGGCCGTACATTGCCTTTGTGTGTGAGAGGGCTTTTAGATCTCTTGGCAATGTACGCTCATATCAGACAGAGCGTTTGCAAACAGCCGGACACAGGATATTGGAAAATCCGTCCGTCCAAGCAGGCTCCTGCACCTCAAAATAGGTTTCATTCAGATCGCTTTTTTCGGTAAGTTCTTTGGCATAGTTATCCTTATTATACCGCAGAAAGATATAGCAGGCCATGCAAAAGATACAATGTATTGACAAATGCTGGCGAAGAAGCTTTAAGATTACTTTATACCTTAAGGTGCGAACTTATAAACAAACGGAGACTTCCGCCGGAACTCTGCTTGGGTCCAGGGCGTTGAGCATGGCGTCAATCCGCTTTCTGCATTCGCTCCCCTTGTTCTTGGACGGATAGAAGTATTGATCTACCGATATATCAAACATTGTCACCATCTGATAAAAGGTATTGAGGCTGGGGGGCTGGCCGTCATTCTCGTTATACATGATGGTGCGCGGAGCCCGGTCAACAATATAGGCCAGTTGCTCCTGCGTCATTCCAGCAGCCTCCCACGCTCGCTTGATGGCGAGCCCTATATCGTGAAAATCAAATCGTCGTTCATCTCTCTCAATCTTCATAATATCACCTAATGTAATTTTACATTTCAGGTGTTATTATTTGAACGATTATATATTTCATACTAATGACTGTTTAATTTTATATTGAACGGCAAAAACAACTTCTACACGCTTGACTTTCACGTAACGTCATAGTGTATTATAGAGAAAACAGGAAAGGATGATTAAAATGAAAGTAAAGTATATTCGTTCTGACGGCGTTTATCAAAAAATCGCAAATGCGTCCATTGAAAAGAAAAATGACATCTATCGTTATGAGTTAATGATGCCTTTCAAGAAAAAATGGGACTGTTATAGTGTCCCAATGAAAGCATCAACGCCTAATGGATATGATGTAATAATGGCAAGCAGTATGCTTGGTCATATTGCTCCAAATAGAGTAGACAAATCCCAGCAGAAAAATATTGAGCAAATTTCTTCTGATTTACTGTGGACTGCTTGTCAACAATCTATTCAGAAATCTTTGGATTGCTTTGCAAACAGTGGTATTGAAGTACCAGTACAGGAATATCTTTTTACAATTTTGTTAGCAGATCCCGAAAGTCCCTATATTTCACTTAATGAAGGGTATTGTGGCGATGGAGGTATTCCCGGCTATATTTTTGCATGGCTTGTTCCCAATCAATATACTTTGGAGCGGTTGCCAGTTGCTCTTGCACATGAAGTCAATCATAATATTCGATTTCAATTTATTCGATGGAGAAATGACATTACACTGGCCGAAATGATGGTTAGCGAAGGACTTGCTGAAAATTTTGCAACTTATTTATATGGCGAAGATAAAGCGGGGCCGTGGGTAACTAAAACTGATATAAAAACCTTAAACGAATATATCAAACCGATTATTTATGATGGATTAAATGTACAGGGCCTTGAAAATCTTAATGCCTATTTGTATGGAGATGAAATGGCAAATCTGCAAAGCTATCCGGCTGTCGGCTTGCCTTATTGTGCAGGATATGCCTGTGGGTATCATTTAGTAAAGCATTATCTGAAAAAGACAGGCAAAAGCATTGTTGAAGCAACCTTATTGCCCGCAAGCGAGATTTTGGAAGTTTCGGAGGATTTTTGGAATGAATAATAAGCCTATGACTGTCCATGAAGTAGCCACATTATCCGGTATAACAATACGAACGCTCCACTATTATGACGAAATAGGCTTGCTAAAACCTACTATGCTTACGGATGCGAAGTATCGCTTATATACAGAAGATGATTTAAGTCGATTGCAGGAAATACTGTTTTTTCGTGAAGTGGGGTTTGCTCTAAAAGAAATAAAAGAGTTACTTAACTCTCCATATTACAATCGATCTGAAGTGCTAAAAAAGCAACTTGCAATTTTAGAAGCACAAAGAGAGCGGATAGATGCTTTAGTCAAACTGGTAAAAGCAGAAATTAGTGGAGAGCAAGTCAACTCCTTTTCCGCATTTTCACATTCAAAAATAGTTGAATTACAGGAGAGCTTCAGAGCGGAAATTTTGGAAAAATGGGGGGAAACTCATAGTTTTAAAGAGTTTGAAGCTATGTTTTCTACAAAAAGTAAAAAAATCCAAAATGAAGAAATGGAAAGGTTTCTTTCGATGGCGCAAACGATATTTGAAAAACTTGCGCTATATGAAACGCAATCTCCCGCTTGCAAAGAGGTTCAGCAAATTGTGCAAGTATGGCGAGACTACATTTCAGAACACTTTTATAGTTGTAACAAAGAAATGCTTTCATATTTAGGCAAACTCTATATTTCAGATGAACGTTTTTCCTTATATATAAATAGATTTGGCTGTGGAAATTTGGCTAATTTTTTTAATGAAGCAATTAAAATATATTGCTCAGTATCAGAAGGATAGAAATTGGGGACAAAACAATTTCGTTGTTACTCTTGCTAAAAAGGATATTCTTAGAATAAAACGAATGAGCCCCGAAACAACGGCATATAAAAAAACCGTTGTTTCGGCGGCTGGATATTCACGCGCCAAAACAAAATGCAGTAGCCTTACGGCGGTTTTGAAATAACAAATTTCAAGCAATGTCACCCCAAAAAGAACAGGAGCTTTCCTATTTCCTTGACCACTGGGACAGCATTGACTTTGACGACAAAAGAAAAGCCGCTGACGGCCTGATTATTTCAATCAGCGCAACCAGCGACCACGTTCAAGTAGAGTGGAAAATCTGAACACTCTTGATTTTGCCACTCTACTTACTTTCAAATCTAACATTTCTTTTTAATCTTGTTTGTACCCCTTGTACACCGATGCTTGAGTTTGCGAATAAACAAAGATAAGGGACTGTATGATGAATTCTATGATAATGGAAAACGGTGTAACATTCAATGAAAACACCAATCCCCCAGCTATGCTGGGGAGAATAGAGTAAGCCGTAGCAAAGAGGATACCTTAAAAAAGCCTCCTATGCTAATATGAGAAAGGTGTC